>CAKTSA010000001.1 GCA_934597585.1 uncultured Oscillospiraceae bacterium
GCAGAGGGTAAGCTGCGGCAGGATCTGTTTTACCGGCTGGGTGTAGTCAACTTTACGATCCCACCGCTGCGGCAGCGTAAGGAGGATATCCCGCTGCTGGCAAAGAGCTTTATCGCGACGTATAATAAAAAGCTACTGAAGAACGTGCGAAACATTGACGCAGAAACGCTGCAGGTTTTTATGTCGTATGATTGGCCGGGCAATGTCCGAGAATTGCAGCATTGCATAGAGCATGCCATGAATGTCCTGCCTGATGCGATGTCCACGATTACCGTGGATTATGTTCCAGCCCACATACGCAGCATACAGCCGCAAAAGGAAACGGCGCGGGAGTGCGTACAGACAACACCGGAACTTGGCAGTATGCTCCGTGGAATGGAGCGGCAGGGTGTGGAGAACGCGCTCCGCCAGACGGGCGGCAACATCTCGCAGGCGGCAAAGCTGCTGGGCCTCAGCCGTCAGAATTTGCAGTACCGGATACGGCGTTATCAGCTTGATCCGACGGACTATTCCCAAGAGTAACGTGATAGACCTAAAAAGGCACGCAGAAACGTCCAGCGTTTCTGCGTGCCTTCTTTTCTTTTGGGAATCGGCGGCAATGTTATGCCTCAGCTGTGGGAATTTCAGTATCTGCCGCTTCATCTGCGGGGAATGGGATCTCCTCGCAATCAGCGGCTTCAGACTGTCCGGCTTCCTCCAGTTCTTCCTGATAGGTCACGTCATATTTTTTACGATTCAGCAGGAATTTGAAACTGGAAATCGCGAATAGGACAATCAATGCACTGGACGGCAGACCCCAGCAGAGGATGGAGGTCTCCATGGCATCGTAGCCGCCTGCGAACAGCAGGGTCAGGGTCAGAACGGCCATGAACACGGCAGTCCCCACAACCAGGATCTTGGGAGTCTTGTTATCGGCAGCATCCTTCGTGACATTCTTCAGGAACATCAGGGGGAAGGAGTAGCAGATGGCATCCGCGAAAGTAACAAAGGTCATCACCGCCATCACAATGAATATCCACTTGGTGATAGCCCCCAGAGGCAGAGTGTCCAAGAAGGCGAAGGTAGCAATACCG
This sequence comes from uncultured Oscillospiraceae bacterium, assembly GCA_934597585.1. Lineage (GTDB taxonomy): Bacteria > Bacillota > Clostridia > Oscillospirales > Oscillospiraceae > Vescimonas. The sequence continues at coordinate 1,074 of CAKTSA010000001.1, forward strand.
GAGCCCTCGCTGGCGATGACCTCGGCCAAGCCGCTGCCGTCCATGACGCCGAAGATGGCAGTACCGCCCACGAACACATACCAGCAGGTCATAAAGAAGGTGGGAACCATGATGTTGACCAGCACAAATTCTTTGAGCTTGCGGCCATAGGAGATACTGGCATAGAAGAAAGCGGGCAGCAGGCCGGGCATAGCGTTCCAGGAATAGTAGAACATAGAGTTGGACTCCTGCCAACCGGTTTGCTGAACAGGATCAGCAAAGCCCACCAAGGGGATGTACTTCATGATGAAGTCAGAAACGGTGGTGCTGTACAGGCCCAGCAGACGGTTCACACCACCGCAGATGAGCACAAACAGGATAATGCCTACATACATAATCGCGTTCACATTGCTCAGGGCTCCCATGGCGCCGTGTACGCCGGAGCAGGCGAAGTAGATGGTCATGACCAGATATACAACGATGATGACCAGTTCAAAGTTCATGTCGCCGCCCAGAAGGTTGCCCAGTCCAGCGTTTAATTGGATGACGGACAGGCCCATGTTGGTGCCCACGATGACCAGAGACATAACCATGAAGGCATCTACAATGGTGCCCACAGGTCCATCACAAGCTTTGCCAATGAGAGGATACAGCGCGGAGCTGGCGCGGAAAGCCCGACGGCCATTGTAAGCGGAGATGGCCAGAGCAAAGCCCGCCATGGTGACAATAAAGTAGGCGGGAACGCCGTAGTGCAGGAAGCAGTATTGCAGCGCCGGTACAACGGCCTCTGCAGTGCCGCCCTCAATGCCCAGAAACTCAGGAGGGTTCAGAAAGTTCTGTACGGGGCCTGCCACGCCGAAGAAGCAGATGCCGATGGCGATACTGCCGGTGAGGGAGATGGTCACCCAGGGAAGTGTCTTTACACTGGGCTTGGCGTTCTTGCCGCCCAGACGGATATTGCCCACCTTGCTGAACATGACCCACAGGCCGAAGGCACTGGTGATTATGGCGCAGAGCACATAGACCCACTTGAAACGCTTCATAGCAAATGCGTTGAACGCGTTCATACCGTTATTGAAGGCAGTGGGGAATGCAATGCCGATGCCCACAAAGAGAAGTAAAACACCGATACCAATTATAAAAACCTTATGGTTTATCATCGACCATACCCGGCCGGACTGTTTTGTTTCGTTTTTCATACGTTTTCTTTCCTTGTCCTATTTTTTACAAACACAACGGGTAAAGCTTACACCTTGCTGAGCATAAGGTCGTTTCTGTCGGCAGGGGCTACGATGGGCACATCGGCCACTTCCTCGCGGTTGTAGGCGGTGCCGACGGTCTCGATGCTGCAGCAGTAGAGAGCCAGCAGATCCTCGTTGCAGTCGTTGACCATGCCATGCATGCAGTTGCTGGGAGCATAGAGCAGAGTGCCGGGGCGAACCTGGAACACCTCGCTGCCACCGTACATGGTGCCAAAGCCCTTGATGATATAGAAAATCTCTGCCTGCTCATGGAAGTGGGGCGTATAGCGGCAGTTGGGACGGGTGGTGCAGACACCCCACCACAGTTCCTTGCAGCCCTTGATCTCGTCAAAGTGGGCGCGGAACATCTGGCTCCGGGTGCCCTGAGCGGCCTCCACGATGACCCAGGGATCGGTATCGGCGGCGGTAGCCCAACGGCAGCCGGTACCCTCGGTGCCGGGACTCATCAGGTTGGAGGGGCAGTTGGGCTGATAGTAGGCCCGGCACTCCTCTTCGGAGACGGCTTCGATCTTCAGATCCTCGCCGATAGAATTATCGGTAGCATAGCAGAATACGAAAGTCACGCCCTGATCGCCGGAGGCTTCATAAGCGTGGGGAAGACCTGCGGGGAAGTAGTTGGACGCGCCCTCTTCCAGCTCAAAGCGCTGGCGGCCCAGACGGGCCCAGACCCGACCCTTCAGGATGTTGGTGCAGCAGGAAAGGTTTGCCTTCTGGGGAGGGATGCTCTTGCCGGGGGCCAACTCAGCCAGGCCAAAATAGAACTCTGTCTTGCCGGCGGTTTTCTGGCAAAGCAGCTTTTTGATACGGAAACCTTCGCTGACTTCAATCCATTCTACGTCGTCGATGTGCGTCACAAATGCCTTCTTATCCAGTCCTCGCAATGTACTCATAATCTTTTCCTCCTTCTGTTCCACCGCCGGACGGGTTGTCCCGCCCGGCGGCAGGCATCTTCTTTTGTATATCTCTTTAAAATTCGATTTGTTGAATGGGTGCCTACGTCTAAGAGAGCGTCTTCCCGGAAACCTGAATAGCAAACGGCCATGAGTTTTTGCACAGAAATGCCACTTGGCTGCATGCATCGGCGGTGGACAGAGCCTCCAGTTCGCCCATCGGATAATCGCGCTGCGTGTACTGATAGGTTGCGATACCGAGACGATGATACGGAAGGAACTCCAGTGTCTGGCAGCTTGTCAGGCGTCGGCAGAACTCTGCAGTTGCCAGGGTATTTTCTTCGGAGTCATTGACGCCGGGGATCAAAGGAACCCGGATATGCAGCGGCAACTGTGGGAACTCGCCTGACAATCGAAGCAGGTTTTGCAGGATCGTCTCGTTTTCAACGCCTGTCCATCGTTTGTGCTGAACGCTGTCCATGTGCTTGACATCCACAAAACAGGCATCCAGAAGCGGCGCAAGCTTTGCCACGCGATCGTAGGAGCCAAATAAATCGAGCTCCGCCATGGTGTGGATGCAGTCCCGTTTGCATTCTTTGAGCAGAGCGGCCGCAAAATCAGCCTGAAGCAGGATGTCTCCGCCGCTGAGCGTTACACCGCCGCCGGAATGGAAGTAGAACAGGCTCTCCTTCCGGATCTCCCGCATTACTTCATCCACTGTCATGAGCTTGCCATATACGCCCACAGCATGGGTGGGGCATACGCCGGCACAGCGGAAGCATTCCACACATTTTGCCCGGGCATGGATCAACGCAGTTCTGTCCTCAGAGACAGACAGCGCCTTTTCAGGGCATGCTCGGATACAGCGGCCACAGTGCAGACACTTCGCCTGCTTATAGTACCATTCCGGTTTGGTGGATTGTCCCTCCGGCGTGGAGCACCACGCACAGCGCAGAGGGCAGCCTTTTAAGAAGACTACTGTGCGAAGGCCCATGCCGTCATTGGGAGATATTTTTTCAATACGAAGAACGGTTCCTTGTTCCATAAAAGCGCTCCTTAGCGGCAAATCACAGAGATGTCTGTGTTGTTCTGGAAATGATATCGCCCTGCGTCTCCGGCCCCAGCTCCGTAAAGAATGCGGTGTAACCGGCAACGCGGATCAAAAGGTCATTGTGATCTTCGGGATGAACCTGCGCGTCACGCAGAAGTTCCTCATCCACCACATTGAACTGAACATGGAATACACCCAGAGAGCAAAGTGTCTTCAGATAAGCCATCAGAGCTTCGACCGACTTTTCGCCATGAGCGAACAGAGGATCAAGCTTCTGGTTCAGCAGCGTACCTTGATTATACCGTGTGTGGGGAATGTTCGCAACACTGCGGACGACGGCGCTCATGCCGTTGGTATCCGTACCCTGCTCGGGGCTGAGGCCATCCGCCAGCGGCTTCCATGCCCGGCGACCAGAGGGCAGCGCACCGACCTGCTCGCCGAAGGGGGTGTTGCCGGAAACCGGCAGGATACCGGCAGTATAGCGACCAAAAACATGCTGGAAGCCTTCGATATAGTCGGCGATGAAGTTGAACATATCGCAGGCCAGATCATCGGCCTCCTTGTCGTCGTTACCGTACTTGGTGGCATTGACGCACATCGCGTGTACATCCTCATAGCCCACGAAGTCCGCGGCAAGCGCTTTGCACAGCGTGTCCATAGAGATCATCTGCTTGTCGTAGACCAGTTCCTTAACCGCCAGAATGCTGTTGATAAGGTCGGCAACACCGATGGCGTCCAGACCGTCTCCCATACTGTACTTGGGGCCACCCCAGGCGTAATCGCTGCCCTTCTCCAGGCACTCCTTGAAAGTAAGAGAGGCCACGGGGCACTCCATGTCATATACGATTTCCGTTGTGACCTGATTGCCGGCCACCATGCATCTGAGCACATAGCGGATCTGCTCCTTAACAGCATTCAGGAACTGCTCATAGGTCTTGAATTCGCGAGGATCTCCGGTACGGGCTGCGACATAGCGGTCATACTTGACGCTCTTACCATCGTTCAGTGCGAATTCCACAATAGCGCCCAGATTGTAGTCCGCGTAAGAGGTATAGCAGCGCTGCTTTCCGGCAAGGCTGGTCTCTACGCAGCCGCAGGGGTTCCAGTTGTATGCTTCAGGCAGCGGAACACCCTTGTTCAGCATCATCATGATGCCGGCCTCGTCGCTGTGGAAGGCGGGGAAACCGGTACCCATCTGGATCAGCTCCACTACCTTGCGCAGGAACTTGTCGGGGTTGCGTGCCATGTTGTACTTGACCGACAGCGAGGGCTGATACATCTGAACGTCCATCGTCGCCTGAATCACCATATAGGACAGGTCGTTGACCGCGTCTCTGCCGTTGCTGTCCACGCCGCCTACGCACAGGTTCTGGAACAGCGGATAACCGGCGGAATAGCGGGCGCTGGTGGCGTCCTGGAAGAGGCACGGTTCGGCGAACTTGACCCACAGGCACTCCAGCAGTTCCTGCGCCTCGTCCTCGGTGATCCGTCCGGCCTCCAGATCTGCTTTATAGAACGGATACATGTACTGGTCAAAGCAGCCGGGGTTGTAGCTGGCGGACTCATGCTCCATGTAGATGCAGGTGTGCAGGAAGAACATGGACTGCAGTGCCTCGTGGAAGGTGCGTGCCGGCTTCTCGGGAACACGGTCGCAGACCTCGGCGATCTTAAACAGCTCCTGCTTGCGATGGGGGTCGCTTTCGTTCATGGCCATCGTCATGGCCTTCTTGGAATAGCGCTTGCCCAACTGACGCAGGCCCTCGCAGACGAGCAGCAGAGACTGCAGGTACTTGATCTTCTTGTAGTCGCCGGGTACGGTAATATCCAGCTTGCTGAGAGAATCGTTGATCCTGGCCTCAATACCCTCCACGCCTTCGTTGATGATCATGGAGTAGTCCGCAGTCAGCTCGCCCCAGCCGCGAACGCATTTCCGGTCAATGTACAGAACGCCGCAGTCACGCAGAGCGCCGACATCCTCCGGGATCTGAGCATTCCACTTATCATTGATGGAACGTCCCTTCCAATACGGCTTGATGAATTCCAGGAACGTCTTGCGATCCTCGTCCCGCAGCTTGAATGGGTCATAGGTTCTGCTGTTGATCGTGTCGATCTCACGGTCAAGGAATGCCCAGCAGTCATCCGGGCAAACAAGGCCGCTTCTCTGCTTGCTGCCGGAGTTGCCGACGATCAGCTCGTCCTCCCAAATGGGAATGGACTTTTCCAGCAGAGTCTTATAAACGGAATAGGCCTTCTGGTAATAGTGCGGCTGACCCTCGGTCTCCTGAAATGCCTTCGTGACAATAACGGCGTTTTCGATATCGACCTCAGGAGGCGTATCCAGAACACGCTTTTTCAGTCGCTGAATACGCTGCGTGTAATATTTTTCGTTTGCCATGTGAACCTCCTAATTTAATTATGTATGATTATGCTGTATCATGGCGGGAGCGTGGCGCAGCTGTAAGCATAACTGTCGGTCTGTTTTTGAGACTCTCAGCCACGCGCTCGGTCACTTTTCTTAAAGCACGTACCATGCCACATTTATAAAAAACTCGCATTTTTTTGAATGCGGTCAAATTTTTGTGCAAAAGTAATATCATTCTCGCTGAAATGTTGTTAAAAATGAAGACACACAGCGGACTGCTATCAGAGACAACGTGTAGCGGTGAAGTGCTTTTCAATATGACTTCTTGGCTAACTCAAAGTACACAAAGATGGTGCAAGAATTTCTTGCAGAGAGTTGAGGAAACATAAAGTATTACAGAATATGCCGGTTTTAACTGTATTCGCCCCAGGTTCGTGTTTTTGGATAGCTATATCGTGATGCGATGGAAAGAGACTTGACTTTTTTGACGGTTTTCGATACGATGTTAGTGGGCAAGAATTATTTGCACAGAGCTTTCTGGTGCGCAATAAATTTTTGCATACGAGAAGATCGACGACTACGGGAGGGCGGAGTATGAACTACGTTGATGTAATGAAGGTGTTTTCCGCGATGGGGTTTGGTGCAGTTCTCAACGCCAGTGATGGTACAATACTGGATATGAACGACATGGCAAAGGAGTTCTTGAGCCTGACTGACGTGCCGAAAGGAGAAAAAATCGAGAATATCATTCCCTTTCCGGAAAGCGATACAGACCAGCCCTCGGTATGGAGCCCTTCTTTCGGGCGGTATCTGCTGCGCTGCCCGACGCCGGAGACTGTAACGCTTCCGCCGCAAACGCAGCTCTTTGTCTTTCGGGATGCCAGCGTTGACTTTAAGTACAGGCTGTTGGAAAACACGCTGAACCATATGAACGACGCCGTTACCATCTGGGACAAGAATGGCCGTATGCTGATTATCAATACCGCCGCCGAGCGGTTGGAAACGCATATCAGTCAGGACGTGATCGGCAAGCATGTTTCCGAGCTGTACCGCCCGCGCAAAGATACACCGCTCGTAGTCCCGCTTTTGATCGAAAAGAAAAAGCCCATCCTGAATCTGCGTCAGGTATTTCTGACCAGCACCAGCAAAGAGGTAGAGGTATTATCAAATAACTATCCGATCTTTGAGGGTGGAAGAATGATGGGCGTTATTTCTGTTATGGAGGATCGCCGCCGCCTTGAGGAAATGAGCAAGCGTATTGTGGAGCTGCAGCAGGCGCTGGTGGATCAGGCCCGTGCGCCCGCGTCATCCAAGAAGGTTTCGCCTCTGAAGGCAAAATACCATTTTAATGATATCGCCTATTGCTGCCAGCCCATGCAGAAGGCGATCGAGCGCTGTAAAATGATTGCCCGGTCAGACTCCAATGTGATGATCTATGGAGAAACCGGCACAGGAAAAGAGCTGTTTGCTCAAAGCATTCACAACGCCAGTCCCCGTGCTGACGGCCCGTTCGTTGCGATCAACTGCGCCGCCATTCCGGATACCTTGCTGGAGTCCATGCTGTTTGGCACAGAGAAGGGCGCCTACACCGGCGCGGAGAAGCGAAACGGACTTCTTGAGCAGGTTGACGGCGGCACCCTGCTGCTGGACGAGATCAATTCCATGGATATCGCGCTGCAATCGAAGCTTCTGCGTGTCATTCAGGAAGGTACTTTCCGACGGGTAGGCGGCAACACACAGATCCATGTGAATGTGCGGCTCCTCTCCAACATCAATATTCCGCCGCTGGAAGCCATTGAAAAGGGGCTTCTGCGCAAGGATCTTTATTACCGCCTCGGTGTGATCAACATTACCATTCCGGCACTCCGGGACAGAAAGGCAGACATCCTGCCCTTAGCAAAAGCATTTATTGCGGACAACAATCGAAAGCTCCTCAAGAATGTACGCACACTGGCGCCGGAAACTCTCACACTTTTCCAGCTTTATGACTGGCCGGGAAATGTCCGGGAATTGCAGCATGCGCTGGAATACGCCATGAACATCATTCCGGAGGAGGAAGATCTGATCACCCCGGCATATATCCCCGAGCATATTCTGGACGCTACGGGACAGGTGATGCCTTCCACCGCCGTCAAGTCCGCCCAGACCATGGAGGATGCTATGGCGGAAGCAGGACGCGACTTCCTGCGCCGCGCCCTGGCAGAAAACGATGGAAATATTTCCCGCACGGCAAAAGCGATGGGGATCACGCGGCAAAATTTGCAGCATCGGCTAAAGAAGCTCCAGATGCAGCATGAAGAGAGCCTGTATTCCAAAGAGAAGTAATCCGTCGAAGAAAGCGCAAGAATTTCTTGCGTTTTCTTTGTAAAAATGCAAATTTATCTTGCGGTGGGTCGATCTTACCGGCCATTTCCTTACAGAAGCGGAGCGGTCACAAAAAAGAGAACGCTGTCTGCCGTGGCTGTTCTTTGTCGAAACTCACAGCTGTTTGATAAAATTACTGTGAGAGCTGACAGTTTTCGCGTTAAATAAAAGAAAAAACGGCGTTTGGCACAGTTTGTGCTTATAAAATTGATGTAAGCATAATTGCCGCTGACAACCTGTCTGACAGTGGTAAGCGTCTGTCAATCGGTTCATGTCCCAAGAAAAATATAGAAAAGCTACGGAGGTTATCATCTTGAAACACATCTATAACTTTGCTACGAAAGCGGAATTGGATCTGCTGCACCAAGCATCTATGCGCACGCTGGATGAAGTAGGCGTTATGTTCTTCTGCCAGGATGCGGTTGATATTTTCAAGCAGCACGGGTTCCGCACGGACGGTGAAAAGGTCTTTATCAGTGAAAAGGATGTCTGGGAAGCGCTGAAAACCTGCCCCAAGACCTTTGATTGGTACGGACGCAAGTCTCATGTGACCGTGGGTGACGGCAGCACCATTTGCGCACCGTCCTACGGCCCGGTATTTATTTTGGAGAACGGTGATTTCCACAATGTGGGCCAGCGTGACTTTGTTGCGCTGACGAAGCTCTGCGCCACCAGCCGTGTGCTGCAGGTCTCCAATCCGAACGCGCTGGATTATGCGTTCATGGACGCGAAATATGCCTCTGACTGGGCACAGGCCACCGTGCTGATGCTGGATGAGCGCCCTATGATCGGCATGGTCGATGGTGCCAAAAACGCCAGAAACTCCATCAAGATGGCGCAGGAGTTCTATGACATCCATGACAAGGTCGTCGTCAACGGTCTTATCAGCGTTGCCTCTCCCCTGCACTACTCCACCGCCATGTGCGAGGCTCTGATTGAGTATTCCAAGGCCGGACAGGCCATGTTCATTACCCCCTCCAGCCTCAACGGTATGACGGTGCCTGGTTCTCTGGCCTCGCTGCTGATGGTGAACAACGCGGAGGTGCTGGCCGGTATCGTTCTGACCCAGCTTATTAACCCCGGCGCGCCGGTGCTGTACGGCATCCAGAGCCATGGCTGCGATCTGCGCTATGCCGGTCCCACGATCGGAAGCCCGGAGCAGTGCCTGATCTTCTCTGCGACCAAGGCGCTGGGCAATTATTATGGCCTGCCGGTTCGCACGGGCGGTTCCTCCTGCGACGCAAAGGATAACGACATGCAGGCAGGCGTAGAGTCCTTCTCCACCATGTATGCCACGCTGCAGAGCGGCGCCGATCTCATGGTGCACTCCTGCGGCAGCCTGGACTCCGACAGCACCCTGAGCTTTGACAAGTTCATTTATGACGAAGAGATCCTGCTGAGCGTGCAGCGTATACTGCGCGGTATTGAGATCAACGAGGAGACCCTGATGTTTGACGCAGTTAAGGAAATCGGTCCCTTCGGCAGTTTCCTGGATCTGTCCGATGACCTGCTGGAAGATTCCACAGAGCTGTACCGTCAGGATTACCTGAACCTGATGATCCCCAGCCGCATGGGTCACGCCGCATGGATCGGCGCCGGCCGCGAGAGCGTGGTACAGCGCACCACCAGAGCATACCTGAAGCGTCTGGAAGAGTACCAGATGCCGGAGCTGGAGCCCGCACGCCGTGCGATCCTGGAGAAATACGTTCCCGCCGAGCTTTTGAAGTTCTGATTGAAAATCATGATTTGAACCGGCGTGCCGCCGGCAGATGATAGAGGGGAGGGCCCGTAATGGCAGCGAAAATGGACATCCGTGTTTTTCACGAATGCAACGGAATGCATACGCACACATATCCGCAGATACTTGCGCCGATCGGACAATCTATGGAGATATGTATTGGCGAAGAGGAGTATCTGGTAGCAGAAAATGCACTGTGCTATATCCCCGCGGATACGAAACACGAATGCAGCTTCTGCGGGCAGCTCCTTGTCATCAACCTGCATGACCATATGCTGCGCGAACAGAATACTGCACTGCTGAATTGCCCGCTCGTTATCGCCCTGCAAGGCCGGCTTTTGCAGCTGGTCAGCCTCATTCAGGAGGAACTGCGTCAAGAGCCAAACAGCAGCTCGATCAGATATCTGTACAGCTACTTATACAGTAAGCTGATCGAGAATTGTGCTGTCCCTTCTATCCGCTACATCAACGAGCACTATGACCTGCCTATTACGGTCAGCCAGCTGGCGGAAATGGAGAATTACAGCGTGACTTACTATAATGGCTGGTTCAAGCAGATCACAGGCGTATCTCCCAGCTTGTATTTGCGCTATCTGCGTATCAATAAGGCGAAGGAGCTGCTGGAGACAACTGATTACGATATTATTGATATAGCCGTGATGGTCGGATATAGCAGCAACTCGACTTTTACGCGGGCCTTTCATGATGTGACCGGGGTTTCCCCCAACGCATATCGAAAAAGCTGCGCACAGAAAATCAGCTGAATCCGCTAAAAACCTCCCGCATACCGAGTGTATGCGGGAGATTTTTGTCCTTTCAAATATGCCAGAAAATCAACCTACAAGCTTCGTAGGAAAAGGCGATAAAGAGCGGGAAAATACTATATGTAAGCAGCATACTACATTATAATAGGAGATACAATCAGAACAAAGGAGAGGAAAACTATGAATTCTATGGAACGTGTTGTGGCGGCGCTGCAGCATCAGGAGCCGGACCGTGTGCCGGTATACCCCATTCTCTGCGGCATCACCCGCAAGTTGACCGGTGTCAGCTATCCGGAGTGGTCGCAGGATGCCGATAAGTGCGCTGAGGCCTTTATCAAATCGACAGAGGAGTTTGATATTGACTGCATCGTGACTCTGATCGACCTGTCCGTTGAATGTGCCGCATGGGGCCAGAAGCTGATCTTCGACGAAAATGAGGCAGCACATCCTGACTACAGCCAGTGCGTGATCCAGGATATTGAGGACTATCCCAAGATCAAAAAGGTGGACTACCGCACCTGCGACCGCATGATGATGCACATTGATGTGTGCAAAAAGCTGGTGGCCGCCAAGGGTGGGGAAAAGCCCACTGTGGCATTCGTGTTTGGACCGCTGGGCGTGTTGTCTATGCTGCGCAATCAGGAAGATCTGTACATGGATATCTACGATGATCCTGATGCGGTAAAGGAAGCCGTCAAGGAGATCAACGAAACGCTGAAGGAATACTGCATCGCGCTGGCTGAAACGGGTATCAATGCGATCATGTTCGATACGCTGTTTGCCTCCGGCTCCATTATGTCCAAGGAGATGTGGGACGATATGGAGGGCGAGGCGATTGAGGAGCTGAGCAACGTTGTCCGTGAGCATAACTGCATGGTTATGATCCATAACTGCGGCGAGAAGATATACTTCGACGCACAGATCAAGCGCATGGATCCTGTGGCCATCTCCTTCCTGTATCCGCCGGATGACTGTGCCAGCTTTGCGGAGTGCAAGGAGAAGTACGGTGACAAGGTGACGCTGATCGGCTGTGTGACACCTGCCAACGCTGTGTTTGGCACCGACGAGGAGTGGGATAAGCAGTGCACAGATCAGATTGACGCCATGGCGAAGGGCGGCGGCTTCATGCTGGCCACCGGTTGTGAATATCCGGCCAACGCCACGTTTGACCGTGCGCAGCGGATGATCGATATTGCCAAGACCTACGGGGTTTATAAGAAGTAATGACAAAAATCGACCTTATCAACGGATTCCTGGGCAGCGGAAAGACAACGTTTATCCACCGTTATCTCCCGTGGTTGACAGCTCGCGGAGAGCGCGTAGCCGTAATCGAAAACGAATTCGGTACTGCGGGAATGGATACCGCGATCCTTTCCCAGACAGGTGTGCAGGTGCGGGAATTATCCGGAGGCTGTGTCTGCTGTGGGCAAAAGGTGAATTTCTACCGGCTTCTACGTGAGCTCTGCGCCAGCGGAGAGTGGGATCGAGTGATCGTCGAGCCTTCCGGCGTATTTAACTGCGATGATTTTCTGGACATCGTGGAAAAGGTAGACATACGGGTGTGCGGCTATCTGAACGGTATCATAACGGTTCTGGCGCCTGCCGACATGGAGTTGACGTTGCCCCAGCAGCAGGAGATGCTGTACAGCCAACTGCACAGCAGCGGTGCGATCCTTCTGAGCCAGCGTGACGGCCCTACCGAGGGAATGAGTACGGCTGTCCGGACATGGGTCGATCAGATATTGACACAGCAGGGGTGTACCAGCCCATTTATGGGCCTGATAGAAGACACCGCGTGGAATAAGCTTACCGATGCGGAGATGGCGGCGCTCTCCTGCGCCGGTTGGCGGCGCAAGGAGCATTGGCGTAGCCATATGAATCACCAGAGCTTTGCGCAGAGCCTATCCATTTTTTCAAAACGCCTTTGGGACGAAGCTGCTCTGACCTCTGCCCTGATAAAGGCGATGGACGGCAGATGTGGCACGGTATATCGGATCAAGGGCTGCGTTGAGGGCGCGGAAGGAGTGTTGTATCAGGTGAATGCCGCACCCAATCAGTTGGGGATTCAGTCAGCAGCAGAATGGCCGGGCGGCAAAATGCTCAATGTGATTGGGCGTGACTTAGATCGCACGGCGCTGAAAGCACTTCTAACATGAGACTGGTACAAATTATCTCATAAGGGGAGAGAAAAGAAGGTTGCTTGAATTTCCATTCAGGCAGCCTTCTTGTTTTGATCATTAACAGTGCAGAGGAGAGGCTCGTAGCGAACCTCTCCTCTGCACTTATTTGTTAGGGGGATTACTCTTCAATACCGGCAATATTCTTGGCCAGCTTCTTCTTGCCCTGAATGTTGCCCTGCCGGGCGATCATGACACGCTGGGCCTGGGGAGAGCCTGCGCCGTGCAGGGACTCGGTACGGTAGCCGACCGCCGCCGCGCCCAGGCATATGTTCTCCAGGAAGCGCAGCACCTTCTGCCGGTTCTCGGTGCTGACGCCCTCGTGGGTGGCAAAATACTTGTTGCAGATCTCGCTGATGGTCTCGCCCTGATTGCCCACGGGCAGATCGGAGTTGAAGTCCTTTTCGCTGGGCATGGTGACCATCAGGCCGCCCGCGATATCCTCAGCCAGACGCACGATCTCATAGGGGAAGCGGGTGACGTTCTGCTTGCAGACGTTGGCCAGCAGCAGGTCGATCTGATAGTTGCCCGCCTTGGTGGGGCAGCCCTCGCAGGAGCAGGCAATGCCGCAGGAGTACAGCGTCTCATTCAGGTGCGTCATCTCAATGAGCTTATCCTTGATGTGGCTGGCCTTCTCCACGCCATTGTACTCGGCGGCCAGTGCGGCAGCGCCGATGACCACGTCGCCCACGCCGACTTTGCAGCCGCCGTAGCTCTGGCGATGATAGCCGGCGAAGCGCTCCACCATCATTCCGGCAAACTCATATTCGCCGTTGAGGAACACATATTCATTGGGGATAAACACATGGTCGAGAACCACCAATGCCTCCTGCCCGCCGAACTTACTGTTGCCCACGTCGATGCAGCCCTCCTCCAGCTTGCGGGTGTCGCAGGACTGGCGGCCATAGATCATATAAAGGCCCTCGGCGTCAGAGGGGCAGGCGAAGGACACCGCGTAGTCCTTGTCCGCCTCGCCCATGGCGATGGTGGGCATGAAGATGTGCCAGTGAGAGTTCACCGCGCCGGTCTGGTGTACCTTGGCACCGTTGACCACGATGCCGTCGGGGCGGCGCTCCACCACCCGCAGAAACAGGTCGGGATCCTTCTGCTGATGGGGTGCCTTGCTGCGGTCGCCCTTGGGGTCGGTCATAGCGCCGTCCACCGTCAGGTCGTTGTCCTGCACCATAATGAGGAACTTCTTGAAGTTCTCGTGGTAGTGGGTACCGCACTTCTCATCCACCTCATAGGTGGTGGAGTACACAGCGTTGAAAGCGTCCATGCCCACGCAGCGCTGGAAGCAGCTGGCGGTTTTCTGGCCCAGCAGCCGCTGCATCTTCACCTTCTTCACCAGATCGTCTGCGGACTGATGCAGGTGGGTGAAACGGTTGACCTTCCGTCCAGTGAGGTTGGAGGTAGCGGTCATCAGATCCTCATACTGGGGATCCTGGGCCAGCGCGTAGGTCATGGCCACGCAGTTGATGGAGGGGCGGATCATGGGGTGATCCACCCAGTTGTCAATCTTCTCGCCGAACATATACACGCGGGTGTTCAGCTTGCGCAGGGAGTCGATGTATTCTTTCGCGGTCATCAATGCCATTTTCGTTTCCTCCTGTTCTTATTCCTTGGCCAGCTTGACGTAGCCATCATAGCGCTCCTTGGCGTCGTTGGCGGCCTTGTGATACAGGGCGTCCGCCTTCTCGGGGAAAGACAGCTTCAGGGAAGCGTAGCGGTTCTCGCCCATGAGGAACTGCTGGAAGTCGCCGGTGGGCGCCTTGGAATCCAACTGGAAGGGGTTCTTGCCCTCCTCCTTCAGGCGGGGATCATAGCGGTACAGGTGCCAGTAGCCGCACTCCACGGCCTTCTTCTCCTCAATCTGGCTCAGACCCATGCTGGCCTTCATGCCGTGCTCGATGCAGGGGCAGTAGCAGATGACGATGGAGGGGCCGTCGTAGGCCTCGGCCTCCCGGATGGCCTTCAGCGTCTGGGCGGGATCGGCGCCCATGGCCACCTGTGCCACATAGACGTAGCCGTAGCTCATGGCCATCAGACCCAGATCCTTCTTCTTGGTGACCTTGCCGCCTGCGGAGAACTTGGCGATAGCCGCAGCAGCAGTAGCCTTGGAGGACTGGCCGCCGGTGTTGGAATACACCTCGGTATCCAGCACCAGAACATTGATGTTCTTGCCGGAGGCCAGTACATGATCCAGACCGCCGTAACCGATATCGTAGGCCCAGCCGTCGCCGCCAAAGGCCCAGACGCTCTTCTTGGTCAGGAATTCCTTGTTATTGCGGATGAACTCAGCCTCGTCGCTCTTGTCGCCGGCCACAGCCGCCAGCAGCGCGTCGGCTGCCATGCGGGACTCGGCGGCGCTTTCGGCCTTGTCGATGTAATCCTTGCACACATCAGCAGCCACGCCCTTGTCGGCCAGCGTCTGGGCGGCGGCCTTCAACTGGCGCTTGATGGCATCCTGACCCAGCAGATAGCCGTAGGCGTACTCGGCATTATCCTCAAACAGGCTCATGGCCCAGGCGGGGCCGCAGCCGTTGCAGTCGGTGCAGTAGGGGGAGCTGGGGGTAGAGCCGCCGTAAGCGGAGGAGCAGCCGGAGGCGTTGGTGATGTACATATGGTCGCCGAAGAGCTGGGTCACCAGCTTGATGTAGGGCGTCTCGCCGCAGCCCGCGCAGGCGCCGGAGAACTCAAAGTAGGGCTTGGCGAACTGGGATGCCTTGACGGTCTTGTCGCTGACGGCGTCCTTCTTCACGGTGACGGTCTCCACGGCGTATTCCCAATTCTCTGCCTGACCGAGCTGGCTCTCCAGCGGCTGCATGACCAGCGCCTTCTCCTTGGCGGGGCAGACGTTGACGCAGCTTCCGCAGCCGGTGCAGTCATAGGGAGAGACCTGCATGCGGTACTGATACTGAGCCAGACCAGTGGCTTTCTTGGTCTCGAAACCGGCGGGAGCGTTCTGCACCTCGTTCTCGTCCAGCAGCACGGGACGGATGGCGGCGTGGGGGCAAACCAGAGAGCACTGGTTGCACTGGATGCACTTGGTCATATCCCACTGGGGCACTTCCACAGCCGCGCCGCGCTTTTCATACTTGGTGGAGCCTGCGTGCCAGGTGCCGTCCTCCAGACCGTACTTCTTCATGATAGACACCGGCAGGCTGTCGCCCTCCTGGCGGTTCATCACGTCCACCACCTCGCGGATGAAGTCGGGGGCCTTGCGCTCCACGGGAGCGTCCTGGGCGGTGGCCCAGGCGGCGGGGATAGCCACCTCTGCCAGCTCGTTGATGCCGTGCTCGATGGAGGCGTTGTTCATGTCCACCACGGCCTGACCCTTCTTCTTATAGTAGGTCTTATAGATGGCGTCCTTCATCTCGGCCACCGCCTGCTCCAGAGGGATCACGTTGGCCAGCTTGAAGAACGCCGCCTGCAGAATGGTATTGGTGCGGCTGCCCAGACCCAGCTCGCGGGCGATCTTAATGGCGTCGATGGTGTAGAACTTGGCCTTCTTCTCTGCCAGAGCCCGCTTCATGGCGGCGGGCAGGTTCTTCTCCAGACCCTCGGCATCCCATGCGCAGTTCAGCAGGAACACGCCGCCCTCCTTCAGGTTCTTCACCATGTCGTACTTATGGACATAGGAGGGGTTGTGGCAGGCCACGAAATCGGCGGACTGGATCAGATACGGGGAGCGGATGGGCTCCTTACCGAACCGCAGATGGCTCTGGGTCAGGCCGCCGGACTTCTTGGAGTCGTAGACGAAATACGCCTGACAGTAGAGATCCGTGGCGTGGCCGATGATCTTGATGGAGTTCTTGTTGGCGCCCACGGTGCCGTCGGAGCCCATGCCCCAGAACTCGGCGCTGGTCTGACCGGCGGGAGAGGTGTCGATCTCACAGGTCACATCCAGAGAGGTATGGGTCACATCGTCCACAATGCCCACCGTGAAATTGTTTTTGGGCTTTTCCTGCTTCAGGTTATCCAGCACGGCGATGATCTGGCCGGGGGTGGTGTCCTTGCTGCTGAGGCCGTAGCGGCCGCCCACGATGACCATATCGCTGTCCAGCTCCTTGTATACGGAGCAGATGTCCTGATACAGCGGCTCGCCCATAGCGCCGGGCTCCTTGGTGCGGTCCAGCACCGCCAGCTTTTTGCAGGAAGCGGGGATGGCGGCCACGAACTTATCAGCGGCGAAGGGACGGTACAGATGAACGTTCAGCAGGCCCACCTTCTCGCCCTTGGCGGTCAGATAGTCGATAGCCTCCTTGGCGGTTTCGGCGGCGCTGCCCATCAGCACCACCACACGCTCGGCATCGGGCGCACCATAATAATTGAACAGCTTGTACTCCCGGCCCGTCAGCTTGCTGATCTCGGCCATATAGTGCTCCACCGCTTCGGGAATGGAGGCCACCTTCTCGTTGCAGGCCTCGCGGCACTGGAAGAAGATGTCGGGGTTCACGGTGGTGCCGCGGGTGGCGGGATGCTCCGGATTCAGAGAGTTGCGGCGGAAGGCCCGCAGAGCGTCCATGTCCACCAACGGACGCAGCTCCTCGTAGTCCAGCGCCTCGATCTTCTGGATCTCGTGGCTGGTGCGGAAGCCGTCAAAGAAGTGCAGGAACGGCATCCGGCAGTGGATGGCGCTCAGATGCGCCACCGCACCCAGATCCATGACCTCCTGGGGGGAGGAGGACGCCAGCATGGCAAAGCCAGTGCTGCGCACGCCCATCACGTCGCTGTGGTCGCCGAAGATGGACAGGGCGTGGGCCGACAGGGTGCGGGCGGAGACGTGGAATACGCCCGGCAGCATCTCACCGGCGATCTTATACATATTGGGGATCATCAGCAGCAGACCCTGGGACGCGGTATAGGTGGTGGTCAGTGCGCCGGACTGCAGGGAGCCGTGCACCGTACCGGCGGCGCCGCCCTCAGACTGCATCTCCACCACCTGTACCGGCTGGCCAAACAGGTTCTTCTTGCCGTTGGCGGCCCACTCGTCCACATGCTCCGCCATGGGGCTGGAGGGTGTGATGGGGAAAATACCCGCCACTTCCGTAAATGCGTAGGATACATACGCGGCGGCTTCGTTGCCGTCCATGATGACCGCTTTCTTCTTGTCCATAAAGAAAGACCTCCTCGTGTAGGTTTTTTACAAGATTAGGGCATATTTGCGAATTTACAATTTCTATTTTACTGACCGGCCTATAAAAATGATTTGCTCCGTTTCGCTTTTTCTTTGCCGTTTCTCTTGCCTTGACGCGGGGTGTTTGTTTCGGCGTCGGGCAGCGTGGAAGGAGTTGACACTATATAGAATTAGTGCAGCAATACCCGAAGAAAAAAGAAAGCTGAGTATCCGATAAGCGGCAAAGAAAAAGAAAGATTGAGCAAAGCGAACGGCGGTAACATTCGATACAATGACCTCAGATGGTGGGTCGCGGCAATGAATTGCAAGTTGGAACACGACCCAATTTTACGGATTATTATTTTAAGGAGGATATCACAATGGATATGAGTTATTTGAAGGATATGCCTATCGCGATCCTGGGCGCTGGTGCTGTGGGCAAGACCATGGCTGCTGACTGCGCTCTGGCTGGCAAGGAAGTCCGCCTGTGGGATCAGCCCCGCTTCGCTAAGACCAACTTCACCAACATCGAGAAGACCGGCATCACTCTGGCCGGTGCACAGTTCAGCTACTTCGGCTATCAGCGCAAGGGCACTGTGAAGATCGCTCTGGCTACCGACGACATGGCTAAGGCCGTGAAGGGCGCTGGCATCATCATCGTGGCCGCCGTGGCCGTGGCTCACGAGACCATCTTCCGTGAGCTGATCCCCCTGCTGGAGGACGGTCAGGTTATCCACATCCTGCCTGATAACTGCGGCACCTTCATCTTCCGCAAGCTGATGCGCGAGATGAACTGCACCAAGAAGGTCATCGTTGGCGCTTGGTACACTGCTCCCTATGGCATCCGCATCGTGCGCCGCGGCGGCGTCGTCACCAACGAGTGCAAGGTGGAAGACCGTATCACCACCATCCGTGGCTGCGCTCTGCCCGACACCGACACCGATGCCTTCATGGCTTCCGCCTGGTACATCCCCGCTTTCGGCGCTATCATGGATGCTGACGGCGAGGTCACCATCTCCAAGAAGGGCGAGGAGTTCCACCACGGCTTCGTGCGCGGCAACACCGTTCTGGACATCAACCTGTCCAACGTCAACCCCGTCATCCATGTTCCCGGCGCCGTTCTGGGCGCTGCCGTGATGCAGAACTTCGATACCGTTCTGGGTCAGGATAAGAAGAACTACTCCCTGTACGGTTTCGCACTGTGCCCGGCCATCGCCGAGGTTCAGGCCAAGTTCTGGGAGGAAGAGAAGGCTCTGGCTGCCAAGATGGAAGTGGGCCTGTGCACTGTGAATTATGAGGACTTCTTCTCCCGTACTACCATGTACGGCAAGGAGTACATGGGCCCCGACTTCGCAGTGCCCTTCACCGAGAAGTACGAGAACTTCTACGGCGACGGCCCCTTCGATCTGGAGAACCGCTACATCACCGAGGATGTGCCCGTGGGCTGCTACCTGATGAGCCAGCTGGGCAAGAAGTACGGCGTAGCCACCCCCATTATCGACTCCATGATCCTGCTGGCCAGCACCATGCTCAAGCGTGATCTGGCTGCCGAGAGCAAGTACACTCTGGATTATCTGGATATCGGCCACATGAACCACGAGCAGCTGCAGGCTTACCTGCGCGAGGGCGTGTACACCGCTAAGTAAACAATACAGCGATTTAAGGTGTTGTTACCCTAGATGGGGTACGGCAGAGATTGCCATTCTGTCGGCTCCTACCTCCTCATACAAAGCATACACAGACATTGTCTCTCGATAAGAACTATCGTGCGGCAAGAGAAAACGGTGCAGTTTCGGCTGTACCGTTTTTCTCACACTTGCCTTGATACAAAGAATAATCGCAGACTATACCTTGCCTGAATCAGCGCAGCCCCTTGACAAACCTGCATCCTGCGCTTATACTACACTAGTCCCATCTGGGACTTGGAGGGCAGTATGGATCGAGAATCATACCGTTTGATAAATGACGTCAACAAAGCCATTATCCAATGCCGGGGCGCCTATTCCGCGTGGTCAAGTATACACGGCATCAGTTATCATGAGATGCTGGTGCTGTATACCATCCGGGAGTATGGCTATTGTACGCAGAAGCTGATCTGCGACAGCTACATTCTGCCAAAGCAGACCATCCATAACGTCATTTCGGCCATGCGGGAAAACGGAACGCTGGTATATGACGCGGAAAAAAGCAAAGGCCGCGAAAAGGCGTTCGTCCTTTCGGAGCAGGGCGAAGCCTACGCGGCGGAGCTGCTGCGCTCTCTTGACGTCATAGAGGAACACGCACTGGCGGCATTGGGGAAAGAAAAGCTGCGGACGCTGACGGAGCTGCTTTTCGCGTTTGATTCTGCCTTGAATACGGCATTGGAGGAGACGAGGTAACCATGGAACAAACCGATCTGTTCGGAACAGAAAAAATCAGCAGAATACTGTTCCGGCTTGCGCCGCCGGTGATGTTGGCGCAGCTGATTCAGGCCCTTTACAATATTGTAGACAGCTTTTTTGTGGGCAAATACTCGGCTTCCGGCCTGACGGCCCTGTCCATCATTTACCCCATGCAGCTGCTGATGATCGCCTTCGCTGTGGGAACCGGTGTGGGCATCAATACGGTCATGGCGGCGAAGCTGGGCACGGGGAACCGCAAGGAAGCGGACGAGTATGCGGGTGTTGGCACACCGCTGGCGGTGGTGCTCTGGCTTTTGTTTGCGGCGGTCTGCTATTTCATTTTACCCTTCTACGCCAGAATGTCCACGGATTCCGAGGTCGTCATTCAGGATGTGATCACCTATGGCCGGATCGTCTGCGTGTTCAGCTTCGGCCTGTTTCTGGAGAGCATCTGGACGAAGGTGCTGCAATCCAACGGCGATATGAAAACGCCCATGTTCGCCCAGATCCTCGGCGCGGTGACGAATATCGTTCTTGACCCACTGCTGATCTTCGGCCTGCTGGGCCTGCCGGAAATGGGCATTGCCGGTGCGGCTGTGGCAACGGTGGCGGGGCAGATCGTGGCGGCGCTGGTGGTGATGAAGAAGGGCTTCCGCAAATCGCCGGAGTTCAGGCTGTATTCCCACCATATCGCGGCGATTTTCCGGCTGGGCATTCCCAACATACTGATGCAGTCAGCGTACACCTTTTACATTTTGGGACTGAACCTGATCCTGGCTACCTTCTCTGATGAGGCGGTCACGGCCCTTGGCCTTTACTATAAGTGGCAGACGTTCTTCTTTATCCCGCTGGGCGCGATGCAGACCTGTATCGTCCCCATCATCAGCTACAACTACGCGGCCAGAAACATTGACCGCTGCAAGAAAACGCTGTCCAGCGCCATCCTGTTCGGCCTTGCGCTGATGGCGGTGGGTACGCTGTGCTTCAACGCCATCCCCACACAGATGCTGCGGGTGTTTACGAAGGACGCGCTGGTGATTGAGATCGGCAGGTTCGGCTTCCACTTTATAGGTGTTAGCTTTCTGCCCATGGTCACATCCCTGATCTTTCCGGTGTTTTTCCAGGCGGTGGGTGCCAGTCTGAAAAGCTCCTCTCTGACCGTGATCCGGACGGTGCTGCTGTTCGTGCCTCTGGGGTATCTCTTCTCACGGTTGGGACTGAACTGGTTCTGGCTGACCTTCCCCGTGACAGAAGTGGTGACCAGCACCGTGGGAGTTGTGTTCTACCGGCAGTTCCTACGGAAGGATTACGTCAGCAGGCCGGTGCAGGCGGACGACGGAGATGCCATCGCCCTGAAGCCGTCAAAGCCCGGCGTCATCATTACCATCGCCAGAGAGCACGGCTCCTCCGGCAAGCAGATCGGCAAGGTGGTGGCGCGGAAACTGGGCATCCCCTTTTACTACAAGGAAATGGTGGCGCTGGCCGCCCATGAGAGCGGGCTGGATAAAGAGTTCATTTCCGACATCCACAAAAACGCGCCGGATGCCCTGCGTGACCTGTATCTCAGCTCACACGCCGTTCAGCGTGCCATGAGGGCGCAGGCCAACATCATCCGCAAAATCGCTGACAACGGCTCCTGCGTCATCGTAGGCCGGGCGGCGGATTATGTGCTGCGGAATTACAAGAATGTGGTGCGCGTGTTCATCCACGCACCGGAGGAATACCGAATCGGACGGGTGATGGAGGTCTACGGCGACACGCTGGAGGAAGCCAGACGCAACATTCGTCGCTCCGATAAAGCCAGAGCGTCCTATTACCGGCATATCTCCGGCAAGCGCTGGGGCGACGCCGGAAACTATGAGCTGGTGGTGGACTCCTCCATCGGCGTGGAGAAATCCGCGGAGATGATACTGGACTATATTTCCGGCGAACAGCAAATAGAGCAATAACTTCTATACAAATAAAAGGACTGACACGCGTCAGTCCTTTTATTTGTATAGAATAGCGAAGTGATTGCGGGCAGATGTTTATGCTGCGTTTTGCACTGTTTTTTGCTGCAAGAAATTTTGCACCAAGGCATGAGTGCAAAAATTTTTGCGTTATTTGCGCTGCAATCACGGAACAGGCTACAATCAAAGCTGCAGTGATGATGTGGCATCAGAGATAAAATGCCGCTTGAAGCGGCTGATATTGCCAAACAGAGTGTGTAAAAATTGACGAAATACACAAATATTTGAAGAAAAAAATAAAACGCGCAGACTGGCACAGTTTGTGCTTAAAAAATAGGCACCAAAGTTTTTTGCCCGACTTATATACAGCGGGCGCAAAAAGGAGGAGCAACTATGGAAAAGGCATATATGACTCGTATTGAGGCGCTGCGTCAGCAGTATCTTGCCACCCGTGTGGATATGGACGTTTATAACGCGAAGTACCTGACCGAGGGCTTCAAAGCGTCGGAAGGTCAACCCTGGATCATTCAGAAGGCCATCGGTTATTATCATCAGTGCATGAAGAAGCATGTGTACATTCAGGATCATGAGCTGCTGGTAGGCGGCCCCGGCTTCAAGCCCCGCTGCGGTATTCTCTGCGCGGACAGCTCCGCCTCCATTTTGGACAAAGAGCTTGACACCATGAGCACCCGTCCCTACGATCCCTTCTACATGAGCGACGAGGCAAAACGCATTTATGTAGAGGATGTCAAGGACTACTGGAAAGACAGGTGTGTGCTGGATCGCTGGAACAAACTTGCGCCCGAGGATATGAAGACCCTGCGGGACAATGGTATGATCTATATCGACCGTAAGGCTGTCCGCGGTTATGGCGAAACGACGCCTGGTTGGGACTATCTGCTTAAAACCGGTATCGGCGGCATCCGTCAGAAGGCGGTGGACGCTTTGGCTGCGCTGGATGACGCGCATGTGGGCGACCTGGAGAAGATCTTCTTCTATAAGGCGGAGATCATGGCTTGCGATGGTATTATTTTGCTGGCCAACCGCCATGCGGACCTGGCGGAGCAGATGGCCGCTCAGTGCGGTGATCCTGTCCGCAAGGCAGAGCTGCTGAAGATCGCCGAGGTCTGCCGGTGGGTACCTGAGCATCCCGCCCGGACATTCCATGAGGCCTGCCAGTTGGTGCTGTTCTATGAATTCGCGATTTTCATGGAGCAGAACGCGTCCTCCTATAATCTGGGACGTATCGATCAGTATCTGTATCCCTATTACAAGGCGGATAAGGAGTCAGGTATTCTGACCGACGACGACGCGCAGGAACTGCTGGACTGCATGTGGATCAAGATCGCGGAGATGTCCCTGTTCCAGGACGCTACCACCGCCGAGTTCGCGGCAGGCTACTGCATCACGGTTCAGGTCACGCCCGGCGGCATTGATCAGTACGGCAACGATGCGACCAACGAACTGAGCTACATGGCCATTCAGGCTACGCAGGATGTGCGTTTCAAGGAGCCGAACCTGTCTGTCCGCTATAACATTTCCAAGAATCCCGATTCCTTCTTGCGCAAGGCCGTCGAAGCGATCCGCGAAGGACTGAGCATGCCTGCTGTATATCATGACGATGCCGGTATCCGCATGCTGCTGAACAAGGGCGTTCCCCTGAGCGAGGCGTGGGACTGGAATCCCTGCGGCTGCGTGGAAACGAATCTGGCCGGACGCATGAAGCAGTATACGGACATGGCGGATATCAATATGGGTGGTATTGTGGAGATGGCGCTGAATAACGGCGTGAGCCGCAAGACCGGCAAACAGGTCTCTGTCAAGACCGGCGATCCCAGCACATTCAAGACCTTTGAAGATTTCTTCAACGCCGTGAAAAAGCATGTGGATTATTTCGTGGATGTCGTTGTTTCCGGCGATCAGCTTCTGGACTATCTCAGCATGAATTACCGCCCCGTGCCCGCACTGTCTCTGGGCTTCCCTGATTGCATGGACAAGGGACTTGATTACAGTCTGGGCGGTGCCAAGTACAACTGCGGCGGCGGCGTCATTACCGTTGGTCAGGCCGACATCATCAATTCCTTGGCTGCTGTCAAGTATCTGGTTTACGATGAAAAGAAGCTCACCATGGAGCAGCTCTGCACTGCGTTGGCCGCGAACTTCGAGGGGTATGAGGATATCCAGAAAATGTGCATGGACGCGCCTAAGTACGGCAATGACGACGAGCGAGCCGACTTCTGCGTAGGCGAAACATTCACCTATGTGATCGATCAGTTCGAGAAGTACGATACCAAGTTCGGCAAGATGACCACCGGTATGCTTCCGGTTTCCGGTAATACGCCTATCGGCAAATGGGTGGGCGCGCTGCCCTCCGGTCGCTATGCGTGGACACCGCTGACTGACGGTATTGGCGCCACCGGCGGCACGGACGTCACCGGTCCGACGGCTCTGCTGAAATCCGTCAGCCATATCCCGCACGCACGCTATACGCAGGGCACCCAGCTCAACATGAAGATCGAGCCGTCGATCCTGCAGGGAGAGGATGGCCTGCAGCATGGCGTGAACCTGCTGAAGACCATGTGCACGCTGGATGTATATCATGCACAGTTCAATGTGGTGGATCGTGAGACGCTGATCGACGCCCAGCGCCACCCCGAAAAGCACAGGGATCTGCTGATCCGTGTGGCTGGCTATACTGCGTTCTTCGTTGAACTGGGAAAGGAAACGCAGGACGAGATTATTGGCCGCACAGAGATCAACAGCTGGGGCGGCTGCGGAAGATAACAGACACCGCCTCCACAATAAACTTGCAGGAGAAGAGTTATGTCGTATATTCCTTCTTATGAGGGGCAACAGTTGGCCTGCTCGGTGCTGCGGATCGAGCGAAGCTCCATTCATGACGGCACCGGCTTTCGTACCGTTGTCTTTTTCAAGGGTTGCCCTCTGCGCTGTCAATGGTGTTCAACACCGGAAGGCCAGTCAAAGCAGATCGAGACAACGAAGAATGGAGAAAAGACCTATGGGCAGGTCATGTCGGTGGAAGATATCCTGCGTGAAGTGCGGAAAGATATCCCCTTCTACTTCCATTCCGGCGGCGGTATGACGTTATCCGGCGGAGAAGCGTTGTCGCAGCACACTGCTGTGGCAGCGCTGCTCCGGCAGGCACAGCGGGAGGGTATCCATACCGCGATCGAGACAAGCTTTTTCGCGCCGGTAACTGCAGTGGACGAGGTGCTGTCCTATGTAAATACTGCGTTTGTGGATCTGAAGCTGTATGATAAAGAAAAGCACCTGCAATACTGCGGAGCGGAGAACGGAAGTATTCTCTACAATCTGCTGCATACCAACGAGATGGACTGGAACGGGCAGTTGATCGTGCGTGTACCCGTGATCCCCGGTATCAACGATGATCCTGCGGAGCTGGCGCAGATCGGTAAGTTCTGTGCGCAGCTCAACAAGCTTGAGTATGTCCAGCTTCTGCCGTATCATAGGCTGGGAGTTGACACCTATCGGAAGCTGGGCAGAGAGTATCTGCTTTCCGCGACAGAAACGCCTTCCAAGGAGCATATGGCAGACTGCCGGGCGGTCGTTCAGAAATACGTGCCGCAGGTCATTTAGAGAGGAAAAAGACGGAGATCGGGAGGATAGCAAAATGGTTCAAAAACTGGATATTCAGGTGTATCATGAGTGCATGGGAATGCACGACCATACTTACCCTCAGATTCTGGTTCCGCTGCAGGGTGCAATGACCATTTCCATAGGAGAGACGGACTATCAGGTCACGCCGCAGGAGCTCAGTTTTGTGCCGGCCGGTATGGCGCACCAGTGCAATTACCGGGGTAAGCTGCTGGTGCTCAACCTTGTCGGAGAGTTGACGGAGAAGCAGGATATGGTGCTGCTGTCTTACCCGCTGATCGTCTCTATGAAAGGACAGATCATCCAATTGGTGGAACTGATCCAGCAGGAGCTGAGGCAGAACCCCCAGAGCAAAACCGTCCGCTATCTCTATAGCTACCTTTATGGAAAGCTTATCGAAAATTGTGCGGCTCCCTCGATCCGTTATATTGCTGAGCATTACGATATGCCCATCACAGTGAATCAGCTGGCTGAAATTGAGAACTATAACGCAACTTATTACAGCGACTGGTTCAAGCAGCAGACAGGCGTCTCTCCCAGCATGTATCTACGCTACATCCGCATCAACCGGGCGAAAGAGCTGTTGGAAGAAACGGACTATACCGTTATGGATATTGCGGTCATGGTGGGCTACAGCAGCAATTCCACCTTTACCCGAGCGTTCCACAGCGTTGCCGGAATGACGCCAAAAGAGTATCGCGAGGAGATCTGTTTCAAGCATGCCATGTAAATATAGTGAGCCGGACAGGAATCCCTGTCCGGCTCATTGTTTCAGTATGAATATAGCAGGAAAATGTTGCTATTCCTGTATCACCAAAGCCCCATGACGTGCTGCATCAGCAGGCTGACGGCGGTGATGCCCGCCCAGCAGCAGGCGCCCAGCAGCAGAGGTTTACCGCCGCTTTTCACCAGTTTGACCACGTTGCTGTTCAGGCCGATGGCCGCCATGGCCATGATGATAAAGAACTTGCTCAGCTCCTTCAGCGGCTGAAACACCGCAGAAGCCACGCCCAGAGACGTACAGATGGTGGTGACCACCGACGCGCAGACGAACCACAGGATGAACATAGGAAAGGCGTTCTTCAGCCGGAAACCGCCCTGCCCCTTCCCTGCCTTCTTCGCCTGGATCAACGATAGCACCAGCGTGATGGGGATGATGGCCAATGTGCGGGTTAGCTTGACGGTCACGGCCTTGTCCAGCGTCTGGCTGCCCAGCTCCCACATGCTGTCCCACGTGGAGGCCGCCGCCGTGACGGAGGAGGTGTCATTCACCGCCGTACCGGCAAAGATGCCGAAGGACTCGCCGGAGGTAGTGTCAAAGCCGATGGCCTGTCCCAGCAGCGGGAACAGCAGCGCCGCCAGCACGTTGAAAAAGAAGATGACCGAGATAGCCTGTGCCACCTCTTCATCGTCAGCGTGGATCACCGGCGCGGTGGCGGCAATGGCGCTGCCGCCGCAGATGGATGAGCCCACGCCGATGAGGGTGCTGATATTCCCGTCGATATGCAGCAGCTTATGGAGGGCGAAAGCCACCAGCAGCGACGTGGCAATGGTGCAGACGATGATGGGCAGAGACTGCCTGCCGGTTTCCAGCACCACGCTCAGGTTCAGGCCGAAGCCCAGCAGTACCACGGCGGTTTGCAGAATTTTCTTGGAGGTAAAGCCCACGCCCGGCTTGCAGGCTGCGCCCGGCGTCCAGAACAGGGCGATGACCATACCGATCACGATGGAGAATACAGGCCCGCCGATGACCGGCACCAGCTTGCCCAGCAGCCACGAGGGCACGGCGATGGCAAGGCATACTGCCATGCCGGGAAGATATTTTTTGATGGTTTGCATATTATGGCAACATTCCTTTCTACTTGAGGGACAAGACTTCCCCTATTATAGCGAGTGGTACAGTTTTAGGCAAGCGGTATAAAGTGATTGAGCCCACACATTCCGTGCGTGATTTGACAGATGCAAGATGCCGGCACCGCTTGATGCTGCAATAACGGAAGCGCCGAGGATACGCTTTGTATCCCCGGCGTTTCCTGCCTAAAATATAGAGGTGTATGGTAAGGAGTAGAGAAAAATGGATAGATAGATTTACAGCGCCATACGATAGATCTCGGCGGCGATCTCCGGGGTCAGCTTGACGAAATTGCCGTGGTTGGGAGCGCCATGGAACATGTTCTCCACCATGACGGGGATATCTTCTTCCTTGCCGCCCAGCTCGCTGATGGTGGAGGGCATGTTCAGCTCATTCATGAACTCGCGGACACGATGGATACCTTCCATAGCGGTGACTTCGGGATGCTCGAAATCGTTCTGGCAGCCGAAGACGCGGGTGGCAAACTTTACAAACAGCTCAGGACCGTTTGCCTTCATGGCGTATTCCATCCAGTAGGGGAACAGCAGCGCCAGGCCAGCACCGTGGGAAGCACCGTAAAGGATGCCGATCTCGTTATCCATATGGTGGGTACCCCAGTCCTGCGCACGGCCAACGCCGGTGCTGTTGTTCTGCGCAACCATGGCGGCCCACATGATATTGGCGCGAGCCTCATAGTCGTTGGGGTTCTTCATGACGCGGCGGCCTTCCTTGATGATGGTCAGCATAACGGCTTCCAGCATGCGGTCGGTCAGCTCACAGTCCTTGGTATGGGAGAAGTAACGCTCCAGGCAGTGGGCAAAGATGTCGGCCAGGCCGCTGGCGGTCTGATAAGGAGGCAGCGTCATCATCAGCTCGGGGTTCATGATGGCGAACAGGGGACGCAGGATATCGCCGTCGGCGCAGCGCTTATACTGGTGACCATCCTCGGTGACGAGCGTCACCACAGAGTCGGTGGAGCCTTCAGAGCCGGAGGCGGCGATCGTAACGACGCAGCCCACGGGGAGTGCTTCAGTGACGGGGCCCTTCTTGCCGCAGTAGAAATCCCAGAAATCGCCGTCGTACTTCACGCCCAGCGCGATGCCCTTGGCAGAGTCCATGACGGAGCCGCCGCCGATGGGCAGGATGAAATCCACGCCCTCGCGCTTGGCCAGCTCAATGCCCTCGTAAACCAGATCGGCGTGGGGGCTGGCCTTGACGCCGCCCAGTTCTACATAGGCGATGCCCTCTGCGTCCAGAGAAGCCTTGACGCGATCCAGCAGGCCGCTGCGCTTGACGCTGCCGCCGCCGTAATGGATCAGAACCTTATGGCCGCCGTAACGCTTTACATACTTACCGGTCTCATTTTCGGTACCCTTGCCAAAGACGAAATAGGTGGGGCTATAAAAAGTAAAATTATCCATAGTGACCTCCTGAAAATCATTTGTCCGGACGGCGAATGAGCACCTGCCGGTTATCTTTATTCTATCGTGTTCGAGCTGTATAAAATGTGCCTGTCATCACTTGTTTTTTGCCGAATCTCATCTTTCTGTCTGTCACGCGAAACAGCATGTGCCGCAAGCGGCAAAGTTCACACGAGAAGCAGCAAACCATCTCGATACTGTCAATGGTATAATTTTTACAAAATAATGGAAGGAGGGGTCGTTACGCAAAGCAGACTCGATCAATTCTATGAGCAATTGAATGACCGCCGCTGCTGCGGTGATCCCATAGATGTGGAAGCCTTCCTGCTGGATTGTATCAAACAGAATCGCCCTCAGGACGATGTGGAATATATGGTGGCCGTCTGTGATGAACTGGGCAGCTTCTATCGCGGGAGCGAGCAGTATGACCATTCACTGGCAGCCTTTGAGCGAGCAAAAACGGTAGCGGAAAACGCAGGTGCAACGAAAAGCACGCTATATGCCGCGACGCTCAACAATATGGCGGGAACATACCGGCAGATGCGGGATTATGACAGGGCGATCACATTGTTTCAGGCAGCGAAAAAGCTGTATCAGGAGCTCTGCGGAAAGGAAAGCGCCGCCTATGTCGGCATTTTAAACAATCTCTCCCTGACCTATCAGGAGGCGGGACTGACCGCCTTGGCTCTTGCGTGTTTGGAAGATGCCGTAGCACTGATAGAGAGTACGCCTGCGCTACGCTTTACACTGGGGATCACTTACAGCAATCTGACTACGCTGTACTATTCCACAGGCGAACGAGATCAGGCCATGCGCTGTATGAATCGTGCGCTGCAGGAGTACGAGCGCTGCCCGGACGAGGATCGGTGGCACTACGCAGATGCGCTCAAC
Source organism: uncultured Oscillospiraceae bacterium (assembly GCA_934597585.1). Classification (GTDB taxonomy): domain Bacteria; phylum Bacillota; class Clostridia; order Oscillospirales; family Oscillospiraceae; genus Vescimonas. The sequence continues at coordinate 30,910 of CAKTSA010000001.1, forward strand.
AGCATGGGCGGCTTTCTGTACGCGGAGGGAAACTACTGGCAGGCGATTGCGCTGTACCGGAAATCGGCGTCCTATACGCTGCGCTGTGAAGGGGAAACGCTGGAATACGCGGCGATATGCCAGAATATGCGCTGGTGTTATGAGGGCTTGGGGCAGCTGGAGCGTGGGCTCTCCGCGTTGAAGGAAGCGGTTCGGATCTATACCAGACTTCTCGGCGCTGACCATGAGCGAACCCGCACAGCGTCGGATGACCTGATTTGCTTGAAGCAGCGGCTCGGTGGAAGTGATGTCAAAGTGCGGAAAGGAGCGACCGGAGATGGAAGAACGTGAAATGATAGAGATCACAGGCGCTGCGGAGAATAACCTGAAAAATATCCAACTTCGTATTCCCAAGGAGCGGCTGGTTGTACTGACCGGCGTCTCCGGTTCCGGTAAAAGCTCATTGGCCTTTGATACGATCGCGGAGGAAAGCCGCCGCCAGTGGCAGGAGACGCTGCCGCTTTACCTGCGGAGCCGCATGCCGCACCACAAGCGGCCCAACGTGGAAAAAATCCAGGGCCTGACTCCCTGTGTCGTTGTTGACCAGAAGCAGATGGGCGCCAATGCACGCTCTACGGTCGGAACCGCCTCGGATATTGCGCCGCTGATCCGGATGCTGTTTTCACGCGTTGGTACACCCAGCGCGGGCGGCTCTATGGCATACTCCTTCAATCATCCGCACGGGATGTGTCCGGTTTGCACCGGCTTGGGGCAGGAAACGTCCTTGAACGAAGACGCGATGTTTGACCGGGATAAAAGCATAAATGAGGGCGCCATCCGATTTTCGCAGTTTTCCGGCGGGAGCTGGCAGAGCATATACTTCACCAATAACCCCTATCTTGACCCGGACAAGAAGCTGCGGGACTATACGCCGGAGGAGTGGGAGGTTCTGCGGATCGGCACAAAGGAGCCGTTGATCATCGACCACATCTATAAAAATACAGGGCAGGTCTCTCACCTGCCCTATGAAGGCGTTGTCACGCGGTTTAACCGTCTCTATCGCAACAGAGACATTGCGGGTCTGAAAAAGAGCGTGCAGGAAGAAGCAATGGCTCTTATGTGCCGCCATACCTGTACCGCCTGCGGCGGCAGCGGTCTGAATCCGGCGGCGCTGGCTTCCCGTATCAACGGATATAATATCGTGGACTATAACGATATGCAGGTGTCCCGCCTGATCCCAGTTCTGGAAGAAATAGAGGATCCGCTGGGTGCGTCCTTGGCTCAGCAGATCTGTGTTGGGCTGCAAGCGATGGTTCGTGTAGGCTTGGGCTATCTGACGCTCTCCCGCCGCACGGATACACTGTCCGGCGGTGAGCTTCAGCGGCTGAAAATGGTTCGGCATCTGGGCAGCAGTCTGAGCAATATCACCTATATCTTTGATGAACCGACCGCAGGACTGCACCCGTCCGATGTGAAGCGGATCTGTGACCTTCTGCTTCAGCTGCGGTATCAGCACAATACGGTGCTAGTGGTGGAGCATGATAAACAGGTCATTGCGCTGGCAGACCATATTATCGAGCTTGGCCCCCGTGCCGGCAGCAACGGCGGTGAAGTCATATTTCAGGGAACGCCTAAAGAACTGCGCAGTGCGGGAACCTTAACATCGGAGGTGCTGCGCGAACGTGTGTCACTGAATGATGCGCCCTTGCCGTGGACAGAAAGCTTCCCGGTTTCCGATGCCAATGTTCACAATCTGAAGAATGTGTCTGTGGCCTTCCCCAAGGGAGTACTGACGGCTGTTACAGGCGTGGCGGGATCGGGAAAGAGCAGTCTTGCTTGCTGCGCGTTTCCTGACCGCTATCCCGAGGCCATTCTAATCAGTCAAGCGCCTGTCGGTACGACCAGCCGGTCGACACCCGCCACCTATACCGGCGCAATGGATGAGATTCGCAAGGTTTTCGCCCGTGAAAACGGCGTCAGCGCGCAGTGGTTCAGCTTCAACTCAAAGGGCGGCTGCCCGGTGTGCAAGGGCAAGGGTGAGATCATGCCGGATGTGGCATTCGCAGATCCGGTGGCAATCACCTGCGAGGAGTGCGGTGGACGGCGGTATAATCCCACGGCGCTGAGCTATACCTATCAGGACAAGACGATCGAACAGGTTCTGGCGCTGACAGTAACAGAGGCACTCTCCTTTTTTACTCAGCGGCAGATCTGCGAGCCGCTGCAACTGCTGCAGGCTGTCGGTTTGGGCTATATGACCTTGGGACAGCCCCTCAGCACGCTTTCGGGCGGCGAGGTGCAGCGCCTGAAATTGGCCAGTGAATTGACAAAAAGCGGCAATATCTACATCTTCGACGAACCGACGACCGGTCTGCACCGTAATGATGTTCAACTGCTGCTCAAGCTCCTGCGCCAGCTTGTGAATCAGGGCAATACGGTGATTGTCGTAGAGCATCGTCTGGAAGTGATCGCGCAGGCGGACTGGATCATCGACATGGGGCCGGGCGCCGGAGACCGCGGCGGCAGCGTGGTATTCACGGGAACACCCCGGCAACTGCTGGACTGCCGTGAGTCGGAGACTGCCCGATTCCTTCGTGAGGCGGTTGAACCAGCAAAATAGATAGGTGCAAGAGTCAAGGGGGGCCATGCTCTGATTTGCGGTGATTTGCTCCAGTTACCCCTTGCAGGATTCAAAGTTCCATGCTATAATAATAACTGTAAGTATCGTAATTGCTCTCAAGCAATTAAAGTTGACGAGTTACTAAGTGGCTGAAGATAATCATCTTCAGCCACTTTTTTTGTTTCTGCTGCTTCTTCTGAAGAGAGGCACAGACTGGCATGCTGGAGGGGATCTCTCCTCTGGCATGCATAGATCTTCATATCGTGGATCTGTGGATCCAAAAGCACTCAAAGGACTGCGATTCTTTGAGTGCTTTTTTTATATAAATTGGAGCCGGACAGCTCCTTAACTCTTTGCTCCGGATATGCCTTACGGCATATCCGCTTATATAGATACTACACGCAGAAATGCAGAAAGGAATTTAAATGGAAGACGATTATATACCCGTGATCAACCGGTGTATTGCGGAAATTATCATGGCAGCGATCCCTGACCAAACCAAGAATCTGCGTTTCCTCGCAGTTCTGAAATTACAGGGCTATTTGCATCAGTATGAACAACGCGGCTATATGCCGAAGTTGATTCATGCGATCGCAGAGAAGAAGTGCAGGATGATCGGGACGATCACGACCGAGTCGGAGATGGAGAAGCTGCTCAAACCCAGTTGTCCGCATTATTACGGCGGGAGGTTCACTCCGGGCGAGTATCACATTCCGGAGGAGGAACTCATTGGCTGGAGTGAAGCGTCTTTAAGAACGCCATTGAACAGCGCAGGCTACCAACGGTATATGGAACTGTTCAAGCAGGTGCTTCCCGAGGAAAGCCGGAGGCTTTCGCTGGGAGGAACCGCGGATGGATAAGCTCAAAAAGGCTGAGGAGGACTTGACCCTTGAGGATGTTCGTATCCACTATTTTACAGGCCAATCCATATTCATTTCCGGCGAAGGCAGAAATAAAGTATTTCGCTACCGCCACGGTGTAGAGACCAATGTCGGAAATATTCAATTAGGCGAATGGATTCGCATTGCCCGTCAACTGATCGACCGATACGGCGAACAGAAGATGTTTCACCAGCTCGTTGAGTGGGAAAAGGAGCACTGTCCGTGGGTACGCAGCGATTCAGAAAGCGAGCAAAAAGCGCTGGAATATCATGTCTCACGGATGCAGGACAACCCCCTGTGGTGTGACTATATCCCGTTTAACCGAAAGTATCGTCCGGAAGTCCTGCTGAAAGCGGAGATCCTTCAGGTACACTGCGTTGGCTGCGGCAACACATTCGAACTGACCGCAGAACGATACAAGAATATCTGCTTATGCAGCAGCGGAAAGCTGTATTGCGATTATTGCCACGGTCTCATGCCGATTCAGCATGTGTCTCACTGCGAAGAAGGACATGAAAATCGCGGCGAATCGCTGTAAAAACTGTAACAGAAAGGAGCTGCGCCATGTGTGCAGAATATAACACCAAACTGGAGCGAATGCGGGCGTTGATCGAGCGCCTGACTGCGGCGGATGTCGCCTACTTCAAAAGTGATGAGCCAATCATGTCAGACTGGGAATACGACCAGTTGACAGACGAGCTGGCCTCATTGGAACGTGATACCGGTCTTGTGCTCTCCGGCTCCCCAACTCAGAAAGTGTCCGGAGAGATACTGGAGACACTGACAGAAGTACGGCATACGAAGCCAATGCTGTCTGCCGGCAAGACCAAATCTGTGGAGGACCTTGTCAAATTTGCCGCTAAGCGCCCTGTATTGCTGAGCTGGAAAATGGATGGTCTTACGCTGGTTCTACGATATGAGTCTGGAGAACTGAAGCAAGCCATTACCCGTGGGCGAGAAGGAATCGTTGGTGAGGACGTAACGCATACCGTTCGGACCTTTCTGAACGTGCCGCTGACAGTTCCGACAAAAGGATCCTTCGAGGTCCGCGGTGAAGGCGTTATCTCTTGGGCTAATTTCCATAAGATCAATTCCAGTTTTGAGGAACCCTATACGCATCCGCGCAACTTGGCATCCGGCAGTGTGCGTAAGCTCGATGCCAGTGAGTCGAAGAAGCGCCGGTTGGAGTTCTGGGCATTCGAGTTGGTCAGCGATTATCTGGAACCGGAAAGCAAGCTGGGGCAACAGACCTTCCTGCAGGACAACGGCTTTTCCGTTGTGCCGTACATCTATCTGGATGTGCTGCACAGCGCACAGATGATCCGCGATACGATCAAAAGCATGGATCCCAAGAAGTTTGCATATCCGGTGGATGGCCTCATCATGGAGTATGAAGAGATCCGTTACGGCAAAAGCCTTGGCGCAACCGGCCATCACGAGAACCGGCTGATTGCACTCAAGTGGGAGGATGAGCTGTATGATACGCATTTCCGCGGTGTGGAGCTGGCTACGACCAGAACCGGTATGGTGAGCATTACCGGTTTGTTCGACCCGGTCAACATCGATGGGACGCTTGTTGGCCGTGCGTATCTGCACAACCTGGATGTCTTTGATGAATTCCAGTTTGGTATCGGAGATAAGATCCGCGTATATAAAGCGAACATGATCATCCCGCAGATCGCAGATAACAGGACACAGAGCAATACGTATGTGCTGCCTATGACCTGCCCCTGCTGTGGTGAACCTCTGACCGTCAAGCGCACAAGCGGTGGAACGCGGCAGTTATACTGTGTTAATCCCCACTGCGCTGCCAAGTTGGTGCAGAAGTTCGCGCATTTCTGCGAGAAGACCCGCATGAATATTGAGGGGCTTTCGGCAACAACACTGGAAAAGCTCATTGGCCATGGTTGGGTTCACAATTTTGGCGATCTGTATGAACTGGAACGGCATCGTGAGGAGATCATCAAGACGGAGGGTTTCGGCGAGAAGTCCTTCGAACGCCTGCAGGCCGCGATCGAAAAAAGCCGCTGCTGTACGTTGGCAAAGTTCATCGCCGGTCTGGGCATCCCCATGGTTGGGCGTCATGCCGGTCGAGATCTGGACAAGTTCTTCCATGGTTCCTGGTCCGAATTTGAGTCGGCCATCCTCAATGGCTTTGATTTCACGCAGTTGCCGGATTTCGGGCAGACCATGCACAACAACATTTACACTTGGTACGCGGACGCAGACGAGGCACTCCTCTGGCGTCCGCTGCTGTCTAAAATTCAATTTATCGAAAAGGAGAATCAAACAATGGAAGTTACCATGAATAACCCGTTCGCAGGCAAGAGTGTCGTCGCTACCGGCAAGCTGGAGCATTATACCAGAGAGGGCATTCAGGAGAAGCTGCTTTCTTTGGGTGCGCACCCTTCCAGCGCTGTGAGCAAAAAAACTGATTATCTGATCGTCGGCGAAAAGGCTGGCAGCAAGCTGACCAAAGCGCAGCAGCTGGGCGTAAAGACGCTGACCGAGCAGGAATTCGAGGATATGCTGTCTTGATTTGCGCAGCAGCCACAATAAGGCACGGAGCAGATTACCTGCTCCGTGCCTGTTTTCAAGGAGGCTACAAGATGAAAGGCTGGATATACCGATGCCCTGCTTGCGGAAGTAAACGGTTCGTGGTCACAGCGCATGTCACACAGGACTGGGAAATCGACAGCAATGGCGCATTCCAGAAAGTCCTCAATGCATGTGTGGAGATCACGCATCATCCCGATGAATCTGACATATGGAATTGCGCCAACTGCGCTTATTCCGGAACAGGCAAACAGTTTCGTGCAGGGGCTTACATGCAATAGAAGGAGGCAGCATAATGCGAAGAAAACAGATCGGGGTCATGGACTTTCACGGCAGCGTGGACATTACGGATCCCTGTTATGAAAAGGAAGTCTGGTGCAGGATGAACGGCGTGAAGATCAAAGCAGGAACATATGCCTGCATGGTCTGGCATCATACCGAAAAAGGAACGTACAGTGACGGACGTCCGTATTCCTGTGAGCTGGTTGGGATCATTGGCATCTATCTGAATGGCAATACCCCGCGTCAGCGAGCCATGAAGGAGATCGGTACGATTGGTGTGGATTCCGGAATGGCCGGCTTCTTCCATGATAAGCCGGATTACAGCGACGAGGCATGGAGCCAGTTCTGTGACCGTGTCCGCCATGGCGATGCATGGCTGACAGAAGATGGGTTCTATAGCTGCTCCGGACACGGTGACGGCGGCTATGGCGTTTATGCCTATGAAAAAGATGGCGAGATCACCGCGCTGGAGATCCGCTTTCTGTAAGATAGATCCCCTGCTTCTGTATCTGGCCCAATAAAAGTGACCTTCCTCATGTTCCGCTTTATGCGTTTAATGCCACGCAAATACGCATTTCGCGCGGAATACGTAGAAAAAGGAGACAGCAATATGAAAGAAACCAAGAGCGAACGGTTCCGCCGCGTTGCGGAAGCGCGCGTCAATAAGATTATCCGGATGCTCAGACTGTTAGGTAACTGCGCTGCAACAAGCGTATATGCCTATGATGACAGTGCGGTTGAGCAGATATTTTCGGCGCTGCAGATCGAGTTGGACAAGGCGCGTGTACGGTACGCGGAAGGCGGCCGGACAAAAAGGCGCTTTTCACTCTCGGAGAATTATGCGCCGGATACCATCTCGCACCCGCATATAACGATGCCGCTGCCCGATGGTACAAGCCTTAGAGCTGTGGCCTATGCGGAGGACACCTATCCGGCCATCAACCTGTATCTCTTGCAGGACGGACAGCCGGAGTTGATCTGCTTTGCGGAGTACAATATCGGTCAGGAACCAAATCGAGAACTCTGTATCGGGGTTTATTCATCCGACGAGGACGACACAAAATATTATGAGCCATATCAGGCAGAAAGGAATAAAGACTATGAACGAAACTCCGCAGAAGCCGCGGATGATTGAGACATACCGCATTTCATGGAGCGATATCGCGGCGCTTATTTCAGAACAGATCAAATCGGTTTTGGGATACAAGTGCTCTTTGCGCGTCTGGCCTGAGGATCTGGATTTCTGGGGCGTTCGGGCGCAGCACAGGACCTTCTCCGTTCGGGAATTGAATCGGCTTTTGGATGCCGTTCATGCAAGCGAAAAGGAACGCGAAATGACCCTGCCGGAGGACTCGGAGGATACACACAGCTTCGGAATGACGCTTGGCAGGCATTTGCTGAAATCCGCATTACAGGCGGATTGGGAGCGTGAGCTGGTCGATGATGACGCGCTCTGGCTGATCGGATTCACCAGTGCCGAAACGAATCCATACTCGGCTACCGGCCTCTTACGGAACCTCGATGCTTCGGCGCTCTTATCCAAGGAGGACGTCCTGACACATCTGGCCAATAATGGCGGCACTGACGTAGCACTCGGCGATATACGGATGCGCTATTACACGGCACACAAGAATGAGCTGTGCTGGCGGTATCCGATCTCTGACGGTGTGCATGCCGGCGCTTTCATTCTGGTTGTGAAAGAAGGGTATCTGAGTCTCCCGTACAACAGCGTGGATGAAGAGGACTATGAGCTCCTTGTGTTGACGGATGCTGCGCTTCACGACGCAGAATCCATTTCAACATTTCTTTCGGACTGGGAGTGCTTTTCGGCAGATCTCACCGATGCTATGCGCGAGATGTATTCGATTCTGAAGGAGGAAAACGACCATGCATGATTTTCAAAAACGAGCCATTACAGTGCAGGGGCAGTTCATGGCTCCTGTCTGCATAGGTGCCCCCGCGTTTATCCGGGAAGCCAATGGGTATCGCAAGACGTCTACCGTCTGTGCGGTACTCCTTGACATACCGCAGATAACCGTGATTGAGACACAAAACAGTGTCTACTCTATTCAGAAAATGTGAGGTTTGTGATGAACAATAAAATTGACTGGGTGATCCACCTCGTAGCAAACGGAGCTTGCGATGAATGCGGAAGAACAGAGAACGGGTTCCGGCCCTATATCTGCAACGCCCATACCCATGGACTTGCCGCGTATGAGCACATGGATCTGCAGCTGGTCCTTTCCTATTCGCCTCATGAGATAGCGAGGATCCTTAATACACTGGGCCTGCGCATTCAGGCGGGCGAACGCTTTGAACCCGGCGCAATGGTGTCGGGTATCTTCGAGGATTGTGATGTCCGGCTTGATCTGTTCGAGGAAACCGGCCGCAATGTGCTTCGTGTGATTATCCCCGACTCGCATGGTCGGTTCCCAGAGGATCCGCAATGCGCGGAGCCATATCGTCTGCAGAGCATGAAAACGGAGGAGCTCCATGTAAAGGAAGGTATGCCATCATGAAAATTGCTATCTACCAGATCGATGTGGAGCGAGACTCGGCGCGCATCGCGTTTCGGGATCTGAACTACATCACATCGGCCTATAACGGGCGAATCCCCACAGAACTCTATGACTGTGTTTTTTCCGGTGAGGTCGCGGCGAAGAATCTGGAGGATGTGTTTTATATCTTCAATATGGCGCGTCCCAAAGGCTATAAGGGCCGATCCCTGTCCGTTTCTGATGTGGTGGCCGTTTGTCATTCTTCGGAGGAGAAAACGTATTACTACTGTGAGCCAATTGGCTTCAAACAAATCTCGTTCGATATATGTGGCGAAAACCCCTGCCAGTAGGCGCAGCTAGATATGCGAACACAGAACAAAGAGGCATCGGGGAACCCGATGCCTCTTTTTAAGGAGAAGCTTGTTATGGACAGCAATCAAAAATATCAGATTTACTTCGATTACCTCGAAGGCGTGCGCCAGTCTGGTGAGACCAATATGTATGGCGCTACGCCCTATCTCCAGAGGGAGTTCCCCGAACTGAGACGAGTCGAGGACGCAAAAGCCGTCCTACTGGCTTGGTTTCGCAGCTTTGAGTCGGACGATCCACCTGAGTAATGCCTTTCGGATAATGTAATGTAGAGGAGTAAACAAGATGCAAACAGAAAAAGCCTTTATGAACATGCGCAGGATCTCACCGAAGGAACATGTCCCATTTCGCTGCACCGGTTGCGGCGAATGCTGCCGACACGTTCACCAGAGTATCCCGCTGGAGAGTCTGGATGTCTATCACATAGCCCGGTATCTGCGGGAGCATGATTCAGAGAGTTTCTGTACGGATGACTTTATCGGGCAATATACAGAGCTGGCTCTGCTTGATGCGTGTGGATTCTTCATTCTCATGCTCAGAACAACCGGTCCGGATGATGCCTGTATTTTTCTGAGAGACAATCGCTGTATGATCCATGCGGCGAAGCCCCGTGCATGCAGGATCTACCCATTCGTTGCAGGCATAACGCCAAACGGACAATATGAGTTTCTGCTCAGCAAAGAGAAGCCGCATCACTTTAAGGGCAAGATCACCTGCGCAAAAACGTGGATGAAGCGTTATTTCACCGCTGAGGATCGTGTCTTCCTGAAACTGGATTTTGGCTCCGCAGCGGAGATCGCACGACTCATGCGCATGGTACCGGAATCCGATAAAAAGACTGCGATGCTGTTATTCTGGCGGTACAGGTATTCTGAGTTCAACCTGGATCAGCCATTCTTATCACAGTATGAGAAGAACCTCCACTTGCTCAAATCGGCATTGAACTCACTTGTTGACCGAGCATGAGCCACAAATCAACCGTTCGAATGACAAAGGAGAAAAACCAATGGATGAAAGATTAAAATACATCACAGACAATTTTGATAACCTGCATATCGGGCTCGACGATACCTTCCGGTTCCACTGCGATCAGTGCGGTAAATGCTGTATTGATCGGGAGGACATCCTGCTGAACCCCAAAGATGTTTTCAACATCTCCAGAGAACTGGAGCTCACCCCGTTGGAAGCTTTTGACAAATACTGCGAGACTTACATCGGGAGCGACTCTCGGATCCCCATCGTCCGGCTCAAGCCACGAGGATCCATCAAGCGCTGCCCGCTGCTCAAGGACCGCAAGTGCTCTGTCCACCGGGCCAAACCCACGGTCTGCGCACTGTATCCTTTGGGTCGATGTGTCAGGTTTAATGCCAAAGAAATGAGCGAGGAAGCCATTGACAATGCGGAGATCCAGTATATCATGAACCCTTTTATGTGTGGAGACGCCTCAGAATCCCACACGGTGCGCAACTGGCTGGAAAGCTTTGGACTGCCCGCTCGGGATGAAAGCTTTATTGCGTGGCAAAAAGTAATGTTCCGTGTCAGAGAAAGACTCGTGAAACTGGAAAAAAAGCTGTCCACCAAGGCTATGGAATACGTCTGGTCAATCACTTGGCAGGCCCTGTATATTGATTACGACATCCATAAAGAGTTTGATGAACAGTTTCAGAGTAATACTGAGCGGCTGGTTATGCTTCTGGATGAAGTACCACGGCTGTGGAAGGAGGCTCGCAATGCCGGAAGAACGTAATCAAAACCAGATCATCCGTATTGACGCACGCAACTGCTTTGTGGAGAGCTTAAACGATTCGTTCGGCTTCGGAAAAGCCCATTTCACGTTTGCGGCCTATGATCTCAGTAAACCGAGCGGCCAGCGCCAGACGAACAGCATTCAGATCTATATTGATATCGCTGAGTTGCTGGAGCTGTGCCGGAAACTGGTCGGCGGCGAGCTGCGGTACATGATGCAGAACAGGAAGAAGGCCGGTGACTCCACGCCGCTCTTTCAACACCTCGGCGGAACCTCGGCGGAAAAGCTTGCCAGGTATGTCCGCCCAAGAGCGGACGGTAAAAGCCTGTCAAGAACCGCACAGCTTATCTGCGGCAGCAAAACGGATCTTCTTTTCGTGGCCGACAGCGGCCCCGGCGAAACCAATGAAAAAGGCCTGATCGTGCCGCGTTTTGGAAAGAACCCGGAGAACCATGTCTCTGTCAGTATGACCTTCGAGTCGTTCAGTGCGCTGATGCTTATGACCAAAACTCATTACGCTGCTTGGCTGACAGCATTTTATATGACGGGCCGGCAGCGTCCCACATCGCCTTCGTCGCCTCGTGTGGAGGCCGCAGATACGCAGGATCGGTTTTTCTGAACTGGAGGCAGTCATACATGGTTATGAACCATGAAAACAAGGATAATAGAAAACGAAGTGATAAATATGAAACTCAGATTTGACACACAGGAGTTTCCTGGCATTCAGGTTTCTCTGACTGCTCAGGAGCTGACCACACAACTGCGGCACATGATGCACGCCGAGAATTTATATCTAAGAGAGGGCTGCGTATACAGTGGCCACCAGTTCATTTCAAGCTGCAGCGACGATGTTCAGGCGGTTCGGGCGATTGAAACGATTGAACACTGGTTTGAACAGAGAGATAATATGCAGCTATAACCGATTTGACACCGCACACTATCAAGTTGTGTGACAGTATAGCATGAAAGCAGGAAGCGCCCCTCAGATTATGAAGGGCGCTTTCTGCTTTTTAAGGTGAAGACAATTGCGGAGTGAGTTTGGGGTTTCCCTATGACTGCGCTTACCGTAATCAAAACCTCAATAGGCTCTGTGAGTGAGACGAGATTTGTCAAGGTGTGTTTTTGCAAAGCAGTGTGCAATTTGCGTTGACAAGCAGCAAAAAGAACGCTATAATAACGCCGTTATCGATAATGACGTTATTATTTAGGCGCAGAGGAGTGAAGACATGGCCAATAGGGATCATTCCCTGGATGATGGGATCATTCAGGCTGCTTATTCGGAATTTCTGGCTTACGGTTTTCAGAAGGCCTCTGTGCACAAGATCGCCGAAAAAGCCGACGTCACAACGGGAGCGATCTACACAAGGTACAAAAACAAAGACGCGTTGTTTGCCAGCTTGCTTCAGGATTTTTTTGAGACGATGAAGACCTTGTTTACGCCCATCGCGGAAGAATACGAAAAAGCAAAGCGCAGCGCACAGCCGGAGGATATCCTCCGCGCCATTAACGCCGAGGAACAGGTATATTTTCGGCTGCTGACCGAGCACCGTGACGACTGCACTTTGTTTTTCTGCCGCAGCGATGGCAGCTCCATGGAAACCATGCTGCATAAGCTGATGGATCAAAAGGCGGAACAAACGGTGGAATTCTTTTCACATATCTATGGGAAAGCGCCAAACGCCGATGCGATCCGCCTTTTGATGGGCTCCCAGTTCTGGTACTTCCGCCAGCTGCTGGATCAGCGCATGGAGGAAGGCAGAATGCTTACCTGCTTACAGGCGGTCCTTGATTTTACCAACGCCGGCTGGCGGCAGCTATGTGATACCTTGCAATAAATCCGAAAAGTTGATTCGGACGGTCCATCCGTCCGTTTCTTACGACTGCTGGTTAGAGACAGCTAACTAATAAGAAAAGAGTTTGCGATGATAGAGTTTGAATTTAAATTCCAATATGCGGAGGCAAAGCTGCCCATCCTCCGACAGGTCGGCGGCGGCATCCCGGCGGGACGCTGCGTGGTGCTCTGCGGAGGCAGCGGATGCGGAAAATCCACGCTGCTGCGGTGCATCAATGGACTGATACCGCAGTTTTATGAGGGAGAGCTAAAAGGCTTCTGCCGCCTGAACGGGCAGGACACCGCCGGGCTGCGTATCGGCGAGATCGGTGAGCTGGCAGCATCGGTATTTCAGGATCCGCGAAGTCAGTTTTTTACGGTGAACAGCTCCAATGAAGTGGCCTTCGGTCTTGAAAATCACGGCCTGCCGCAGGAGGAGATCCGGCGGCGGGTAGATGAGGCGTTCCATGTATTTCATTTGGAGCGGTTGAAGGACCGCAATGTCTATGAGCTGTCCAGCGGTGAGCGACAGCTCATCTCCATACTCTCGGCATGGGCCATGGACACAGATATTTTTCTCCTTGATGAGCCAACGGCAAATCTCGACTCCGCAGCCACGCAGCAGTTAAAAGAGATTCTGCTTGCCCTGAAAAAGCAGGGCAAAACGCTGCTGCTCAGTGAGCATCGACTCTATTATCTTGCGGATATTGCCGATGAATATTGGGTCATGGCAGACGGCGAGATCAAAGGAAAATACACTGCCGCAGAGGCAAAGGCGTTCTCGGCGGAGCAGAGACAAACACTTTCTCTGCGCACGCTCGACCTTGCGGAGATCACCGTGCCGGAGAAAGAGCCGCTGCCGAAAACCGCGCCGACGGCGCTTGCCGTCTCAGATGTCCGCTATACATACGGCAGGAAGGCCGGAGATACCCTCTCTGGTGTCAGCTTTTCCGTCCGTGAGCATGAGATCGTCGGCCTTGTGGGCGCAAACGGCTGCGGCAAAACGACCATCGGCAAGCTGATTGCAGGGCTTTACCGCCCCTCCGGCGGCAGGATAATGCTTTTCCGAAAGCCGCAAAATCCAAAGCAGCTGCAAAAGCAAGTGCTGTTCATCCTTCAGGAGGCGGAGTTCCAGTTCTTCACCAACTCCGTCCTGCACGAACTGCAATACGGCCATGCGGTGACACCGGAGTTTGAAGCAAAAACGGAAGCGCTGCTGAAAAGTATGGATATGTGGGACTGCCGCGACCGGCATCCCTTTTCCCTCTCCGGCGGGCAGATGCAGCGTCTGACGCTGATGATGGCGTATCTATCCGACAAGCCAATCGTCATACTGGACGAGCCGACAGCAGGACAGGACGCAGAAAGTCTGGAGCGGTGCGCGGCGCTGATCCGGGAGATGCGGAAGGAAAAGACGGTTTTCATCATCACCCACGACCTTGAACTGATTGCAGGTGCGTGTGACCGCTGCATAGGGCTGTCGGATGGGCATGCAGAAATAGAATTACCCGTTCATTCGGAACGAGATCTGCAAGCGGTGCGGCGGTATATGGAGCGCTTCCATCCTTCCGATATCCCGGCGAAAAAACAGCATAAAGAACGATTCCACCCGGCGACGAAGCTGCTTTACTGGCTGACTCTGTTGGTCGTGATCTCCACATCCAACAACCACTTAGTTTATGCCGCGTATGCGGCACTGATCCTGCTGACCGCAGTGGACGGCTGGCTTGGAACGGCGCTGGCAGGCGGGATGAGCTTTGGGCTGCTGTGGGCGGCAAACGCCATGCTGCCGGGCACTGTGTTTTCCTTTATGTTCGTGCTGTTCCCGCGGATCATCGCCATCGGCATTTCCATGCGGACGCTCATCGGGCGCAACGAGGCGAGCCGCACCTTGGCGGCGCTGCGCAATCTGCGCCTACCGGAGCGGTTTATCATGATCGTGGCCGTGATCTTCCGCTTCTTCCCCGTTCTGTCGGGAGACATGCAGCTACTGCGGCAGTCCATCCGCACCCGGGGCGCGTTCACAACGCCTCTTCAGAAGCTGCGAGCGCTGCCGTCGTATCTGGAAATTCTGACCGTTCCTATGGCGCTGCGGGTCATCCGCATCGCCGAGACGCTGTCCGCTTCCGCCGAAACACGGGGCATCGACTTAAAGCGCCGCAAGAGCAACTATCTGTCGCTTCGGTTTTCTGCGTGGGATGCTGTGTTCTGTGTCCTGCTGGCAGCATCGATCGCCGCCGGCCTTATTCTGTGATCGCCGTCTCTGCGACGTTCAACCATATTCCATTCAAAAAGGAGTCTTTAACCATGAGTACTGCAAGCCCCAATAAACTGAAAGTCAAGGACATCATCACCGTTGTCCTGCTGGCCCTGATCAACGTGGTCATTTTCTTTGCCAGCTCCGTCCTGTACGCAACGCCCATCACCATCATTCTGATGCCGGTATTTTTCGCCCTGCTGGAGGGCATCGTCTACTTCATCATCGGCACGAAGGTGAAAAAGCCCGGTGCGATCCTCATTTACAGCATTGTCCGCGCCATTATGGGCGGATACCTGCCGTACATCATCCTCTTTATTCTCTCCGGTGCCATCGCCGAGCTGTTGCTGTGGAAGATGGGCTACGGCAACGCAAAGGCGCTGACCATCAGTTATGTCATCAATCAGGTGCTGGCCGCATTCGGCAGCACCATCATTCCCTACGCCATCGCAGCCAAGGCTATGGCGGATCAGATGGTCACCGATGGCCGTCAGGACACCATCCTTGCCGCATCCCAGATGCTGCAGTCCTGGGTATCCGTGGCGCTGGTGGCCGGTGTGATCGTTGCCGCATTCATCGGAGCTGCCATCGGCAAGCGCATCGTGAAGAAGCATCTGGCGGCGTAAAGGGGCACAATCCATGAACAAAGCATCAAGACCAAAACGCTCTGCTGCCTCATGGCTGTTGGAGCTGGCAAAAGGGCGGTACAGCGAATACGTCCTGAGTGTCCTTGCGGCGCTGCTGGGCGTTGCCTGCTCGCTTGCGCCGTATTTCATCATCATCCGGCTCATCACCGCGCTGGTAAACGGCACGGCGGAGCTTTCCCGCTGCCTGACGCTCTGCGGGTGGATGGCGGGCTTTTGGGTGCTGCGCTATGCGCTGCACAGCGTGTCCACCTCGCTTTCCCACCACGCCACCTTCCATGTGTTGGCCAATACCCGCGCCCGGCTGCTCGATAAGCTGGCCACGCTGCCCCTTGGCACGGTGCTGGACCGTTCCTCCGGCTCGTACAAGAATATCATTGTCGAGCGTGTCGATTCCATCGAGACGACTCTTGCCCACCTTCTGCCGGAGATGACCACCAACATTGTGGGAGCCTTGGCTGTACTGGTGCTGCTGTTCGTTGAGGACTGGCGCATGGGCCTTTCTATGCTGATCGTCGTACCGCTGGGAGTTCTCTGCTTCATGTCCATGTTCAGCGGCTACGAAGAAAAATTTCAGCGCACCGTGACCTCCACGAAAGCTCTCAACGACACAGCAGTCGAGTACATCAGCGGCATCGAGGTCATCAAGGCCTTCGGTCAGTCCAAAACCAGCTACGCAAAGTTTGTCTCTGCTGCAAAGGAAGGGGCAGACTGCTTCATCGACTGGATGCGGGGCAGCCTCTTCGGGCAGGTGGCGGGCATGGCGATATTTCCCTCTACGCTGCTGGGTATTCTGCCGGTGGGGTGCATGCTCTATATGCACGGCACACTGCCGGCAGAGACGTTTCTCGCGGTCATCGTTCTGTCCTTCGGCGTTATGCAGCCGCTGATCACCGCCTTTTCCTACACCGACGACATTGCACAGGTGACGACTATCGTGGGCGAGGTGGCGGAGGTGCTGTCCGGCGAGGATATGCAGCGTCCGGAACGTGCGGAAAAGCTGCCTGCGGACAACTCCATCGAGCTGAAAGATGTCCGCTTTGCCTATCACGACAAGGAGGTACTGCACGGAGTCAATCTACACATTGCCCCGGGGACAGTCAATGCTCTTGTGGGCCCCTCCGGCAGCGGAAAGTCCACCATCGCCCGGCTTATCGCCTCCCTTTGGGACGTGAAGGACGGCTCTATCGAGCTGGGCGGCGTGGACATTCACACGCTGCCGCTGGCGGAGTGCACAAAGCGCATCGCCTATGTATCCCAGGACAACTACCTCTTTGACCTTTCTGTCATGGACAATATCCGTATGGGCAAAAAGGGTGCAAGCGACGAGGAAGTGATTGCCGCGGCGAAGAAGTGCGGCTGCCACGAGTTCATAATGGGGCTGGAGAACGGCTATCAGACGGTCTGCGGCGCCTCTGGCGGACATCTCTCCGGCGGCGAGCGCCAGCGCATCTCCATTGCCCGGGCCATGCTGAAGGACGCGCCGATTGTCATTCTCGACGAGGCAACGTCCTATACAGACCCGGAAAATGAGGCAGTCATCCAGTCGGCACTGGCAAAGCTGGTGCGGGGCAAGACGCTGCTGGTCATCGCCCACCGGCTGTCTACCATTGCGGACGCCGATCAGATCATTGTCGTGAATCACGGCAAGATCGAAGCCACCGGCACACAGGCAGAGCTGCTTGCCTCTTGCCCGCTTTATCAAACCATGTGGAAAGCCCACATCAGCGTCAAAGACGATGGGGAGGTGGCGTAATGCTCAAGACACTGAAAAAGTTCTTTGCTTTCTGCGGTGCAGATAACCGCAAGCTGTTTATAACATCTATCTGGCTGGGCGTGGTCAGCGCTATCTGCTCTGCCATGCGTATTCCGGCCGCCGCCATCGTGATTCAGGCGCTGCTGGAGAAGAATGTCACGATGGCGACTTTATGGATAAGCCTTGGCATCATCGTGGTTTCTCTGATCGTGACTATCGCCATCAACATGAAGGCTACCATGCTCCAGACCCGTGCGGGCTACCGCGCCTGCGCCAACAAACGCATCGAAATCGCCGAGCACCTGCGCTACCTGCCTATGGGCTGGTTCAATGACAATAGCCTGGGCGAGGTGACCTCCGTCACCACCAACACCATGGAAAACATGGCGAATGTGGCTACCCGCGTGGTAATGGTCACGACCCGCGGCTTTCTGACCTCCGGCATCATCGCGGTGATGATGTTCCTCTTTGACTGGCGTATGGGGCTTATTACGCTGGCGGGACTGGTGCTGTTCTTCGCCGTCAACGCCGCCATGCAGCGGGTGGAGCAGGCCCTTTCCCAGCGGAAGTTCAATGCCGACGAGCGGCTTGTCTCCAAGGTGCTGGAATATGTGCAGGGCATCGCCGAGGTCAAGAATTTCGACCTGACCCACGACTCTGCAACGCAGGTACACGGCGCCGTGGAGGATGCTCGGAAGGCATCCTTTGCCATGGAGATCCCGTCGGTGCTCTATATGCTGGCGCAGTTCATCGTCAACAAGCTCACCGGCGTTGCCGTCTGCACTGCTGCCATCGTATTCTATTTCGGCGGCACCATGGAGCTGACGAATTGCCTTTTGATGCTCATCTGCTCCTTCATTCTCTTTGAGCAGCTGGATTCTGCCGGGAGCTTTTCGGCTCTGTTCCGCTCCATCGACATCGGCGTAGACAAGGCGAACGCCATTTTGAACGTAGAACCTATGGACATCGATGGCGAAAACCTGACGCCGGAGCGGGAGGACATTGAACTTCACCATGTAGATTTCTCCTATGACAGCAAGTCCATTCTGCACGATGTATCCCTGACCATTCCGGAGAAAACCACCGTCGCCATCGTCGGCCCCTCCGGCAGCGGCAAGACCACGCTGTGCAATCTCATGGCGCGGTTCTGGGACGTGCAGTCAGGCAGCGTGCGCCTTGGCGGACGGGATGTGCGGGAATACAGCTACGACAGTTTGATCCGCAATTTCTCCTTTGTGTTTCAGCGGGTCTATCTGTTCTCCGACACCATCGCCAACAATATCCGCTTTGGCAAGCCCGACGCCTCCATGGAGGAGGTGCAGGCCGCTGCAAAGAAGGCGCGGTGCTACGACTTTATCATGGCGCTGCCGGAGGGCTTTGACACCGTCATCGGCGAGGCAGGCAGCTCGCTTTCCAGCGGCGAGCGCCAGCGCATTTCCATCGCCCGGGCGATTATGAAGGATGCGCCTATCATCATTCTGGACGAGGCCACTGCCAATGTTGACCCCGAAAATGAAAAGGAGCTGATGGAGGCCGTTGCGGAATTGACCCACGATAAGACGGTCATTATGATTGCTCACCGGCTGAAAACTGTGCGCCATGCCGACCAAATTTTTGTTGTCGATCACGGTGAGATCGTTCAGCAGGGCACCCATGACGAGCTGGTGGCTGTTGACGGGCTCTACCGCCGCTTCGTGGTGGAGCGGCAGCAGGCCGCCGGGTGGAAGGTCTGATTTCACTTTGCATATTATTCAACAAAGCCCGTACCAGTTAAACTGATACGGGCTTTGTTATGCTCCGCGTTTATCCGCCCCCCTAACGCTAATAACACAGCGACTGCAAGGAGCAGAGAAGCACCTTGCCGCCTCTCTGCTCCCTCACTTTCTTGCTTATTTTCGGGGATTTTCTTTTTCGTCCAGCAGGTCGGTCATATTCCGCAGGCTGATGCCCAGGGTGGACCCGTTGTGCAGCAGTGCCGAGGTGGTGGGCGGCAGTACCCCCGCCACACCCAGCGCGATCAGCGTCAGGTTGAAGCCCACGATGAAGCGGTAGCTGCCGTGGATACGCTCCATCAGTGCCTCACCGAGCCTGCGCAGTGTTACCAGCGCAAACAGATCCTCCGAGGCAACGGTGATGTCGGCGATCTCCCGGGCGATGGCCGCACCGGTGGAGATGGCGATGCCCGCGTCCGCCTCGGAGAGGGCGGGAGAATCGTTGACGCCGTCGCCCACCATGATAACGGTGTGGCCCTTCGCCTTTTCCTGCCGGATAAAGGCGGCCTTGTCCTCCGGCAGCACCTCGGCATACACCGCGTCCACGCCCACCTCGGCGGCCACAGCCTCCGCCGTGCGGCGGTTGTCGCCGGTCATCATCACCACGTTGGCAAAGCCGCTCTCGTGCAGCGCCCTTACCGCCTCCCGCGCCTCCCGGCGCAGGGGATCGTGGATGCAGATTACCGCCGCCAGCTCCCCGTCCATGCAGAGATACAGGTGGGAATACGCGGCGGGCAGCGCGTCAAATTTCGTCTGTTCTCCCTCCGGGATGCGGCAGCCCTCGTCCTCAAAGACAAAGTGCGCGCTGCCGATAATGACCTTCTTGCCCTCCACCATGCTGGAGATGCCGTGGGCCACCACATACTGCACCTGCGAATGATATTCCTCGTGGGTGAGCCCGTGCCGCTTTGCCTCCGCCACCACGGCGTTTGCCATGGAATGTGGGTAATGCTCCTCCAGACAGGCGGCAAGGCGCAGCATTTCCGCCTCGTTGTGGCCGCCGAAGGGGATGACCGCCGCCACGGTAGGCGTCGCATAGGTCAGCGTGCCGGTCTTGTCGAACACAATGGTGTCCGCCTTGGCCACCGCCTCCAAAAAGCGTCCGCCCTTGACGGAGATGTGATAGCCGCTGCTCTCCCGCATGGCGGACAGCACCGCGATGGGGATGGCCAGCTTCAGGGCGCAGGAGAAGTCCACCATCAGCACCGCCAGCATTTTCGTCACGTTCCGGGTCAGCAGATACGTCAGTACCGTGCCGCCCAGCGTGTAGGGCACCAGCCTGTCCGCCATCCGGGACGCCTTGTCCTCGGCGGTGGATTTCAGCTTCTCCGACTCCTCGATCATGCGAACCACCCGGTCATACCGCCCGCTGCCGGAGGATTTCTCCACGGAGATGACGCACTCGCCCTCCTCCGCCACCGTCCCGGCATAGACGGGACTGCCGGGGTGCTTGGCCACAGGCATGGACTCGCCGGTGAGGGAGGACTGGTTCACCATGGCCTCGCCCTCCACCACCCGGCCGTCCAGCGGGATCATGCCGCCGGTGCGGATCACGATACGGTCGCCCGGCTTCACGTCGGTGATCTTCGTCAGCACCTCGGCGCCGTTTACCTGCTGCCAGACGCTGTCCACCCGCAGGCTCATGGCGGAGGCGAGGTCGGCCACGGACTTTTTGTGGGTCCACTCCTCCAGAATTTCGCCCAGATGCAGCATGAACATGACAGAGCCTGCGGTGGCAAAATCGCCCCGTGCCATGGACACCGTGACGGCGGTGGCATCCAGCACGGCGACGGACAGTTTGCCGTGCCACAGTGCCGAAAGCCCCTCCCGGATGTACTTTACGGAGCGGAACACCGCCAGCGCCGTGGTGATGGGTACAGGCAGGAACAGCTTGGAGACGCACCGCCGTATGACGGCGACCGCCAGCTTGTCCTCAAACTCCCGGTTCAGTGCACGGGAGGTATGCTCCGGCACCAGCTCCATAGCCTCCGCCTTGGCGAAGGAGAAACGTGCCAGCGCACGGAGTATGCTTCCACGCTCCGCGTCATAGAGCACCACCGCGTCCTGCGTCCGGTCGTAGACTTTGACGGAGCGCACGCCGTCCACCGCCAGCAGATAGTACTCCAGCACATCTGCTTGGGATAAGCTCATCCGCCCGCAGCACAGGTGTACCCGCAGCCGCCCCGGTAAATCATGTAGGATCGTGCATTTCATGGATCACTCCGCCTTGCCGTCCTCCGCGGAAGCGTCCTCCACCACAGCGGCGGCCTCCGCCTCTGCGCGGCGCTCGTTGATGGCCTTGGCTTCTGCGTAGATGTCATCCGCGCCCTCCCGCACGGCGGTGACCGTTTTCATCACATCCTCCTTGGCACGCAGCGCGGCAGCAGTGGTGTGGGCGTAGACCTTCTTGGCGTCCTTGCTGTCCAGCAGCTTGATACCCGCCGTGCCGAACAGCACTCCTGCTGCAAACAAACCGATTTTTTTCATGATGATTGTCCTCCTATATAAAATATATATGTCAAACCGATGGCCGCGATGGCGGCATCGGAATGATCTTACTGTTTCTTCTTCCCAAAATGGAAAAAGCCTTTCTTCTCGTAGACTGCGGTGCTGATCTCTCCCGCCGTGTAGCCGATGACATCGCCGCTCTACTTTCTTCCCACCAGCAATGTTGAGCCGCGAAGCATCAGGCGTTTGGCTTCCTTCGGTGTCATGAAGCTGCCGTCGGTCGTGTCGATCAGCTCCACGCGCTCATAGCCCATATCCCTGAGCTTTTGGACAAATGCCTGCATATCGCCGCATCTACCGGGCGACATCAGGTCGTGGATGGCAAATGTTCCGCCTTTTTTCAGAACCCGCAGTGTTTCCAGCAGAAGAGCCTGCTTGTCTGCCCCTGTGATATTGTGATAGACATAGTTGCTGGTCACCGCGTCGAAGCTCTCGTCGGGAAAATCCAGCTTCACGGCGTTCCCACGTTGGAACGAAGCGTTTTTCACACTCTCCGCAGCAGCGTTTTTTTCGCACAGCGGCAGACTGAAGGAGGCGTATTCCTTACCCCAGCGGTCAATGCCGACCATTTTCCCCTGGGGATTGCGCTTTGCGCAGGCGATGGTCAGCGCGCCGCTGCCGCAGCCGATATCCAGTCCCACGCCGCCCTCCGGCAGCGTGATATGCTCCGCCGTGCCGTCAATGATCTGCTTTGAGAGCTTGCGTTCGCCGTCATAGGAAAAGCTCCGATAGGCATACACGCACCACTGGGTGTACTTTGCACAAACGACAAAGGCGATGCCGAATACCGCGCCCAGCACGACGCGCAGCTTTCCGCTCACACCGATGCCGAATACGCCGAAAACGAGCAGCAGCGCAAGCGACAGCACCGTTCCCGCGATGAGCGAAACCAGCATTCCCTTGGGGATCCAGTTTTTGTAGTCAGTCTTCATATTCAAGACTCCTTTTTTATTAAGTGTGACTTCTTCTCATAAACCGCCGCCGCGATGCATCAGATCACGATGGCGGTATTGGTGCTGCTCTGGCTCATCACGGACATCCATGTGGCCACCGGCACCTGCATGACCCGTTGCAAGGTTTCGTAGGCCGCAATGCCCGGTAATATCTGCCGCTTGAGGTGGTATTGCTTCTCCTTGCTTGCACCTGCATTTTCAGCCAGCAGCGCATTCAACCGCGTATCAAAAAAGGCATTCAGTTCCTTGGCCTGCGAGGGAAAGCACTGCGCCGCAGTCTCTCGAAAATCACGGGAGAGATAGGTTTCCTTCATCGTCCTGCCTCCGTCCCAGCTTTCACGAAGCCCTTCTTTTTATATCCGCAGTCGCAGTATGGGCCGCCGGAGGCGAGAGTGTACTGCCGCACAAAGTCGGTCACGCCGCCGGTTTCGCTCATGGTGTAGTCCAGACGGCACAGCGCAGGGGTTAAATCATATAGCCCCAGCTTTTTCATCAGCACACAGATACCGCACTTGGTAAAGCGTCCCTCGTAGCCGCTGCCGTCGGGGTATTCGTAAAACTCCATGTTCCAGGAATAGGGGTTGCGGTCAGCGGCTCTCAGGGCGGCGGTGGCTTTCATACCGGCAATGTCCTTTTCGGTGAATTTGCTCTTTCCGCTCATTCGGCAGAACCATTTCATGGGCTTTGTCATCATGGATTTTGCGTAGTAATCTGTCAGTCCGTCCACCTTTGGGCGCTCCGGCATGGAGAGAATAAACGCACCGATCATTGCGCAGTTGACGAGGTTCATCTTGAACCGGTCCGCTTTTTCAAACACCGGCAGGTCTGCAATGATTGCTTTGTATTTCGGCTTTGCTTTTTTCGTGATCGCTTTTGCAGTGTCTGCACCATAGCCCAGCACTGCCGTCAGCTGCTTTTGAAACGAGCCTGCAAACAGTGCCCACATTTCCATGGGCATACCTATGTATTTCATTGCACGGTCTCCTTACATTCTCCGCTTTTCACATTTCCCGCAGCAAAACCAGCCCCAGCGCCAGAAACAGCAGGTGCCCGGCGGATTCCGTGCCGTGATCGATCTGATCCAGCGGCCACGGCAGAAGCGTGAACAGGTTGCCCACGATTCCCGTGAAAACGATGGGGTTGCAGAAGGATGCGAGTACGCGCTGTGCCGTTGTTTTGAGCGGAAGAATCCGCTTCCAGATCAGCACGAGCATCACGACGCAAAGCATCACATCGCAGAGAATATACGATGCCAGCAGCGGCGCGGCGTTGCAGTAAAACACCTTATTGGCAATTTCAGCTGCCGCCTGCATATCGCCGTATTTCTCAAATGTAAACTTGAAGATCAGCGCCATGTTCGTAAACATAGCATGAACATAGCCCCAGCAGACCGTGCCGGTAAGATAGACGATCTGAAACAGCTTGACCCATTTCTGCTGCTTTGGTTGGGTGAGGTGCCGCTTCAGGAGCTTCCACATCTGGTGAAATCCTATGTAATAGAGCGCCGTCCCGAGAACACCGCAGATAATGCTGACCACCATGCGCCATGTGGCCATATCGAGATAGGCGACCTTGACCATCAGCCCGATGGATTCCGTGCTTTGGGTTTTCCCGGTCGCCGCAAACAAGAAGTCGCCGATCACATAGAGCGAGCACCCAATCATGCCCGCAATAAGCGCTCGTTTTTCTTTGCTCATTTTCATTGCTTGCCACCAAATCTGATCTTTACAATCTGCATCTTCATCATTCCGTCACCGACTTTGGCAAGAAAACGGAAAAAGCCGCTGACGGATGGATCGCGGAGATCGTTGTAGCCCAGCATATAGCCGCGGCTCGTGACCAGCAAACGGCTGTCCCACAGGGAAAGCTCACTTTTGGCGTCTGAAACCGCAAAATACGCGCCCACATCCTTGATTTTCGCGCTCTTGAGCCATGTCTTGGCAATCATTTTCACTGCCGTCCGGTTCGCCGCATCAAATACCAGCACGCCGCTGGGGAAAGCGTCCGCCATTTTTTGCACCAATGCTTTGACCTGTTCCGTCAGAAAGTAATAGAACACCCCGGAGGCAAAGAACACCGCGCCGCCGGAGGCATCAATTTGAGAAAACCCTGCCGTGTCGTTCAGGTCGCAGGGGATATTTTTCTCCCGCTCCCCGGCGGGCAAAAGCTCGTTACGCACGGCTATGACATCGGGAAAGTCCAGATTGTAAATTTTACAGCTGCCGTTGTCGCAGCT
Organism: uncultured Oscillospiraceae bacterium; assembly: GCA_934597585.1. Lineage (GTDB taxonomy): Bacteria > Bacillota > Clostridia > Oscillospirales > Oscillospiraceae > Vescimonas. The sequence goes on from CAKTSA010000001.1 coordinate 55,799, forward strand.
TCTCCCTGTGCTGTCCAGTCCGCAGCCCAGATTGACCACCGCCGCATTGGGGTGAGATTTCAGATAATCCCGCACCTCAAAAGCAAGGTCATTCTGCCGCATGGCCACCTCCAGTGAACCGAAACGCTGCATCAGGCTGCGGGCGTTCTTATCAGCATCCGAAAAGTCATAGTCGATCTCGTTAATCAGCCGCACCGCCGTTTCATCTTGGTAAAGATTCGGATACAGCTCTGAGCAGACCTTCCGCGCATACAACGGAATGATCAGCGTCTCCTGCACGGTGTTTTTCTCGATTTTATATTTCATATGTAACGCTCACTTTCTGATAAATGGTAGCTCCGGCATACAGTCACGCTCGGCGATGTGTGCCAGCATTTCGGCGAACCCCTTTGGATCGCGAATCTGATATTGCATGTGATCGTATCCCTCAAACACGGGATAATGGCCGCAGGGGTAGGATTCCATCACTGCTTGACGGTATTTGAAATGATCTTCTATACTGCCAAACTCGAAATAGGTATGTTTTTGCAATTCTTTTGAAAGCGGCGGAAAGGGTTTATCCTCCAGACTGTCCGAAATCTGCCGCCGCAAATTTGTATAGGTCAGATTTTCCCCTGCGGCTATAAAATACGGCTTTATGGAATCATCGTCACACCACAGAATCTTTTTCAGTGTGCCGCCCTTCGACCAATATAGGCTCTTGATGGCAAAATACAGAAACGGCGTCATGATACGGCGCGTGCCCTTTCCGATTTGGGCGAACTGCCCGCCGTCAAAGAAAGCGTGCTCCACGGGCAGCTTCGTCTGCGTCAGAAACGCCATGGCAAGGTCTGCACCGATGGAAGAAGCGACCACCATCGCCAGCCGCTCCACGCCCTGTCGATGCAGAAAGTCCTCCACCTGCCGTATTTCGTCCAGCTTGCTGACATATTTCTGCCCCTCGCAGTAAACGGTGGAGGTGGGCAAGATGCAGAAATATCGATCCTGCAAATACCTCGCAATCGGTTCGCTGCTCGCTCCTGTCACACCCATTGCATGAAAGAACAGCACGGCAGGATTCCTCCTGTCGCCATATGTTTGAAACAGCATTTCTATCACCTCATATTTTCATAAAAAGCATCATGATCGCCGCCAGTGCTGCCGAAATGACCGCCATACCAATTGTGCCGAACAGCCACTTTTTGCCCTTATCCTTGGCTGTAATGTAGGGTTTCAGGTCTTCCGTTCCCGGAATTTCCCATGCGTTCGTATGTCCTACCCAATAGCCGTCAACCAAAAATCGGTCTATGAGATTCATAACGGACAGTATGACCAGCAGCTGCCAAAAGCCCTGAACGAAGCCCTTTGCGCCGTTGAGCGCATAGACGCAGACCAGCACATAGGCGATGTATCCGGGGACGCAGACAGCTTTGAAAATCAAAGCATTTCGCTTGATTTTCGCGTGTGTTGTAAGCCCCAGTTTTACACACCTATCCTGAACTTCAGGGCTGTAAAGGTGCACCATGCCAACAGCCCCTTTACGGATACCCACGGCACAGACCAGAACCAGCAGGACCCCCAGCCCGAGACCCTCCAAAATCGTTTGAATGATCATCCTGTTTCCTCCAATCCTACCCCAGCGCCACATCCAGCGTCATCATGATGCTAAAGCCCACGGCAAAGAAAACCGTACCGATGTCGGAGTGCTTTCCCTGTGACATTTCGGGGATCAGCTCCTCCACCACCACATAGAGCATGGCGCCCGCTGCAAAGCTCAGCAGATACGGCAACGCCGGGATCACCAGCTGCGCCGCGAGAATCGTCAGCACCGCGCCGATAGGCTCCACCACGCCGGAGAGTACGCCGCCGAGAAATGCCTTGCCCTTGCTCTCGCCCTCCGTCCGGAGCGGCATGGAGATGATCGCCCCCTCGGGAAAATTCTGAATGGCAATGCCGAGGGACAGCGCCAGTGCGCTTGCCGCAGTAATCTGCGTATTGCCCGAAAGAAAGCCTGCATACACCACGCCGACTGCCATTCCCTCCGGGATATTATGTAAGGTAACAGCCAGCACCATCATGGTGGTGCGCCCGAGCTTGCTTTTCGGACCCTCGGCCTGATTGCTTCCCACATGAAGATGGGGAATCAAACGGTCAAGCAGGAGCAAAAACAGCACGCCGACCCAAAATCCGATAAAGGCGGGGAGGAAGGACAGCTTCCCCATTTCCTCCAACTGCTCAATGGCGGGGATCAGCAAGCTCCAGATGGACGCTGCCACCATCACGCCGGCGGCAAAGCCCGCAAGGGAGCGCTGCACCAGATCGCCAAGGGATTTTTTCATAAAGAACACACAGGCCGCGCCCAGCGTTGTACCCAAGAAAGGGATCATGATTCCAAGAAAGGTTTCCATTTGTCTCACCGCCTTTGCATTGCGTTTTTATTTGTTTCTCCTGAAGCCCGCCTCGTCCCGGTATTCGGGATGCTCCTTCAGATACGGGTCTTTGTCGCCGCAGATGGTATAGTCGCACCGGCAGCCGTTCACGCAGGTATTCGTCCGTATAAGCCTTGCATGGAGCAGCTCCATAGACGCAAAGTCCACATTACACAGGGCGGGCATAATATCCGTAAGACCGTGCTTGATAGCAAACTCCGCTGCCGGGCATGCCGTAAATTCATAATAAATAGGCTTGTCGGTTTCATAAGGCGCAATCGACATCTCGTAATCGTGCCATTTGTCGCAGCCGCCTTTCGCCCGCACAAACGCCTTGTACATCAGCTTCCTCCAGAACGGCTTGTTGCAGTCCACGAACCGCAGCCTGCGGAAGATCGACAGGATCAGGTTTTCTTCCATCTCCTCGATCTCGCGGAAGGATGTGACGGCTTTGCAGACTGTGTAATAGCTCATGATGGCGATGCAGTCGTAGGTGCCGCCTACGCCGTTGTGGAAGTTCTTTTTGCCGCCCAAATCGGTACGCCAGTCGGAGAGGAAGTCCACATACTGCTGCTGTACCTGTTCCCAAACCGTCTCCCGCTCCGCTTCCGGGTAGTGCAGGGCGATTTTTGCCCGTATCTCCTTCTTGCAGGGCTTGGAATACAGCACATGGCTTTTGAGGTCGAATAGAAGCTCGTTGTCCTTCATCTGATTGCCTCCCTCCTTGTTCTTTCTTGCGTGCATGAGACCATCTCAGATTTAACCCGCTTTTCGGCAGACAAACCATGCCATGCTTTTCAGGTTTCCCATGTCCACATCCGTATACATTCCATCCAGCCGTGCTTTCAGACTGGAAACCGTCTCATAGGGCGGTGTGAAAAAACCTGCCTTTTCATAAACATGCCGGACAAACCAATCCGTCCGCTTGTGCTCGCCCATCACATAAAAGCAGCCGCAGAATGTCCCGCCGGGTCTCAAAACCCGGAAAACCTCCCGATAGGCGGCTTCCTTGTCCGGAAAAGCATGAAAGCCGTTCAGCGACAAAACGATGTCAAAGGTGTCGTCTGCATAGGGAAGCGCACCCACATCGCCCTGCCGGAAGGTTACATTTTTCAGGTGCAGACGGTCAGCCTTTTCCCGTGCCTGCCTCATCATATCGGGCGAATAATCGAGACAGGTAATGTCCGCCTCCGGCATAGTCTGATAAACCGGCATGGTCAGAATCCCTGTTCCCACCGGCACTTCCAGCAGCTTGCCGGAGAAATGCTCCGGAATACCGGACATTGCCTTTTCCAGATAGGCGTCGTTTTCCGCCTTGTTCATTGCCCACACCAAGCGGCACACCGCTTTCCCGCTCAGAGTAGAGCAGGTGATCATGCCGTCATAAAAACTGTTTCCGCCCGTCATTCGGTACGCACCGCGAATGGCTTCTTTTCGTTCCATGGCCTTCTCTCCGTGTTTCAATCATCACACGACCGTTTCCGATCTCATTTTTTCAAAATGTCCACGATTTTCGCAAAGTCCTCCTTTGCCTCCTTGAAGATCGGCAGCATACAGTAGCAATGCACCATCTTCGGGCGGGCGGACACCGTATAGGGGACATTTGCCCGTTTGCAGGCTTCCTCAAAGTCCGGCAATGCGCCGTAGAGCACCTCGTCGGCAGAATAGAAGAAGTGGATATCGCCTACGCCGGTAAAATCTCCCCGGGAGCCGGAGAGCATATAGTCCGGCACATTCTCGCAGCCATGCCGCATGAACTTCTCCACCGTCACCATAAAGGCATAGTCGATGGAAACATCCCTTTCATTGAGCGCCTGCATCCGTACCTTTTCCGCGTCGTTCCACGGCACCTCGCCGGGGGATACGGCGACGATGTGTCTCGGCTGCGGCAGCGGCTCAGGCTGGGCGTTGTTATGCGCCGCAATGCCAAGCGCCAGCGCACCGCCGGAGGAAAAGCCACAGGTGCTGACATTTCCGCCGCCATACAAGCCGACCATTCTGCGGTAACATTCGTACACCATCGCATAGGTTTCAGTAATGCAGTGCTCCATGCAGAGGGGATAAAACGGGAACCACACATCACAGCCTGTCTCGCGGCAGAGCTTGCGCATCACAGGCAGGTCGCCTTTGTCCGGGCCGATCACCATACCGCCGCCGAAGAAGTAGAGGATCGCACGCTCGGACGGCTTCGGATGCTCTCGCACAATCAGACAGGGGAAGCCGCCCACTGTGATCGTCTCATAATGTGCCTTGCGGTCGGTGGGCGTAAAAACGCCGCGATGCCGGTTCTGCTTTTCAATTTCCTTTCGCAGTGCATCCTCCGGCAAGGCGAACGCCTTTTTCGCGCCGGAGAGGTTGTATACGCTGCGTAAGATAGATGCAAAGATACTCATGATTTAGTCCCCTCATTTCCGCGCTGTGATGCACAGCCAGCTTTTCTTTTTGTGTATCTGCACATCGTGAAAACCCGCCTGCTCCAGATATGCCTTCAGCTCGGCATCCTTGTAGATGGTCATGCCGCCGATGATCTCCGTCCACTTCTCGTCCTTATCCGAGTCGCCGTTGCTTTCGTTGCAGATGAGAAATGTCCCGGCGGGCTTCAGCACCCGGTAAACCTCCCGGAAGCACCGCGGCAGGTCAGGCCAGAAATAGACGGTTTCAAAGGCCGTCACCGCATCGAACCAGTTATCAGCAAACATCATATCCGCCACGCTGCCTTGCAGAACAGCGCAGCGTCCCTCCGCTATGGCGGCCTCGTTGACCTTTTTGGATTTCTCCACACTGACGGGGGAATAGTCAATGCCCTTGACAATACCCTCCGGGCATTTTTTCAGAAGTCTCTTGATGTTCGCCCCTCCGCCGCAGCCGCAGTCCAGCACCTTGGCGTCCAGAGTAAGCTCCAAAAAGCGAAGTCCCCACCGTGCCACAGGACTGTGCCCCAGGTTCATCATGGCGACCATGATTTTCCCGCCAAGCCCCACAGGCTTTCTGGTGTTCTCGAAAAATGACATCTTATCACACCTCCAATTTCACACATTCCGCATAGGTCAGCGGGAAGGATGCCTTTAGAACAGCGCTTTTCCGCACCGCCCAGCCGTTTTGCCGCAGGAACTGCAGGTATTCCTCGCTCGTCCACTTGCTGTGGAGGGGAAAGCCTGCCCGCTTCATGAAAAATGCCCTGACCTTGCCGGAAAACGAGTTTCCGGCGTGGGTGAAGGTCGGCGCGATGAGCGTGCCGTCGTCTTTCAGTACCCGTTTTATCTCTTGCAGGGCTTTCTCCGGCTGCGGCACGATATGCAGCGCGTTGGACACGATCACCACATTAAAGGACTGGTTCGCATAGGGCAGGCGGAACATATCCTGCACGGAGAAGTGCAGCTTGGCAGAGCGGTTATCCCGCTTCGCCTCGGCGATCATCTCCGCAGAGGCGTCCGTCGCCTCGATGTGCGCCGCCGCGTTTACGATGTGTTTTGCGATCAATCCCGTGCCGGTCGCCAGCTCCAACACCGTCTTGGCTTTCACCACCGGCCGAATCAGCGCATACATCTCGTCATACGCCGCCCGATCCTTTCGCATAAAGCGGTCGTAACGTCCGGCATTTTTGCCCCAGAAATTCTTGTGTTCCTGCATCGCTATCATTCCTTTCAAGGTTAGATTTGCCTAACCGATACGCACAGTCACGCAGTTAGATGGCGCTAACCACTGTATCTCAGAAAAGCCGCATCTCTGCGGCCTTCCGCTTATTCAAATAGCTCCCTGCAAGCGCCGTACACCAGCGTTTCCAGCACCTGCGGGTACAGTTCCCCAATCTGCTCCTTGTGGGAGACGGTCAAGATCAGTCCGCGTACTGTCGCGGCGGCAAGTGAAGCCCCCCGTTTAGGAACAAGGTCATATTTTTCCAGAAGCTGACGAATGTGCGCCTCGTCGTCGTGATAATGCACATTTTTGACATTCTCCGGCAGTCTCTGCAAAAGCAGCTTTGCATCGTTTTCAATGAAAACCATGTCGCCGGTATCGGACAGCCGCCAGCAGACGGCAAGAACCGCCTTTGCTGCACGCTCCGACGGCTGCAAGCCGTCAGATTCACGCAGCGCGCGGTCAGCCACCCTGTAAAGCTCGGCGTGGATACCCTCCAAAACCGCGAAGAAAAGCATTTCCTTGGATTCGTAGAATTTATAGAATGAGCCTTTCGCGATGCCGACCGCCTTCGTCAGCTGCTCTACGGAGGTTTTCTTCATCCCCAGCGTGACAGCGCAGCGTCTTGTTTCCTTCAGCAGCGCCTTGTGAAGTTGTTCTGTTTCATAGTCGGTAAAAGCCAAGCTCGTTCACCATCCAAATGACCATTTTGGTTCTTCTGGTCATGTTATATCATGACTCTTTCTGTTTTGCAAGGGGTGTGGAGAAAAAATCGCTAATCAAAAGGAGTGCAGTGTTGCAGAAAGAGACGACGGAATTCCGGTAATCGTTGTCGCCGCTGTAAAAGAAACTATATCGTAAAAGGGCATCAGAACGAAGCATCCAAACGCTGCGTTCTGATACCCATTTTGTTTCATATTGCACAGATGGGGTGATTGCAAGGAGAAGAACAGAAATTCACACAACATGGTTTGCAAATAAATCAGCATGGAGCAGTCACCACCTCTGGATGTAGTATGGTTTTATCATAGTGAAAAAGAATCGAATAGTCCAGATTTTTCTTGAAAATTGCGAATGAGCACGTAAAAGAATATCAAAAGCTGTCCTGTGGGACTGCTTTTTGCGTTATCTGATAAAAAATCACACCCTGCCACGAGGGGTGGCTGGGTGTGGTTCGAGGGAAGGATACCCTCATAATGGAAAAGATTGGGTGCAGTTGGCTCAACTGCACGGCTAGTATATCATGGCAAATTACATTTGTAAAGCGCATCCTTGCCCTTGATTTTATGAGTGACCGTCATGTATAATAAGCGCCATAGACAACAGCGAGGTGGTTCCCATGAGCATTTCCAAATATCAGGTGTTTTTGAAGGTAGTGTCCTGCGGCACGTTTACCAAGGCGGCGGAGGCACTGAACTTCACCCAGTCCGGCATCAGCCACGCCATCACGTCGCTGGAGAGCGAGCTGGGCATCACGCTGCTCAGCCGCAACCGGGGCGGCGTGGTGCTGACGGCGGATGGCCGGGCGGTGCTGCCCAAGATCGAGAAGCTGTGCGCCGCCCACCACGCCCTGATGCAGACGGTGGAGGGCCTGAAGGACATGGACAGCGGCCTGGTGAAGATCGCCACCTTTTCCAGCGTGTCGGCCCAGTGGCTGCCCCGTATTCTGAAAAGCTTCGGCAAGCTGTATCCCAACATCGAGTTTGAGGTGGTCACCGGCGATTTCTACGACCAGATCGAGAACTGGATCGTCACCGGCGCGGTGGACTGCGGTTTTCTGCGGCTGCCCTCGGTGAAGCACTTGCAGACCTACGCCCTGCACCGGGACGAATTGCAGGTCATCGTCCCCTGTGACCATACTTACGCGGACAGCGACCCGTTTCCCAGGGAGCTGCTGGCGTCGGAGCCGTTTATCCAGCTGGAGGAGGGCGACGACTATGAGATCATGGCGGCCTTTGACGAAATGGGCATCCGGCCCAATGTGAAGTATGTGGCCCGTGAGGACCGGACGATCCTGTCCATGGTGTCGGAGGGATTGGGCATCAGCCTGCTGCCGGAGCTGATGGTGCGCCATAGTCCCGCGCCCATTACCGCCTGCCGCCCGCCCATGACCTTCCACCGCACTATCGGCATCGGTGTGAAGGACGAGAAGGCCCTGTCCAATTCCACCCGCCTGTTCGTGGACTATGTGCGGACATGGGTGGCGGAGAACGGGGACAAATAATGTTAGCTTCCATCGTCTTTGAAATTGAAAACATGATGGATGGTCATGTTAAAAAGCCGCAAAGCCTTTATTTCTGGCGTTTTGGCGAAATCTCTTTTTCTGTCTGACTCATTTGAGATGGATTTCCCCCAAAATTCCCTATTGCAAAAATGGAAAAAAGTGGTTATTATGAGTGCAGCTCCCGATTAGTGAATAGTATTTTCGGTTCAAGGTGCCATGGTACTGAGATGAAAGTGAATGGGGTCCAATGCCCCGCGAGCAGGTCGCTGTGAGACTTCCCTCAGATGGAAGATAAGTCAGATCGCACCGAAAGTATCACGAATGCAAAGTGCCAAAGCCACAGTGCATGAACGGGAGCTTTATAGGCATGTACGCAGTTATAGCTTTTGATTGATAGTCCACATCAAGCTGAACTTCTTTTTAACTAGATCGACCTGATGTACATGTTACAATACCGGCACCCATGCCGGTCTGATGCAGGCGTTGCCCCACGGTGTCCCGCGCAACCTGTGTGGCATCACCGACGAGCAGTTCGATAAATGGAACTGTTCCCAGACTTCGATATGGACGAATAATGATGGTATGTCAGCGGGAGCGGCTTTCGGGTCGCTCCCGTTTTTTCTCTGCAACTCTATTTCCCAAAATCGAAAAAATATTGATTTTGGGAAATAGAATGGATATAATAAGCGCAGAGGTGATGAGAATGAAGCTGATAGACCGAGGTATGTATCTCCGAAAACTAATTGGAGTGATCGGAACACCGGATATCAAGGTAGTTACGGGTGTCCGGCGCTGCGGAAAGTCAAAGCTGCTGGAAGCCTTCAAAGGGTATGTGGAAGCAAATATTGCGGACGCAAACATCGTGCATATCAATTTCAACCTGACAAAGTACGAGAAGTTCAAGGATTGTCATGTTCTGAATGATTATATTGAAAGCGCCTATGCCGATGGTAAGCAGAACTTTGTCCTGATTGACGAGGTGCAGATGTGCCCCGATTTTGAGCTTGCCATCAACAACCTCCATGCGCAGGAAAGATTCGATATCTATATTACCGGCTCTAACGCTTTCCTGCTGAGTTCCGATCTTGCCACCCTCTTCACAGGGCGAACCTTTGAAGTGAAAGTGTTCCCGTTCTCTTTCAGTGAGTTCTGCGAGTATTATTCCCTCACGGACAGGTATGCAGCTTTCTCCCGGTATCTGAGAGAGGGCGGCATGGCGGGATCGTATCTTTATCAAGACCCGGAAGCCAAATACGACTACATCGCGGACGTATTCGATACCTTGATCGTCAGAGACATCCGGCAAAAATATAAAATCCGGAATCCGATCCTGATGAACCGCATTGTCGATTTTCTCATGGACAATATCTCCAACCTTACGTCTGCAAGAAACATCGCGGATGCACTCACAAGCAACAAGGACAAGATCAACCACAAAACTGTCGGCAACTATATGCAATATCTGTGCAACGCCTTTGCTTTTTACCGTGTTCGCAGGTATGACATTCAGGGGAAAAAATATCTGGCTTCCAATGATAAGCTGTATCTGAGCGATCACACCTTCCGGTATGCGAAGCTGGGGACCAAAAATCTGGATTATGGCCGCGTATTGGAAAACATCGTCGCTATTGAACTGCTCCGGCGCGGGTATGAGGTCTATGTCGGGGTTCTGTACAAGAAAGAGATAGATTTTGTCGCCATCAAGCGCAATGAAAAGCTCTATATTCAGGTTTCAGACAACATCAGCGACGCAAAAACTTTTGAACGCGAGGTAAGCCCTCTGCTCCAGATCAAGGATGCTTATCCGAAGATGGTGCTTGCCAGAATCCGAGATGAAGCGTACCAATACGAGGGTATTCAGATCGTGGATATTGCGGACTGGTTGGCAAAACAGCCGTCTACTTCCCAAAAATGAAAATGTTTCGATTTTGGGAAACAGACATGGAGATTTTATGAGCAAGAAGCACGGACACTACTGTAAGGTGTGCGGAGAATACAAATCGAACGAGAGTTTTTCAGGCAGCGGCCATGCGGCGCACATCTGCAAGAAGTGCGCCGCACTGCCTGCCGCCCAGCGGTCAGAGACGATGATTCTCACCAAGCTGTGGAATCTGCCGTGGCAGCTATTTGCGCATCAGAACTAGCAATATACAATCAAAACATGTTTTAACTTGAAACATAGCACATAAGAAGCGGGCGCATCTTTACAAGATGCGCCCGCTATCGGTATACGGTGTCTAGTGGCAGGTTATTCCTTTGAGTTGCGGCCTTTCAACATTTTTTCTGGGATCATGGATGCGCTGATAAGATCCGCAGGATCGACATTCAAAGCATCTGCAATATCAAAAAACACATCCAGTGTGAAGTTATGTGCGGTGCCGGGTGCCTCTATCACGCTTAAAAGTGAACGGCTGATACCTGCCTTCTCTGCCAGCTTTTCCTGTGACATACCGCACAGCTTGCGGAGCGCGACAATGGCAATGCCGATTTGTACAAAACGATCGTGGTTTTTGAACGAAACAGTTTTACTCATACGGTAGTCCTTTGCCTTTCGTGGTATGAATAAAGTATACTGTTTCTGCACTGCACTTTCTGTCTGAAATAGAAAGCGTTTGACATGAGATAGTGACAATAATATAATATATAGCAAACGAACGCTTACCGGCTAAGACGAAATACATTCGGTAAGGTAGGAGACGATATAAATGGCAGGTCAACCGTTCCGCTGTGCAGTTCTAGGACAATCACCTATGAGATATCCGTGGGGGTTTGATGAAGAAGATAGTGGCTGCCGGAAAATGAAAATCGAGCTGGCGCAGCAGGTTATGGTGTTACGTCAGGGAGGTGTATCGCAATTCTTGACCGCCTGCGACTGCGGTGTGGGACTGTACGCCGGTGAAATAGTCAATGGTCTGCGGACGACCGACCATGACCTGATGCTCTTTTGCTATACGCCCCACGAGGAGCAATCGACTAAGTGGGCGCCCTATTTACGAGAGCGGTATTTTGATATGCTGATCAGCTGTACTGGTATGACCGCTGTCTGTTCACCGGGGGAGCGTGACACGCAGCTCAACGCCTATCAGAGAATAATCGACCTGGCAAACATTGTGCTGTGCGTATATGATCTTGATGGCCCTGCTGTGGGAGATGCCGAGGATCTGGCGTTGGCTTATGCTGTGGGCGTGGCACATAAAGCGGTTTTTGTGCTACATCCCACAAAGCTGACCACATTACAGATTGACGAGCATTTTCGACCGCTGTCGCCATAATTACGCAAGAAAGATGTGATATTATCATGGTATAGAGAATAGTATCAGTGCTTTCTTATATAAAAACAAGAATGCCGCAGGCACAAGTGCCCACGGCTGCGCGAAGCAAAAATATGTTTTCGTAAATCAAATGCAATTCACGAAACAAGTCCCTGTTTTGCTTGGCGGCACGGTAATTGCTGAGATCTCTGACGGAATTTCTGACGGAATTAAAATGCTGCCCGCCCCTTCCGTGGGTAAGAAACATATGCTCTGAACAGCCTGCCTTTTGTGGGCCAGAGAAGAATGGATATACGTCTGCAATGTCGTCCGAACATCAGCGTGGCCCAAAAGCTCACTGAGGCTCTTGATGTCCACACCATTCTCCATGCACCTTGTCGCGTAGGTATGTCGAAGGGCGTGAAAATTCCGATAGCGGATACCGCAGCGTTCCAGCAGCTTCCGGTATCGGTATTGCAGTGTGCGCGGTTCCATCGGCGTATCTCTACTGGTCAGCAGATAACTGTCTCTCCGGATGTGCTGCGTGGTCGTTTTCAGCAGTTTCAGCATATCGTCGGGAATGGCGACAAGGCGCACAGAGCTGCTGCTTTTTGGGGACTGTACCACCAAATGTGTCCCGGAAGCATCGCGTACACGGGCGGCCGAGCGCTCGATTCGCAGAAAGCCGGAACGGTAGTCGATATCGCTTTTGCGCAGGGCGCATATCTCGCCAAGCCGTAACCCCGTGTTCAAGACCAATAGAACACATAACCCTGTGATATCCGGCGTCTCCAAGATTTTCTGTGCCAGTGTGGCTATCTCATGGTCGCCAAATACTTCGGTTTCTTTGCCTCGATATGCGGGCAGTTCCGCATCCCTGCCAGGACAGTCACAGTGGCATTTCTTTTTCACAACTTTGAATACGGTTTTTAGCAGCACGCCGATATCCCGTACAGTTTTGCTTGATAGGCCTCGGTTCTGCAGTCTCTTAAAATAGGCAGAAAGTTTTTCCGCCGTCAACTCATGAAGCATGACCGTTCCCAGATCTGGGACAATATAATGGCTGGTCACATACTCGTAGCGCCCGACCGTTGAAGCCTTTAGCTCACCACGGCGATCTGACAAAAAGAACGCAACTGCCTGAGCCACAGACATTTCACCTGTCAGGGTCGGCTTCTGTGGTATGATTTCTTCCATCTTCCGTCGCTTCTCACGACAGGCTGCATAACTTTTGGCATATACATAGCCATACTCTGCCTTGCCGGCAGGCGTCCGACCGCGAATATAGCGACCTTCCCACCGGCCATCCTTACGCTTGTAGATGTTCTCTCCGCGACGTGGCATAAGCTTCCCTCCTCAATGATTCTTGACGATGATTCTGACGGTAAAAAATCGGATAACGCATCGTTTTTGACCTGCGGTTTCCAAATTGTGGAAATCCCTGCAATTCGGTTTTGCCGCATTGCAGAATTTTTTTACTTTTTCACAATTTTTCTGCTTTTTCCGTTGACTTCCTTTGCGAATCAAGGTATAGTAATAACCGGAGTTAGGGTAGTCATACTATCGTGAATTGCATTTGATTTACGAAGTACTCCGGACGTCTGTTGGCATCCTTTAGTATGCACATACCTTGGCAGTATAATTCACAAGTAAATACGATTCAATGACGCCGTGTGGCTGTGCGTCGTAAAGGCTTCTTTTCCCGGTGAAGTCAGGCAGCAGCCTAAAAGGAACTTGGGTGAAAAACCCACCGCGGTCGGCACTGTGAGCACTATGGAGACGGTCGAAGCAGCGTGAGCTGTTGGGTAATACCGCCATTGGGACGTATGTCCTGAGAAGGTAGATCGTGTACGGGAGGCAATCGCCTCGTGGTGCAAGGCAGGAGAATTACACGGTCGAGAATCTTGAGTACACAGTGGCGCTCTCTCGCTGTGACGAGGGCAGGAGTGCGCGCTGACATAGGTTGTCAGTGCTTTTTTCTTGCCCGCAAAACGCCGCTGGTCGTCTCTCAGAGAAAGAGGGATGTCCGGCGCTTTTTCGTAATAAGGAGGAGTGTAACTATGTCTAGCCGAAGTGGCGCCCCCATCGACTTTCAGGCGTGGGCACAAAACCAGATCTCAAAACGAACCGAGGCGGCATTAAAGGAACGTGATGAAGCGTTTGCCGCACGACATGCGGAGACCCCTCTGCCGCAGTTGGCGCGATACCTGCACCGCTGCTTCCTCTCACTGGGCCACAGCCCGTCTCCAAACGAAGTAGATGGCGGAAGTTTCATCGAGGAGCGTTTCGGGAGCTGGGAAGCAGCAATGCGGTTGGCGAAATTGCCATTGCCGGCGTCCATGCGTAAGCTCAAAGATACCGCACGATACAAACAGGAAAAGGTAAGGCAAGAGCCGCTTTTCCGCGAGGAACGCAAAAAGAAGAAACAGCTCAAGCGCGAACGTGCAGATCAGCGAAAGCACGAAATGGCTGTTAAGAAGCGTGCGGAAAAAGCGGCCAAAGCAGAGTGGGAAGCCAAGAAAAAAGCGGAAGCCGAAGCAAAAGCTGCTGCCTTGGAAGCTTCGCTTGCCGAGAATGTGGCAGATACTGGAGTTGCAGAAAATGAGCCTGTGACGACTCCGATTCAAGAAATCGTATGCGCCGAAGCTGCGGCAGAAGTACTCTGCGCCGCTGATGCTGTGGATAATGCATCTTGTCCTGCTGCTGAACCTGCTGCAGCCTGTGCAGAAACATCCCCCTGTCAAGCCGAGACAGTCTGAACGGAGACTGTTCGCTTTCCATAAGGGGGCCGGGGTTTAAGCCGCCCCGCCCCCTCTTCCTCAAAAGCCAAACCGAGACGGCATACGCCGTAGTCTTTCCCATAGAGCGGGAGAGGTTTGCCGGCCTCTCCCGCATCCTCAAAAGTAACAGTCCTGATACGGGCTGAAGGAGTATAAAAATGAAGAAAAATCTTAGATATATCATTGCGTCGCTGCTGGCGCTCATGATGCTGCTGAGCCTGTGCTCCTGCGCGCAGACCGGACTTACCAGCGGCAGCAATGGCGGATTAGACTTGGACTATGTGGGTGAGGCCACCGACCAGCCGGAAGAGGAAAAGCCATGGTATTCCTGGATCACGGATGCCTTCAGCTTCGGCAAGAAGGACACATCGACCACTCCGTCCCAAAGCAAGCCTGACAGTGTGGCGGATTTCTACTCTCAGGGATCTTCGGATGCACCGGAAGGCAACAAGGGCAGCAAGGCAGACCAGTCCACGACCACCACGCCGGAAGAAGATACTTCCAACACGACGACAACCAATTCTGGCAGTAAGAAGGACGACAGCAAGAAGAACGACCAGAAGACCGAGGATAACAATACCCCCGCGCCCACGCCGGAGCAGAAGCCGGACAGCAAGAAGAACACCGTTACCATCACCATCCGCTGCGATACGGCGGTGAATAACGGCATGCATCTGGAAAGCAAGTGGGCAGGCATCGTCCCGGCCTCCGGCGTGATCCTGCCGGTAACCACGGTGGAGATTGATGAAGGTGACAAAGTATTCGATGTCCTCTCCTATGTCTGCGATAAGTATAAGATCCATATGTCCTATCGCGGCGGCACGGGCAGCGGATGTTATGTAGAGGGCATCAATAACCTCTATGAGTTCGACGGTGGTCGTTGGAGCGGCTGGATGTACTGTGTTAATGATTGGTATCCCAACTACGGCTGCGGCGTTTATCAGGTCAAGGCCGGAGATGTGATCGAGTGGAACTATACCTGCGATTTGGGCTTGGATCTAGATGCTGGGATGGAAGGTGCCGAGGACTGGAAGAACAACAATGAGTGATATCCGGATGCGCTTCTTCGGGAATCTGCATCCGGCGGTCAGCATGGCCTACTTCGTGCTGGTGCTGGGCCTGACGCTGGGGTGTATGCACCCCGTCACAGTGATGCTGTCCTTCCTCGGCGCCAGCTGGTTTTCCATCCGCCTGCGTGGCTGGAAGGCCTACGGTCAGACCATGCGGTTCGTTGGCCCCATGTTTCTGCTGATCGCCCTTGCCAACCCCCTATTCAACCATCGGGGCGTGACCATGCTCTTTACCATCAACCACCTGTGGTACACGCTGGAAGCCGTGTGCTACGGTCTGGTGTCCGGCTGCTCCCTGTGCGCGGTCATTATGTGGTTCACCTGCTATCAGGAGGTCATGACCTCGGACAAATTCCTGTACCTGTTCGGCAAGCCCTTTCCCGGCACGTCGCTGCTGATCACCATGACGCTGCGGTTCATCCCCCAGCTTCAGCAGAACCGCCGTGAGATCCGGCAGTCTCAGGCCATGCTGCAGGAGGAGAGCACGCGCCTGCTGCAAAAGCTGGGCAGCGCCCTGCGGAATCTGTCGGTGCTGCTGACCATGAGCATGGAGTCGGCGGTGGAGACCGCGGACAGTATGAAATCCCGCGGCTACGGCGCAAAGCGGCGCACCACCTTCCACCTATTCCGCTTCGACAGCCGGGATGCCCGGACGCTGGGCCTTATCCTGGCGGTGGCGGGCATCTGCATCACCGCCCGCGCCTTCGGTCATGGCACGATGGAGTTCTATCCTGCCATGACGCCGGTGGTGCTGGGCAGTGCCAGCTATACCATGTTCGCGTTCTACGCCGTGCTGATGTTCCTGCCCGGTATTCTTGAGACAAAGGAGGGCATCAGATGGCGCTCTTACGGTTTGAGCAACTGAGCTTCGCCTACCCGCTGGCTGAAACGCGGGCATTGGATGAAGTAACATTAGAGATACAGAAAGGCGAGTATGTGGTGCTGTGCGGCCCCTCCGGCTGCGGTAAGACCACACTGCTGCGCCATGCCAAGCCCGGCCTGCTGCCCGTTGGGGCAAAGGCCGGCGAGACCTTTTATAAGGAAAAACCCCTCTCCCAGCTTCCGGAGTTGACCGCCGCGGCGGAGATCGGCTTCGTGCAGCAGAATCCGGATAACCAGATCGTCACCGATTTCGTGTGGCACGAGCTGGCCTTCGGCCTTGAAAATATGGCCCTGCCTGTGCCTGTGATCCGCCGCCGTGTGGCGGAGATGGCTGCCTTTTTCGGCATGGAGACATGGTTCCGCAGCAAGACCACGGAGCTGTCCGGCGGACAGAAGCAGCTGATGAATCTGGCCTCGGCGCTGGCTATGGGGCCGAAGCTACTGATTTTGGACGAGCCCACCTCCATGCTGGATCCGCTGGCCGCCCGCAATCTGCTTGCCACCGTCCAGCGGATCAACCGCGAATTGGGCGTTGCCATCCTCATGACGGAACACCGGCTGGACGAGGTATTCCCCGCCGCCGACAGAGTGGTGACCATGGATAAAGGCCGCATCCTTTCGGATGGCGCACCGGCTGAGATCGCGCGGCAGCTGTCCGGCAGCGCAGAGAAAAGCCGCATCTACTTCGGTCTTCCCGCCGCTGTCCGCATTTTCAGCGAGCTGGAGCAGACGGACGAGCTGCCCCTGACGGTGCGGGATGGCCGCCGCCGTTTGGATCGGCTACTGCCCATCACGGAGGAGGCCTCCGTGCCTGAGTCCGCAAAGACCGAAAAAGAAACAAAGCGCCCTGCCGTTTTAGAGGGCAAGGAGCTTTGGTTCCGTTATACCGAAAAAAGTAAAGATATTCTTCGCGGCACAGATGTGACGCTTCGGGAGGGTGAGCTGCTGTGCCTGCTGGGCGGCAACGGCGCGGGCAAGACCACGCTGCTGCAGACGCTGGCGAATTTCAAGAAGCCCTATCGTGGCAAGGTGAAGCTGGCGAAGGGTCAGCGGCTCTGTATGCTGCCCCAGAACGCACGGTCGCTGTTCGTGGCCGATACGGTGGAGAAGGAGCTGCTGGACAGCGCCGGTCAGGAAAGAGAAAAAGCCGTGCAGATGGCGGAGAAGCTGGAGCTGACGCCTTTGCTGGCGCGGCATCCCTACGACCTGTCCGGTGGCGAGATCCAGCGTCTGGCGGTAGGTAAGCTGCTGCTGCGTGAGGCCACGGTGCTGCTGCTGGACGAACCCACCAAGGGCTTGGATGCCTACGCCAAGGCGGAGCTGGCAAAGCTGCTGCGGGCGCTGTGCCGGGACGGTACCTCCATCCTGATCGTGACCCACGACGTGGAGTTTGCTGCCCGCTACGCTACGCGCTGCGCCCTGATGTTCGATGGGCTGCTGCTGTCTGAGGGCGAGCCCCATGCCTTCTTCGCGGGCAACCGCTTCTATACCACCGACGCCAACCGCATCGCGGCGGAGCACTTCCCCACGGACATTACCTGTGAGGAGGTGATCGCGTCGTGTCGAAGCTCTTTGTCAGCAAAAGAACCAGAGCCGCCGCGTGGGTGATCCTTCTGGTGCTGCCCGCCCTGATGGCAGCCTTTGGGTATTACCACAGCCACCGTCCTCCGGTCAATCCGGTGGGCTCCCGCACCTTCTGGGATTACATCATCCTGAATTCGGATATCCTGCTGGGCCTGCTGTTTCTGCTGGCCTCCGCGATACCCTTCATTCTGGTATTTGATAAGAAGAAGCCCCAGGCCCGTGAGCTGGTGCCCATCGCGGTCATGGCGGCCATCGGCGTTGTGGGCCGCACGGTGTTCGAGATCATCCCTCTGCCCAACTTCAAGCCCTGCTCCGCCATCATTATCATCACGGCGGTGGCCTTCGGGCCGGAGGCTGGTTTCCTCACCGGCGCGCTGACAGGCTTTGTCAGCAACTTCATCTTCGGGCAAGGCCCGTGGACACCATGGCAGATGTTCACCTGGGGTCTGGTGGGATTTCTGGCCGGTATTCTGAAGAATGCCGGTGTGTTTGCGGAAAAGAACCGCCCTCACTTCACGGCAAAGCTGTGGGACAGGCTGTGTCCTGAGAATACGAACCGGGGCGACCTGCTGCATTTCGTGCGGCAGCTCACAGACCACGCGCCGTTGCGGTTGTGCCTGTATGGCTTCCTGTCCGGCTTTCTGTACGGCTGGATCATGAACCTGTACTTCATCATCGGCTACGTCAGCCCCATCACCTGGCAGACGGTGGGCGCGGCCTATGTGTCCAGCTTCTTCTTCGATTTCTGCCACGGACTGTGTACGTTTCTGGTGCTGTGGGCGCTGGGCGATCCGTGGGTGCGGAAGCTGGAGCGTATCAAGATCAAATTCGGCCTGACGGCGGAGGAGCGGCATTATGTGCTGCCACCCTCCACATTTCAAATAAGCGAGAGAGAACTATGAGCGAACGAAAAACCATCATACAGACGGTGGGCCTGAAAAAGTATTATACCGTGGGCGGCAATACAGTCCGTGCCTTAGATGGCGTGGACATGTCCGTGCGGCAGGGCGAATTCGTCTGCATCGCGGGCCGCAGCGGATCCGGTAAGTCTACCATGCTGAATATGCTGGCGGGACTGGAGCCGCCCACCGAGGGCGAGATCATCCTCCGGGGCAAGCACCATCTGGAAGCCATGGACGAAGAGCAGCGGACGAAGTTCCGCCGCCGCTATATCGGCTTCGTGTTCCAGAGCTACAACAACCTGCCCCAGTATACGGCGCTGGAGAATGTGGCCCTGCCGCTGGCGATTCGCGGCGTGCCGGAGGACGAGCGGAACTGGAAGGCGCGTCAGGCACTGAGCCGCGTGGGCCTGCGGGAGCATGTGGATCACCGGCCCTCAGAGTTGTCAGGCGGCCAGCAGCAGCGCGTCAGCATTGCGCGGGCCATCATTACGGAGCCCTCCATCGTGCTGGCGGACGAGCCCACCGGCAACCTGGACAGCCGCACCGGCCAGGAGGTCATGGAGCTTTTGTGTGAGATCTTCCGTGAACGGAACACCACCTTCATCCTCAGCTCCCATGACCCCCAGATGGAGCGTTACACAGATCGTACCGTCCGTTTCGACGACGGCAAGATAGAGACAGAAAATCACCACACCGGAGAGGAGAACGCACAGTGAAAAGAGAAACGGTAAAACGGGTACTGGCCCTGTTGATCTGCGTATTGATGACAGTATCCCTGCTGCCCGCCGTTGCTATGGCGGAAGAAGTCACAGAGGAAGTGATAGATGACAGCACCATTGAGGCTTACACGTCTTACGAAAACGGAGAGGATGCCGGCGTCAGCGGGGTCTCGGTTACGGACGAAAAGCCCAACACGGATATCAAGGTCATACCCAGTGATGCCAACGCCCTGATCCTGATGGATACCGGCGCGCAGTCTCCCAGAGGCGTCCCCGGTCAGGTGGTGACGATCGTGCTGCCGCTGGCAGTGAACAAGGAGTACCTGCCCAGCGAGAAGTACATGCTGCGCAACATCAACATCTATCCCGATGTTCCCTCCGATGCCAGCGTGTCCAACTGGCCCTTCGAGCTGATCTACGCCAGCGACGTGCAGCACCTGAAGGATATGTCCTATAACTCCACCGCCGAGGTATGGTACGAGTTCAAGATCAGCGAGTTTGCCAGCAAAGGCCGCTATGCCGTACCCTTCAAGGTCAACGCCACCGTGTGGCGCGAGGACGCCGTAAACGGCACCACCATCACCGAGGACGTGACCTTCAAGATCACCGCCTATGTGACTGTAACCGACGACGGCAATATGTCCGGCGTGACCACCTCCTTCGGCAGCCTGCAGGTGGCCGGCACCAATGTGGACGGTTCCTACACCGTGCCTACCGGTACGCCCAACCAGACCATTTCCATGCGTATCCCCGTGATCAACGTGGGCGGTACGTTGACTGGTGTGACGATTACTCCCGTAGTATCCACCTCTCTGGACGAGTTTCCGTTTGTGGTGACTTCCACCAATTATAGTCAGTATTTCAGTTATTGGGCCAGCGGTGAGATCAAGTATCTGGACTACACCTTTACCGTGTCGCCCTTTGCCACCTCCGGCAACAAGAGTATCAAATTCAAAGCTACCTACTTCGAGAACAGCGCCCCCGCGGAGGGCAGCTTCTCCACCCAGATCACCATTATCGACGGGTATGACGCTTCTGCCATGGCTGTGATGGTGCAGAGCTATAAGCTCTATGTGGACGATACCGAGGTGTCCGGCCTGATGGCAGGCGAAGAGACGGAGCTGCGCCTGACCCTCATCAACAACTCCAAGTATGACACGGCCAAGAAGATCATCTCCAGTCTGGTGTTCACAAATTCCCCCGGTCTGGCGCTGTGCGTAGGCGGCACGGATACCGCCTATGCCGATTCCATCAAGCCGGGCGGTACGACGATCCTGAAATACAAGATCATGGCCAAGCAGGACGCGGAGGTAGGTCCCACCATGCTGGGCATTAACCTGACCTATGAGACCACCGAGGCGATTGCCGGCAAGGCGGCACAGAATATCATGCTGCCCATCAGCCAGCAGATGGATATTCTGACCGGAACGCCGGAGGTCTACGGCACTCCCAGCAAGGATAAGGAGGCCACCATCTCCGTCCCCTTGACTAACATGGGTAGGGCAAAGGCCCTTAACATCCGCGTGATGGCTACGGACGGTATGACATCCCCTACGCCCTGCTATGTGGGCGACCTGCTGGCAGGCGGCTCCACCAGTGCCGATGTGACGGTGAACTTCTCCAAGATTGGCGCGTTCGTGGGCAAGCTGATCCTGCAGTACGAGGATGCCAACGGCGAGACGTATTCTCAGGATATCTCCGTACCCCTGAGCGTAGCGGAAAGTTCTGCGGATACCGACGCCAACAGCGTCAACACCCAAAAGAGCGGCACAGGCAGCCGCTGGTGGCTGTGGCTGCTGGTGATCCTGCTGGTGCTGATCATCATTGCGATCATCGTCTATGTGATCATCCGCTATAAGCGGGGCGAGATCGGCCCCGGCGCGGTAAATACCGATGGCGGCGATCTGGATAACTTCGACGACGACTTTGACGCGGACGGCGGCACGCCGGATATCGGGGAGAAGCCGCTGACCTACGACGGAAGCAATAAGGACGGGACCGTATGAAGCCGAGAGACCTTTTCCACTACGGCTTCACGAACCTGTTCCGTCGAAAGACCCGCACGGCCCTGACGGCCCTGTCCATGGCGGTGGGCGTCATGTGTATCGTGGTGCTGATCTCCGTGGGCCTGGGCTATGAGCAGGCGTACCGCGAGAGCATCGAGGCCATGGGCAGCCTGACGAAGATCGACGTGACGCCCGCCACCAGCGACTACGGACGCAAGGCGCTGCTGAACGACAAGGCGCTGGAGGCCTTCCGTGGCATTGACGGCGTGGAGGCGGTGACGCCGGTCTACCAGCAGTCTGCCTACATCGTCTCCGGCAACTACGTCAACATGGTACGCGTCTACGGCATCGATATGACCACGGCAGAAAGCTTTATGCTGACGCCGGAACGGGGTACGATGGCCGGGGACGGGACACACCTGCATCCGGAAGTGCTGTTTACCGACGATGTAGCAGCCGGTCTTGCCAACAAGGCCAAGGACTGGGAGCTGGCGGTGGACGAGAACGGCAATGCCCTGATCGACCTGCTGGAAGTGCCTGTCCGCATGACCTTCGATTCCTCCAGCCTGACCGGTGAGCCAAAGGCCGACACCGACGGACGGGCGCTGCCCTCCAGTAACCTGTATACCCTGCGGGTGACAGGCATCTGCTCCACCCTAAACAACAACTTCGCCACCGCCGCGTTCATGTCCTTTGACCGTTTGCAGGAAATGACGCAGGCCAACGCCAACTACATAGGCGCTACCACCCAAACCAAGACGGCGGAGGAGAAGGCCAACGGCCCTACCTACGATCTGGTTTGGGTGAAGGTGAAGAACGTCAACGACGTGCAGCGCATTGTCAAGCTGATCCGCGACACGGGCCTGAACACCTACTCCCTCAATGACATGCTGGAGACGGTGCGGACACAGTCCCGGCAGATCCAGGGGATGCTGGGCGCGCTGGGCGGTATTGCGGTCCTGATCTCCGCCATCTGCGTGGCAAACACC
The DNA here is from genome assembly GCA_934597585.1 of uncultured Oscillospiraceae bacterium. GTDB lineage: Bacteria > Bacillota > Clostridia > Oscillospirales > Oscillospiraceae > Vescimonas. The sequence goes on from CAKTSA010000001.1 coordinate 78,250, forward strand.
ATGATGATGTCCATTACGGAGCGGACGAGAGAGATCGGCGTATTGAAGGTGCTGGGCACCATCCGTAGCGACATCTTCAAGATGTTCCTGACGGAAGCGCTGATCGTGGGTGTGATTGGCGGTGCGGCGGGCCTGATACTGAGTTTTATCGCAAAGTGGCTGATACCGGTGATCTTCGCGTCCCAGGAACTTCGGTGCGTGCTGCCGTGGTGGTTGGCGGTCTGCGGCGTGTTGTTCGCGGGCGCGGTAGCCATTGCCGCCGCGTGGATGCCCGCCCGCAAGGCGACGCTTATCAGCCCCAACGAAGCCATCCGCTCTGAGTGAGGAGGTAGCCTTTATGAAGAAGATATGCTGTGCGGTTCTGGCCGTACTCTGCATCCTGCCGTGTCTGGTGGGCTGCGGTAATCACACTTCGGACAACGAAGTCATGTATGCAGAAATAGAAGAAGATCTATCCTCACCTTGTGCATTGATTCTGAAATACGAGGATACCAGTTTTACCGTTGCCTCCATCACGGAACGGAATTCGGTAGAAGATACCTTTACGATTCGGTATCAGGCAAGTGCTGCAATTCCGGCAAGTGTAGATATTTCAAGTGTTTATATTACAGCTATGTTCAATGGAAATGCACTATATATAGATGATGAATTGGTTGGGACATTATCACCAATCATATTGCAGCTTGATTTCGAGAACGGGTCCCATGACTTCTATGTTGATTCTTCTAACGGAGGACGCCACTATGAAGTCATGATTACACAGGCCTCATGAAAAGAAACACACACTTTTAATGTCGGTTACCCTAAAACGGGCAGAAATAAAAACAAAAACAAGGAGGAATACCATGAAAAAAAGACTTTTAGCCATTTTTATGGCAATGGTCATGGCTTTGAGCCTCAGCGTGACCGCTTTTGCGACCACAAATGCTGCGGGTGATTTGACCATCGAAGCCCTCGGCGTCACATTTGAGAATGATGTCGTCAGTGTCATCTCTGGTGACCAGCAATTTGACGCATTCTACAGCTTCAAGCAGCTCCCTGATGGCACCAATTTTAGCAGCATTTCAACCAATTTTACATTTGACGGTACGAAACTGCTGATCAATGGCGTACAGGTTGCTACGCAGTCCCCTTATACAACCGACGTGGACTTCACCAGCGTTGTAAGTGTTGGTGTTGTTTATATTAACTCGGAAAATGTGGAAACAACAAAGACGTATTATGTTTCCGCATACCCGTCCACCTTTTCTGTTACCATGAATTTTGAGTACGAAAATGCGAGAGCATTCTCTACTTTGGATGGCACTGTGTATGGCCGTTCCGGAATGCTTGATGATGTCACTGATGAGCAGAAGGCAAATGCAGCCGAAAAGGTGCTGCAGATGGATAATATATGCGCGGGTATCAGTTCTTTGACCGCTGCACAGTACCGTACCCTTACTACTACTGTCAACGCAGGCAATACGCCCTACGAACTGCTGAACGCATTTAAGGCTGCACGCACCGGCTTCGATTTTAGTGGAAGCTCCTCATATATTTCCTCCATCGGTGTTCTTGACATGAATAGCACGGCAACGATGCTCGGCGGCGGTGCCGGCGGCTGGATGTATCAGGTCACCCGTGGCGGTCAGACTGTTGTTCCCATGATCGGTATCAGCGGTTGGAAGCTCATCCCCGGTGACGTTGTGACCTGGCGCTATACCTGCGATTATGGTTATGACATCAATGCCCCGATGTGGTAAGACGATTTAGACGCTAATATGCGGCGGCGTACCTAAAGGTTAACCGAAATGCCCGTTTTAGGGTACGCCGCCGCATTCCATAAAACTTAGAGACTGTGCGCTCTTACAAACGAATGCAATAATGAAACATAGAATAACAAGAGTGGCAACACTCATTATTAGCGTCATCATCCTGCTAAGTACGGTAGTTGTTGGCTACGCCGCTGAGAGAACGATTCCTTCCGCACCTTCATACTGGCCCGGTGGAGCATATAATACGATAGGTGATGATGATAATTCAGCGTCATCGAATTACACGGCAGTAGAAATCACCGCAAAAGAATATCCGGACGCTGGCGACCTCCAATTTCTTCAAGTGCGTGATATGCAGTACTTGGATTGGGGGTCACTTGTAAAAGTGATAGAAATTCCTGGTGCTGATGGTACAAAACCTTCTGATTTTAAGCTGACATTGACTCTCACGCGTCAGCAAGATGGCGTAGACATTACACTCGATAAAGCAGATTACTATTACCCAGTCCGGCAGCGAATTGTCACTGCCGATGGACGACAGTGTGATATTTTTATCATTGCTGTTCCGGAAAAGCGTACATATCAAACTTCCAGTGAATTGTCGGACTACACAACTGCCGGAGAAAAGTGCCTGAAAGCATATGACGCGATTTCTGATTTGTATTGGGAGTTGTATGATGAGCATGATTTTCCCGCAGTGCAGGGCGGTCCTCATCCTGCAGCACGAAGAAGCCTGATTAGCTTGTCATTTGGCCTTGAGCCCTATATCCATACCCGTAATACAAAGTATCCGATAAGCAGTAGTTCGTATACTGTAGAAAAGGCAGCCGCAGGGATTCGCAGCGCTAATTATTTTTCGGCAAAACAAGCAGAAGCGATTTTTGATACAGTCTTTCCTTATTACATTCAGTATGCACAGCAGGAAATCCCATCGCCATCTCTTGAGAGTATTGAGGCGGCCAATATCAAAGGCATGCTGCAAGCTGATGGTTCTTATGTATTGACTGTCCCAGATGGCCTTGACATGAATAAAGTGCAAGGCGCCATCAAATATGGAGTTGCGGATCCGACTGCGGTGCAGGCGTCTCTATCGGGTGCTTGGAGCGTCAACGGTATAAGCGTTATTACACTGACCGCAAAGGATCCGGCGACCACACATGTATACGGGGATAGCAAAAACGGCATCATAAGGTCAAGTTATGTCATACGCATACGAAGCGGTTTTCCCACCTTTGGCGTAAACTATTTTAGTGCTGCGGGCCGCATCGCAACGATTGATGATGAAGGCAATAAGATATCCCTACACCTTCCTGCAGACAGTCTGTGGCTGACGAGCGTTGATGTAGAGTATACAGGTACTGCTTTAACGTATCTTGACAGTGCGAGAAACGCGGTTGCTCCGGATTCATTGGGAAGGATCAACCTCAAAAAAGCAAAATACCTTGTGATCGACAATGATTGCTCTGATTTTGCAGCCAAAGGTGCCAAGAAGGATCGCCTGCAGTTTTCTCGTGAATATGTATTGGATATCACGCAGGGGAACTCTGCCGAATGTGATCTGCTGTCTTATACCACCGGCGTTGAAGAGGAAAGCATTGTCTGGAACGGAGAGCGGATCACCGTCACAATTCCTTATGCGACGGATTGGAGCCTGCTGAAAAGCGAATATACCTGCTCCTATGACGCCAAAGTTGAAGCACTGAACGGTGAGGACTTCCAAAATTCAGAAAACACGCCGATCATCTATAGAGTCACGGCCGAGAATGGTACGAGCTACAAGGAATATTTTGTTGTTGTAAAGAAAATTCCAGCCGCGACAAATAATCGCCTTGTTGCGTTTCGCTTTGGTGGGTTAGCGGGCAGTATAGACCACGATGCCGGTACAGTTTCGTTAGAGCTACCGGCAGGAACGTCCAAGCGGTTTGCTCCGACAATTGAACTCCCCCAATATGCAACTGTCTCTCCTGCATCTGGTGAAGTACAGGACTTTACAAATCCTGTAACGTATACGGTAACGGCACAGAATGGCGACAAAAAAGAATATGTTGTCACTGTCACGGTTTCCAGCCAGCCGGTAGACAATCCGCAAAAGGAGCGGATGCAGAATCTCCTGAACAGTATTATCACTGCCTATAGAGAGAAAGATGAGCCTGAGGATTGGGAATGGCTGAATCTTGGCTTATATGAGAATTTGCAGGAGCCAAACACCAATAACGGTTTTTCCATCGCGGAGATCATCGCGAATCGGAAGCTCGGTCCAAAGGGAACCATGACAGATCTTGCGCGGGTGACCTTGATGCTGACAGCCCGTGGCTATGACTGCTCGAATCTTGCGCAGTATAATGGTGGAAAGCCTTTTGTCGATGCACAGGGAAACGAAATTGATAACCTTGTGGCAAACCTGTGTCAGACGACGATCTCTCTGAACGGTGTGCAATTTGGATTACTCGCGCTGGATATCGGCAATTACACGCTGCCGGCGGATACCGAGCATGATCGGGCATTTATGGTCGAGTATCTTTTGGAGCAAACACCGAAGGGGATCGACCAGGGCTTTATGAAACTGGATGGCGTTGCATCCAACATGTTCGCTCTGGGCCCCTATCAAGATGATCCAACATACGGCAGTCAGGTAAGACAATGGCTTGAGGATGGCACCGAGTACCTCGCGCAAAAAGTCTCTGACGACTATACGATCAAGTCGTGGGGGACGATTAACAGCGAAATCATTTCCTGGACGATCTGTGGTTTGTGTTCGGCTGGTATCGATCCATATACCGATCCGCGCTTTAGCAATGGTACCAAGAGCATCGTCACGCAATGGCTGGACATGTTTTCAATCGGTAGCGGATTTAAGCATGAAGCAAAAGAGACTAGTCCCAATGCGCTTGCGACCTACGAGGGGTGCTATGCCCTGCAGTGGTACTTGAACTTCCTTGAGAAAGGTGGCCAGGGTACACCGTATCATCTTTGGTACAAGCAGCATGACTTTGCAAAAACACTTTCTTCTGAAGCGCGTATCCTTGGGTTTGAGCTTGAAGGCAAGCACGGTGTCATAAAAGAGGCTGCCGCAGGCGGTGAAAATACGATCACATTGGAGTTGCCCGCAGGGACGCCGCTCGTTCGCGTCACGCCGAAGCTGACGCTGTCCGAGGGCGCGACACTTGTTGCCCCCGAACTGCCCATGACCATTAAGGCCAATGCCAATATAAAGTACTACTTCACGGTTCGTGCGGAAGATGGCAAAACCGAAAGAGATTACGCGCTTACCGTTACGCTGAAGGATGACCTTGACGCAAGCGGTGCGGAACTGTATTTGGACACGTTGGCACTGGAGGATAAGAATTCGCGTCCGTTGTCGATTATCGGCAGAACAGTAACAGAAACGAAATCCGGCGCAGACATCATATTGAATGTGGATGCCGGAAAAGATGTTACGGCGCTGCTTATTTCTGCTGATATTTCTTATAAAGCAACGGCAACTCCTGCCCTTGATGGCAAGGCCACCATGGATCTCTCCGATTGGACGAGCTTCGTGATCAAATCGCAGGATGGCACAGCAACAAAGACGTATCGGATCAAGGTCGTTGCAAAGGGACAGGCATCCATCAGCGCCTTCTCCTTGACGGTCAACGGTACGACCTATAAGGGTACGATCGACGACCAAAAGGGAATGATCGTTGTCAATGGCGTTGATGATAGCGGACTCACTACAACGAAACTGATCCCGTCGATCACGTTGGGTAAGGGAACAACTGTGTGCAGTCCTGCCCCCGGCTTGGAACAGGATTTTTCCGGTGAGGTTCACTATACGGTCACCGGCTCCGATGTTGTGTCGCGTACCTATACGGTGAACGTGTATAACAAAAATGGCCAGCGCATCAGCGCAAGCGGTGGCAATACAGACCCTGTGACACCGGCCACAGCACGGATCACATCCTTCAAGGTCTTGGGCGTTGAGGGAGTGATCGATGATTCCGCCGGTACAATAACGATCACGCTGCCGGACGGCACTGACGTGACCCGCGTGGCACCCGTTGTTACGGTTCCCGCTGGTGCTGTGGTAAGTCCTGTTTCGGGCGAGGTCGTGAATCTGTCGATGCCGGTCGCTTACACGGTGACCTTGGGTTCTGATAGCAGAACCTATACTGTTCGTGTTATTTATCAGCGCAGCACTTCCCAGCAGTTATGGGATAAGATGGCTGAAAATAGCACAGTGACAGATCACCAAGTAAGCAAAAGCACGAGAAACTGGAGGTAACTATGAAAGGACACAAATTACTGGCGTTGCTGATGGCACTGCTTCTGTGCATACAGCTTCTGCCGGTTTCCACCGCTTTTGCGGCGGAGGTGTCAGCAGTCAAGGTGACGTTGAAAGCCAATTCTACCAGCTACGGAGACGTGACGAGTACCAGCACGCTTACAGGCCTGAAAGATGGCGACACGGTGGAGCTGACAGCCACGCCGAAAGAAAACGGCCATGAAACGTTCTCGCAATGGGTCGTGTATAAAAACAGTAGCTGCACTACCAAAGCAGCTGAAACGGATTATACGCTGACCGAGACAGAGACCGGAAAGGCGACCCTGACGGTAAAGGGGACAACAGACCTGTGGGTGATGGCGGTATTCCAGGGGAAGATCGTCGGTCTTCAGGATAAAAGTAACTATGCCCCGCTGCCTGCCACAAGAGGCAATAGTAAAAATCTCAGATCTCTGTTCAGCATAACGAAGGATGCGACTGTGAGCGGCATCATTGCTTCCGCAACGATTACCGGTTGGGATAATGACCCGACTGTTCCGCTGGTCGCCACGATCACTCTTCCGTCTAACCCCGCGGAGGTAGCGACGGGCGCTTGGCGTCTTCAGGTATGGGAAACTGCGGCCGGTTTTGGCAACTCGGCGAGTGCCGATGCAGTTCATTACAACATGATGCTCGCCCCCGGCGCACGGTTCGATTTCAGCGACCTGACCAAGGATAGTAAGCGTTCTAGCACATATAACCAGACAAGCTACTCCTTCGGTGAGGGCTGGGATTGGACAGAGTACAGTTTCAACATCGTGGATAGCGAGGGCACTGTACTGAAGCCGGGCAAGATCGTCTTCAAGTATCCCGGAATTGCGACCATTGACGCGAAGAACGGCAGTGTGAAGTGCGGCGAGAATACTTACTCGGATGGTCAGACGGTGAATCTCGGCACCGGTGAGAAGACCATTACGGCCGTGCCTGCCGAGGGCTATTTTTTCACTGGCTGGGAGATCGACGGAGTAGAATTGTCTGATGCCACAGCCAATCCGCTCACCTTCACCATGCCGAGCGCCAGCACCACCATCAAGGCGAACTTTGCAAAGACTGTCAGTGTAACGCTGAAAGCCAATTCCGCCGACTACGGAGATGTGACGAGCAGCAGCACACTTACAGGCCTGAAAAAAGATGACACGGTGGAGCTGACAGCCACGCCGAAAGAAAACGGCCATGAAACGTTCTCGCAATGGGTCGTGTATAAAAACAGTAGCTGCACTACCAAAGCAGCTGAAACGGATTATACGCTGACCGAGACAGAGACCGGAAAGGCGACCCTGACGGTAAAGGGGACAACAGACCTGTGGGTGATGGCGGTATTCCAGGGGAAGATCGTCGGTCTTCAGGATAAAAGTAACTATGCCCCGCTGCCTGCCACAAGAGGCAATAGTAAAAATCTCAGATCTCTGTTCAGCATAACGAAGGATGCGACTGTGAGCGGCATCATTGCTTCCGCAACGATTACCGGTTGGGATAATGACCCGACTGTTCCGCTGGTCGCCACGATCACTCTTCCGTCTAACCCCGCGGAGGTAGCGACGGGCGCTTGGCGTCTTCAGGTATGGGAAACTGCGGCCGGTTTTGGCAACTCGGCGAGTGCCGATGCAGTTCATTACAACATGATGCTCGCCCCCGGCGCACGGTTCGATTTCAGCGACCTGACCAAGGATAGTAAGCGTTCTAGCACATATAACCAGACAAGCTACTCCTTCGGTGAGGGCTGGGATTGGACAGAGTACAGTTTCAACATCGTGGATAGCGAGGGCACTGTACTGAAGCCGGGCAAGATCGTCTTCAAGTATCCCGGAATTGCGACCATTGACGCGAAGAACGGCAGTGTGAAGTGCGGCGAGAATACTTACTCGGATGGTCAGACGGTGAATCTCGGCACCGGTGAGAAGACCATTACGGCCGTGCCTGCCGAGGGCTATTTTTTCACTGGCTGGGAGATCGACGGAGTAGAATTGTCTGATGCCACAGCCAATCCGCTCACCTTCACCATGCCGAGCGCCAGCACCACCATCAAGGCGAACTTTGCAACAAAAGCCGGAACCCCTGAGCTCGGATATCAACTGTCTATTGAAGGCAGTGGCAAGGTGTTCGTGGACGGGGTCGAGCGTGCCAACGGATATATGACGGAAGTTGCGGATAACACCAACGTGATATTCCTCGCGGAGCCAGAGGAAGGCTATGTTCTGGATCACTGGGAAATCACAAGCCCCATCAAGGACACAAATATTCCCGACAGCAGTGGTAATTTAAAGCAGCTATATATCACAACAGCCTATGGTGGTCAATTCTACAATGTCAAAGCAGTCTTTGCGGAAAAAACCACCTATAAACTGCGCTTCAAGCTGATGCTGGGAGAGACGGATGTCACACAATCCAACGCTTTTAAAGCTGCATGCGGACGCCAGAACGCTAATACACCATACTCAGCCTACACATTCCCGTCTGCAATGACTCTGGATGAAATCTATAGTAGCTTGTCTGCAAAAAACACAATAAGTGATTTCATTTCGTTTAACGCTGGCCTAAATTACTTGGATTTTCCTGTGGACAGTGAAGATTGGATTGTTATCCAACTGGATCAGTATCCTGGTTATACCGAGCAGCTTGGCCCCAAGTTTATTGCAGATGGCTTTGTGTCCAGCAACGAAGCCGCTGTGGCAGACAGACACAGTATCTCAAACTCCCGCTTCGGTGGAAGAACATATATCGTGTTCAAAATGACGCAGGACACGACCATTACGGCGAATATCCATGAAGCGAAGTACACGACAGTAACAGTGCCTACGGATGAAACAAAGGGCACAGTCACGATCACACCTGCGGCTGATGTAGAGGCACTGGGCATGTGGTGGGAAGGCTCGAAACTGACTGTGCAGGCTGTTCCCGCCGAAGGCTATCGTTTTGTTCGCTGGCAAGAGAGCGCGGGCGGATATATAAACGATGAAAACGCGGCTAAGAATCCGTTGAACATCACACTTGGAGCGAATGATGCCAACTTCGCCCCTGTATTCGAGGCTGCGGAATCAGTTGACCGGAGCATCACAAAGGTCGTTGATCCGGAAGGAAAGGCGACGATTACGATCAATGGTTCGTCCGATACCATCCAGGTCAGAGAAGGCACTGTCGTTTCGCTGGGAATTGATGTTGACGAATACTATTTGTTTGATCATTGGAACGTTACGCAGAACGGGGTGGAGTCCCCGGACAATCTGGTCATATCCGAAAATCAGACATCTAAAAGCGCAACATTTGTCATGCCGTTTGGCGAATCTGGCGTTACCGTACAGGCCGTCTTGAAGGATCGGTATACCGGACTGAGTACCCTTGTTTACCTGATGACGGGCAATAATGGTTCGACCGCTGCTGCAAAGGGGCTCACAACGGTATCTCTGAGCAAAAACGGCACCCCGCTGACCGACGTGAATTGTCAGGTGCAAAAGGGCGACGAGCTTGAAATTGCCGTTACGATGCTGAATGAGAATTATGTTCTCAGGGAAATTGTCGTTTATGATATGGTATCCAATAAAGCAATCCAAACCATTACAGATGCTCAAGGTACCATTACGATTCCAAGATGGAGTTCGTGGCAAATTGCTGTAAGAATCGAGGAAAAGACCGCAGATACAGAGCGGCACAGTATTTCGCTGACTCAACCGACGACAGGCGGCACGATCAGTTCTTCCAATATGACCTCGCAGCCCGATAAGACCATTACATTGACCGCTGTTCCCGATAGCGGCTATGTACTGAAAAAATGGATCGTAAAGGATGCGCAGGAGAATGCCATTTCTGTCACCATAGATAGGAATGACAGCAATGTTGGCACTTTCACGATGCCCAAGAGCGACGTCACTGTAACGGCAGAATTTGTAGCCTTGGCGGAGGTCAAGCCGGAAATCACCTCTGTTGCACTTCTGCAGGGTGAGTCCGGTAGTGAGATTGTAACGGGCGTTCTGTCCGGTAACAAGTGGACGATCACCATTCCCGATACGGTACCGGCAGAGACAGTTGCAAAGATTCCCGAAGGACTGTCCGGCTTGTATCTGAAAATCGTGACGCCTGCTGGCGTAACAGTGAAGCAAGGACAGTTTGAGGGTGACTGGTCTAATGGCGATGTTATGTGTTATATGCCGGTAAATGAAGAAGTCACTTTCCAGGCAATAGCAGGAACTGTCACCAAGGACTATACGATTAAGTTGGTCTATTCTGGCTCTCCATTATTGTCCAACGGCTCCGCTACACGTATCAGCAACAGTAGTGCATCTGTGCAGTTCAGCTCTAATGTTGCAGGCAACTATTTCTATAAGGTTGTTGCTTCTGGCGCAGATGCACCTACAGAGGAAGATGTTCTCGCTTCTTCCAACAAGGGTACAGCCATTTCAGGCGTAAATACCATCACGCTCAGCAATCTGGGCGATGGTGCACGCAACATCTACATCGTGGTCGTGAGTGCGGATGGTGATAAGAGCGCTGCCTTGAAGATTGAGATCCCATCTTACGCATCGGATACTGGAAACTACAAGGTTTCGGTAAATTTGCCCAAGAATGGCGGCACCATCACCACCAATCGCACCAGGGCCAACGCGGGTGACGAGATCATCGTTACTGTAACGCCCGACAGCGGCTACCAGATGGTGGAAGGCTCCTTGACCTACACACTAGGCGAGGTTGGCGGCGAAACGGTGAAAATCACTAACAACCGCTTTACCATGCCTGCTGGTAATGTGAGCATCACCTGCCAGTGGGAGACCGCTACAACGACCGCCAAGGGCATTACCGCCTTCTCCATCAATGGCGTGGCCGGTGCAGTGAATAACACCACCAATACCATTACCATCACCATGCCCCGTGGCACGGATGTGACGAAGCTGGCTCCTGTCATTGCCACAAATGGCGTTAAGTCCTTGACGCCCGGCAGTGGCGAGACGGTGGACTTCACCAACTCCGTGACCTATACGGCCACCATGGAGGATGGCAACACCAAGACCTATATCGTTACGGTCTATGTGAACAAGGGTACGCTGTCCGACCAGTTCTGGGATAAGATGACTGACTTCACGAATCAAGTCCCATGGTGGGAGTACGCAAAGAATCAGCAAAGCACCAGCAGTTATCCTAAGTACTGGTAAATCCCCCTCTTTACCAAAGAAAGACGTCGGCAATGCCGGCGTCTTTCTCATTTCTATTTTCCATCCTTCGCCGCCACGAACCAGCGGCCCTTTTCAAACCAGAGATAACTCTCCTGCCCCCGTATCCGGCAGGTATACCGGTCTCCCACGCCGCCCACGCTCTGGCAGGCAGCGCGGCGTACATCCAGTATCTTGTCAATATGATACCTTCGTGTCTCGTCGAATTCAATCTCAATGGGACGCATTTTCCCACCTGCATCAAAATGCACCGTCACCGGCACATACCGTTTTTCAAGCTCCATTCATTTACCCCCTATCCCGCGAAGTAGCCTATCGGATGCACGGTATGGTCATCCTTGGGATTGATGCAGCCCAATGCCGGGTCAGACATGGTGATGGCGCGGCGCACGCTCATATAGCCATATCGCTGTCTCAGCCTGTCCACAGTCACGTCGATCTGCTCCCAAGCACTCCGACGCCTATCGTTATCAAAAAGTGATGTTTGTATACCTATAGTCGCATCTACCAGATCAGCCCCTCGCACACCGATGCTGCGTATCGGCGCTGTCCAGGAGTAGTTGCGCTGGAAGAGATCAAAAGCCACTTCTGCGATCTCCGCACTGGAGCAGGTCGGAACTTCCAGCTTTCGCTGTCGGCTATACCAGTGTAGTTCTTTGTCCCGGACACTGACCTCGACCACCATGCACTTCGATGCCAGCTCCCGCATTCTGCAGGCAACGCTCTCGGCCAATAGATACAGCATAAGACGCACATCATCGTCATTGACCAGGTCACGCGGCGTGGTGGCGCTGTTGCCTACCGATTTTATGGCACGGATATGATCACTGCGCTGCACCGGCGATACGTCAAGTCCGTTGGCGAAGGTGTGCAGCACCAGCCCCATTTTCCCCAGCTTATATTCCAGAAGCTCCGGCGACGCCTCGGCAAGCTGCCCGATGGTATATATCCCAACACCGCGCAGCTTGCGTTCAGTGGCCGGACCAACATAGAGAAGGTCGGCTGCCGGCAACGGATAGACAATTTCTTTATAGTTATCCCGCTCGATACGGGTGATGGCGTCCGGCTTTTTATAGTCGCTGCCCAGCTTCGCCGTGATCTTATTGTCGGAAACGCCGATGCTGGCGGTGATCCCCAACTCAAACTTGATCCGCTCGCTGATCTCTTCAGCAATACTCACGGCCGAACCGAACAGACCGACGCTGCCGGTCACATCCAGCCAGCTTTCATCAAGTCCAAACGGTTCGATTTGGTCGGTGTATCTTTCGTAAATCTCATGAGCCATTTTACTGAACCGGATATATTCATTCATGTCGGCAGGCAGCACCACCAGATCAGGACAGACCTGTTTCGCCTGCCAGATAGCCATACCTGTCTTGACGCCACGTGGCTTCGCTATGTAGTTGGCAGTAAGGACGATCCCATGGCGGGCCTCTGGATCACCACAGACTGCCACCGGCTTTTGCCGTAGTTCAGGACGGCGCTGGCATTCTACAGAGGCGTAAAATGCGTTCATGTCTACATGCAGAATATGCCGCCCCACCCATTGTACCTCCTCACAGTTTTCTTAATCTTCATAATAGAACATAAGTTCTAAACATACAAGAGGTAAATTGAGGAAGCGCTGCGTAGCGCTGGCATTTTGACAATACAAAATATGGGAGGAGTATATGCACAGCATTTACAGCGGTTGTGCATTGATAAAAAAGAGACTGGCAGTAAGGCTGTATCTGCGAGGAAAAATTCTACGCCTTACACAAAAGGTGCTGTGGCTTGTACAGGGCTTGCCGCGGAGAATCCTTCGATAAGCAAATACACAGACCGAGCAAGCTATATGTTTCTTAATGAAAGAGGAATGTTTTCTTCGTTACGCATCCAGTGTGTCTTTAGATGTGTGAACAGGAAGAGGGAAATCGACTGAGAAAGGAACGAGAGCCGCCAGCTTGCCCTTAGTAGAGTCCCTTGAAGTGAGTACCCGTGAGATATGCCAGAGCCGCCTCTGCAAAATTGCAGAAACGGCTCTGAAAAATGGTTGGGTTAAAGATATTTTGCTTTAATCCACTGCTTTAGTGCATCTAAGCTCGAAAAATGTGTGTTGTGGTACTCAACAACATAGTTACCCTTCGTGACAACAGATAGCAAATCTACGCTACCATCGGCATTGAGTTGGTATGTTGCGTGTGTTCCAGTGTTGGGGAAAACGATTGCTTTGACATCCATATTGCTCGCCTCCTTTATCTTAAATTATACAAGTTATCTACATTGTTTGCAAGGGGCTTTCCGCAATTGCACGGAATGACAACAAATGTCTTACACAACTTCTGCCCATTCGGCTCAGCGGTCAACTTTCCAATCACCATGTCCTACAAAATGGCAAGGTAAATGGCAATGTCTAAGCCGATGACACGCAAATGTTGCTGTGCTATAATCCTATCGTCCCCCAATGGGCCTTGAGAAACGGCTTGAATGCCGAATACTGCCCAAAGGAGAACCTACACATGAAATACTGCCCTTACTGCGGTGCCGCCCTTCCAGATGGCGCCGTTTCTTTCTGCCCAGAATGCGGGGATAACCTGCCGAACATGACAGAGGAACGCGAGAAAAAGCATGAGCAGCCAGCTACGAGTCCGGATACGGTGACCGAAAGCCACAAAGCTGCGCCGAAGAAGATAAAACAGAATCGAAAACAAAAAGAGCCGCAAGCTCAAGATACCAAGTCGTATTCTGCACAGGATGATGGCTACGATGGCTATTACGACGATGTCCTCCCTGCCGATGCTGGTAGGCTGAATGAGGGTATCGACATGGAACTGGTCAAGAAGATCTGTGCAGTAACGGGCGTCATGCTGTTGATCATCACACTGTGCGTCGTGGCAATGTATTTGCTCTGAGTGCTGTAAATCGCATCCGCGAGTGGTGTAATATGGGTAAATACCAAACGAGGAGTGACGCAACATGAAATATATTTCCAAAGGCATGGTAATCAAAGCATCGACAGAGGAGCTTTTATTTGTGACCCGGCATGGCACCGATTTTCAACTGACCGACTTGCAGGCGGAGCTCTGGCTCAATGGCCGGTATGGCTTTGCGGAAAGTGGCGGCAACATTCTGGAGAGAAAGGCGCTGCAGCAGCTAAACCGGCAGGGCCTTGTAGAACTCGTGGAGTCGGACGAACCGGCAGCGGAGTACCGTGCGCTGACGCAGTGCGTTCTAGTACCCGCACAGCCGCAGGGACATCGTGTGCTGTTGAGTACACGTGAAAAGGAACTGCTGCGCTGGCTGACAGACGCCGGACTGCATCTCACCACTGCAGAGCTTGTGTTCCTCGCAGAGCACCGTGTCATGCCCACTGCTGATCTGTTAGGTAAACGGAACCGGCAGCGTCTGACGGAACGAATCTATACGCAGGAAACGATCTTCGATAATATTCTGGAAGCGCAGATGGAGCATGCTGCGTCCAGAGACGAGGTCGTTGATGCATTGCTCCGGCTGCTGGAGAAAAGGCGAATTCTATTACTGTGAGGCGTGTAATGAAAGAAAAACTGAGAGAACTACCGATAGTGATCCAGAAACAGGTTATAATACGATATGGCGCGGCGGCAGTGAGTCTTATATTGCTGGTGGTCTCCCTGCTGATGGCAGAGGATCCGTATCTTCCGATTTCCTTGGCGTTGATCTGTGTATTCTTTGTGTTCAGCGCATCGCAGCTCCTGTATCTGGCGCTCTCCGGCCATCTCATAGAGATCAGCGGTGAATGTATCAAGGTCGAGAGAACACCGATACGGCGCAGGCTCAAAGTGCTCTATTTGCAGGTAGAGACGCAGGTGGTCCGGCTTCAGATCACAGGCACGCAGCGGGATGTTGACGCGGGGGATCGGGTCACAGTATATGTGTCGGGTAATGCGCCGGTATATGAAAACGAGGGCTGCCAGCAATTGAGCGGTTATCTGGCGATAAGTATTCAGAGGGGGCACGAGTTGCAGTGACACAGAGTGAGGAGATCCGAAGGATGGCCAAGGAGATTGAAAGGCGTGTAGAGGAAGGGGTCCGGGCAGACGGAAGCTGCAGTTTTGATCCTTTCGAGGTCAGGATCGCGCTGGAATTTGCGTTGATGGTGCTGGAAATGCACGGACAGTCTGCGGAAAGCAATTGACTGTGCGCTCGAAACCTGCTATAATCATGACAATAGTTTCATAAGGGTTCCATACGGAGCACCAGAGTTTTCAGGTTATAAAGTGTCAATTAACACATCTGTGTTGATTGACACTTTTTTGTTTTTCTGGTTTCTGCTCGAAACGGGTTGAAATAAATCATGTGATAGCAGGCAGCACCTGCAAGAAAGGAGATTTATCATGTTCAAGGTAATCGCAACAGATGTCGTCATTTCCAAAGGGTATGACGGCGCCCCGGCACTCAAGTTCACCGAAAGCGGTGAGAGCGTCAGGTTCCGGATCGGCAAAAAGGTATATGATACCCGTGCCGAAAACAATGCCCGGTGGATGAACATTTCCGTCAAGGCGTTTGGCCCTGTATGTGAGCGTATCAAGAAGATGCAGCTCAAGGAGAGTTCGTTCATCAATATTCTCGGCCGGTTGGACGAGGATATCTGGGAAGACAGCGTAACACACGAGAAAAAGAGCGCAATGGTCATCATACTGGACGAGATCGAATTCTGCTCGTCTGGTGGTGGGAAGCAGAAAAACGGCAATGCAGAAGGCCAGCCGAAAGCGGCAGCCACGTCTGCGCCGGTATCTGCGGGCAGCGAGATGCCCGGGAACTTCACCGGCTTTGAGGCGTTCGGTGGTGTGAACTCATTTTTCGATGAATGAGGGTAGCAAAAGTGAATCGGGCATATAAAAAGAAAGCACATGAGTCATGTAACGATGCTCGTGTGCTTTATTCTATGCAAGACGCCAGATGTCATTTTGCGTCCGCAGAAGGAATAGCGAACGCCCTACCACCCTGCCGCTTTGTGTGGCACCGGCTGATCGGAGCCGTGGCATGAAGGTTATGATGAAAGGCGTCTTGCCGGACGGGACACGGGTTCAGCTTGAGGAATGGGGCGTGGACGACATCCATCTGATGATCGCCGCATACCCCATAGCACAACGAACCCGTAGCTGCTGGCAAAGAGGCGGAGAACGATTCCGGCTGCAAATCAGCGAAAATCAGTATACGGGGTATACGAACGAAATGGTAGAGGCAGATTATTTCGCCTTGCTTTCCGGTAAGAAGTCGCTTTGTGATTTAGCTGAGCGATTCTGGAACGGGGAGCGGGATAAATGGTGCCTTGGCATGGAAACGAAACAGAGACCTTAGGACTCAGAAAGGACGAACAGATGCGAAACAAGAAATTCAAGCGCCATATTGCTTATGAGGTTCTGACCATACTGGGAATGCTGGCACTGCTGCTATTCATTTGCCGGCTTTGGCCGATCCTTCTATTGATGATCCTCGGCATATTCATCGCGGCATTGCGGCTCCTGTTTCTCTCATTCCCAAAGGTAGAGGAGGTGCATCCGCTGCTTCCGCCCGCCCGGACGGAGCCGACCGAACAGGAAATGCAAGACATGACATTTGGTGCAGTGCAGAAGCGGATCACAGAACTGGTCACAGCCGATTATCCGGACGCCAGATGGGTCTGGAAAACACCCAACGCCAAATCCAACATTGCGGCGGGCAACGAGGTACGGATCCTGCTCAACCGCGCCGGTGGGTATCGGGAAGCGATCGTTGTGATCCGAGGGGTTCAGGTAACCGGCCTTACTTATCCGCAGGCCGCAGAAGCACCTGAAGCACCGGCGCCTGAACAGGTTGGATCCGAAACGCCTTCCGAGGCACCGGAAGCGCCAAAAGAAAACTATGAGTATCTGGCCTTTGAATGGGTAGACGCACATGCCGTGGAGCTGAACGAGCGGTGTAATGAGTGCATTGCACAGGGACTCTCCATGCTGGAGATCTCAGAGGCAGAACTGCCCGCCCATGAAAGCTGGCCGGATATTTGCCGGGAACTGGCACGCAATGGTATGGAGCATTGCAGTTGTACGGAAACCGGCATTATCATTGATTTTACGCAGCGACCCTGCAGAAAGGAATAGACACAAAATGAGTGCAGCAACCAGCAATTTGTTCAACTATGCGCGCCCATTACCGGCTCCATTTGATACCCTATCCAACAAACGGGTCAAGGTTTCTTCCATGTATGGCGATAAAACAGAGTCCACATTGTGTTGCTCTGTGGTGAAAGCCGTGCTTGCGCTATGCAACTGCATGAATGGGACCGGTGAAGGTGCGGTCGGACAGATCGATACAAACAAGAGCGTGGCGGAATACAAATCGTCCGAGAGTCCGGATGCCTATCATCTCGTGGTGTTTGACGCGGCGTCCGGCAGCGTGCTGGCAAGCGTATATGATAAGAACGCGGAGACGACCGCGCAGTATGTGGTGCATCAGAGCCAGCGGGACGGTGCGGCGATTTTTTTCGCGCTGATGCCGTTCCTGCTGTCGGACACGGAGTTTGATGAAACGTTTCAGGACTACTACGATCAGTTTATTGCCGGATACCCAGACATGGATAAAGCGACCAGGAGCATGGCGATACTCTGCGACAATGCGTATCGCAGGATCAAGGATGATACCTGCCCGGCTCATATCAATATTACCGTGGACAAATCCGGAAATCTGATGCGTGTATCGCTGGGACAACTGGACTCCGGCTTCTTCACGCCGACAAGTGTTACGGCAGGCGAGTTTACGATCTTTGCGAAGACGGGGCCTGCCGTTATCAAAAAGGCCAGTACTGTGATCGAGCATTCCGATTTCGTCGGCAAGTATCTGCTGACGCCGGGACGTAAGCTGAGTCCTGTGGAGCAGAGTCTTATCCCGAAGCTGCCGGAGTGGTACATCATCCCACGAGAGGTGGTCGATATCTGCACGCACGCGCAGAAAACCACAGGCCGCGCCATGCAGATGCGGAATTTCCTGCTGCGCGGCCCTGCCGGTACAGGCAAGACGATGGGTGCAAAAGCGATCGCGGCAGGACTGGGTCTGCCCTACATGAAATACACCTGCTCGGCCAACACGGAGATCTTCGATTTCACGGGCATGATCTTCCCGGATACAGAACCGGCCTCTACCGGTGATCGGGAGCTTGACCGTGAACGCGAGGTGCTCAAGTCCATGGGCGGTATCAACTATGCCAACGTGGCAAAGCTGATGCACTTCCCGGACTTGGACGACATGGACTACGATCCTGCCGGTGTTTATCAGGCATTGACCGGCGTAGAAAACGCGGCGGCTACCGTACAGGACTGTATGGGTATCGTGCTGGAGAAGGTCACAGAGAAGGTGCAGGCACTCAGCAAATGCGCGGAGAGCAAACAGAGCTCCGGACAAAGCTATACCTATGTGGAAACTGATTTTGTGAAGGCACTGAAGCATGGGTACCTGGTCGAGATCCAGGAGCCGTCTACCATCATGCAGCCGGGTGTACTGGTGGGTCTGAACTCACTTTTGGAGCAGGAGGGTTCCATCACACTGCCGACCGGCGAGATCATCCACAGGCATCCTGATACGGTGGTTGTCGTGACGACGAACGTCAGTTATGAGGGCTGCCGGCAGATGAACCAGTCGGTGGTGGATAGAATGAGTCTGGTCAAGGATATTGAACTGCCGGAACCGGAGGTCATGGTGCAGCGTGCGATGGCCGTGACCGGATGCGCGGACGAATATCAGGTATCTCAGATGGTGCAGGTGGTCAACGACATGGCGGACTACTGCCGCAAGAATAGTATCACAGACGGCGCGTGTGGTATGCGCAGTCTGATCGACTGGATCATCAGCTCGGAGATCTCCGGCGACCCGTATTTATCGGCAAGATACACGATCATCAGTAAGGCAACTGCCAATGAAGAAGACCGTGAAGCGCTGATCACGACCATTCTGGATCCGCTCTTTGCTCCGAAACGAGCACGGACATCGGCATAAAACAACGGAAGGAGGCTGACGCTTTGTGGCAAGAGTGAATCACAAGAAGGTCAAACAGCTGCTTAATGAAAAGCGCAGCAAGATCACGGACCGGCAATTCTTCACGTCCCGAATCCTTGCGGGACATTTTGAGGATATGGCCATGGCTCAGACGCGCCGCTATAAGTATAATCGCCGTATTCATGTCTCTATTTGCTGGGAGCCGAAATCCGGCGAAGTAGCCTGTACCGATAACCTGTTTGTGCGGATCAACGCAGGGCATAAGCTGGTGACAAAGAATAAGGGGCGTGAGAACCGCTATGAGATTATCTGCGGCCTTTTTGCCCATGAGCTGGGTCACTGCCTGTATACGGACTTTCTTGCGGGCCAAACCTACAACAACTATCTTAAACGCGAAAAATGGTATCCGGAACCGCCTGCCTATAAGAAACCACAGGACGCCGCAAATGAGCGGGCGCTGTGGGAGTATGTAAGGCGGGAGCCGCAGAACAGTGATATGCTGCTGTACATTGCACATCATATTTCCAATATCATCGAGGATGCCTATATCGAAAACCGAATGCTCACCCAGTTTCGCGGCACATTAGGGTACAGTCTGGAGGCACTGCGTGAGCAGCAGCTTGCCAGCATCCCCACTGTAACCGAACTGATCGAGAAAGAGGACGATGGGGCGTGCCATATCTTTGAGAGTATCCTCCAGACACTGCTTTCATATGTGAAATTCGGAGAAATAAAATATGGCACCACGCCGCTCACCGATGAACGGGTTCAGATTGTTTATGGAATGATCCATGAACTGGATGCAGCCATTGTGAATCCTTCCGGCAAGGATCGGCTCAAGGCTGTGAACCTCGTGTTGGTTCGTTGCTGGGATTACATTGAAGAGTTTCTGGACCTCTGCAAGGCGCGGCAGGAAGCGGCAAAAGCGGCAGGCGCCGACGAATCGGTGGCCGAAACGCTTGCGCAGATCCTGCAGGTGCTGGCTGGCACTTCTGAACCGGCTGAGGGCAGCAGCGCGCCAGTACCGGGAACGAGCTGCACCGCAGCTGCGTCCGGAAAACGGATGCGAACAGTGGCCGAGCTTGAGGAGACCTCTGCCGGAGCAGATGACTCCGAAGCGGAGAAAGCTGCCGGTGCCGGAGAGGACAGCAGCAAGGACGATGATACAGAGAAAAGTGGTGGCGCCGTGGACGAAGATGAGCCTGATTCGGAATCGTCCGGGGCATCTTCTGCCGGTATACCAGGTACGGGCGACAGCGAAGCGTTTTCGGCCGGACATTCCTCTGGGAAAAAGAAGGTATCCGAAGACGAGACCGGACGTCTGCCCTACCAGCAAACGGAACGTGTCTCCGAGGGAAGCGGCGGCGGTGAAGTGCGGAACGATGCCTATGAACGTGAGCATTATGAGCATGCGGCACATGATATTGAGCGCCTGTTGGATAAGATGGCCGAACGGGCAGCCTGTGAACAGCTTGAGAATGACCGGCTCAGGGAACTCAATGATGTTGCGCAGAGCATCTCCTACGGTAATATCCATAAGGGAGTCGGTATCCGTGTGAACCGGATCGCCACTGTGGATGAAGAACTGGTAGAGCAGTATAACTGCATTGCAGCTCCCCTTCTGACCATTTCACGGCAGTTGCAGAAGAGTCTCTTACAGCAGCTGAAGGATAGGCAGCGCGGTGGAAAACAGACAGGACTTATGATGGGACGAAGGCTGGATGCTCACGCACTCTGCCGGAACGATGGGAAGGTGTTCTATAAGAACGCACTTCCCAACGAGATCCCGCAGATGGCGGTGGCGCTTCTCTTGGACGAATCAGGTAGTATGGGGTCCTACGACCGCTGTACCTACGCCCGTGCGTCCGCAATCATCCTATATGATTTCTGCCAATCACTGCATATCCCGATCACTGTCTATGGACACTCGACCATGCACGGAGATGTGGCACTATACTCATACGCTGAGTTTGAAACCATTGACGGCAATGACAAATACCGCATGATGGACATCGCAGCACGCAGTGATAACCGCGACGGTGCGGCGCTCCGCTATGTTGCGGAACGGCTGGATCGACGTCCGGAGGAGGTGAAGATCCTGTTGCTCGTATCCGACGGACAGCCAGCTGCATGTGGTTATTACGGAAGTGCTGCCGAAGAAGATCTGCGCGGCATCAAACAGGAATACCGCCGCAAGGGGATCCTGTTCATTGCTGCCGCGATTGGAAGCGACAAACAGAACATCGAGCGAATCTATGGTGATGCCTTTATGGATATCACAGACCTGAATCAACTGCCCATAAAGCTGACCGCCGCAGTCAAGCGGCATATGCAATAACGGAAATACTACATTTCAAAAGACGGGTAGCGGATTCTTTTCCTGCTGCCCGTCTATCTTACAACAGGAAAGGAATTCAAAAATGAGTCATTTCGTAACACTGGTCGATTTCTATATGCCTGAAGTCGAGGAGAATTTGGAGGAGACCGCGCATTATAAAGCGCAGATAGCTGAAGCCAAAGAAGCACTGGCACAGAGCCAAGGTGGGAATAGCTTTGCTCTGCGTTTGATACTCAATCAATTGCAGAGCAAGGTGAATCCGCTGGATCGTGCCGCTGAATGTGAAATCGGTGAGCTGATGGCGCCCTTCTGTGAAAACACAGAGGATTCTGAGTACCTTGAGTTCATAGATCGGACGGATGATCTCAAACGAGATTATGAACGTGATACAATAGATTGCATTCAGCTTCCCGACGGGACGATCGTCCCGGAATATGACTATCGGCTTTGTGAAAAATACCGTATCAAAGACGGCAAAGTTTATCAAGTGAAGGCGGGGCGGCTCGGGCATGAAAAACGCACCAAAAAGGCAAAGAAGATGCGTGCGCTCACGAATTATCCAGTGAAGAGATTCTATCTCAGCCTGGAGCGCTACGCAGAGGAGCATTGCGGCTACACATACGATAGAGAGTGTAATGCATATGGCTATTACTCCAATCCCAATGCGTACTGGGACTGGTATTCTATCGGTGGCCGGTGGCCGTTTCAGTTCCTTGTCGAGGAAACCGCGGAGCGGATCACAGGCGAACGCTCTTGGGATGATGAAGATACCGAGTGCAAAGCGCCGGAAGGCTATGTCTGGGTCTGCGGTGCCAGAAAAAAAGACATTGCATGGGAGCTTATGAAGGAGTGCGAACTGCAAAACGCAAGGAAGACCTATGCTCTGCTTGTGCATGCGTTTAATTCCAGGGAGGTGCCTAAAGACTGTCCCTGGTGGCGCATAACCGAAGATGGCGTATTCTCGTTCCTGACCCAGCTCTATTTTAAGGGCGAGAGTGAGAAAGAATATCTCCGCCGCAATGGACTTGCTGCAGAGCAACGCATGCTGCCCGGTGCCTATTCTTTCATTCGAGATGGAGAATGGAACGCTAAGGGCGATATGGGCTGGTGGGGTATCAGCAGCAACGACAAGGAGCCAAAAACGTGGAGACAGATGATGGCAGACTATATTGATAGTATCCCTGACGATCATTTCATTGTCGGGATCGACTGCCATATTTGAGGAAGTGCGAAGATGATCTTGAATAGAGATGGGGCTTCCTTTGAATATGCAGGCGTCACATATACGGTCGGCGGTCCTGTTATCGGAACGGATGCAAGCGAGTATCATGGGCTCTATGGTGTGATCACAGAGATACGCGATGGCGATGATAAAGAAACAGAAAACGAAACACCGGATATTTACTGCGAATTTGAGCCGCCTGTCTTGCCCTGCGAGGTAAAAGAGTTGGAAGCGGTGTTCTCTGATCTGTACGAAGAACCCAAAACTGTGGAGGATATTATTTTTGACTACGTTATCATGGCGCCAGAAATGATCCGCCCATTGGATGACCTGCATACCACGCGTGGCCGGGTCACGATTTATTTATTGACCGAAGATTGGGCTGTAAATGGTGAACAGGAAAGCAACTGTGAAGCGTTTACCGACTATGATGATGCTCGGCGCATCTTGACGGACAGGCTTTGTCAGGAGCTTGATGAAGGCGGTGTGCCGCAATGGAAAGTGTCTGAAAACTTTAAGGAGTTTTCTGCACAGGACTGCTACGAGGCATATCTTGAAGGTGAGTACATTGAAAATCATTACAAGATCATGATCGTTCGGCAGTCATTGTGCGTTTCTCCGCGCTTCCTGCGGGAAACGCAGGCGGTACAGCAAAGCGCCGTAAAGGATGGTGTTCAATGAGCTATCAGAGCTGGCATATCTACGGATACGGCATCTGCGTCTCCAAGCTCCAGAATGTAACCGTTGAAAAGCTCCGGGTACTGTTGTCCATGGCACCAGAGTATCGGGCAAAAGTTGAGAACTGGCTGAAAGAGAGTGAGATCTCAGAGCCAACAGTTGAGGACTATTATGACTTCGACCAAGACTATTATCTCGGTCTTGCGACGATCCTGAAGGAGGTAATCCAAGAAGCGGAGCATGTTGAGTTTACAGCATGTGATGACTATGACGGTGCGGAATACCTGCTGTTCGAGCCGCTGTATCCATGGCAGATCTGCGAGGAGGAACGCTTCCTGACGGAAGAAAAGATCGCCAAACTTCTGCGGAAGTATATTCAGATCCTCTCAGATTCCGTTCTGGAGATTGAATACCAGTCCGTTGAAAATGGGGGATAGTGTTTGGGGCGGGATGTCAAATGGACATCCCGCCCCTGTATAATAGAAAAACACTTGCGGGCATCACGATACCGTGATATATTATATCTGACCTTGTAATACGAGGAGGACTTTACTATTATGTTTCACAAGATCAAAAATGTCTCTGCTCTTTCAAATTACAGATTGAGCGTCCAGTTCAGCGAAGGTACTACAAAGGTCTATGATATCAAACCGCTATTTGATCGAATTCCGGCGTTTTGCTATTTAAAAGAGCATCCTGAAGAGTTTGGCACGGTCAGTGTTGACACCGGTGGGTACGGCATTGTGTGGGGAGATGAACTTGATCTATCCTGCGATGAGCTATGGGAGCATGGTGTTCCGGTGAAAACTCCGTTTGACGGTTTGCTGGCTCTCAGCGATGCCACTGAGCTATGGGGGTTGAACGAGAGTACGCTGCGTAAAGCGATTTCCTATGGGAAGCTTGTGAACGGGGTCGATGTTTGCAAATTTGGCAAACAATGGGTCGTTTCTATGGATGCGTTGAAGCGTGAATACGGCCCTGCTACACGACAGAGTATGTTATAATATGAGACAAGATCAATTTGCGGCAATTATGCCCTACATCAGTACTGATCTCGTGGGGATGATTGCAAAAAAAATAAAATATCCGAGAATGATGCAATTACAAAGTTGTATAATTCAAAGCTGTATGCCATCCTTGAGCAGGAAGAAACTAAAGTCTGGCAATACAGTACGGAAATGCTATATTCGCTTTTTGAACAGGAAGAAGAAACGGGAAAAGTCGAATTCCCTGATGTGTAAGGAGGGACAATTATGAGCAAAGAGACGGCCTTTTCGATTTTTTGTCTTGAAAGCTACAAGGTATATAAGTCCCTGACGGGAAAGCAGACGGCAGAGTTGTTTCACCGTTATGGTGTGTTTGATTATCTGAACGAGTTTTATGATGTTCTTCACACGACGGGATATCAGTACATCAATCAGGATATTGATATCTACTTGAAGTCCCGAAACGCCGAGATCACGGCATGACACAAATAGATTCAGGAAGTTCTTGTACGGGAGAAGAAATAATCCGCAACAGAATAAATTCTCAAAAAGTTTTGCGGATTGTAACCGCAAAACTTTTACTTTTAATGGGGTGCGGTATTTCTCAATGTGTGGAGAGGAGCAGTCGCGGATATAGATTATTGGTCTGGTGAAAGTGGAAAATAATACAAGGAGGGATGTTATAAAGACATCCCTCCCAAAGTTTCCTATATTAGCTTATTGCAACTTTTGAATAATTGCGTGATCTTCTTGAATCAAATATATCAATTTTTTTGCTGTTGGAGTGGGTGTGGTCTTGCCCGTTTCCCATGCCTCAACAGTTCTTGGCGAAACACCTAACACATTAGCAAATGCCTTTTGAGTCAGATTAAGCGATGCTCTGACGGATTTGACATTTACATTAGGCAAGAGCCGTTTGCGGACAACAGTCTGACTGTGTGTATCTCCGTTCTTGTGGTCACGAGCTTCTTGCAATCCATCAACGAAGCTGGAAAAGAAATCAACATCCTTAAAATTGCGTTCAATTTGATCCATAGATAGTGTAGATTTTACTTCAATAGCAGACATATTCATTCACCACCTTTGATGTCTTCGACAAGCTGACGCACAATTTTCGTTTGCTCAGGTGTTAGATTTTCCTGTACACTCTTAGGATATGCAAACAGCAAGTACAAATCCTCACGTTTTAATACGTCCAGATAAATAACGCGTCCACCGCCGCTTTTTCCGTGTCCATTAAGCTGTATGCGCATTTTACGAGCACCGCCTGTACCTTGTATTACGTCGCCTACATATGGATCCTTGAGTAATTCATCTTCGAGGATGGCGATTGCATCATCGCCAAGTCCCATCATTGCCCAGCACTTACGAAATGTATCCGTGTAGATAAAGCTTCGTATCATTGCAATCCGTACCCCTAAGTCTTTATTGTATTTATATGATATACGATTTTATCGTAGAAGTCAATAGAGTTATTATAGAAGCACCTATGCTGGGTAGGTTTGGACTTTCCAGCTCTTTCGTTTGACTATGGATTGACTGTAAGCCACGGTTCTGCTATAATAAAAATATCAGTTTCAGAGTTTAGCCAAGGCTAAGCAGAGTTGATCGCGTTACGAAGTGACATTTGTGCTTTGCACAAATGTCACTTTTTTGTATCCAGCCAATTTCATAGTGGCATAAGCCAGCAGTCCAATCATGGAGTGCTGGCTTTTGTTATATCACGGCGTAAAACGCCAGAAAAAACGAAAGGAGATCACAAAATGTTACAACCATGCCAGGACAACTACTCCACGACCTTCGATTCCTATGAGAGAATGCGGAGGTACCACGAAAAAGAGTCGGCAGAGAGCCTGTGGCGCAGATGCAAGGTCAACGAACTGCATATTGAGCCGCTGGATAAGCTGTCACCACTCTATGAGACCCCGTCCGCGTTTGCTGCCGGAGTCAGCCGAGCATCCATTGAGGATACGGCAGAAAATCTCGGCCTTGCGCTGCAGGTGGAGGGTGCTTATTACCCTGTACGCAGCACGGCCTATAAGAGCCTGCTGGATCGGGCGAAAATCAACGGCACAGCGCTGCCGAAACTGAGTCGCCAGAAATTGGCATCAGTTCTCAATGACTGTCTGGCCCTCTATTCGGCAGAGACGCTTCTGCTGATCCGCGATGAAAAGATCTCGGCGACACATTCGGGCGATTCCATGGACTATTCTGTGCTGCCAATCGACGAACTACTGAAGGTGCTGACCCGCAAGCTGGATGATCGGTTCGCGGGCAATGTGTTTCAAGGCGGTTACTGCGACCATGCGCTGGCCGTTGCATCATGGTCCATGCCTGGGCAGAAGGAAGACCTGCTGGGCGCATATGCCAAGCTGCTGGAATCAAAGAAGAAAACCGCATTGGCAGCCAAGCTCGTGCCTTCGATCCGATTTGTAACGTCGGATACAGGCGTCGCCTCCGCAAAAGTATCCGCAATGCTGGAGGGCACGCAGCATCCCATCCATATCGGGAGCTGCATCGCAGTGGATCACCGGCATCAGAGCAAGGTGGAGGATTTCGAGACAGCCATGAACCAACTGTTTGCGCAGTTTGGTGATTCTGTTGCCAAGCTGCAGAAGCTGCTGGAGATCCCGCTGAGCTATCCGGTCAATGCCATGACGCGCATCTGCAAAAAGCTTGTGCTCCCGAAGAAGGCGGCGCTTGAAGCGATCGCCATGTTTGAGATGGCATATGGCGGAGGTCCTGCAAGTGCGCATGATGTATTTATGGCCATGCAGGAGATCCCGTATATTCTCAAGTCCGAGCATACCCCGGAAAGTAAAATGCTGAACGTGGAGGAGAATATGGCCAGAGCTCTGACGCTGAAATGGAGCGACTATGACACTGCGAAGGCGGTGAGCTACTGATGTCAGCACCGATAGCGCTGTGTGATACCGCCGGTATGACCAACGAGCGTTGGCTGGAATGCCGTGCCCACGGCCCGAAAGGAACGATACCTTATACCGTCGGCGGAAGTGATATAGCTGCCATTTTTGGCGTTTCTCCATGGACAACACCGCTGGAACTGTGGATGATTAAAAAGGGGCGGATGAAGGCACCGATAAAGGCCAATCAGGACCAATTGATGATGGGTCATCTTCTGGAGCCGATTGCCGCCTATTGGTATCAGCAGAAAACCGGCAATATGGTCTATGATGACACCAATCTGTATCAGCATGCGGATCATCCGTGGGCGCTTGCGGACTTTGACCGCCGCTTCGTGCGTAAGGAGGATGATGCACCCGGCATTCTGGAATGCAAAAGCTGCACCTACCACAAAGCTGGGGACTGGGCCGAGGGCGCATTTCCTATCTACTATGAGCTGCAGCTTCGGTTCTATCTGTCGGTAGCGGATGTGGAGATCGGCGCATTCTCTACGATCTGGGGGAACAATCCGGAAAACGATCTGGCAATGCCATCGCTTACCCGCGATCGGGCAAAAGAGGATATGATCTTCCAACGCTTGGATGAATGGATCTGGAGCTTGGAGCATGACAAGCCGCCTACAATGGCAGATGTCAAGCCTACCTTGGCTCTGGAATCTCTGGCACGCATTTACGGTGCCAGTCAACCGGCATTGCCTACCATTGAGTTCCCCGCTAAATATGAAAAACCATTACGGAAAATTGCGTTGCTGCAGGAGAAGATCTCAGATTGCAGTGCGGAGATCAAAACTTATGAAAAGGAGATTGCCGCACATAGTGTGCGAATTGCAGAATTGATGAAGGCGCATGAGCATGGTGTGCTGAGCACGACCAGCGATAAGCTTCTCATTGATTTTGTCACAAAAACAACAAGACGTACTGACTCCAAACTGCTGAAAGAGAAACACCCTGCCGTATATGAGGATGTCATTAAGACCACTGAGAGCCGGAAACTCAAGGTGTCTATCGTATCGACATGAGGAAGGAGCGCCTGTATGAAAAACACAACGTGCCTGTCGCCGTACCATAAGGGCAACGGGTTACAGGAGGTGTAATGCCTTGCGTAACTTTTATAGACCAGTGGATCTCAGATCGCGGCATAAAATGACGCAGTTTCTGAGTTCTCATTTTCGCTATTCGACAATGAACTCCTGGAATGGATGCACATCGTATGCTTGTAATCTTAAAATCACGCATCTTGGACTTTCGTCCGAGGAGATAGACAAGCTCTTCGATCTGATCCAGACTCAGGAGTTTTTTGATGCCATGGATACGCTCAAGCAGGATTTTGCGGCGACGCACAACTATATCTGGCAAGCATGGATGAATGGCCGGAGCGGTGGCTATCTTGTCCTCTATCAGGGTGAGTTGGCACCCAGCGGCTACCGGTCCTATTGCAGCCATTGCGGACAGAAAAATTATCAAGTGGCTGACACTGGAAACTGCACCTGCGGCGTCTGTGGGCAGCCAACACGGGTCAATTACTCACATCCACATATGCGGGTCGTGACATACCCCGGACGCAGCACGGATGCCGGCGAAGATTTCATGGATTGGAGTATGGAAATGCTCCGTGGGCGGGTTCGTCTTGTGCAGGAGCTGGATCAGCTCGCAGATCGGATGGTTGAGGAGACGCTGTCTCTCGCGGCCCATTCTGAAGTCGTTGAGGAAAACTATTTTATTCCGCAAGTACGTAAAGTGCTCGTAGCAAAAAACGAATGTGAAGGAGAAAACGGCTATGCTGAAAAAAGGAGATAAGCTAATCTGCAAAACCAACGGATTGCCGGAAACTGAGTTTTGTATACGAGGCGTGGTCAAGAGTGTGGTTGACGGTAAAGTTACGATCAGCCGTGCACTGAAATTTGGCCATTTGCCCATGGAAAAAGACTTGACTCTGCCGGAAGAAGAACTGCTGAAGTATTATACACCGATGGACGAAAGCGAGGATCCGGTACAGGGTATGATCTACGAGGTCACAATTTCCCGGGCCGGTGTTGTATTTGTCAGTGCTGATTCTGCCGCTGCAGCGATGGAGCTGGCGGATCATCTTACAACCGAGCATATCAGTTGGTCAGATGACTGGACGCCCACCGATGCCAAGGAACATGCGGATTATGATGGAACAGTCTTTACAGAGCCTGATTTCGACTGACCACAAGTTGATCCTGTTACGAAAGGAGAACATCACTTGATATGTAAATTCAAAAAGCTTATCTTCCCAAAGAATCTCTCAAGCGACAATACCAGCTATATGATCGCACTCTACCGGCCCTGCGAAAAAATTGTGGATGGCGCAGGACACAGCATCTCCGAGATCAAGGCGGTGGGCTACTGCCTGCCGACAACAGAAAACTTGCGCTATGACCTGCACGGGCGTTGGAATCGCAACGCGAAGCATGGCGTCCAGTTTGAAGTTGAGGGTTTCGACGAGGTCATTGCGCATAGCAAGGAGGGTATTGTTGCTTACCTGAGTTCTGGACAAATCAAGGGGGTTGGACCCAAAACAGCCGAAAAGATTTTTGGACTGTTTGGTCTGAGCACACTTGAGATACTGGATCGTGAGCCTGAAAAGCTGCTCGCCGTTTCTGGTATCAGCAAGACAAAACTCAAAAAAATCTATGATTCCTATCTGGCATCTCGTGGGGCTCGTGATGTCATTGCCTTTTTGGCACCGCATGGCGTGACGCCAAACCGCGCTGTCAAGCTGTATAAGCAATACGGAAACCAGACAATGGACATCGTCCGCAACCACCCTTACCGCCTTTGCGAATTGGTGGGGATCGGTTTCAAAACGGCTGACCGTATTGCAATCAGTATGGGTATAGACCCGCGGGCCGCAGAGCGGGTAGATGAAGGCCTGATATTCACCTTGACCGATGCCGAGCAAAAGGGGCATTTGTGTATGGAAAAACACAGCTTCATAACAGAAAGCCTGAAACTGCTTGACACAGACGGATTGACAAAGGAAATGCTGGCGATCCGTGCCTCAAGACTGGTTGAGAGCGGCAGACTGGTATCATATGAAGGGCAGGTATACCGCGAGGCGACGGCGCGAACGGAACAAAACCTGGCGTGGAGCATTTGGAGAATGCTCGCAGCACCCTCCCCCAAATTGGTTTCTGATATTGCCGCGGAGATTCAGGCCGAAGAGATTCGGCAGGGCCTTCAATTGGCGGACGAGCAGCGACGCGCGGTCATGACAGCACTGACCTCTAAGCTCTGTGTGATCACAGGCGGCCCCGGCACCGGCAAGACGCTGATCCAGCGCTTCCTACTGGATATTTACCGCCGCAGGAACTGTAGCGGACAGATCATGTGCTGCGCGCCTACCGGTCGTGCAGCGCGCAGGATGGAGCAATCTACCGGATTTCCGGCCATGACGCTCCATAAAGCGCTGGGTTTGCTGGCCGGCGAAGACGCTGCCTATAGCGAGCCGCAGATGCTGGACGCGGATCTGGTTGTGGTAGACGAAGTGTCCATGATGGATATCTACCTTGCGAACCACCTGTTTCAGGCAGTACCTCGCGGCAGCCAATTGGTGCTGGTTGGCGATGCTGACCAGCTTCCCTCTGTGGGCCCTGGCGCGGTACTCAGCGAGATCATTGCGTGCGGTGCTGTGCCGATCGTGCGACTGGACCGAATATTTCGTCAGAGCCATGGCAGCCGAATCGCGGCGAACGCGAAATACATTCGGCATGGCAATCTCAGTCTGGAGTATGGTGACGACTTCCAATTCTTCGATTCCAACGACATGGAAGACTCCGCTCAGCTCATTGAGAGACTGTATATGCAGGAGATCTCGAAATATGGTCTCGATAATGTGGCGCTGTTATCCCCATACAGGCAGAAAACGGAGACAGGCGTCAATGCGTTGAATGACCGGCTCCAGAGCATCGTCAACCCGCAGGACGGGAAAAAGCCAGAGATTCTGTACCGGAATCGGATCTACCGCATGGGAGACAAAGTCATGCAGACAAAAAACTGTGAAGACGTCAGTAATGGCGATATCGGATACATTACGTCCATCACAACTGACGATAGCGATAGTATGCTGACTGTCGATTTTGGGGACGGACGAGTGGCTGAGTATGATAAAAGTGACCTTGAATTGCTGGATCTTGCTTACGCATCCACAATCCACAAGTCACAGGGCAGCGAGTACAAATCTGTTATCATCAATCTGCAGTGTGCACATGCGGTCATGTTGGTTCGCCCGCTGGTCTACACGGCGATCACACGTGCAAAAGAGCGGGTCATCATTGTTGGTGAACGGCGCGCATTGTGTATCGCCATCAGACGCACAGACACAGAGCAGCGCGGAACAAAGCTTGCGGCGCGGATCAGATCGCTGGCTACGGCCTGTGATACGAGGATGCTGGCAAACTGACAGATTCGCGCGCTTTCAAAAAATGTAATACAAGGAGGACTTCACAATGGCAACATGGCTCAGCGAATATAAAAAACTGAGAGATGAAATGGAAAAGCAGCTCAGTACCGGGAAGGCGTCTTTAGAGCACTTGCTGCTGTATCAGGAACTGCTTTACCGCATTGAGGTGCTGCGTGTGAGTCAGGCGTTTTGCCAGACCGCACCGGTTACAACGGAGGTCGCTGCTCTTGCGGGGCATTATCAATTGTTAGATGCCTATATCCAATGCCTGACAAAAGAACGGCGATTGGGTCAGCCAGCCGATCAGAGCTTAAAAGCAAAACGCCAGACGGCGGCTGAGACATTTACACGGGTCGTGCAGGATTGCCGTAAGCGGTTTGCCAGCTTTACCCCCGTGGATCAAAACCAGTACCGCAAGGACGTGTCAAGCCTTATCAATACGGTTTTACCGGTTTGGCTGCAATTGCGTAATACCTACATCAATATCAGCAGATAGAAAGGATTCACTATGAGTCAGAATAGTTCAAATGACAAAGCTGCTATGCTGGCCGCATTGGATCGCATCCAGAAGGTTGAAGGGTTTGACCCGACACCCTTTGCGGTGGAGTATACCGATCTCAACACGCAGGAGACACGAAAGAGACTTCCCGTTATGATCCAGATGGCTTGGTTCCGGCTGAGGTATCCTGAGGGTAGGATCGCCGTTGAAGTGTCACCGGGTAAGGACTGTTTTGTGGCAACGGCGCGTGTCTATCCCAGTTATAAGGACCCCGTGGACTGCTATTTGGCAGAGGCCACAGCGTCGCGCGGGCCGGATGCATCCAAGCCATCCGTGTCCCCACGGGAATGGGCGCAGACAGCAGCGGTCGGAATCGCACTCAGAAATGCGGGCTTTGGGCTTCAGTTTTCTGCTGCTGGGGATGACTTCTCAGACACGGCGCCAGACGAATTACCCGCTGGTGACGGCACTGTCGAGCAAAATCCCAAGGTAGAATCGGTTGCCCCGCCAGTCCCTGAGCCGGAATACGAACCGGTGATCCTCACGGAGGAACAGAGACTGGAGCAGGCATTCCGGAAGCCGTGCCCCATCAAAAAATACAGTGGTAAGTCGCTGGGAGAGGTGTTGACGATGGATCCCAATGCGATCGCATGGGTGGCGAACAAATACAAGGATAACCCGGAGCTTTCTGAGGCTGCAGAACTGATTTGTAAGCACGCCATGCAACAAGCTACGGACTGACAAAGGAATACCAAGGGGGCCGGAATATCCGGCCCCCGGAGAGGAGGCTGCATGGACATATTTCATATGTCAGATATCATTCCGTTGATTGGGCTTCCATATCCTCCGGCAGGCCGCAGCAGCTATAATGTGCCATGTCCCTGCTGTGACGATAAGCCACATGCCAAGCACCTGAATATCAATCTGCAAAAGGATGTGTTCCGCTGCCCGCGATGCGGCTTTTCAGGCGGTATTTTTGACCTGTATGCATACTATACGGGCATCGCCAGAGAGAAGGCTCGTGATGCACTGATCGCAAGGCTTGATGTACAAGGAGGGATCACGCAATGTGCAAAAACACCAGCGCCCGTCGTTACGGAATGCCCTCCAAACGACATTGAGGCGCGTGATGATACATACAGGGCATTGCTTTCAAAACTGACGCTGGCCTCCGATCATCGACAGAACCTGCGGAGCCGTGGACTGCCGGATGAAGAAATCAATCGGCTTGGCTATCGAACGACGCCCGTGATTGGAATGCAGGCAATTGCAAAACAGCTTCGATCTGAGGGATATTACCTTTCTGGTGTTCCTGGTTTTTATCGGGCTGATGGTCAATGGACGTTTGCATGTGAGAGCCGCGGGATACTGATACCTGTGCGTGATGCCAATGGCCGCATTCAGGGCATGCAGATCCGAAGGGACAATGTTTCAAGGCGGAAATTCCGATGGGTCTCCAGCTCTGGGCGGCCAGACGGCTGCAAAGCGGAAGGCTGGGTGCATTTAGCTGGGTCACCGTGTCCTGCCATATTGCTGACAGAGGGCCCGATGAAAGCGGATATTATCCATTACCTGACCGGGCAAACGGTGCTTGCGGTTGCAGGCGTCAATACTCTGACGCACCTGGAGCTTGTGCTGCCACAATTACGAGAACAGGGCGTAGTTCGAATTATGACCGCATTTGATATGGACTTCATGACGAACCCACACGTTCAAAGCGGGTATATGAATTTGGTTTCACTACTTTCGGCGCAGGGGCTCACCTATGGCACCTATCTGTGGGATCCACAGTATAAGGGTCTTGATGATTATATCTGGGAGCATTGCTTTCAACGGCAAGCACTCCACCAAGAGCAGGAACAGGGATAACATATCCAGATAAAAGTACATAGAAAAGAGAGGGTGGTGCAAATGTACCACCCTCTCTTTTCTAGCTTATATTAACGTCTTTTTCAAGAGAAGATTTCTCCTGGCATCATTCAGCGAGTATATATCGGATACTTCGTGCCTTCCCTGTCCGCAAAAGCTGTCCAGATTTGAGCATTTTCTTAATCATCCGAGAGGCTGTGGATGCACTCATACCAAGCAACTCCTCGGCTTGTGGCCTTGTAATCGAGCCATGCTTTCGCACGTAGTTCATTACCTGCTGCTCATTGTCATCAAGTTCCTGAGCAGGTGCAGCGAAGGTTTTCTCGGTTGGCGCAGGGACGGCTTTTGCTTCATATTTCGCATTGACATTGGGAAGCGTGATCTTGAAGCTGTTCTTTGTGGTGGAAATAATGGGCTTTTCCGAAGTCCCTTCGTATGCTTCCATTATTTTTGTGAGGCCTGTGCCATATGCCTCAATCAAATGCAACCGGTAAAATACATTGGCGAGATTCTGATTCCGACACACCGAAAGACCAGCCAGTACATCTTCCAGATCAATTCCGGGCATCAGACCTCCTATGGACACAAACTCGATACGGTCATCATAAAGGCTGATTAGAGCGCTGGCACTGTACGAATAGTCCCGATGGACAAGGAGGTTCAGCAGTGCTTCTCTAACGGCGATTTCAGGGTAATCCCGAACATCAATTCGTGAGAGCTTTTCAATGGTAGCACGGGTCTGATTGCGGAAGTCGATATACTCATAAATATCGTTCATCTGCTTCATCAGAGAACCGCCAAACTCCCGCCGATCTTTGAAAATCATCTGCTTGGTTCCCTGAAAAACAGCAACCTTAATGGTGTGGGGATTCTGGTCGGACAGGAGCAACGCCAGGTTGCTGTACAGACCGTCATTATCCACGAGCTTCAGCGTGCGCATTTGCTGCGGTCCAAACTCAACTTTACGGAATTGAAATTCCTTTTCGGTGGCCTTAAATGTAAGTTCCTGCTCCAGGCAGCGCATGGCCTCAAAGCGATCTCCATCAGTCTCCTTGATCATGCGGCGAATTGCGGTATCGGTGGCTGGAACAGAGGAATAGCCCTGCCGGACATAGACACCCTCCGGGCGCATTCCTTTTTTGGCGATGTAATATGGACGATCTGTGCCACGCTGGACATTTATCTCAATGATTTTCTTTCCGGCTTCTTCAATGGTCTTGTAGTGAAGGAACATGGTGACATCCGGCTTGATGGAGTCCCGGACCATGTTGCTGACTTGCAGTGCGGTGCCATCCGGGTCATCCAACCCCACAGCTTCGCCGTCATCCCGGACGCCGATATACAGCGTACCGCCGTCACTGTTTGCAAAGGCAATGATCTCCTTTTTGATGTCATCCACAACGACCGATTTCAATTCCACGGTTTCACTTTCCCGATAAGGCATATCTTCATCTCCTTTGACAAATTATCTCGTCACCATTATAACAAATCTCGTCAAACAAGTCAACCAGATTGACGAGATTCAAGGACGCCAATGACGAGATACATTGATTGTTCCCGTGTGTTCAAGGAATTATCACCTGTTGTACAAAAGCAAACCACAGCTATCTCGTCAATTCAGCCATCATTCCGTTGCATAGCTGACTGGATTAAGTGTCCTAAACTTCATATAGTATTTGGAACATTTAACGTGCTCGGCAAATAGAGCCAGTTGTTCATAAGGTGCATGCTGAACAGGCGGTACATCACTCCGCAGCCCACGCATTTGTCTTTAATACCCGGCATATCACGAAAACACAGCGAACGAAAGCGGCGAATGGCGTCGGATATCGAAGGAAGCATGTTCGACCAAATTACATTTGGGAGTGAAAATTGACTTGCGCTATATTCTGTACGCATTTACCACAACAATGCGTATTCATGCTGTAAATGCGCAGAAAGAGCCGTGTAATTAGATAAACTATTTTTAGGAGGTTATCATTATGCTGGTTGCTATTGACCACGGAAATTACTCGATCAAAACCCCGCATTTTTCTTTTGTGTCCGGACTGACGGAACATACTGTAAGGCCGCCCATGGCGGACGAGGTTTTGGAATATGACGGGAAATACTGGGCGCTGACAGGCCAGCGCCTGCCCTACATGCGTGATAAAACCAGAGACGATCGGTATTTTGTGCTGTCGCTCTTTGCCATTGCCAAGGAACTCTCTGCAGCCGGTGCGAATACGGCGCTTGAACAGATTGACCTTGCCGTCGGCTTGCCCCCGGAGCACTATGGCATGCTGCGTGAGCGGTTCGCACAGTATTTCCGGCGCTACGGGACGGTCAACTTTGTCTATAATAATCAGCCCATGAGCATCGTGATTCGCAATGTCTTCGTATATCCGCAGGCCTATGCCGCAGTTGTGCCGCAGTGCGGTCAGCTGCTGAAAACATTGAGAATGTTTGTTGTCGATATCGGTGGATACACCACCGATGTGCTGCTGCTTCGGAACGGTAAGCCGGATCTGCAGTTTTGCCGTAGTCTGGAGAGTGGCGTTATCACAATGAACAACGATGTTATCGGCAAAATCAGCGCACAGCATGATATGCGGATCGAGGATGAACATATCTGCGCCGTGCTGCGCGGACAGGAAACTATTTTACCGGAGAGCGTAAAGAGGGCGATCCGTGAAGCTGCACAGCAGCATGCAAAGGATATCCTGGACAAGCTCCGGGAGCTTCAGGTGGACCTTCGTACCAACCCTGCAATTTTTATCGGCGGTGGAAGTATTCTGTTCCGTCCGCTGATCGAGAGCACTGGATTGGTTGCAAGTGCCTCTTTTGTTGAGGATACGAAGGCAAATGCCGTTGGCTATGAACTGCTTGCGCGAGGCCAGTTAGCTATGCGTGCCGCGCAGTGACGGAGGTGTCATTGTGAAGCAGAATGGGAAGTACAGGTTTTCGCTGCAATTCAAGGCGGATTCCAACGCCAATATAGCAGCGGGTGAGCTGCTTGAACGGCTTGGCAATCGAAAGAGCGCGGTGGTGGTAGCTGCCTTAAACGACTATATTTCTGTACATCCTGAGATTGCTGCCGGAGCCACCAGAATCAGTGTTAGAATAGAAAGCGAAGTGAAGCGTGAGTCACTTGAGGAAATGATACGTGCATTGATTGATGAAAAGATTGCAGCTCTTCAAATGCAACCCAATACAGCGACGCCGTACATAGATGAACAGGTGCAGGGGGATCTGAGCAATGACATTGCGGCAATGATCAGCAATTTGGATCTGTTTGGGTGATTATAAAGCATTTATCCGTATGGAAAAACGGATAATCCGGTTGCAAGTAGAATTTTTTTACTAACAGGCGTATATCCGCATTATCAGGGCGGAAATCGGATTGTTAGTCGCTTCTGCGGCACGCCTCTTTTTTGTAAAATATAGGTATAAAGGAGACGATGCCGGTGGATAGAAAATCTCTTGGAGCGAGGATAAAAGCGCAGAGGATAAAATGTGGTCTATCGCAAGAGGAATTTGCGGAGAAACTGCATTGCACGAGTAGTCATATCGGAAAAGTGGAAAACGGCAAGGTTGGTGTCAGCATCGAGTTGCTGGTTTCTATTGCAAATGAGCTGCAGACTACTGTAGATCAGCTTTTGCAGGACTCCTACGACTATAAGGAGCAAGTTATCATTCGTGATATCTATAAGCGCATTGGAAACCTTCCGATAAAGACAAAAATCACCGCATGCGAAATGCTGCAGTATCTGATCGACATCATAGAAAAGGCGCATGATTAGTTCATGGGGCTATGTGTCCTACACAGTACGCGAAGACACTGCGTTGTTGAAACGATAACTCAATTCTGTAAAATTCCATATTTTGCAATTACATAGGAAGACCGTACAGCGCCAAACCTGCACGGTTCACAAAAGTAAAGGCTGTCCGGTTTAAGCTGGACGGCCTTTGCGCCGTTTTGAGGAGGGATTGCAATGGGTCATGACAGAATGATAGCTTGTGGCGACAACAGGTGTTGGTGCTACGCGCACCAAGAAATGCTGAGTACTCTTGAGCAACGCATAAGCGGAATGACAGATTCGAGAAAAATCATAGAAGCTTCGCTGAAAATCGCTGTTGAGTATTATCAGGCAGACCGTGCGTTTATCCTTGACATCGACGATGAATTGGATGTTGGCTGCAACACCTATGAGTACTGCAGCAATGGCGTTGACTCAAAACGGCGTCAGCTTCGGACTGTCCCGCTGGAACTTCTTCCAAAGTGGCATGAGGCCATACATCGCCGCCGACCGATCATCATAAAAAATGTGGAACGGCTGCGAGGTAATAGTCCGGACGAGTTTGCTTATCTTCGCCGGTTCGGGGTCAGTTCCTTGTGCGCAGTCCCTTATTTCAGAAAGAAAAGCGCTGGCCTTATCGGCGTTGACAATCCGAAGTTAAATGTAGAGCATACACAAATGCTGTACAGTCTTGCACGAATCGTGGCGATGGAGCTTTGCGAGATGCAATTCCGGGAACGTGTGGCTCTTACGGCCCGTGACACTGAACACAGAGATGCATCACATGTTCATGTTAACATGTTCGGCAGAATGGAGATCATTGCGCATGACGGGACGCTTCACGACAATGCGTTTCAAGGCTCGTCCAGCTATAACCTGTTTGCATTCCTTGTTTTGAATCGCAAGAGTGAGCATCCGCTATACCAGTTGGCTACGATGATATGGGAAAATGGAGAATCGGAGAACCCGTTTTCCTCCATACGAAATGTGACCAGCCGATTGAGAAAAACGCTTGATTACATCGGCCTGGGCCGCTTGATCCGGGTCGAACATAAAATGCTCTCCCTGAATCCGGCATATGTAATAACAACTGATGTCGATGGGTTTGATGAATTGAATCGGATAATACTGCAGGCCAGAAATGCCGCGGATCCGGATATGGCCGTGCTGCGCCACCTTTACGAACAAGTGCTGGCGCTGTATCAAGGGAGTCTGCTTCCGCGTCAGGATCATTATCATTGGGTAATGGCAAAGGCGGTCGCTTACCAGAATCAATATCTGGGGATCCTGAATGACTACCTGGAGCTGCTCTATAAGGAGCGTCAGTTTGTCGAAGTCCAGAAAATTGCTTCGGATTCGCTGTCTATCGACGTATATGCGTCGGCCATGCATTTCCACCTTATCCGAGCATTGCTGGCAACGGGCAGCAAGTCGCTTGCCAAGGTATACTTCAGGCAGTCGGATAAATTCCTCACAGACGAGCATCGACGAGAGCTGAACCGGCTTTTCATGAATGCCGGAGTATAACGGCAGCGTTCCGGCAGCTTGACTTGAGACAAATTGGATGCAAATTTCGTGACATAAAAGAAACTTTTTCGGGTAAGTTATTGAGCCCTATCTGCACCTGCCTATTCGTTACAGTTGAAAAAACTGTACGCGGGCAGGTGTATTTTTATGGGACGTAGGTACCCGTATGCAGGGAGAGGGGGTGATTCCAGTGATTTGATCAGCTGTGATCTTCTCCTGTTCCTGACTCTAACTCAATACACAAAAAATCACAGCATGCCATTTTGGTGTGCTGCAATTTTCTTTGCCAGGGTGGCATGCGCTGAAGGAGGCGCTAAAAATGTCACCCCAGCAAACAGAAAATGATGAATTGCGCGGCAGGTTCACAGTTTGGATCACCAAGACCGCGAGAAATGCGCAGATCAATTACCTGCGAAAAGAGAGCCGGCAGCCCAAGACCATACCGCTTGAAACGACGGAAGTTCAATTGATAGCCAGTGAACAGGATGCACTGGAACAGACTGTGTCCGTTGCGAATGGCTTCGATTTCATGGAGAGCCGTCTGGCAGACGCATTTCGGGAATTGCCGTTGATGCGCAGACGCATATTGGAGATGCTTTTCGTGGAGGAGCTTTCTCCGGTAGAGATTGCGGCGAAGCTGCACTGCACGGTGCAGCATGTATATAACCAGCGTTCGCTTGCCATCAAGCGGCTGCGTCAGCAGATGATGAAGGAGTGTGGCCAGAATGACGAACAGTGAATTTCGCTCATTGCTGGAAGCGGCAGTAAGGGGCAACTCTGATGCGCTTGCAGCTATATTTGAGCTATACATGCCCCTGATCAACCGCTTGAGTCGGTATAATGGGCAGTTGGACGAAGATTGTAGGCAGTTCATTCTCATCCACATTACGCTGCATATATCTGAGTTCAGAATATGAATTTTAAGAAAAAAGATCAGAGGACATTAGATTATGCGATTTTTGCTTGTTTTTGCTTATATGAAAGCATCCCCACCTGCACCTTGAAAATCGAACAACAGCGCCCCCTATTTCCTCTGGCCGCGAGCGGCTATCCATCTGACTGTGGTCAGATCCATGAGCACATAAATACGGACGGCAACCGTATGCGCCTTGACCTGCCAGGGGGACAATGATACTTCCGTAACTCGCGGCCCGGCCATGATGAAGGCGGGGGGATGAAATTTCCATGGACCTGCTCGCCACAGGCGGAGGGTAGCTGTATCCGAATTAAAACCATAATGAGTGAAATGTCTACATATACGCCAGAAATCACGCATAGAGTGAAGCAACAAGCATTCGAGAAAGGAGGGCAGCGATGGAAGTATTTTTGGTTTTCCCAAAGTCACAGCAGGCAAAGCAGGAGCTTGCACAGGAGCTGGCAAAGTTCCAGTCCGAGCAGGTGCTGAAAAATGTCCAGAAGCTGCCCTGTTCCACAGAGCAGAAACTAGAACTGGTGGATGCCGCAGTAAAGCATCTGAAGACACAGAAGTAATACATGACATATGAAAAACGGACGGACCAGCATCAAGAGCCGGTCTGCCCGTTTTTTATATGCATCTCGCAGTTTGTTATTGCTTTTATCTTGTCACTTACATAATCTGAGGTGCCAAAACACTATCGGCATCATCATCATTATTAGAGTGAATCAGGCATCCAACTCAAGACAATTCTGCGATTTGGCAAAAATATATCCTGCGATATGGCGACATAATAACCCCCACATCGGCGCTGTCAAACCTGAAAATCAGTCTTTCGCATCTTGGACTATCCTTCTGTTTGCGCTGCCCTGTTGCTGATGAAAGAAACCAGCACAGATGTGCCGGAAAGTGCGCATGGACTGAAGCAGAAAGCGCTCTGGAAAAGACACAGCTATGGAAGTATTTCTGATTTTCCCTAAGTCACAGCAGGCAAACCAGGAACTCGCAAAGTTTCAGTCCGAGCAGGCGCTGAAAAAAGTCCAAGGGCTTCCTTGCGCCGCGGAGCAAAAACTGGAGTTGGCGGACACCGCAGAATAGCGTCTGAAAACACAGAAGTAAGATATACACAAACGGGCAAACCGGCTCTCAATGCCAGTTTGCCCGTTTGCCCCCACAAGGTTCAAATGAAGCTATGTGCCGCTTTCAAGCTCCCGCTGAGCGGGTTCAAGAATCACAAGGTCAGCCACGCTGAAAGATCGTCTCCAGCCGTTTTCTGGATTCCTCCAGTGTATAGGAAGGCACTCCGGAAAGGCGGCTTTCTTCCACAGCCTCCAGCTTTGTGCGCAGCTTCAAGGTTTCCTTACGCTGTTCAGCTTCTTCATGCGCCAGATCAGAGATCATGCCGTAGTCGTTGCGCAGCGCGGTCGAAGATTTGATAATCATGGGTCAGCATCTCCTGAATGATTCTGTGATAATTCTATCGGAATTATCCGCGGTTTTCAAGGCTCTCTTTGAAATACTTTGCCCACGTAGATTTGTATATCTGCACCTTGCCCTGTTCCCATTTCTTTAACTTTTGCAGCGGGACACCAAGCTGTGCCGCATATGCTTTCTGCGTCAAGCCACGCCGCATACGAATGGCTTTGATTTGCGCTCCTTGTCCTCGTAGTAGGAACAGGTTATAGTCATCCAGCAGATCCACCAGTGACACCTCAAACAGCTCCGCCAGCTTCTCCATATGTTCCTTCGGATAATAGTCCCTTCCTACTTTTTCATAATGGATATATGTGCCGCGGTCGATGCTTGCATAGTCCGCCACGTCACTCTGTCGAAGTCCTTTTTGATAGCGATACCACCTCAGCTTGTCCGCTGTTTCTGTGATCTCAGATGCGTCTGAAAATTGCAGGTTAAACTTCTCTGCATCCAAAAGTTTATGGGGAAGGATGACCGGGAACTTGAGAATTCGGAGCGGCGCAACTTTTAGTGCACCTGCAAAATTCGCAGCCAATACATAGCTGTGGACTTTCAGGTGGTAGAACATAGACCATTTTGGCCCAAAAGGTACATGGTTTTCTACATGAACCGCTGTTTGTTCCGTTGCGTTAGTATCGCATTCTCAATACACCTGCTCGCATACGTCGCCAGACGTATCCCCTTGTCGGCCCGGAAGGTATTCACCGCCTTGATCAGCCCGATGGTCCCAATCGAGATCAGATCCTCCTGATTTTCCCACTGAGTGTAGTACTTTTTCACAATATGCGCCACCAGTCTCAGATTCCGCTCCACCAGCACGTTGCGGGCGTCCAGATCGCCATGGGCGCACCGTGCCAGATACTCCCGCTCCTCCTCCGCCGACAGCGGCTTGGGGAACGACCCGCCGCTGCCCGCCAGATGCAGCGACCAGAATACCCCCTGGCACAGCAGCAGCAATGCCGCGTTCAGCATAGCCACCCCTCCTTTCCCTCACAGGCTATGCGCCCACAGGAAGTCCCTATGCGCCCCAACGGCAAAGGCGGAGGCGCCCGCGCGCCTCCGCCTCTGCCAGGGGGATAAAGGATCTATGTCGTCTGCTCCCTTGTCAGGAGCCTCGCTCTTGAGGTGCGGCAGGGAGGATCGGCAAATCCTCCCTGCCTCTATGGAAAACACAACGGCGTAATGCCGTTCGGCTTGCCAGACAGATTGCCCCCCGCCGCGCAAAAACAAAGCGCACGGCCAAAGCAGACCGTGCGCAGAAAGGCACATCACGCTTCGGCTCCGGGAATGGCGAAAGCCCGGGAGCGGCGCATCACGTATCTGACTTATCCCGTCACGCGGGCATCACAGTGACCTTCTCGCGGGGCATCTCACCCCATTCCGCCGCCAGTCCAACCGACCGGCGCGCCGTCCCTTTATTTATTTCCACCCCTATTGTACGCCATACCGCCGCAAAAAGCAAGAGAAATTTTTTCATTCTGCGCGCATTCTGCGCCATTCTGCGCCGTGTTCATTGCAGGGGCCAAATGCCCACACCCCGCCCCGTACAGCCCAAAATTCCCCCTAAACGCTCCGTCGGTTGCATGATCCCGCCCCATTTGCTACGATAAGACCGGAGGTGATCCCATGGATCGAGAAATGCTGGGCAGATTCATCGCCCAGAGACGCAAGGAATTGGACCTGACCCAGCGCCAGCTGGCAGAG
The DNA here is from genome assembly GCA_934597585.1 of uncultured Oscillospiraceae bacterium. Taxonomy (GTDB): domain Bacteria; phylum Bacillota; class Clostridia; order Oscillospirales; family Oscillospiraceae; genus Vescimonas. The sequence goes on from CAKTSA010000001.1 coordinate 121,790, forward strand.
GCGCTCCACGTGACGGACAAGGCCGTCAGCAAATGGGAGCGGGGCGCGGGCTGCCCGGATATCTCCCTGCTGGAGCCCCTGGCGGAGGCGCTGGGCCTCAGCGTGGATCAACTGCTGACCTACCAGACTGCCCCGGCGGAACCGGAGCCGGCGGAGGAGCCCGCCACCTCTCAGGCGGTCCAGGCGGTGCTGGACCTGACGCTGGCGGAGCGCCGCGCCCGGCGGCGCAGACGCTGGTTCATCGCCATGGCGGCAGCACTGAGCCTGATCGTGCTGGCAGGTATGTATGCCCTTCTGAGCAGCCTGCAAGTGCAGGGAAAGCTGTTCCGCAACGAAAGCAGTACATCACCCGATGGCAGCATCACCGTGGTGACGTATACCGGCAGCTTCGGAAATTCATCGGTCAAGGTAACGAACCCGGCCGATATACAGCGCCGCTGGGGGGATGGCAGTGTGGAGACCGGCATGGGCGAATCCTATCCCCATACGGCGCTCACTGGCCTGTACTGGTCGCCGGACAGCGCCTGGCTGGCCATCGGCCAGAGCGTTCAGGGCGAAACCGCCCGCCTTGACTGCAAGCTCTGGCATTTCTATCAGGGCGCGGATGAGCAGTGGTACGGTCAGTCAGACGGCAGCATGAGACTTATCCTGGAGCACCTGTGGCATGAGGGGGATGAAGCGCTGAAGGCGGCATTTTCCGCCGTGAAAACGGCGCAGCCCTCCGGCTATCCCGTCTTTGACGTGACATTCAGCCGCTGGGACGGCGCGGTGCTGCAGCTGAAATGCACCTACACCGGCACCGACAGCGCCGGTCACACCGTGACCGTCCGCTACGATCCCGCCGCACAGCAGGTGCTCTCCGCGGAGTAACGCGCAATAGACAGAGGGAGGGGCTTTCGCCCCTCCCTTTGTCTATCAGAATCGTTCCCTGTTCCCCCTCATTCCGGCAGCGCCGTCCGGAGCCCGGCAATGAACTCATACAGCATCTGCAGGTCATATACATCCACCGTGTCGTCGCCGTTGACGTCGGCCGCCTCCGGACGGTACTTCTCCGCCGCCCCGGTGGTCAGATAGGTATACAGGCACGCGGTATCCAGCACGTCGACGGTTCCGTTGCCGTTCACATCGCCCATGGAAACAGGCGTATACTTGGGATCTGCCGTCACCGTGATATAGTATCTGCCGCCCAAGATCATGTCGTCTTCCACGGGGCCGCTGGGGCCGCTGCTGAAGTCACCGTCGTCCCGATACTGCAGCACGCCGTTTTCATTGCAGTAGTGAAACAGCTTGCCTGCCGGCAGCGCGTCGCGCAGCTGCTTTCCTCCCGGGCAGGCGAACCCTCGAAAAATACCGCTGTAGCATTTCATTGTGCCGCCCGACCAGTTCAACCCCCGAGTGTACGACATTGTGCCGCCGTTGCACCGGATCTGTCCGCCCGTGCCGTCCTTGCTGCCGATGGTCAGCTTGCCGCCGCTGACGTCCACCGCGGAACCTTCCGAACAGCTCAGTGCCAGCGTGGCAATGTTATCTGCGGAGTTGACCAGCTGCACCGCGCCGCCCGTTACCGACAGCACTGTACCGAAGCCGAGTGGACTAACGAATATCGAGTCCGATTGCTTCTTATCCGCCGTAAGGCTCTTGCCGTTCAGATCCAGCGTAAAACGCCCCTTCGTCACCGTCAGCGTACTGCCGCGCAGGTCCACATCCCTCAATACCTTCACAGCAGCGCCCGCCTGTTCCTGTGCCGCCGCCACCGCATCCGCCAGCGAGGGATAGAAGACCTTCGTCTCCGCCGCCGTCAGCTGGGCCTGCAGCTCCGTCTGGCACCGGCGGCACTTGGCGTTTTCCCAGTCGATCCGGTTTTCAGGGTGGGGGCACGGCTCCTTCATCACCAGGCCGCAGGCGCACTCGTTGTCGAAGAACGTATGCTCGTGCGGCACGATCGTGAGATAGGCGTTGCTGCCTCCTAAGAATTGCCCTTGATATCCGTTGCAGATGCCATGTGTCAAATACGGGTTGGTCATCAGCGTGCCATTCTCCTCGCAATAGTGAAAGGCCTTCCCCTCCGGCAGCAGATCCTTGAGCTGCATATCGCTGCCCAGGGTGATCTTCGGAAAGATGCCGGTATAACACGTCGCCCTACCTGCCGATACGTTCAAACCATAGGAGACGAGGCTATCTGCCATCTTCAGCCGGATCTGGCCGCCGCCCTCGCTGCCGATAGTCAGGGCGGCGTTGGGGTTGTTGGCCTCCACCACGGTGCCGCCGCTCGTTCCCGTCAGCCCCAGCACCGCGATATTGCTGCTGTCGGAGTTGACCAGCGTCAGGGAGACCTCCTCGCTGCCGGTGATCTCCAGTACCTTGCCGCCGCGGGAAAAGAATTCCCATTCGCTTACAGGCGGCTTATCCCCGGCGGTGAGGCTCTTGCCGTTCAGGTCCAGCGTGAAGCGGCCCTTCGTCACCGTCAGCGTCTCGCTGCCCAGATCTACGTTCCGCAGCATCTTCACGACGGCGCCTTCCTGCTCCTGTGCCGCCGCTGCCGCCTCCAGCAGAGAGGAATAGGTTTTTGTGATTCCGCCGGCCGTTACCTCTGCCGCCGCGCTTTCCTCCGTGTCCGCGCCCCATACCGTCGCCGGTAGCAACGCCAGCATCACGCACGCCGCCAGCGCCGCGCACATCCATCGTCTCACGTTCTCCATGTCTCGCTCCCTTCGTTCCGTTCGGTGTTTGAGTTTGGCATGTATATCATATATTGTCAGTGTACCAGAAATCCGTGCTTAATGCAAGCCTTTACTGCGTTGTGTCATCGCTTGGCACACCATGGACGTACGACAAAGAACGGACCTCCTCTCGGAAGTCCGTTCCTTGTTGTTATAAGGGGTGAGAAACTCACAATGGAAAGCAGTGTTTACTTGGCAGCAGCGGCCTTCTTCTGGGCGCTCAGCGCCTTGATGCCCTGCACCACCAGGTCGATGGCCAGGATCACCAGCAGCACACCGATGATACCGCGGATGTAGCACCACACCACGCCTTCGCCGCCAGCGGCGATGCCGGCGATCTGAGCCTTGATGGTGAACACCAGGGAGGTCAGCGTAACGACCAGCATGAAGAACATGGGGAAGTAGAACATCTTGTTGTTGCGGCCGATCTTACCCAGCCAGCAGCACACAGCCAGCAGACCCAGAGCAGCCAGCAGCTGGTTGGCAGCGCCGAACAGAGCCCAGATCTTGGCATAACCGGTCAGGCCCAGGGCCACGCCGGCCACCACGGTGATACCGGTGGCAACATAGGGGTTGGTGATGACGCGCTTCCAGCCCTTCAGATCCTCGCGGGTCTGGCCAGGCTCGACGAAGAACTCAGCGAACATGTAGCGGGCCAGACGGGTAGCGGTATCCACAGAGGTCAGGCAGAACGCGGACACAGCCAGGATCAGCATGGAGTACACAGCGTTGTAGCAGCCGTCACCGAACACCTTGGAGAACATGGAGGCAAGGCCGGTAGCGAACACGACGGTAGGAGTCACGGTGGTGCCGTCAGCATACTGGTTCCAGATGTAACCAACAGCGCAGACGGAGATCAGAGCCAGAGCGCACTCGATCAGCATGCCGCCGTAAGCGATGGGCTTGGCATCCTTTTCCTGATCCAGCTGCTTGGAGGTGGTGCCGGAACCAACCAGAGAGTGGAAGCCGGACACAGCGCCGCAGGCGATGGTCACGAACAGAGCGGGGAACAGATAGCCCAGAGAGGTGCCGGAGGGAGCCAGCGTATCATAGAAGCCCAGGAATGCGGGCATCTCAACGGTGGGATGTGCGCCGATGATACCCACGACAGCCAGGACCATCATGCCGTACAGCAGGAAGGAACTCAGGTAGTCACGGGGCTGCAGCAGGATCCACACGGGGGTAACGGAAGCAACGCCGATGTACAGACCGACAATGATCATCCACACGGTGTAGCTCAGGTAGATGGGGTGCCAGTTCAGGCCGATGATCATGCACACCACAATGCCGATGACGCCGATGACAGTGGCGACACCCAGAGGCGCGTTGCGGCGATAGACAAAGAAGCCGAACAGGATGGCCATCAGGATGAACATGATGGAGATGATGGCGGTGGAGGCGTTGGCCGCGGAAGCGGCATAGTCGATCGCGCCCTCAGCGGTGTAGGTAGCCTTGAAGGTGTTGGCCACGATGGAAGCGAAGGCAGCTACCACAAGGATCAGGGTCAGGTAAGCGAACACGATGAACAGCTTCTTGGCCTTGGCGCCGATGGCGTCGCCGATGACCTCACCGATGGACTCGCCCTTGTGGCGGATGGAAGCGAACAGAGCACCGAAGTCATGCACGCCGCCGAAGAAGATACCGCCGATCAGAACCCACAACATCACGGGGACCCAGCCGAACACAGCCGCCTGAATGGGGCCGTTGATGGGGCCGGCGCCGGCGATGGAGGAGAAGTGATGGCCCATCAGCACAGGAGCCTTGGCAGGGCAGTAGTCCTTGCCGTCTTCCATGGTATGAGCGGGAGTAGGACGGGAGTTATCGACGCCCCACTTCTTGGCCAGCCAGCCGCCGTAGAAGATATAGCCTACGACCAGAACTGCGCAGCCGATGATAAGGAACAAAGCAGCATTCATAAAGCTCTCTCCTTTCTGAACAAGATTTTCTTTTGCTTATGAAACAGGCCTCGATGAAAGACCTGCGCTGCACTGTGTCCGCTGCGGTTGGTGCTGACCTTTTCCTCCGGCAGCTCCACCATCGCGGTATGAAAATCCATCCAGCCCCAATAGGACATTTTGAAGCTCTTGTACAGCTTGCACCGCTTCAGGGCCTTCCTGGCGTCCTCGTCGCAGCTGTCGCATACGAACAGGGCCGTGATGTACGTGTACATGTGGTTGGGGCCGGGCTTGATCCGTGCCATGCCCTCGTCATACGCCAGCTTTTCGCACCGGTCGTAGATCTCCTTCGTCAGGTGGGGCACATCGAACAGATACACATATTCAAAGCTGTTGGCTTCCCACAGCTTCGCCTTTTTCGACAGCACATACTTGGAGGATTCCGCATAAAAATCCATCTGCGCCGCCAGCGGCTGCTCCTGCTCCTCGCACCGGCGCACGTCAAATTCGCCGCTGTAGATGTCACACAGGCGGTCCACCGCTTCTGCTCGTGTCATAGCTTCCACCGTCCTTTCCTCATGTACAACCATGATCCTTCATGCACTTTCGCGATTTTAACCGTGAAAACCCACAGAGGAAAAAGTTATATTTTTCCTCTACGGAAACGTTATCGCAACTTGAAAAATCATGTTTCATACTATACGCCAGTTGTTTTTGAATTTCAAGAGGGCAAAATTAACAAGAATTTCACGGAAAGTTCATATAAATTTTTCGTTAAGTTCATATTGAATTCGCAAAGATTCTGTGATACCATGCATTTGTACCATCGCCCATGGCATAACTAGGCAAAACGCACCGTGAAACGTTCTTCACGGTGCGTTTTTATGCATGCATCGTCCATTCCGCCCCGACGCCGTCCCCCGTCAACAAATTTACGCCGATCTGTTGACCCGAGCCGGTGCTTTGTAGTAAAATAGGAGACGTATGGAAGCCCTCCCCGGGAAAAACGACAGATTGAATAAAGGAGAAAAACTATGGGACTGATCAAAGCGGCACTGGGCAGCGTGGGCGGCGTCATGGCCGACCAGTGGAAGGAATACTTTTATTGCGAAGCCATGCCGGAGAACGTCATGGCCGTCAAGGGCCAGAAACGCGTTTCCGGCCGCTCCAGCAACACCAAGGGCAGCGACAACGTGATCTCCAACGGCTCCGTCATCGCCGTGGCCGACGGCCAGTGCATGATGATCGTGGACCAGGGCCGCATCATCGAGGTCTGCGCCGAGCCCGGCGAGTTCACCTACGACATGTCCACCGAGCCCTCCCTCTTCACCGGCGACCTGAAGGGCAGCATCCGCGCCGTCATCGACAGCATGACCAACCGCTTCACCTTCGGCGGCGAGGCCCCCAAGGACCAGCGCATCTACTACTTTAATACAAAAGAGCTCATCGGCAACAAGTACGGCACCCCCTCCCCCGTCCCCTTCCGGGTGGTGGACCAGCGTGCCGGCATCGACATCGACGTGGGCATCCGCTGCTTCGGCGAGTACAGCTACCACATCACCAACCCCGTCCTCTTCTACACCAACGTCTGCGGCAACGTCAGCGAGGCCTATACCCGCGACAAGCTGGACAGCCAGCTGAAGACCGAGCTGCTGACCGCTCTCCAGCCCGCCTTCGCCCGCATCGGCGAGAACGGCATCCGCTACTCCCAGCTGCCCGGCCACACCATGGAGCTGGCCGACGCCCTCAACGAGGTCCTCAGCAAGAAGTGGCGTGACCTCCGCGGCATCGAGATCGTCTCCTTCGGCGTCTCCAGCGTCACCGCCGACGAGGAAGACGAGAAGATGCTCAAGGAGCTGCAGCGCAACGCCGCCTTCATGGATCCCACCCGCGCCGCCGCCCATCTGGTGGGCAGCCAGGGCGACGCCATGAAGATGGCCGCCAACAACCAGGGCGGTGCCGCCATGGCCTTCATGGGCATGAACATGGCCGGTCAGGCGGGCGGCATGAACGCCCAGAACCTGTACGCCATGGGCCAGCAGCAGGCCGCCCAGCAGCCCGCCCCCGCGGCAGCCGCCGGCTGGACCTGCTCCTGCGGCCACAGCGGCAACACCGGCAAGTTCTGCGCCGAGTGCGGCGCCCCCAAGCCCGCCCCCGCCGGCGAGTGGAAGTGCGCCTGCGGCGCGGTGAACACCGGCAAGTTCTGTTCCGAATGCGGCCAGCCCAAGCCCGCCGCCGAGTGGACCTGCTCCTGCGGCACCGTCAACAAGGGCAAGTTCTGCGCCAACTGCGGCAATCCCCGTCCCTGAGGTACGTGACCACACCAGCGGAGAAATGAGGAAAAGACTATGCAGTTTGTAGACTATTACAATTACTATTATGAGTACAGCACCCCGGTCTACGCCAGCCCGGTGGTCAGCATCGCCTCCCTGGCGCTGAGCGTGCTGCTGATCGTGGCCATGTGGGTCCTGTTCAAAAAGGCCGGCAAGCCCGGCTGGGCCTCCATCGTCCCCTTCTACAATATTTATGTGTTGTATGAGATCACCTGGGGCAGCGGCTGGCGCTTCCTGATGCTGCTGATCCCCTTCTACAACATCATCCTGGGCATCCAGACCCAGGTCAAGCTGGCCAAGGCCTTCGGCAAGGGCGGCGGCTTCGCCGTGGGCCTCATCTTCCTGCCCTACGTGTTCAACCCCATCCTGGCCTTCAGCGACGCCGCCTACCTGGGCGTCCCCGGTAAGAACGGCACCTATCAGCAGTCCCAGCGCCAGGGCTACGCCCCCGACGCCGGCAGCTATCAGCGCCAGGATCCCTATCAGCAGAGCCCCTACCAGCAGACCAACACCTATCAGCAGCCCCAGCAGCCCCAGGACGATGGCTTCCAGGTGACCCACTGCCCCAACTGCGGCGCCCGTGTCACCGGCGGCAAGTTCTGTGAAAACTGCGGCAAGCCCCTGTGATCCAGGGAATAGAGAGAAATCGGGAGGATAATTATGGCATCCCAAATCACCAACTATAAATGCCCGGCCTGCACCGGCCCCCTCCACTTCGTGGGGGCCTCCGGCAAGCTGGAGTGCGACTTCTGCGGCAGCAAGTACGACGTGGCCGAGATCGAGGCCCTCTACGCCGACAAAGAGGCCAAGGCCGTGGAGGCCACGGAGCAGGCCAACGCCAAGGCGGAGCAGAACCGCAAGAAACTGGAGGAGATGGAGGCCCAGGGCTGGGACACCTCCAGTCTCAACACCGACTGGGGCAAAGACGCCAACGGCATGAAGGCCTACAACTGCCCCTCCTGCGGCGCCGAGCTCATCTGTGACGCCAGCACCGCCGCCACCTCCTGCCCCTACTGCGGCAACCCCTCCGTGGTGCCCGGCCAGTTCAGCGGCGCACTGAAGCCCGACTTCGTCCTGCCCTTTAAGCTCAGCAAGGACGACGCCGTGGCCGCCCTGAAAAAGCACTACAAGGGCAAGCCCTTCCTGCCCAAGGCCTTCACCAAGGGCAACCATATCCAGAAGATCCAGGGCGTCTACGTCCCCTTCTGGATGTTTGACGGCCGGGCCGAGGGCACCGTGGAGTACGAGGGCTGCATCAGCCGCGTCTTCGAATCCGGCGACGAGGAGGTCACCCAGACCGACCACTACGAGGTCCGCCGCGGCGGCTCCATCGCCTTCGAGAAGGTCCCCGTGGACGCCTCCAGCAAGATGCCCGACGACCACATGGACTCCATCGAGCCCTATGACTACAAGGACCTCAAGCCCTTCTCCACCGCCTATCTCCCCGGCTTCCTGGCGGATAAGTACGACGTCTCCGTGGCTGACAGTCAGGAGCGGGCCGATACCCGCTGCACCGCCACCCTGGAGGCCGCCCTGCGCCGCACCACAGACCAGTACGACTCCTGCACCCCCCTGAACCAGGACATCCGCCTGAAGCGGGGCAAGGTGCACTATGCCCTGCTGCCCGTCTGGATGCTGCATACCAAGTGGAACGGCAAGGACTTCCTCTTTGCCATGAACGGCCAGACCGGCAAGCTGGTGGGCGACCTGCCCACCGACATGGGCAAGTTCTGGACCACATTTGCCGCCATCGCCGCGCCCGTCGCCGCCCTGACGGCGTGGATCATCTGGCTGCTGTAAGGAGGGAGCGAATCATGAAAAAGAGACTTTTGACCCTTTTCCTGGCGCTGCTGGCAGCGCTGACGCTGACCGTCCCCGCCTGGGCGGAGCAGCAGCCCGGCGACGCCTTTGTCTACGACATGGCCGGCATCCTGTCTGACGAGGACGACGCCTATCTGGAGGCCCTGGCCGACCAGATCTCCTGGCAGCACAGCTGCGCCGTCTACATCATCACCGTAAACGACTACACCGAGTATGCCGACAACATCCACGACGCCACCGCCGCCATCTTCAACGGCGAGTACAGCGACGCCCCCATGGGCATCGGCGACAACCGCGAGGGCATCGTCCTCCTGCTGAGCATGTACGACCGCACCTACGACCTGTTCGTCCGTGACGGCGGCCTGGCCCAGTACGCCGTCAGCGACTACGGCCGCCACCAGATGACCGAGGTCTTCCTGGACAACTTCGCCGACAACGACTGGCGGGGCGGCTTCGAGGATTACCTGCTGGCCTGTGACGACTATCTGGACCGCGCCGAGCAGGGCGACCCCGTGAAGAAACCCTTCACCCAGCCCCTTCTCATCGGCCTCGCCGTGGGCATCGGCGTGGCGCTGGTCATCTGCCTGAGTCTGAAGGGCATGATGAAGTCGGTCCGCCGCGGCGCCAAAGCCGACGTGTACGTCACGGCCGAGGGCCTGGACCTGACCGAGCAGTTTGACCGCTATACCCACACCACCGAGACCCGCCGCAAGATCGAGCGGGACAACGACTCCGGCGGCAGCAGCGATCACTCCGGCGGCGGCGGTTCCAGCACCAGCGGAAGCTTCTGATCTATCGTATACAGCGAGAAAAACGACCCGTATATGGGTCGTTTTTCGCATTTAATTGGTACATAAACGGCCTTTATCGGTACACTTTTGGTACATAAAGGGCGGTTATGGGTACACGAATTTTCCATAAAATGGTATTTTACTCTCTCTGAGGCACTTTTTCCATGACCGTCACCGGTCGCCGTTCTCCGCCACCCAGCCCCGGACGTAATCCACAAATCGGCGGGTGGAGGCGGACAGGGCTTTCTCATCCTTCACGCCGATGCCGATGCTGCGGTGGAAGGTCATGGGCGGGCGGCAGGCGGTGACGGGATAGGGGCTGTGGCGCACCATCAGCTCCGGCAGCAGGCTGATGCCCAGCCCCTTGGACACCATGGAGAGGATGGTGCGGTCCTCCCGGGCGGTGTACTTCACCTGGGGGCGGACGCCCATCTTGTCCAGGGCCGCCACGATCTCGTAGTCCTCGCCCTCCTCCAGGCGGATGAAGGGCTCGGTGGCCAGGGCGTCCAGGGGGAAGGGGTCGCTGCCCGCCAAGGGGTGGTCCCGGGGGACGATGACCTGCAGCTGGTCCTGGTGGAGGGGATAGGCCCGCAGGTGCTTCACCGACGGCAGGCGGAGAAAGCCGCAGTCCACCGTGCCCCGGAGGATCCACTCCTCGATCTGATCATAGAAGTCGCCGGTGACCACCTCGAACTCAATGTTGGGGTAGAGCTGGCCGAAGCTCTGGAGAATGGAGGGCATCCAGTGGACCGACACGCTGGTGAAGGTGGCCACCTTCACCAAGCCGGCATCTATACCCTTCAGGCTGGCGGCGGACTGGACCAGGGCGTGGTGGGCGGCGCACAGCTTCTCGATCTGAGGCAGCAGGGCGCGGCCGTCGGAGGTCAGCACCACGCCGCCCCGGTTGCGGCTGAGGAGCTTTACCCCCAGCTCGTCCTCCAGCGCCTGCACCGCGTGGCTGACGCCGGACTGGGTGAAGTTCAGGGCCTGGGCCGCCTTGGAAAAGTTGCCGCACTGGGCCGTTTTCAGGAAGATCTGGTATTTGGAGATGCTCATGCCGCCGCCTCGATTCTGTGGGATGGTATCTGCATTGTATCATACTTTTTCTCATAGTTGCAAGTACAATTATGCGTTTTACAAATAACAAAAGCTATGGTATGATAGGGACAGTGAAACGAGACGCGTCGAAAAACACAGCAAAAAAACAGTGAATGACAGTAAAATGCAACAAAACACGGAATTTTCAAGGAGGTATATATTATGGCACTGGTAACGAAGACGATCCGCTGCGCGGCTTGCGGCAGCAGCGCTGTCACTTTTGATGGAAAGAACTACATCTGCGCCGACTGCGGCAGCCGCAGTGAGCAGGCGATGCCCGCCGCCGACCTGGCGGCCGTGAACCGCATCGTGGCCCTGGGCGGCGACAACGAGGAGCTGGAGCGCCTGCGCAAGCAGTACCGGAACCTGGACATCACCAGCTGGTCCAGCGAAAACCGGCTGCAGGTGAAGTAAAAAACGGTTTTTGTCAAAGGAAAGGCCACCGCGGAATGCGGTGGCCTTTTTTGCGTGGAGATGTTTCGCCCTCCGGGGCGACCTACTTTTGCCCGTGGCGGCAAAAGTAGGCAAAAACGCCATTTGCGCCCCGAAGGAAGTCCCCTTGGTGGAAAACCCAGAGGGTTTCAAAACTTCCGAGCGCGCTATACGTGGTACGAATATGTTGGTTTTTACCACACGATCACGTGGGATTTTCTTTTTCGATTCGTAAAAGGATCGTCTCATCACCAGCGCCGCTGCCGCTGACTGGTGCGGAGAAGAAGTCGTTGCGTCTATCGTGCGGGCCGTCGAGGACGCCGGCCCCTACGGAATTTTGCTGTACCTGTTCGTAGGGGGCGGCGATCCTGTTGCGGTGCAGAGAAGGTGTTTTTGCGTCTACCGAACGCCGCACCGCACCCCAAAGGCCCCCTCTGTGAGGAGGCTGTCGAGCGCAAGCGAGACTGGGGGAGAGAATTGAAACCTTTTATTCTCTCCCTCCGGCGCTTCGCGCCACCTCCTCTCTCAGAGGGAGGCAAGGGCGGACAGAGTCGTTCGCCCCTGCGGAGTTCTATCGATAGGCCTTCGTAGGGTGCGAAACGCTCCTCCTCAGTCCTCGAACAGATAGACTCTGGTCTCGTAGGGCTTTGTCCGGAAGGGGATGGCGGGGTCGGCTACGGGGTGGGACTGGAGGACGAGCCTGCCGCGGGAGAGGTCGTAGCCTTTGGGAGGCAGGACGGTGAGGGGGCGGGCGGTGAAGGAGCAGACCACCAGCAGCCGCTGGCCCTTCATCTCCCGCGTATACATATAGAGACTTCCCGCCAGAGGGCAGCAGTCGTGATACTTGCCGTCCCGCACCACACGCAGGCGCTTGCGCAGGGCGATGGCCTTGCGGTAGAAGTTCAGGAGGGAGTCCGGGTCGTGCTCCTGGGCCTCTACGTTGATGGTGCGGTAGTTGTCGTTGACATAGAACCAGGGCTTGCCGGCGGTAAAGCCGGCGTTGGGGCCGGCGTCCCACTGCATGGGGGTGCGGGCGCTGTCACGGCTGCCGGTCCACAGCCAGCGCAGGCGCAGCTTCTCCGGCAGGTCGGGCATGAAGTTGCGGCTCTGGACGTCCTCATACATATCCGTATGGGCGGGACGCCAGTTGGTCATGCCGATCTCCTGGCCCTGGTAGATAAAGGGGGTGCCCTGCTGGAAGAGGTAGGCGGCGGCCAGGGCCTTGCCGCTCTCCACCCGGTATTTCTCGCTGCCGTAGCGGGAGATAACCCGGGGATGGTCGTGATTCTCCAAATACAGCATGTTCCAGGCCTTGCCCCGCAGCTTCCGCTGCCACAGGTCCCAGACGCGCTTTAAGCGCCGGAGGGAGAAGGCGGTGTGGGCGTAGTCGGTATAGAGACAGTCGGCGCACATGGACTGGAACTGGATCATCATGTCCATCTGGCCCCGCTTTTCGTCGATGTATTTCAGGGCCTGGCGGGGGCTGACCATGGGGGCCTCCGCCAGGGTGACGCAGTCGTAGTGGTCCAGGACGTCGTGCTTGAACTCCGCCAGGTAGTCGTGGACCCGGGGGCCGTGGTTATAGTGGCGAATGCCCCGGGCGGCGGGCATGAGCCGGTCGTCGGGCAGGCCGTCCTTCTTGGAGATGAAGGTGATGACGTCCTCACGGAAGCCGTCCACCCCCAGGTCCAGCCAGAAGCGGAGGATGTCCTTCACCTCCCGGCGTACCAGGGGGTTATCCATGTTCAGGTCCGGCTGCTTGACGGCGAAGAGGTGGAGGTAGTACTCCTGGCGCAGGTCGTCCCACTGCCAGGCCTTGCCCTCGAACACGCTGTCCCAGTTGTTGGGGAGGCCGCCCTCCGGCTTTTCCTTTCGCCAGATGTAGTAGTCGGTGTAGGGGGCGATGCGGCGGCGGGACTTCTGGAACCACTCGTGCTCGTCGCTGGTGTGGTTCACCACCAGGTCCATGATGACCTTCATGCCCCGGGCGTGGGCGCCCTCCAGCACCTTTTTGAACCACTCCATGCCGCCGAATTCGGCGGCGATGTCCCGGTAGTCGGAGATATCGTAGCCGCAGTCGGCCCCCGGGGAGGGGTACAGCGGCGAAAACCAGATGCCGTCCACGCCCAGGCTCTTGATGTAGTTGAGCTTTTCGTAGACGCCCTGGAGGTCGCCCATGCCGTCACCGTTGCCATCCTTGAAGCTGCGCGGCCAGATCTGATAGAACACCATATCCTTGTACCAGCGGTCACGTCCCATATTGTATTGCCCCTTTCCGGTTTTTTCTTCTATTATAGCGCAAGCGCCGCGGCCATGCAAGGCCGCCCGACTTGCGTCTATTGAAAAAGCTTCGCAGAATTCGCCGCCCGCCATGGCGGCGAACTTTTTGAATCGTTTTTTGCCGCGGCGTGTACGTGGCAGAAAACACTTTGCGCGGAGGGAGTGTTCGCCAGCACACTCTGTGTGCTGGCGAACGCGGGTCGGAGCGAATCTTAATTGTCAAAAAGGGCTATGCCCTTTTTGACAAGCGAAGCGTCACAAATTGCTCTGCCTTCTGTCAAAGGCACGGCGCAGCCAGCCGCCGATGGCGGTGACGCTGGTCAGAACGGCCACCAGGAACGCGCCGGGGATGACGATGATCCACCAGGCGCCCCGGTTCAGGGCCTGCTGGGACAGGGTCAGCATGCTGCCCCAGGAGATAACGTCCAGGGGCAGGCCCATGCCCAGAAAGCTGAGGGTGGACTCGGCGGCGATGGCGGTGGAGACGCTCATGACCACCATGAAGAGGATGGAGGAGAGGAAATTGGGGGCCAGGTGCCGCCACAGCACCCGGTGGAAGCTGCCGCCCATGCAGCGGCAGGCGATGACATAGCCGCTCTGGCGCAGCTGGCGCACCTGGGTGCGCACCACCTTGGCCATGGCGCACCAGCCGGTGACGCCGATGACCAGGGCCAGGCTCAGCACGTTGGCGGTGCCCAGGATGGCCTGGAGGAACAGCACCAGCAGCAGGGACGGCACGCTGCCCAGCAGCTCCGTCAGGCGCATCAGGGCGGCATCCAGCCAGGGGGCGGCCATGCCGCTGACGGCGCCGTACACCACGGCGATGACTGTGGAGATGGCGGCGGCCAGAAAGCCCACCGCCAGCGACACCCGGCCGCCATACCAGATGCAGGCGAAGATGTCGCGGCCCATGGTGTCGGTGCCGAACCAGAACTGGGACGAGGGGGCGGCGGCACAGTGGGCCAGGTCCATGTAGGCGGGGTCGCGGCCCGTCAGCAGCGGGGCGCAGAGGCAGCCCAGGGCGATGAGAGCCAGGACGGCCAGGGGCAGCAGCGGCAGCTTCCGCCGGGGCGGCGGGGGCGGGACGTGGGCGGCCTTTTCCGGCAGGATGCCCACCACGGTGAAGAGCTCTTTGTCGGTCACAGGGCGGTCACCTCCCCCTGGGCGGCCCGCTGGCGGGGGTCGATGCGCTGGTTGATGGCCTGGGCGATCATGCCGCACAGGATCACCACCGCGCCGGTGAGGATGCACAGGACCATCAGGAGGTTATAGTCGGCGCAGCGGGCGCTCTCGAAGGACAGGGCCCCCAGGCCGGGGTAGCTGAAGACGGTCTCCACGATGTAGGTGCCCCCCAGCACATGGGGAACGGAGATGGCCATGAGGCTGAAATAGGCCGGCAGACTGTTGGGCAGGCAGTGGCGCAGAAGAAGGCGGCGGCGGCTGAGGCCGGTGGCCCGGCCCATCAGCACGTAGTCGGCCCGGACCTCCTCCAGCAGGCGGCTGCGGAGCATGTAGGCATAGTACCACAGGTGGCCCAGCAGCACCACCGCCATGGGCAGGATAAGATGGGCGACGCGGTCGCCCACGTCATGGGCGCGTCCGATGGTGTAAGCGCCGCTGCTGGGCAGCCAGCCCAGGGTGACGCAGAACAGCAGGATCAGCACCATGGACAGCCAGAACTCCGGGATGCAGCTGAGGACCGTGCCCAAGCGGCAGAGGAGCTTGTCGGGCCAGCGATCCTCGTACCAGGCGCACAGGAGGCCCAGGGCCAGGGCGCCGGCGAAGGTCAGCACGAAGCCCAGGCCCCCCAGCAGCAGCGTGTTGCCCAGCCGCTGGGCGATGACGGTCATCACCGGCTGCTTGTACTTATAGGAGATGCCGAAGTCGCCGCGGAGGGCGTTTTGCAGCCACACGCCGTACTGCTCCAGCAGGGGGGCGTCCAGGCCCAGCCTTGTGCGGGCCTGGGCCTTTTCCGCCACGGTCATTTTCTCCACCCGCTCGCCGTAGTAGGCGGTCAGGGGGTCGCTGGGGGCGAGACGGGCCATGCAGAACACCGCCAGGGACAGCAGCCACACGCTGACAAGGAAGATCAGGATTTTTTTTGTGATCAGCAGAGGGATATTCTCTCTCATAGGGCGGCCTCCTCTCCCGTCAGGACGAAGTGCTCCGGCTCGAGCTCCTGCATCACGCCGTCACGGCGGAAGTTCAGGGCGTCGAAATCCAGCCGCTGGCGCTGGCGCTCCCGGATGGGGTCCGGCAGGGGGATGGCCGACAGCAGGGCCTTGGTATAGTCATGCCGGGGACGGGCGAACACCGACTCGGTGGGGCCGATCTCCACCAGCTTGCCCCGGTACATGACCCCCACCCGGTCGCACAGGTACTCCACCATGGACAGGTCGTGGGCGATGAAGAGAATGGAGAAGCCGTGCTCCTGCCGCAGGTGGGAGAAGAGGTTGATGATCTGGGCCTGGATGGACACGTCCAGGGCCGCCACCGGCTCGTCGGCCACCAGCAGCTTGGGCTCCATGCTGAGGGCCCGGGCGATGGCCACCCGCTGGCGCTGGCCGCCGGACAGCTCCGGGGGATACTTGTCCAGATAGCTCTCCTCCATGCCCACGTAATAGAGCTGGAAGGCGGCCTCCGCCCGCAGGGTGCCCCGGGGGGGCCTCACGCGGTGGATGGCCATGGGCTCGGCGATGATCTCCGCCGCCGTCATGCGGGGGTCGAGACTGGAGGTGGAGTCCTGGAAGATGATCTGGCGCTCCGCCTCCAGGCGGCGGCGGTTGGCGCGGTACTGGGTGGGGTCGCAGGTGTCGATGCCGTCGTAATAGATGTGTCCCGCCGTGGGACGGTAGACGTTCATGACGCAGCGGGCCACGGTGGATTTGCCGCAGCCGCTTTCCCCCACCAGGCCCAAGATCTCGCCCCGGCGCAGCTGGAAGGACACGTCGTCCACCGCCCGCAGGGTCTGGCGGCCCGGCAGGGGGAAGCAGTGGGTCAGGTGCTGGACGTCCAGCAGGATATCAGACATAGTGTTCGTCTCCTTCCGGCAGGGGCGGCAACTGGGGGGCCCGGGGGTCCAGCAGCCAGGTGGCGGCATAGTGGGTGTCGCTGATGGGGAACATGGGGGGCTGGCGCTGATAGTCGATGGCCAGGGCCTGGGGATTGCGGCAGGCAAAGGCGTCGCCCTCCGGCGGGTCGATGAGGGTGGGGGGCATGCCGGGGATGGTGTGCAGCGCCCCGTGGCGCTTGGCCAGGGCCGGAAGGGAGCGCAGCAGGCCCCGGGTATAGGGGTGGCGGGGATCGTAGTAGACCTCCTCCGCCGTGCCGAGCTCCACGATGCGCCCGGCGTACATGATGGCTACCCGGTCCGCCGCACGGGCCACCACGCCCAGGTCGTGGGACACCAGGACGGTGGAGGTGTGGAGCCGCTGTTGGATCTCCCGCAGCAGGTCCAGGATCTGGGCCTGGACCGTCACGTCCAGGGCGGTGGTGGGCTCGTCTGCCAGCAAGATCTTCGGCTCGCCCGCCAGGGCCATGGCCATCAGGCACCGCTGGCGCTGACCGCCGGAGAGCTGGTGGGGGTACTGGTCCCGCAGACGGGGATCCACCCCCACCAGGGCCAGCAGCTCCGCCACCCGCGCCGCCACGGCGGCGCGGGGCATGCGGCCCATGTGGGCCCGGACCGATTCGGCGATCTGCTGCCCCACGGGCATGGCGGGGTCCAGGGCCGTCAGGGGGTCCTGGAAGATCATGGAGAACACCCGGCCCCGCAGGCGGCGCATGTCCCGCTCCCGGTAGGCGGTGATGTCCGTGCCGTTGACGGTGATGCTGCCGGAGGTGATGCAGGCGTTTTTGGGCAGCAGCTTCATGATGGAGCGGCACAGCATGCTCTTGCCGCAGCCGGACTCGCCCACCAGGGCCAGCACCTCGCCCTCCCGGAGGGTCAGGCTCACGTCCCGCACCGCCTGCACGGTGCCGGAGGGGGTATCCAGAGAGACGGAGAGGTGGTCGATGTGCAATAATTCGTTTTGCATGGTGTTCACCAGCCTTTTTGGGGGAGTTTCGTCCCCTCGGGGACGAGGGAAGGTTTCGCGCCTCCGGGCGCGAGGGGGGTGTTTCGCCCTCCGGGGCGAGGTACGGCCTTCGGCGACCCACTTTTCCCAGCAGCTGGAAAAGTGGGCAAAAGAGCCGGAAGAAACCCATGGTTTCTTCACTTCCTTGCGCGCTGTACGTTGTGTGGATTTGTGGACTTTTACCGCACGATCACAGGGGATTTTCTTTTTCGATTCGGTAAAAGGATCGTCTCTGCTCCAGCGCCGCTGCCGCTGATGCCCATAACGAACAACCTTTTTGGTGCTACCGTTGAAAAGAAGAGCGGCAGCGACGCAAGAAAGACAGACGATGCGTCATACGCAGCGAAAATAACCGTGTTCTGTGAACGTGTGGTATACGGCAACAAATTTGCAAAAAGAACAGCGCGGGCGGATTCTTAAACCGCAGGTTTAAGCGGCGTTTTTGGGGAGCGATCCGAGCGCTGCCTGTGGCAGATGAAGCGAGGTGAGCGAGTGGCAGCGGTCAAAATTTCAAGCGCCCGCCGTAAGGCAGCGCAGAAATTTTGGGCACCGCAACAGGTCACTTTTGCCGCCACGGGCAAAAGTACCTCGCGCCGGAGCGCGAAACACTCCTTTCCCAACACGGCGATAGCCCCCTCGTGTGAGGGGGCTGGGAGGACGCCGGGGATCAGATGGTCCAATCACAGATATTCCAGAAAATGCCCACGCCGTGGTGGCCCAGGACGGTGTCGGGGGTAATGCCCTGAATGTTCTCCGCCGCCACATAGATGGCGTCGATGTAGCAGAAGAAGGTATAGGCGGGAGAGGCCGCCAGGGCCTGCTGGAATGCGGCGTAGGCCGCCTTCCGCTCCGTGGGGTCATCGGTCTGGCGGGCCTTGGTGAGGGCCTCGTCCACCTGGGGGTTGGAGTAGCCGGAGTAGTTGGCGCCCTTGTCGGTTCCGAAGACCTTGTAGGTGTGGTCGTCGGCATCAAAGGGGGAGCCCCAGCCGATGATGCAGCATTCCTGGCCGCCCCAGTCGATGCCCTCGGCGGGGATGGCTGCCTGGACGTCCAGGCCGATAGCGCGCAGCTGCTGGGCGGCGGCCTGGGCCATGTCGATGCGCACCTGATCGTCGGGGGAGGCGTTGATGGTGAAGGCGATGCGCGCACCATTGCGCTGCCAGAAGCCTTCGCTGTCCTGGGTGCAGCCGGCGGCGGTCAGCAGCTGGGCGGCACGGGCGGGGTCATAGTCCCAGCGCTCCACGTCGGGGTCGTTGTAGATGTTGCGCTGCAGGGGGCTGTAGGCCACCTCACCCCGGCCCAGCAGGACTGCGTCCACGATGGCCTGGCGGTCGATGGCGCAGTTGATGGCGGGGATCAGGTCGGCGTTCTGCTGCCAGTAGGCGTTGTGGAAGTTATAGAGGATGCCCCGGTAGTCGGAGGTGGTCATGTCGTAGACAGTATAGCCCGCCTTGCCCTCGAAGGACGCGGCGTCCTTGGGGGTCACCTGGGCCAGGTCCAGCTCGCCGGTCTGCAGCTGCATGGCCTTGGCGTTGGAGTCGGTGACGATCTTGAAGACGATGGTGTCGATGTGGGCGGGGCCGGCGAAGTAGTCGGGGTTCTTCACCAGGGTGATGGACTGGCCGGGGTCCCAGCTCTCCAGCCGATAGGGGCCTGTGCCCACGGGGGCGCGGAAGAAGTCGGAGGTCTGCATGTCCTCCCCCTCCAGCAGGTGCTGGGGCAGGATGGCCATGGTCATGTACTCCAGGAAAGCCGTGTTGACGGCGGAGAGGGTGAAGGAGACGGTGTGATCGTCGACGACGGTGATGTCCGTCACGTCCTCGTAGTTGGGGGCGTTCTCGGAGCCGTTGTCGGGATCCATGATGGCCTGGAAGGTGAACTTCACGTCCTCGGCGGTGAAGGGCGCGCCGTCGTGCCAGGTGACGTTCTGGGCCAGGTGGAAGGTATAGGTCAGGGTGTCGGGGTCGTAGTCCCAGCTTTCGGCCAGGCGGGGGACGATCTGGCCCGCGCCGTCGTGGTCGGTGAGCCCGTCGAAGAGCAGCACGTTGATCTCGCCGTGCTCGTCCATGGCGGGGTTGATGCGGGTGTAGTCGCCGCTGCCGTATACCAGGGTGGAGTCGGTGGAGGTGGGGGTGTTGTCATCATGGGCCGTGCCGCCGCAGGCGGCCAGGGTCAGGCTCAGCGTCAGGGCGAGGGCCAGGGCGGTCAGGCGTTTCAGCATGGTCATAGGACGTGAGTTCCTTTCTCTCGTGGTTTCTGTGAAAAGAATAACAAATATCCCCCCACGCCGCAAGCCGGGTGGGGGGATATTATTTTTGGTTTCTTACTGAATGCCCTTGACGGTGTAGCCCGCTTCGGTGACGGCGGTGCGGATGGCGTCGTCGGTGACGTCGCCCTCTACCACGGCGGTGCCGGAGGTCAGGTCAACGGTGGCCTTGACGCCGGGCAGGGCGGTGAGGGCCTTTTCCACGTGGGCCACGCAGTGGGCGCACATCATGCCTTCGATGGTAACGGTCTTTTTCATAGTCGGTTCCTCCTGATTGTCATTGTCGTTGTCGTTTCTATGTTCTGCCGCGGATGAGGCGGCGGGGGGTACGGGTCTGGTCTCGGGCTTCCACAGCCGCAGGCGCAGGGCGTTGGACACCACGCACACGGAGCTGAGGGACATGCAGGCGGCGGCGATCATGGGGTTCAGCAGCAGGCCCAGGGCCGGGTACAAGACGCCCGCCGCCACGGGGATGCCCACACTATTATAAAAGAAGGCCCAGAACAGATTCTGCCGGATGTTCCGCAGCACGGCGCGGCTGAGGGCGGCGGCGGAGGCCACGTCGGCGAGGCTGCTCTTCATGAGGACGATATCCGCCGACTCGATGGCGATGTCGGTGCCGGCGCCGATGGCAAGGCCCACGTCCGCCTGGACCAGGGCAGGGGCGTCGTTGATGCCGTCGCCCACCATGGCCACCAGCTGGCCCTCCTTTTGGAGCTTCTCCACGCAGGCGGCCTTATCCTGGGGCAGCACCTGGGCGATGACCTGGTCCACGCCCACCTGGCGGGCGATGGCGTTGGCGGTGCGGGCGTTGTCGCCGGTCAGCAGCACCACCCGGCAGCCGGAGCGCTGCAGGGCGGCGATGGCGGCGGCGCTGTCGGGCTTGACGGTGTCTGCCACCGCCAGCATACCCAGAAGGCGGCCCTGCTGGGCGAAGTAGAGGACGGTCTTGCCGTCGTTGGCCCAGGTGTCCGCCTGGGCGGAAAAGGCGTCGATGGCGACGCCGCACTGCCGCATATAGTCGGCGTTTCCGGCAAAGACGGCGGCGTCATGGAGCACCGCGTGGACACCGCCGCCGGGGACGGCGGCGAAGTCCGTCACGTCGCACAGGGGGATGCGGCGCTCCTTTGCGGCCTCGGTAACAGCGCGGCTGAGGGGATGCTCGCTGGGCTGCTCCACGCTGGCGGCCACGCACAGCAGCTCCTCTTCGGTGACGCCATCGGCGGCGAAGCAGTCGGTGAGCCGGGGCTTGCCTTCCGTGACGGTGCCGGTCTTATCCAGCACCACGGTGCTGACACGGCCCATCAGCTCCAGGGACTGGGCGGATTTGATGAGGATGCCGTTCTCCGCCGCCTTGCCGGTGCCCACCATGATGGCCACGGGGGTGGCGAGACCCAGGGCGCAGGGGCAGGAGATCACCAGCACAGCGATGCCCACGGAGAGACAGAACTGGACGCTCTGGCCGCCCACCAGGCCCCACAGCAGGGCGGCGATGAGGGCGATGGACATGACCACCGGCACGAACACGCCGCTGATCTTGTCGGCCAGGCGGGAGATGGGGGCCTTGCTGGAGGAGGCCTCCTCCATGAGCTTGACGATCTGGGACAGGGTGGTATCGGCCCCCACGCGGGTGGCCTCCAGCTCCAGATAGCCGCTCTGGTTGACGGTGGCGGAGGTGACGGTGTCGCCCACGGTCTTCTCCACCGGCAGGCTCTCGCCGGTGATGGCGGACTCATCCACGGAGCCGCCGCCGGAGACCACGATGCCGTCCACGGGGATCTTGCCCCCCTGGCGCACCACCACGATATCGCCCTTCTGAATGTCCTCCGCCGGGACGGTGACCTCTACGCCGTTGCGCTTGACCACGGCGCTGTCAGGGGCCAGGGCCAGGAGGGCGGAGATGGCGTCGGTGGTCTTGCCCTTGCTGCGCTCCTCCAGATATTTGCCCACGGTGACCAGGGCGCAGATCATGCCCGCCGACTCGAAGTACAGCTCCGGCATACCGGACACCTGTCCGGCGGCCAGGCGGACCATTTCAATGAGGCTGTACACCAGTCCCGCACTGGCGCCCAGGGCCACCAGGGTGTCCATGTTGGGGCTGCGGCGGAACAGCTGGGTGAAGCCCACGGTGAAATAGCTGCGGTTCAGGATCAGGATGGGCACGCAGAACACCAGCTGGGCGATGGCGTGGGTCAGGTGGCTGGCCGTCAGGAAGCCGGGCAGGGGCAGGCCCATCATGTGGCCCATGCTGATATAGAACAGGGGCACCAGACACACGATGGACCACACCAGACGGCGGCGCATCTTCAGAAGGGCCTGGTCCTGCTCCTGGTGGATGTCCTGCTTCACGTCGGCGGCCCGCTTGGCGCCGTAGCCGCCGCTCTCCACGGCGGAGATGATCTGCTGGGGCGTCACCTTGTCGGGGTCGTAGTCCACCAGCATGGTACCCAGCATCAGGTTCACCACGGCGCTGTTGACGCCGGGCAGGGAGCCGGCCGCCTTTTCCACGTGGGCGGAGCAGGCGGCGCAGGTCATGCCTGTTACCACAAATTTTTCTTTCATATCGCTGCCTCCTTTATTTCATCAGCTTTTGCAGCGTGGTCACCAGCTCGTCGATGACCCCGTCGTCCCCCTGGCGGATGCCGTCCGCCACGCAGGTGCGGATGTGGGTGGCCAGCAGCTCCTTGCTGAAGCTGTTCAGCGCCGCGCTGACGGCGGACACCTGGATGAGGATATCGGGACAGTAGGCATCCTTCTGCAGCATGTCCTTCAGGCCCCGCACCTGCCCCTCGATGCGGTTCAGGCGGTTCACCAGGCGCTTCTGCTCCTCGTCGGAGCGGTGCTTTGTCTTTTTGCAATGGCAGCAGTCCATATCGTATACCTCCCGGGGGTATATTTTGATGGTGGCATTATATACCCCCCAAGGGTATTTGTCAACGTTTTTCTTTGGGCTTGCACAAAAGGGCCATGATGAGGGCGAACACCACCGCCGCGGCGATGCCGCCGGCGGTGGCGGTGAGGCCGCCGGTGAGGACGCCCAGGAGGCCCTTCTCCCCCACCGCCTTGGCCACGCCCTTGGCAAGAGAGTAGCCGAAGCCCGTCAGGGGGACGGTGGCCCCGGCCCCGGCCCAGTCCACCAGGGGCTGATAGAGGCCCAGGGCCTGTAAAATGACCCCCGCCACCACGTAGCCCGACAGGATGCGGGCGGGGGTCAGCTTGGTCAGGTCGATGAGCACCTGACCCACGGCGCACAGCAGTCCGCCGCAGAGAAAACACCAGAGATACGCCATATTCTCCTCCTTATCCCTTATCGTTCCGCCGACAGCACCACGGCGTGGCACACGGCGGGCATGGTTTCCTTCTGGAACACGGTGGTGGGGCTCTGCAGCGCGCCGGTGGGGGCGAAGATGATGCGGTTCCACCGGCGGCTCTTCAATCCCGGCAGCAGATAGGCGCACAGCACCGAGGCGCTGCACCCCGCGCCGGAGCCGCCGGCGTGCATATCCTGCTTTTGCCGGTCGAACAGCAGCAGGCCACAGTCGGTATAGCGGCTGTCCATCGGAAAGCCGTCGCGGGTCATGAGATCCTGCACCACGCTGTGGCCGATGGCCCCCAGATCGCCGGTAACGATCAGGTCGTAGTCCTGGGGGGTGGTGCGGGTATCGCGGAAGAGGGTCTCCAGGGTGTCGATGGCGGCGGGGGCCATGGCGCCGCCCATGTTGCACTCGTCGTTGACGCCCAGGTCCACAATGCGGCCCAGGGTGGCGTGGGTGAGATAGGGCCCGTCGCCGCTGCGGCCCAGGACGCAGCAGCCGGAGGCGGTGGCCGTCCACTGGGCGGTGGGACAGCGCTGGGAGCCGTAGGGCAGGGGCATGCGGTACTGGCGCTCGGCGGTGCAGTAGTGGGAGGAGGTCACGCAGGCGGCCATGTTGGCCGCGCCCCCCTGCAGCAGCATGGCGGCCAGGGAGAGGCCCTCGCCCATGGTGGCACAGGCGGCATAGAGGCCCGCCACGCTGAAGGGCTGGTTCCGCAGGGCGAAATTGCTGGCGGCACACTGGTTGAGAAGGTCCCCCGCCAGCACCAGGTCCAGGTCCGACGGCTGCATGCCGCCCCGGCGGAGGGCGTGGGTCAGGGCACGCTGCTGGAGCTGGGACTCGGCCTTCTCCCAGCTGGCCTGGCCGCAGAAGGAGTCCAGCTCGATCTCGTCAAAATAGCCGCCCAGGGGGCCCTGGCCCTCCAGCTTGCCGGCGATGCTGCCCCAGGACAGGACGCTGACGCCGCCGGAAAAGGCCACCGTCCGCCCGGTTCGATGCATTTCCATTTGGTTCACCTCACAATTTTTGGAGGTAGTATGCGGAGGTTGGCGGAAATTATGTGCACAGCCGCCGGAGCCTGTCATTCCGCGCCGGCGGCCGCCATCACCGGCACGGAACGGCGGAAGGGACAGGCAAAAATAACAAATTCTTGCCATCTCTCCCCATATGTGCTATCCTGTAGAATGTATTGGTATCGAAAGGAGGGCGGGCCATGGCGAAGCTTCTGGAGAAGCGGCTTTTTTTGCTGGATATGGACGGGACCCTCTATCTGGACGAGCAGCTTTTTGATAAAGTGCCGGAGTTTCTCGCCCTTGTGCGGCAGTGGGGCGGACGGTATCTGTTTCTGACCAACAACTCCTCCCGGGGTGTGACGGGGTACATAGAAAAGATGGCACGGCTGGGCATCGAGACCGGGCCGGAGGACTATCTCACCTCCGCCGACGCGGCGGAGCACACGCTGCTGACGGAGTTTCCCGGGCAGAGGTGCTACGTGGCCGGCACGGCGTCGCTGAAAGGGCAGCTGGCCGGGGCGGGGGTTCCCATCGCGGATGCCCTGGGCGACGATATCGCGGTGCTTCTCAGCGGGTTTGACACGGAGCTGACCTTCCAGAAGCTGGAGGACAGCTGCATATTGCTGAACCGGGGCGTGACGTGGCTGGCCACCAATCCGGATTGGGTGTGTCCCACGTGGTACGGGTCGGTGCCGGACTGCGGCAGCGTGTGTGAGATGCTGACCCGGGCCACGGGACGGAAGCCCCGGTTTCTGGGCAAGCCCCAGCCGGAGATGGTGCAGCTGGCGCTGCGGCGCACCGGGTTCGACCCCCGGCAGGCGGTCATCATCGGCGACAGGCTCTATACCGACGTGGCATGCGGCGTCAACGCCGGGATAGACAGCATCTTCGTCCTCAGCGGAGAGGGCGTTATGGGCGACATTGTGAAATACCGCGTTAACCCCACGTGGGTGTATGAAAATATCGCAGAGCTCTATCAACAACTAAAGGAGAACCGCGTATGAAGCTGAATTACAGACGCACCATTCTTGTGGGCTTTGCCTTTTTCCTGATCTGCGCCTTCTGGCAGGCCTATGACAACACCATTCCCCTGATCCTGACCAACAAGTTCGGCATGAGCCAGACCTGGTCCGGTGTGATCATGGCGGCGGACAATGTGCTGGCGCTGTTCCTGCTGCCGCTGTTCGGGGCCATCTCCGACAAGTGCACCCACAAGAAGGGACGGCGGACGCCGTTTATCGTGCTGGGCACGCTGATCGCGGCGGTGGCGCTGATCTGCCTGAGCTTTATCGACAACGCCCAGCTGAAGTATCTGGGCGACGCCGCCCGGATCGACGATCCCGCCGCCCTGTCCGCCATCTATGAAAGTCAGGCGGATGAGACGCTGATCACGCCCCACGGCGAGAAATTCGTGCTGTCGGAGCGGTTCGCGGAGGAGGAATTCACCGCCATCCGCAGCCAGTTGGTCAGCGAGGACGGCAAGACCGTCACCAATCCCAACTACACCAACTATGTGACGCCTGCCCGGCAGGCCTATGCATGGCAGGTGACGGCGGCGCATCCCGCCACGCTGGGGTTCTTCATCGCCGTGCTGCTGGTGATTCTGATCGCCATGGCCACGTTCCGTTCGCCGGCGGTGGCGCTGATGCCGGACGTAACGGTGAAGCCCCTGCGGTCCAAGGCCAACGCGGTCATCAACCTGATGGGCAGCGCCGGCGGCATCCTGGTGCTGGCGCTGGGCATGGTGTTCGCCACCGCGTCGGTGCGCAACGCGCTGATGAGCTACACGGCCTATTTCGCCGTCATCGCGGCCATTATGCTGGCGGCGCTGGTGATCTTCCTGCTGACGGTGCGGGAGGTGGAATGGGCCCAGCAGATGCAGCGGGACAGCGTGGAATACGGCGTGGAGGAGGCGGCCGAGGACGGCGCGCCCCAGGAGGAGCGGAAGCTGTCCGTCGACGAGGTGAAGTCCCTGATCTTCATTTTGCTGAGTATCGTGCTGTGGTTCTTCGGCTATAATGCCGTCACCAGCAAGTACTCGGTGTATGCCAGCAACATCCTGCACAAGGACTACAACCTGACGCTGATCATCGCCCAGGCGGCGGCCATCGTGGCCTATCTGCCGGTGGGCGTGATCTCCAGCAAGGTGGGGCGGAAGAAGGCCATCCAGGCGGGCGTGATCATGCTGCTGGCGGCCTTTACCGTGGCGGGCTTCCTGCACGCGGAGAGCCCCACGCTGCTGATGAATGCGATGTTCGCCCTGGCGGGCATCGGCTGGGCCACCATCAACGTGAACTCCTTCCCCATGGTGGTGGAGCTGTCCAGCGGCGGCAACGTGGGCAAGTACACGGGGTTCTACTACACCGCCTCTATGGCGGCCCAGGTGGTCACGCCCATGCTGTCGGGCCTTTTGATGGACAAATGGGGCATGCGGGTGCTGTTCCCCTACGCCGCGGTGTTTGTGGCGCTGTCCTTTGTCACTATGCTGTTCGTCCACCACGGCGACAGCAAGCCCCAGATGAACCTGGGACTGGAAGCCATGCAAGATTTGGAGATGGATTGATATGACTGCTATCTGGATACTTCTGGGCCTTATTGTGCTCGTTTTTCTGCTGTATCTCCTGTGCCTGCGGTGCAACAAGCGGCGGGGCTGGAAAAAATTTCAGGGCCGGCGGTTTGCCCACCGTGGCTTTCACAACAAGCCGGAGATCCCGGAGAACTCTATCCCCGCCTTCCGGCGGGCGGTGCAGTGCGGCTTCGGCGCGGAGCTGGACGTGCATCTGATGAGGGACGGCCATCTGGCGGTGATCCACGACGCGTCGCTGAAGCGCACCGCCGGGGCGGACGTGCTGGTGGAGGACCTGACGGTGGAGGAGCTGCAGCAGTACAAACTGGAGGGCACCGAGCACCACATCCCCCTGCTGGAGGAGGTGCTGCCCATCTTCGCCGGGAAGGCGCCGCTGATCGTGGAGCTGAAGGCGGAACGGGGCAACGCCGACGCCCTGGCGGCGACTGCCTGCAAGCTGCTGGACAAGTACAAGGTGGACTACTGCGTGGAGTCCTTTGACCCCCGGTGCCTCATGTGGCTGTGGCAGAACCGGCCGGACGTGCTGCGGGGACAGCTCAGCGAGAATTTTGCCCGCCACGGCGACGGGAAGGACCTGCCGGGCGTGGTGCGCTGGGTGCTGAGCAATCTGCTGCTGAACTGCCGGACACGGCCGGATTTCATCGCCTATCGGTTTGAGGACCGGTCGGCGCTGTCGCTGAAGCTGTGCCGGGGACTTTACCGGGTGCAGGAGTGCAGCTGGACCATCCGCAGCCAGGCGGACATGGATGCCGCCGAGGCGGCGGGCGCGCTGCCCATCTTTGAATGCTTCGACCCGAGGGAGGGCAGGAAATGAGAGTCATCACAGGTACTGCCCGAGGCAGACGCTTGAAGGAGCTGGAGGGCATGGAGACCCGGCCCACCACCGGCAAGGTGAAGGAGAGCCTGTTCTCCATCATCCAGTTTGACATTGAGGGACGGCGGGTGCTGGACCTGTTCGCCGGAACGGGACAGTTGGGCATCGAGGCCCTGAGCCGGGGCGCAAGGCAGTGCGTGTTCATCGACCAGCGCAATGACGCGGTGAAGCTGATCCGGGAGAACCTGCAGGTGTGCGGCCTGACGGACAGCGCCATCGTGCGCAGCGGCGACGCCATGGCCTATCTGAAGAGCGGGGAGAAGTTCGACCTGATCTTTCTGGATCCGCCCTACGCCTCCGGCCTGCTGGTGAAGGCGCTGGAGGACATCGCGGCATTTGACATTTGCCGGGAACATGGTATAATTGTGGCGGAAAGCGCCGTGGAGACGGAATTACCGGATCTTGCGCCCCCCTATTCGCTGTATCGTCAGTACCGGTATGGCAAGATCAAGCTGAGCGTCTATCACCGCAGCGGAAATGAGGACACCCTATGAAGATCGCCATCTATCCCGGCAGCTTTGACCCCGTCACACTGGGGCATCTGGACATTCTTAGCCGGGCCGCCCGGTGCTTTGACAAGGTATACATGTGCGTGATGGTCAACTGCGACAAGAAGCAGCCTATGTTCTCTCAGGAAAAGCGGCTGGAGCTGATCCAGAAATCCATCGCCCACATCCCCAACGCGGAGGCGGAGCTGTTTTCCGGCCTGCTGGCGGACTACGCCCGGCAGAAGGGCGCCCACATTCTTGTGAAGGGCGTGCGGAACATGACGGACTTCGACTCGGAGATGCAGATGGCGCGGATCAACCAGGGCATCGAGCCGGAGCTGGAGACGCTGCTGCTGCCCGCCCGGGCGGAGTTTGAGCATTTCAGCTCCACCATGGCCCGGGAGATGATCCGCTACGGCCAGCCCCTTACCAAATATGTACCCGCACCGGTGGCGGAGGAATTGATGAAAGGATGTGACCACTGAGATGGAGGAAAAGGACGTACAGCGATTGATCGACATGCTCTACAACATGATCGACGAGGCCAAGAGCGCCGCCTTCAGCGCGGAGAAGTGTACCATCAACCGGGATGAGGCGCTGGATATCCTGGACGAGATGCGCTCGAAGCTGCCGCTGGAGCTGAAAAAGGCCAAGGAGCTCATCGCCGCCCGCAACGACTATGTGGCGGGGGCCAAGAAGGAAGTGGAAAAGATGATGCGCCAGGCCGAGCTGGACGCCAAGACCATCGTCTCGGAGAGTGAGGTCATCCAGCAGGCGCGGCAGAAGAGCGCCGACATCATCCGCCGGGCCGAGGAGCGCAGCCGGGAGCTGTACCGCGTGGCCAACACCTATACCGAGGACGCCCTGCGCCGGACGGAGGAGGCCATCCAGGCCGCCCTGGCGGAGGTGCAGACCTCCCGAGCGCAGTTCCGCTCCGCCTCTCAGGAGCAGATGCAGGCGGCCCAGGAGCACCTGAAGCAGGACGCCGCCCAGAAGCCGGCGGAGAACAAGTAAACCAGGCCATGAGCGCTGCCCGGCGGGCAGCGCTTTTTTTAGGCAGCCGTGCAGCGGTATTGTGGAAAACTGACAGGAATATCCCATGAAATTTCTACGTTTTGCACAGAAGCATTTTGTCTTGTGGCGAGAAAAAGTTGAGGCACAATATCTTGTGCCTCAACTTTTTTTGCGCTTTTGGAAGTAAAACAGTCGTTTTATTCACTCTATGCAATCAGGAAAATGCTGGAAAAACATGTGGAAAACCCCAGTGTTTATCGGAAAATTTCTCCTTGCATTCAACGGGGATATTATGTATACTGGGAAGCGTAGTGGTGAATTGTGGGGGAAGTGCCCCCATTTGTGGTGGAAAATCCCACGATTTTCCTGTCCGACCGCGGGAGGTGAGGAACATGACAGGTCAATATGCACACAGTATCGACGCAAAGGGCCGTCTGTTCATCCCCGCCAAGCTGCGCGAAGAGCTGGGCGGCACCTTCCACGTGATGCTGGGCCAGGACGGGTGCCTTTCCGTGTACTCCGACGACAACTGGAACGCCATCCTGGATCGGCTGAAGACCATGAGCTTCAGCAAGGTGAAGACCCTGCGGACCATGTTCGCCCTGGCGGCCGACTGTGAGCCGGACGCCCAGGGACGTATCCTGCTGCCCCAGAAGCTGCGGCAGCTGGCCCATCTGGAGAAGGACGTGGTGATCATCGGCATGTTTGACCGGGCCGAGATCTGGAACGCCCAGCGCTGGGCCGAGATCGAGGAGGCCGCCCTCAGCGACGGGTCGCTGGAGGAGGCTATGGAGGAGCTGGGACTGTGACCATGGAGCTGCACCACAACGTCCAGGAGGATCTGGACTACGGCCACCGGCCGGTTTTGCTGGCGGAATGTCTGGACGCCCTGGCCATCCGGCCCGACGGCGTGTATGTGGACGGTACGCTGGGCCGGGCGGGCCACTCGCTGGAGATCGCCAGGCGGCTGACCACAGGGCGGCTCATCGGCATCGACCGGGACGAGACGGCCATTGCCGCGGCGCAGGAGCGGCTGCGGGACTATATGGATCATGTGACGCTGGTGCACAGCAATTTTGACCGCATCGGCGAGATACTGGAGGATCTGCACATCCCCGGCGCGGACGGCATGCTGTTCGACCTGGGCGTGTCCTCCCCCCAGCTGGACGACGCGGCGCGGGGCTTCAGCTACATGCACGACGCACCGCTGGACATGCGGATGGACCGCACGGCGGCACTGGACGCCCACCAGGTGGTGAACCAGTGGTCCTATGAGGAGCTGCGGCGCATTCTGTACGATTACGGCGAGGAGCGCTATGCCCCCGCCATTGCCAGGGGCATCTGCCGGGCACGGGAGAACGCCCCCATTGAAACGACCCTGCAGCTGGTGGACGTGATTCGCTCCGCCATGCCGCCCCAGGCGCTGCGGGAGAAGCAGCACCCGGCCAAGCGGAGCTTTCAGGCCATCCGCATCGCCGTCAACGGCGAGCTGGACGCCCTGCCCCCTATGCTGAACGCCGGGTGCGCGCACCTGAATCCGGGCGGACGGCTGGCGGTGATCTCCTTCCACTCGCTGGAGGACCGGATCATCAAGAAGACCATGCAGGAGCTGGCCACCGGCTGCACCTGTCCCCCCAGCTTCCCCGTGTGCGTATGCGGGAAGACGCCGAAAATGAAGCTGATCACCCGCAAGCCCATCATCCCCGGCGAGGAGGAGCTGGCGGAGAACCCCCGGGCACGCAGCGCCAAGCTGCGGGTGGCGGAGAAGCTGTGATATACCCAAGAGAAAGGAAGTTCCACCATGACGGACGAGCGCCGACGCAACATGAAAATCGTATATGGTAACCTGGCCTATGACCTGGATACCCTGGTGCGGGAGCGTCAGCTGGAGGAGGCCGGGACCATGCCGGAGCGCCGGCAGGAGGCGGAGCGCCAGACCCAGGCGCAGGATCGCCGCAGACCCCAGGCCCAGACGAAGGCCCGGCCCTCGGCATTGGCTGTGGGCGGG
Organism: uncultured Oscillospiraceae bacterium; assembly: GCA_934597585.1. GTDB lineage: Bacteria > Bacillota > Clostridia > Oscillospirales > Oscillospiraceae > Vescimonas. The sequence continues at coordinate 152,800 of CAKTSA010000001.1, forward strand.
GTGGTTCTGGTGTGCGCGCTGGTGATGGTGCTGCTGCTGGGCTATGTGCAGCTGACCACGGTATCCAATAACGTGTCCACCATCAAGAAGGACATCGCCGCGCTGGAGGAGGAGCACGTCTCCCTTTTGACGGAGTATGAAAAGACCTTCGACCTGGCCACCATCAAGGCGGCGGCGGAGGAGGCCGGCATGTCCAAGCCCACCTCGGGGCAGATCCAGTATATCGACCTGAGCGGGTCGGACACCGCCGTGGTGTACGGCGACGAGCCGGGCGTGGCGGCCAGGGCCGCCGAGTCCCTGAAAAAGGGTGCGCTGTCTCTGTGGGAATATTTCCGCTGAGAGCGCCGTATAGTTGAGTCGAACAGCAAGGAGCGAGAAGGCAGATTCTTGCTCCTTGCTTTGGCCTTTCCATCCCCCGTGTTTTCCAGCGCAAAAGGAGTGCCATTATGCCGCAGAACTATTCCAATGACCGTCAGAACCGGCAGAAGCCCATGCGGAAGGATGAGTCCATCCGCCGGGCCAACCGGGTCATCCAGAGCCGCACCTTTCTGCTGATGCTGATCATGGGCATCGGCATGTTTGTGGTGCTGTTCTTCAAGCTGTATTCCCTGCAGATCACCCGGCATGAGGAGCTGCAGGCCAAGGCCGTCAGCCAGCAGACCCGCAGCAGCGTGGTCACCGCCAACCGGGGCACCATCTATGACGCCTCCGGCAATATCCTGGCCATCTCCTCCACGGCGGAGACCATCTTTCTGTCTCCCAAGGAGATCAATGACGCGCTGAATGACGAGAAGAACCCCGTGACCTGGACCAAGGAGACGCTGGCCAGCACACTGGCCAATATCCTGGACATCAGCGAGGAGGGCATTTTGAAAAAAATGGCCCGCAGCAACTCTATGTACGAGGTGCTGAAATACCGGGTGGATGAGGACATCGCCGACCAGGTGCGGAAATACATCAACGACAACAAGGTGAAGGGCGTGTTCCTGACCACCGACGCCAAGCGGTACTATCCCTATGGCGACCTGGCCGCCCAGGTGATCGGCTTCGTGGGTGTGGACTACACGGGGCTGTTCGGACTGGAGGCGGAGTATGACAAGGAGCTGCAGGGCCAGTCGGGCTTGGTGGTGACCGCCAAGGCCAACCAGCAGAACGACCTTTTATACGAGTACTCCCAGTACTTTGATCCGGAGAACGGCGACGAGCTGCAGGTGACGCTGGAGGCCACGGTGCAGTACTATCTGGAAAAGGGCATGAAGGACATGTGCGACGCCTTCTCCCCCGCCAACGGCGCCACGGGCATCGTGATGGACGTGCGCAACGGCGGCATCCTGGCCTCGGCCTCCTTCCCCAACTACGATCTGAACGACTTCTCCACGGTGAGCGACAAGACGCTGCAGGAGCGGATGGAGCGGGGGGAGATCGAGCTGGCGGACGCCCAGCAGCTGCAGTGGCGCAACAAGGCGCTGAACGACACTTACGAGCCCGGCTCCACCTTCAAGATCCTGACGCTGTCGGCGGCGCTGGAGGAGGGGCTGATCGATAGGAATACCACCGTCAACTGCAGTGGATCGGTGAACATCTCGGGCCAGACCATCCACTGCTCCAGCAAGGTGGGCCACGGGCTGCAGAATCTGGAGCAGTCGGTGGGCAACTCCTGCAACCCGGCGTTTATCTCCTACGGCTTGAAGCTGGGGACGGAGAAATTCTATCAGTACATGCGCTCCTTCGGCATCATGAGCCCCACGGGCGTGGATCTGGGGGGCGAGGCCACCGGCGTGTTTGCCGCCGACGCCAACTTCACCCAGCTGGACCTGGCCTGCTATGCCTTCGGCCAGAACTTTACGGTGACGCCCCTGGCGCTGATCGCGGCACAAGCCGCCTGCGTCAACGGCGGGTATCTGTATACCCCCCACTTTGCCCAGCAGATCACCGACAGCGAGGGCAACGTGATCTGGCAGCATGACGACACCCCGGTGCGGCAGGTCATCAGTGAGGAGACCTCCGCCACGGTGCGGGAGTGTCTGGAATACGTGGTGGCCAGCGGCACCGGCAAGAACGGCCAGGTGGCGGGCTATCGCATCGGCGGCAAGACCGGTACGGCCGATAAGGGCCAGTCCGGCGACGTGGTGGTGTCGTTCCTGTGCTTTGCGCCGGCGGACGATCCCCAGATCATGATGCTGATCACCATGGATACCCCCAGCCGGTCCACCGGCACCTACGTGTCCGGCGGCAACATGGTGGCGCCCTATTCCAGCGCCATTATGGCGGAGATCCTGCCGTATCTGGGCATCGAGCCCAGCTACAGCGCCGAGGAGCTGATGGGCTCGGACACCACGGTGCCCAATGTCATCGGCATGACGGTGGAGGAGGCCAAGGAGCGGCTGAAGGAGCGGGGCTTCACCTGCAAGGTGGAGGGCGACGGCGAGAGCATCACCGACCAGACCCCCGTGGGCGGCGCCATCATCCCCGGAAAATCCACGGTGGTGCTGTATGCCGGGGCGGAGAAACCGGATAAGATGTGTACGGTACCCTCTCTGGTGGGGCGCAGCGCGGCGGAGGCCAACACGGCCGCCACCAACGCGGGACTGCTGATCCGCTTTACCGGCACCACCAGCTCGGAGTCCAGCACGGTGCTGGTATTCAGCCAGGAGCTGGAGGCCGGCACGGAGGTGCCCGCCGGAACGGTGATCACCGTGCGGCTGGGCGACACCACGGTGCGGGACTGAAACACCGCAGTTTTTGCCATATAAACGGCATATTATCCCATTCCGTTTGCGTTTCCTGCCTGTTATACTGGCAAGTGGGCGGCTGTGACGCCCGCAACAACAACATCAAAGGAGACGATCCTATGCAGCTGAAAGACGTTTTGAAAGGGCTGGACATTCTGTCCGCCACCGCCGACATGGTCCGGGAGATCGCCGGCGTCAGCTATGATTCCCGCACCACCCAGCCGGGCGACGTGTTCGTGGCCATCAGCGGTGAGGCGGTGGACGGCCACCGGTTCATCCCCATGGCGGCGGAAAAGGGCGCCGTGTGCGTGGTGTGCGAGCGGGCGCCGGAGGGGGATATCCCCTATGTCCAGGTAGCCAGCTCCCGCAGGGCCCTGGCGCTGATGGCGGGCAACTGGTTCGACCATCCTGACCGGGAGATGACCATGATCGGCGTCACCGGTACCAGCGGCAAGACCACCTCCACGTATCTCATCAAGAGCATTCTGGAGCAGAAGGCCGGGGCCAAGGTGGGTCTGGTGGGCACCATCCAGAACATGATCGGCCAGGAGGTGCTGCACACGGAGCGCACCACGCCGGAGTCCTTTGAGCTGCAGAAGCTGTTCCGGCAGATGTCCGACGCGGGCTGCACCCACGTGGTGATGGAGGTATCCTCCCACGCGCTGGCCCTGGATCGGGTGTACGGCATCCGTTTTGCCGTGGGCATCTTCACCAACCTGAGCCAGGATCATCTGGATTTCCACCACACCATGGAGGAGTACTGCGATGCCAAGGCCATCCTCTTTGACCGCTGCGACGTGGCCATCTATAACGCCGACGACCCGTGGCATGAGCGGATGCTGGCCCACTGCCCCTGCCGCACCTTCAGCTACAGCGCCAAGGGCGAGGCGGACCTGGCCGCCAAGAGCATCCAGCTCCACGCCGGCAGCGTGGACTACGACGCCCAGGCGGATACCGAGTGGGCCCACGTCCACGTGGGCATACCGGCCATCTTTACCGTATATAATACGTTGGACGCCATCTCCGCCTGCTGGAATCTTGGCGTGTCCATTGAGGACTGCGCCGACGCGCTGGCGAAGAACCACGGCGTGAAGGGCCGCATGGAGATCATCCCCACCCCCGGCAGGAATTTCACCATTCTCAACGACTATGCCCACAAGCCCGACGCGCTGGAGAACGTGCTGGCGTCCGTGCGGGGCTTTGCCAAGGGCCGCACCGTGGTGGTGTTCGGCTGCGGCGGCGACCGGGACCGCACCAAGCGGCCCGTCATGGGTGAGATCGCGGCGCGGCTGGCGGATTTCACCATCGTCACCTCCGACAATCCCCGGACGGAGGAGCCCATGGCCATCATCGACGACATTCTGGCCGGTATGAAGGGCTGCACCGCCTACGCCGTGGAGCCGGATCGGGTGAAGGCCATCCACTACGCCATGGACCATGCCCAGCCGGGCGATGTGATCGTGCTGGCAGGCAAGGGCCACGAGGATTATCAGGAGATCAACCACCAGCACTTCCCCATGGATGAGCGGGTCATCGTGGCCCAGCACCTGAAGGAAATGTAAACCAGAGAAAACGCCCCTTCACGGGGCAAAAAGAAAGAGAGTCGTTCACATGGAAATTATTCTGGCTGCCATTGTCAGCTTTGTTGTCACCGCGGTGGTGGGCAAGTTTCTCATTCCCGCCCTGGTCCGCCTGAAGGCGGGGCAGAGCATCAAGGAGATCGGCCCCAACTGGCACATGTCCAAGCAGGGCACCCCCACCATGGGCGGACTGATGTTCATCATCGGCATCGGCGTGGCCATCGTCATCTGCGGCTGGCGGGGGATGCTGGAGGGCAGCTTCCAGCACCTGTATGTGTACCTGTTCGCCCTGGTGTTCGGCGGCATCGGCTACATCGACGACTATCAGAAGGTGAAGCACCACCAGAACACGGGATTGACGGCGCCCCAGAAGTTCATTCTGCAGCTGGCGGCGGCGGTGGCGTTCCTGTGCCTGATGCGGTACGAGGGGATGCTGAGCCCCAACCTGTATGTGCCCTTTTTCAACACGTACATTGTGTTAAGCTGGGGGGTGTATCTGGTGTTTGCCGCCTTTGTCATCGTGGGCACCGTCAACGCCGTAAACATCACCGACGGGCTGGATGGCCTGTCCAGCAGCGTGACGCTGCCGGTGGCGGCCTTTTTCACCTGGGAGGGCTGCGGCTATATGCCCCAGTACCTGGTGCTGGCGGCCATCCCGGTGTATTACACCCAGCTGAGCATCTTCAGCGCGGCGCTGTTTGGCGGACTGGTGGGCTTTCTGCTGTATAACCACTACCCTGCCAAGGTGTTCATGGGCGACACGGGCTCCCTGTTCCTGGGGGGCGCGGTGGCGGCACTGGCCTTTGCCTATGACATGCCGCTGGTGCTGATCCTGGTGGGCATCGTCTACATCTGCGAGACGCTGTCGGACATCATCCAGGTGGGGTATTTCAAGCTGACCCACGGCAAGCGCATTTTCAAAATGGCGCCGCTGCACCACCACTTTGAGATGTGCGGCTGGAGCGAGAAAAAGATCGTGGCCGTTTTCACCACAGTGAGCCTGCTGTTCTGCCTGCTGGCGATCGTGGCGGTGAATGGACGGTTTTTGGCCATGTAAAAGATACTGGCGAAAAGTCTGACGACTTCATTGCCAATGGGGATTGCGGCCGACGCACCGCGCTGTCGATAGTCCGTCGTAGGGGGCGGCGTCCTCGACGCCCCGTTCCCCTTACGATAACATTACCGGTAAACGGCGGGCCGTCGAGGACGCCGGCCCCTACGGAGCAACCAACGTACCCTGGTCCCATATCACCAGAAAGGAGGAACGTCATATGGCACAGAGACCGCAGCAGCCGCCGGTGAAGCATGCGGAGAAAATGCGGCGGAAGGCCATTGAGCTGAAGCATCTGCAGGCCGCCAAGGGCGGACGGATCGACGTTCCTTTCCTGCTGCTGGTGCTGCTGCTGACAACCATCGGGCTGGTGATGCTGTTTTCCGCCAGCTTCCCCTCCGCCTACTATGAGACGGGCGACGCCGCCTATTACTTCAAGCGGCAGGCGGTCTTCGCCGTTATGGGGCTGGTGGGCATGGTGTTTGCCGCCAAGATCAACTATCAGCGCTGGCGGGGCGCGGCGCGGATGCTGCTGCTCTTCTCCATCTTCCTGCTGATGCTGGTCATCGTTCCCGGCATCGGTATCTATATCAACGGCTCCCGCCGGTGGCTGGGTATCGAGCGGGTCTTCACCTTCCAGCCGTCGGAGATCGCCAAGCTGGCGGTCATCGTGTATTTTGCCGACAGCATCTCGAAAAAGCGGGAGAAAATGCTGCTGTTCCGGGAGGGCGTCACCCCGTATGCCGTGATTCTGGGCGTCATCGCCATTCTGATGATGCTGGAGCCCCATCTGTCCGGCACCATTTTGATCGTGGGCACCGGCGCCATCATGATGGCGGTGGGCGGCATGGACGGCCGGCTGGTGGGGCTGGGCGTAGGCAGCGTGGCCGCCTTGGCGGTGCTGTTCGTCAAGGCCGTGGAGGGCGGCATCATCTCCTATGGCGCCAGCCGCATCAACATGTGGCACGACCCGTGGCTGGACACCAGCGACGACGGCTATCAGATGGTGCAGAGCCTGATCGCCATCGGCTCCGGCGGACTGCTGGGGCTGGGCCTGGGCAAGGGACGGCAGAAGTTCATGTATCTGCCGGAGGAGCACAACGACTTTATCTTCGCCGTGGTGTGCGAGGAGCTGGGCCTGGTGGGGGCGTGCGTGATCATGCTGATCTTCGCCATGCTGCTGCTGCGGGGCTTCTGGATCGCCCTGCACGCCAGGGATCGGTTCGGCACGCTGCTGGTGGTGGGCATCATGACCCAACTGGGGCTGCAGGTGTTTCTGAACATCGCGGTGGTGTCCGGCCTGGTGCCGGCCACAGGCATTTCCCTGCCCTTCTTCAGCTACGGCGGCACGGCGCTGCTGCTGCAGCTGGTGGAAATGGGCATCGTACTGAGCGTATCGCGGCAGATCCCGGCGCCGCGGAATGGATAAAAGGAGCGTACTTACCATGAATGTGATCTTTACCTGCGGCGGCACGGCGGGGCATGTGAACCCGGCGCTGGCGCTGGCGGGCTATATGAGGGAAAAGGACCCGGACACCCGCATCCTGTTTGTGGGGACACCCAACGGCATGGAGCGGGGGCTCATCGAAAAGGCGGGGTATGACTTCGCGGCGGTGGAGGTCAGCAACTTCCACCGGTCGCTGTCGGCCCAGGCGCTGCGGCACAATTTCAAGACGGCCAAGACGCTGGTCTCCTCTCGGCGGGAGGCGGACGCCATCATCCGGCGGTTTCAGCCGGATCTGGTGGTGGGCACCGGCGGGTACGCCAGCTATCCGGCGGTAAAGGCCGCCGCACGGCGGCACATCCCCACCGCCGTCCACGAGTCCAACATGATCCCCGGCCTGACCACCAAGCTGCTGGAGGGCTGCGTGGACCGGGTGATGGTGGGGTTTGAGGACTGCCGCCGCCACTATAAGCACCCCGACAAGGTGGTGGTCACCGGTACGCCGGTGCGGGGAGATTTCTTTGCCCTGACGAAGCAGCAGGCCCGGGAAAAGCTGGGCTTTTGCGACGACCAGCCCCTGGTGGTGTCCTTCTGGGGCAGCCTGGGGGCCTCCACCATGAATGAGCGGATGCTGGACTTCTTCCGGCGGGAACAGGCGGCGGGCTATCCCTTCCACCACATCCACGCCGCAGGAAAGAGCGACTGGCCCCGTGTGTCCGGCGAGCTGGCCCGTCTGGGACTGGAGAGCCCCATGCTGGACGTGCGGCAGTACATTTACGACATGGCGGTGGTGATGGCCGCCGCCGACCTGGTGATCAGCCGGGCGGGGGCCAGTACCCTCAGCGAACTGACGGCCCTGGGCATGCCCACGATCCTGGTGCCCTCCCCCTATGTGGTGGCCAACCACCAGGAGAAGAACGCCCGGATGCTGGAGAGCCACGGCGGCGCCGTGGTGCTGACGGAGGAGCAGGCCACCGGCGAGGCCCTGTATCAGGCCACGCAGGACATTCTGCAAAACGGGGAAAAGCGCCGGGCCATGGCGAAAGCCATGGGCGAGCTGGGCATTCCCGACGCCACGGAGCGCATTTACGACACACTGATGGCCCTGCTGTAACGGGGCAAGCTGCGCCTTGCATAGGATGGGTAAAACCATTGGAAAGGCGGAGCGATATGTCTTATCTGAGGATCCAGGGGGGCCGCCCCCTCAGCGGTCAGATCACCGTGCAGCGGGCCAAGAACAGCGTGCTGCCCATTCTGGCCGCCACGCTGCTGGCAGGCGGGGAGTGCCGCCTGGTGGACTGCCCCCGGCTCAGCGATGTGGAGACGGCGGCGGACATTCTGCGGCATCTGGGCTGCACCGCCCGATGGGTGGGCGGCGACCTGCTGGTGGACACCGCCGGCGTCACGCGGGGGGATATCCCGGAGGCGCTGATGCGGCGGATGCGGTCCTCGGTGATCTTTCTGGGGGCCATTCTGAGCCGGTGCGGGACGGCAGAGCTGTCCTATCCCGGCGGGTGCGAGCTGGGCCCCCGCCCCATCGACCTGCACCTTACCGCCCTGCGGACCCTGGGGGCGGAGATCAGCGAGATCGGCGGCAGCCTGCTGTGCCGGGCAAAGCGTCTGCACGGCGGCGACATTCTGCTGACGCTGCCCAGCGTGGGGGCCACGGAGAACGCCATGCTGGCCGCCTGCGGGGCGGAGGGCGTCACGGTCATCTCCAACGCCGCCCGGGAGCCGGAGATCGTGGATCTGCAGGACTTTCTGCAGAAGCTGGGGGTGGACGTCCACGGGGCGGGCACCTCCACCATCACCGTGCGGGGCGGCGGAGCGCGGCACGGCTGCGTCCACCGGTGCATCGGCGACCGGATCGCCGCGGCTACATACCTGTGCGCGGCGGCAGCCGCCGGCGGGCGTGTGACGGTGTCCGGTGTGGATTACCGGCATCTGGCCACGGTGACCACGGCGCTGGGGCAGGCGGGGTGCCGCCTGCAGTGCAGTGAGGACGCCATCACCCTGGAGAGCGATGGGCAACTGCGGTCCATTCCGCCGGTGCGCACATCCCCCTATCCCGGCTTTCCCACCGACGCCCAGGCGCCGCTGATGGCGGCGCTGCTGCGCGCGGAGGGCGCCACCATGCTGGTGGAGAACATGTTTGACAGCCGCTACCGCCACGTGCCGGAGCTGCAGCGGATGGGCGCGGATATCCGCCTGGAGGGGCGGGTGGCCGTGGTTTACGGCACGGAAGCGCTCCACGGTGCGGCGGTGCGGTGCACCGACCTGCGGGGCGGGGCGGCGCTGGCCATCGCGGCGGTACAGGCGCCGGAGGCCACATTCCTACACGACATTTATCACATTCAACGGGGCTATCAGGACCTGGCAGGCGATCTGCGGGCGCTGGGAGTGGACGCCATGGTGTGCGTCGACGGGGCCGGGAATGTGTAACAGATAGAGAAAGGTACAGGTTTTACTATGGCGAGACGACGCAGCTATCAGCGCAAACGGCGGCAGGGACGGTTTTCATTCCTGTATCGGATATTGGTCTTTGTGGCCATCTGCGGCGCCATCGCCGTGGCGCTGGCGCTGTTCTTCAAGGTGGAGACCATCACCGTCACCGGCAACAGCCGCTACACCGCCAGGCAGATCATCGACGCCGGCGGTATGCAGGTGGGGGACAATATGTTCTTTCTGAACAAGTACAAAGCCTCGGAGAAGATCACCGCCTCCCTGCCCTATGTGGAGACGGTGCGCATCAGCCGGCAACTGCCGGACACCCTGGTGGTGACGGTGACGGAGTGTACAGCACCTGCCGCCATCGCCCAGGAGGGCAAGCTGTGGCTGCTGTCGGGCGACGGCAAGATCGTGGACGAGAAAACCGGAGACGGAAAGCAGTACGCCGTGGTGAAGGGTCTGAGCCTGCTGGAGCCCCAGGTGGGGACGGACATCCAGGTGCCGGAGGAGGAGCAGGCCTCCGCCCGGCTGCTGCTGACGCTGCTGGGGCTGCTGCGGGAGAAGGACATGCTCTCCGACGTGCAGAGCATCGACCTGAGCGACACCGCCGAGGTGGTCATGCGGTATCTGGACCGGTTTGACGTGACCTTCCGCTGGGACGCGGACTTTGATTACAAGCTGGACTATCTGCTGGCGGTGGTGGAGCGGCTGGAGGTCAACGAAAAAGGCTCCATCGACATGACCCAGGAGGGAAAAGCCAGCTTTATCCCGGGATAAATGCCGGAGCATGAACTTTTTTTGAAAAAAAGCCGATAGCTCTTGACCTGCGGGCCAATACGCAATATAATACAATATATAGTATCTGATAATATACGATTTGTCGTTTTTATACCATTTCTGCCGGAGGGAACGAACATGGCATTTGGACTGGAAACAGGCGTGGAAAACGTGGTCAATATCAAGGTCGTCGGCGTGGGCGGTGGTGGCAACAATGTGGTCAACCGCATGGTGCACAGCGGCGCCCAGGGCGTGGATTTCATCGCCGTGAATACGGACAAGCAGGCGCTGAACGCCTCCAGCGCCAACTATAAGCTACAGATCGGCGAAAAGCTGACCGGCGGCAAAGGCGCGGGCTCCAACCCCGAGATCGGCCGCAAGGCCGCCGAGGAGAGCCGCAACCAGATCAGCAAGGCCCTGGAGGAGACGGACATGGTGTTCGTCACCGCCGGCATGGGCGGCGGCACCGGCACCGGCGCGGCCCCCGTGGTGGCCGAGATCGCCCGTGAGCTGGGCGTGCTGACTGTGGGCGTGGTCACTAAGCCCTTCGGGTTCGAGGGCCGCCGCCGCGCCCAGCAGGCCGAGGCCGGCATCGAGGAGCTGAAGGACAAGGTGGACTCCCTGGTCATCATCCCCAACGAGCGGCTGAAGTTCGCCACCGACCAAAAGATCACCTTCGCCAACGCCTTCGAGATCGCGGACGACGTGCTGCGCCAAGCGGTGCAGTCCATCTCCGACCTGATCCGGGACACCGGCTTCATCAACCTGGACTTTGCCGACGTGACCGCCATCATGAAGGATGCGGGCATGGCCCACATGGGCGTGGGCCGGGCCGCCGGCAAGGGCAAGGCCGAGGAGGCCGCCCGCATGGCCATCTCCAGCCCCCTGCTGGAGACCTCCATCGAGGGTGCCCGGGGCGTGCTGATCAACATCACCGGCTCCACCGACATTGGTCTGGAGGAGGTGGAGCAGGCCGCCACGCTGGTGCAGCAGGCGGTGCATCCCGACGCGCTGACCATCTTCGGCGCCACCTTCGACGAATCCCTGGACGACGAGATCCGGGTGACGGTCATCGCCACCGGCTTTGCCGAGGCCCAGCAGGGCAAAGCGGAAAATCCCGCAAACGCCGCCAACGGCGAGACTGTAAAGCTGGATCCCTTGCCTGCCGAGGGTGAGAAGGCCGACGACGATATGGACAAGTCCTTCAACGATATCCTGAAGATTTTCCAGAAGGACAACTTCTAAACAAACCACAAAGAGGCCGCTTACCAGACGGTAGGCGGCCTTACTATAGACAACAGGAGGAGACCTATGAAGCCCCAGGAGCTGCTTGATGTGCTGCGCACGGCTGCGCGGCTGAAGGACACTACCCGCCACTGCTACACGCCCCGGCATCGCCACGAGAGCGTGGCGGAGCACAGCTGGCGGGTAGCGCTGATGGCCTATCTCATGCGGGATGAATTCCCGGAGCTGGACATGGACAAGGTGACGCAGATGTGCCTGATCCACGACCTGGGGGAATGCTTCACCGGGGACATCCCGTCCTTTGAGAAGACGGCGGCGGACACGGCCAAGGAGGACGGGCTGCTGGCCCAGTGGGTGGCCGGGCTGCCCCAGCCCTACCGGACGGACATGGCGGCGCTGTACGCCGAAATGGATGCACTGGAGACGCCGGAGGCCAAGCTTTACAAGGCCCTGGACAAGCTGGAGGCGGTGATCTCCCACAACGAATCGCCGTTGGACACCTGGCTGCCGCTGGAGTATGAGCTGAACCTGACCTACGCCAACGACAATGTGGCCTTCTCCCCCTACCTGACCGCCCTGCGGACCGAGGTCAGGCGGGAGACGGAGGAGAAGGTGGCCAAAGGGGAATAGAATCCTATACAATATGTTATATTTCCTGCAGATTTTACAGGATGGAATTGGATTTTGATGAGAAAAGCCGCTCCCGTGGGGGAGCGGCTTTTTTGTGGTTGGAAGTAGGTCAGTCAATAGACGTCATCTCAAAGGTATCGCCAGTGGTGGTCTTCCAGACCATGCCGGTGATGGTCTTGGGATTGCCATTGCCATCCAGAACTTTGTTGCCGGAAATCGCGTTGTACTTGTTTTCTCCACTTCCTGTTGTCAGGGCCGTGTACAGGGATGCGGTGGTACCAACTATTGTATTGCCTTCATCGATCAGCGTATACGCGCCAACATTACCAATGTTGATTGCCATGTTTTTGGTATTATTATCGTCAGTCTGCGCGCTGATATCGAAAGTATTATTTTTGAAGGTAAACACAGGTGTAACACCGCTATTGCCAACACGCTCGATCTTCAAAGGTCTTGTGCTGGTGACTTTATTATTTACAAAGGTGAACGACTGGATGGGATTGGCATTTTCGCCCGTTCCTTCACTCTCAGAACGCCACCAAATAGGATTGGAACTGTTCTCTTTTTCCTGGTTTGTATAGTTTGTAAACTCACATCCCGTGAAGGTAACATTATCTGCGGGGCAAGTACCCACAATGATACCCTTAAAAGTACAGTTTTTGAAAGTAAGGGAATTCAAATTGCTCCAAGGACTGGTATACTTCTGAATGCCAAAGCTGACCACACCGTTAAAGGTCATGTTCTCAAACACCACATCGCTGTTGCCGGGAACAAGCATATATACGGAGGAGTCCTTCGGCCCATTAGCACCATCGGGTTCCTGATAGCCAGTCGCCGCGCTGTTGATTGTACCATTCTTAAAGATGAAGGTATACTCTCCAATACCAGCCGGCACTGCACTATGCCTATTCAAATTGGTGTTGCCCAGCATCACACCCTTGCCGGTATAGCCGGAGCTATTATCGGTGTATGCAATATCAGCGGCAGCAACAGTACCCATGGGCACCTCTACCACAGCGTTGCCAGACTCGTTCCTCTTCAGATCGTCTAGGGTGATGGTGTTCAGCTCACCAATCGTGGTAGTCATTGTAGGCAGCGCGGAAATCGCACCCGCATCGTAGTCGTTGCCGAAACTGTCATACTCATGAGGCGCCTGAGTGGCGTTAACGGCAATACCCAGGTTGACCATGGGCACGGTCTCACCCTGATAGTTGGCTTCATTGCCGACAGTGCTGGGCATCCAGACGATCAGCGTCACTTCCTGGGCAGCAGCCCCACTCACGATAGTGTCTTCCTTGGAATAGGTGGTGTTGAGCACTGTGCCCGTACCAGCTGCCGCAACCAGATTATCGCGGTCAAGGTTACTCTTGTCTCCGCTCACAACGGCATACTGCAGATAAGAGGACAACAGGAAATCTTTACCATCGATATTCTTGCTGCCAGTTTCCTGCGCAACGTAAACACCCAGGTTGTATCTCAGTGCCAGATTGCCCTCGTTGCTAATCTTCAGCACAGCATATTCCACATGACCCGGCTCCCAAAGGGTATCTGTTTTGAAGACATTGGTCTGCTCCGTAACATCCGTGTAGCTGGCCTGCGTACTGTTCTTATACTGCAAACCTACTTTCAGCGTACCAGACTGGATCTTGTTGACGCCGGTACTCGCTGTATCGGTGAACCACGCAAAGGTGGAGCCGATGAGCATGACCAGGCACAGGCAGATGGCCAGAATGCTGGTCAACAGCGCCCGCTTCGTCGCTTTCTTGTTTGACATGTTTTGTATACTCCCCGTTTCATAATGTATTTGCCGGTGAAAAAAGCGCTGTCCTCCGGCAGTACGGCCAGCGCCCGCGATATCAGCCTGTCCTCCGTCTGATGAGGGCAGACAGAGCAAGCAACAAAAACTCTGTCTGCCCATTATGGGGAGGTCAGACGCATTAAGACCCGGCGGCCTTCCGGCCCCCGCGATCGTCATGCCCATATGGCAGGATAACGGGGTATGCCGCAGTATACGGACCGCCCCTGAATGACACATATGGCTTTTATAAAAGCCATAAAGCGGCCATGGCCGCTTTCGCACACTGTATCCTTCCAGGGCCCCTTCAAAGCCGCCGAAAGGATGATTCTATTGTAGCACGTTGTGTGGAGAATGCAACCGTTTTTTGCCTCTTTTTCGTTTTTCTGTGCTTTGAATGAATCTCTATACCGCAGTTTGGTAATTCCGACGAAAAAATGGACATCCCGCGGCGTGGATCACACGCAGCAAACCGCCCGCGGGCCGTCGGGGACGCCGGCCCCTACGAAAAAGCGCCGGAGGCAATCCCGAACTGTTCGGGACAAAAGCAAAACCCCCGTGACTTTCGTCACAGGGGTTTCGTGTTGGCGCTACCTATTTTCCCGGGCCGTCTCCAGCCAAGTATCGTGGGCAGAAGCGAGCTTAACTTCCGTGTTCGGGATGGGAACGGGTGGACCCTCGCCCTAATCAGCACCAACTTGTC
>CAKTSA010000002.1 GCA_934597585.1 uncultured Oscillospiraceae bacterium
TTACGAGGGCGCAGTGGCCCTAATCTCAAACGGAAGCATAATGCTCCCCCAAGTACAAACTTAACAACGTGTGCGATCCGAAAGGTGTTCGGAAAACCCCATTAGGGCGGTGCACAAATAACTGAACAATTCTTATATACCACAATATGTTGTAGTTGTCAATATGTGAACGCCTAAATAACGCATAAAAGAGCATAAGCAAAATGTAGTATTTATTATCTTTTTGCACGGTTGAGGTGCTTATGCATCCCGCGAAGTACAACATATGCTATAATACCATCATAAAGCAAACTGAACAATAGCATTCATTTGTCCAAATTTGCTTTTGAAAAGTTGTCTTGATTTTCGGATTTTGACAACTTTTGAGTTGAGATTTTGGATTCACGTCAGAAATCGGCTGTTTACGATATTTCCTTGTGTAGGTAGTAAACGGTATTCCTTTAGTGGAGCTTTTTTGTCCAAATCCCCAGATTAATAATTTTCTTGTACTCTCTAAACCCGCCCAAAATATAATCTGTGGGCAAGATAGCAAAGCGTACGCCTTGGCACGCTATTTGCTTGTTAATTTCTGCACAAATAACTCTGTCTACTCAAGTACGCAGAAAGGAGGCTATTCCACAGAGAGTGTACGAGTTTACTGTGTGAACATTTTTAGAAGAAGGAGTTATACTATGGATTCTTCCGTCTTATTGGCTGCCCTTGGTGCAATTATTGGCGTAATTGCTTTGATGTACCTTGCATATAAAGGATTAGCCACCGTCCTCTACACCACCATCGCTGTTGTTATTGTCTGCCTCTTCAGCGGTATTGATCTCATTGAGGGCATCTTTAATATTTACGCAATGGAAACAGGTAAATACCTCGGTCAATATCTGTTTTTATTTATTACCGGAGCAGTATTTGGCCGGATTTATCAGAGCACCGGTGCCGCAGCTAGCATTGCCAATGCTCTTGGCAAAGTTTTTCGTGGCAAAAGCGCTCTAATTGCAATCGTTTTGGCGACTGTTATTATGGGTATGGCAGGTATCAGCGGCTTTATCCTGATTTTTACAGTTTTCCCCATTGGCATTGTCCTGTTTCAAAAAGCAAATATTAATAAGCGGCTATTCCCTGCAATATTCGCCACTGGCGCTTGGACAATTGCAAATTGCATGCCAGGCAGTACACAAATTCACAATGTTGTGCCTACTCGCGTTCTGGGAACCTCTCCTATGGCTGGTTGGGAGGTTGGCATCCCCTTTGCTGTCTTGGCGGCAGTAATCAACATTCTTTATGTCCTATGGGAAAACAAACGTCTGACGGCTCAGGGTATTGTTTTTGACTCCTATGAAGATGTTACCATACACGAAAATGCTAGCAAGCTGAAGCCCATCCCATTCCTCGCAGCTCTGTTTCCCATTGTCTTGATTCTCGTTTTATTTAACGCACTCAACCTGCGCGTAGAAATTGCGGTTTTTATTGGTGATATTGTTGCCGTAGCCATGTTCTGGAAGCGTATTCCTGCCAAGCAGTGGCTCGATGCGGTCACAGAAGGCTCTGCAGAATCCGTTCGCGTTCTCGTCGATACCGCAATCATTGTTGGCTTTGGTGCTGTAATCATTAAATCTCCGCTATACGATTTTACACTCAACTGGGTTTCGACCACCAACATGAATCCCTATCTCTTGGCTGCCATTGCTGCAAATCTTTTTGCTTTGATTATGGGTTCCTGCGCAAGCGCCGTCAATCTGGTCATGCAGTCCCTCGGTCCCGTATTTTTGGGCTTTGCAGAGCAGGGATATAATCTCGGATTCATCCATCGTATTGTTTCTCAGGCAGCTACAGGACTGGACACATTGCCCCATTGCGGTGCATTGCTGACGGTATTTGGCGTTTGCCACGTGAATCACAAGCTTTCTTACAAGTATGTATTTGTTTGCACCGTTTTGACCCCGCTTATACTGGTGTTTTTAATGCAGGTTCCTCTGGCCAACCTGCTGACTTAATTTGAAAATTACAATAGATAAGATGAAAGGAATCTAGATCATATGAACAACTGGAAAGAATTATATGAGCAGCGTACTATGACCGCAGAAGAGGCTGTACAGAAGATTAAAAGCGGCAACAGAGTTGTTTTGGGGCACGCCGTGGGCGAGCCTTGCCATTTAGTGGATGCCATGGTTAAAAACGCAAATGCCTATAAAGATGTAGAAGTCGTCCACATGGTAGCCATGGGAAAGAGCGAATACTGCAAACCCGAATACAAAGAGAACTTCCGGCATAATTCCCTGTTTGTTGGCGGCCCGACCCGCAAGGCGTTGGAAAGCGGCCAAGCTGATTTTACCCCGTGCTTTTTCTTTGAAGTTCCCAAACTGTTCCGCACTTTACTCCCGATAGATGTTGCACTGATTTCGGTTACTCCCCCTGACGAAAACGGCAAGTGTAGTTTGGGCGTGTCGGTAGACTACACCTATGGTGCAGCCAAATCCGCCAAACTGGTTATTGCCCAGGTTAATGCAAAAATGCCCCGTACCTACGGCACATCGCTGAACGTTTCCGACATTGACATATTTGTTCCTTATGATGAGCCTGTTCTGGTACTTCCTGCTCCCAAAATTGGCGAAGTGGAAGAGTCTATCGGCCGCTACTGCGCTTCTCTTATCGAAGATGGAGATACTCTACAGCTCGGCATTGGTGCCATTCCCGATGCAGTTCTCCGATTTTTGAAACACAAGAAAAATCTGGGTATACACTCAGAGACTTTTTCTGATGGTGTTGTAGATCTGGCCGAAGCTGGTGTAATTAATAATAAGAAAAAGAAAATCCATTGTGGTAAGTTCGTCTCCACTATGATGATGGGAACGCAGAGACTGTATGACTTTGTAGACAACAACCCCGATGTTGAGTTGTACCCTGTAGACTATTCCAATCATCCCAACACGATTGCCCAAAACGACCATATGGTTTCTATTAACTCAGCAATTCAGGTAGATCTTATGGGACAGGTTAATGCCGAAACCATTGGAACACGTCAGTTCTCCGGTATTGGCGGTCAGGTAGACTATATTCGCGGCGCAGCACTGGCTGAGCACGGAAAATCCATCATTGCCATGCCATCCACAGCGAAGGGAGCATCCAAAATCGTAGCCACTCTGGACTATGGCGCAGTAGTTACTACAAGCCGCTGTGACGTGGACTATATTGTCACAGAATACGGTATTGCTGAATTGAAGGGAAAGACCCTACGGCAGCGAGCAAAAGCGTTGATATCCATTGCACATCCAGCTCACCGTGCTCAACTGATCCAGGCTTATGAGGAGCGATTCCACGAAGCATTTGCCTAATAACTACTTTTCTTTTCCCAAAGGAATAACTCCTTGCCGAAGCGGTAAGGAGTTATTCCTTATCCGGATATCCGGATTTTTTGCAAGTCCTTTGCTAATCTCATCTGATAATTCAGATTTTGAATTCTTTTTGTGAATTTCTAACGATATTTGAAAGAAATGCGTCTATGCTGAAACTTTTCATAGGATTATACCGCTGTAGAGAAAAAGTGGAAATCCGAAAATCAGGATGTATCTCTTGCATCAAATTTAAAATTCACCATAGCACAACATAGGTTGGGCTTTTCGCAGCACTCCTAAATACGTAAATACGTTCGCAAATTTTATCTGCCGCCTTCTCTAAAAATGGCACGCTATTTGCTTTGTATTTTAGTAACCATATAAGTAGGAGGTATTTCCATGAAGCGAGTTTTGGTTATTGGTGGTGTTGCCGGTGGAGCTTCGGCGGCAGCGCGCATTCGTCGTCTGGACGAAAGTGCGGATATTACCATTTTTGAACGCGGCCCTCACGTCTCTTTTTCCAACTGTGCCCTCCCCTATCATCTAAGTGGAACTATTGCCCGGAGCGAGCAGTTAATTCTGATGAGCCCTGAGAAATTCAAAAAGCAATATAATATCGATGTCCGGACTGAAAACGAGGTTGTGTCTATTAACCGCGCGGCAAAAACTGTTACCGTCAAAGCATTGCGTGATGACCTTGAGTATACTGAGGCATATGATATGTTGATTCTCTCTCCCGGAGCTAGCCCCATTGTCCCGCGTTCTATTGGCGGGACAAATCAGCCTCATGTTTTTACCGTCCGCAATGTGGTTGATATTGCTGCCATAAAGAACTATATTGATAGCAACAATGCAGATGATGTGGCTGTCATAGGTGGTGGATTCATCGGTCTCGAAGTGGCTGAAAATCTGGTAGAGGCTGGCAAGAAGGTTTCTTTGGTTGAGGCTGCAGATCAAGTTATGGCACCCTTTGACTATGATATGGTCCAAATTCTCCACAAGGAAATGGTAGATCATGGCATCAATTTGGTGTTGGGAGATGGGCTGAAGGAAATTTTGCCTGAGAAAGTTATTCTAAGCTCAGGTAAGGAACTCCGTGCCAAAGTAGTCATAATGGCCATCGGTGTAGTTCCGGAGACCGCACTGGCTAAAGCGGCGGGTTTAGAAATCGGGGTAACTGGAGCAATTAAGGTGAATCATCACTATCAGACCAATGATCCCAGTATTTATGCCGTTGGTGATGCTATTGAGGTTTATCATAGTCTGTCCAGAAAGACTACACGTCTGGCCTTGGCTGGCCCTGCGCAGCGTCAGGCACGTGCGGCAGCTGATCATATCTACGGTAAAAATCACAACAATAGGGGTGTTATTGGCTCCTGTGCTGTCCGCGTATTTGCCCTAAATGCGGCGGCTACCGGTTTGAATGAGAAGGCGGCCAAAGCGGCGGGCATTGCCCACGACTTTGTTTATATTATCCCGTCTGACCGTCCAGGCCTTATGCCTCAAGCGCGTCCTATGCATTTTAAGTTGATTTATGAAGTCCCAACTGGACGTATTCTTGGTGCGCAGGCAATTGGCCAAGGGAGTGTAGACAAGCGAATTGATGTGATTGCTGCCATGATTACCATGGGTGCGGATCTTGAAGACCTGAAAGAATTGGAACTGTGTTACTCGCCGTTGTTCGGTACCGCAAAGGACGTAGTAAATCAAGCCGCATTGGTAGCACTGAATATTCTTTACGGTGCGGTGCGTCAAGTGCCTGTCAGTGAAGTTCGTTCTCTAGTGGAGCGCAATGCGTGCATTATTGACGTGCGTGAGGAGGCGGAGTATCAGGCGGGCCACCTGAAAAACGCTAAGAATATTCCCCTGTCCCAGCTTAGAGATCGTATGAACGAAATCCCAAAGCATCAGCCCGTTTACGTCCATTGTCGTTCTAGCCAGCGCAGCTATAATGCTCTAATGGCATTGCAGAATAGCGGCTGGGACAACATCTGGAATATCTCCGGCTCCTATCTTGGCATTTGTCTGTATGAGTATTTCAACGATATAACCTTGGGGCGCGAGCCGATTGTTACTACCTATAACTTTGTATGAACGCAGAGAAGAATATGTCTTTCCAGGTAGAGCATGATACTCACTATTACACAAGATTGGCGTTGATTACCGCAATTCTTGTTATTCTATCTATTACACCTATTGGCTCTATTCCTTTGCCAACTATAAAACCCACAACAACGCACATTCCGGTTATCGTTGGTGCCATCCTGCTGGGATCGGGAGCCGGGGTTTTCTTGGGCTGTGCTTTTGGTGTGATGTCTGTAGTTCGATCTACCTTAGCACCCAATCTTACAACGTTTGTTTTCTCGCCCTTTATTCCCATGCCCGGCAGTGAACAAGGAAGCTGGAAAGCTCTTCTTGTAGCGTTTGTCCCTCGAATCTTGGCAGGGCTCTTGCCGGCATTGCTGTATCGGCAACTGAGAAAGAGCGGCGTGGGGGACAAAATGGCATGTATGATGTGCGGTGCCGCAGGATCTGTCACCAATACAGTATTGGTATTGAGCCTGATTTACCTACTGTTTGGTCGGGAATATGCTGCCGCGCTGCACACCAGCTATAACGCAGTCGTCGGAGTACTTATGGGTGTCGTTTTCACCAACGGATTAGCGGAAGCAATCCTTGCAATGATTGTTGTTGCCGTCATTTGTGTTCCAATTCTGCGCATTGAAAAAAAGAAAACAGTATTATAAAACTATTTTAACAGGAGGAAATTGACATGAGCGAAAAAGCAAAAAAGCGGTATACCGAAGAAGAGATTGAGGCTTTGGCCGAGCAGGCTGCCCAAAATGCAATGAACCACTTCAAATATGGCGTTAGCTGTGGTGAGTGTGTGTTCAAGGGGTTCTTGGATTTAGGGCTTACCGATGTCCCTGCCGAAGCTGTGGCGCTGGCATCTGGATTTGGCGCCGGTATGGGGGCATCCCGTCACACCTGCGGCGCAGTCAACGGCGGAATGCTCATTATCGGTACAACAAAAGGTCGCCGAGATCCTTATGCCTTGCCTACATTTGAGGAGCGTGTAGATGAGCTGAACCACCCCGAGACCGGCGTATACGCCCGTCATGGCAAGTACATCCGTGAGGTAATTACCGAATATGGCAGCATTGAGTGCCGCGATTTATCTTTCCCGTTTGAGGACTTTCATTGCAAGGATCGCGCCCGCAAGTGCAAACGAATTATCGGCTTCTGTGCTCGCCAAGCTACTAAGGCAGCATTAAAGGACGAGTAAATTCCCAAACCCATAAATTTGAAAGGATGTTTTTCTATGGCACTTATGACCGGTGAACAGTATATCGAATCCATTCGTAATCTGCACATGAATGTGTATATGTTTGGTAAGAGAATTGAAAATCCTACTGATAACCCTATTCTTCGTCCCTCTCTAAATTCTGTCCGCATGACGTATGATCTTGCGCAGATGCCAGAATATCAAGAACTGATGACCGTGGTTTCCCCCGATACAGGAAAGCGCATCAACCGCTTCACGCATATTCATCGTTCCACAGAAGATCTGCGTAATAAAGTGAAGATGCAGCGCCTGCTGGGACAGAAAACCGCTGCCTGCTTCCAGCGCTGCGTTGGAATGGATGCTTTCAATGCTACATACTCTACCACATATGAGATTGATCAAAAATACGGTACTCATTACCACGATAATTTCAAGAAATTTATGCTGGACGTTCAAGAACGGGATCTTACCGTGGACGGGGCAATGACCGATCCCAAGGGAGACCGTTCCAAAGCACCTCATCTGCAGTCCGATCCGGATTTGTTCTTGCGAGTAGTTGAACGCAGAACTGAAGGTGTCGTCGTTCGCGGGGCTAAGGTTCACCAGACAGGTGTACTGAACAGCCACGAAATCATCGTTATGCCGACTCAGTCTATGGGGCCGGAGGACAAAGATTATGCAATTGCTTTTGCCGTCCCGATGGATACGCCGGGAATCAGCCTGATCATTGGCCGCCAGTCCTGCGATACCCGAAAGTTGGAAAACACGGAGATGGACGTTGGCAACAGCGAATTTGGTGGTGTAGAGGCTCTGACTGTTTTTGATGATGTTTTTGTTCCCAATGATCGCATTTTCCTCAATGGTGAGTTTGATTTCACCGGAATGTTGGTGGAGCGTTTTGCGGGATATCATCGTCAGAGTTATGGTGGTTGTAAGGTTGGCGTAGGTGATGTGTTGATCGGTGCCGCTGCTGTGGCTGCCGACTACAACGGAGCGGCACGGGCCAGCCACATCAAGGACAAGCTTATCGAGATGACCCACCTGAATGAGACGCTGTACTGCTGCGGTATTGCCTGCTCTTCTGAGGGACATAAGACACAAAGTGGAAATTATATGATTGATTTGTTGCTGGCTAACGTTTGCAAGCAGAATGTTACTCGGTTCCCCTATGAGATTGTCCGCCTAGCCGAGGACATTGCCGGCGGCTTGATGGTTACCGCACCCTCTGAAGCAGATTTCCGCGATGAAAATCTGGGACCCGTAATTGAAAAGTATCTGAAGGGTATTGATGGTGTCTCTACTGAGAATCGACTTCGCATCCTGCGGCTTATTGAGAATCTATCCCTTGGCACTGCGGCTGTTGGCTATCGCACAGAATCTCTGCACGGTGCAGGCTCTCCTCAGGCACAGCGTATTATGATTGCCCGTCAGGGGAATTTGGATCACAAAAAGAACCTTGCTAAGGCAATTGCACACATCAAGGAGTAAGTGCCTTTTTCAGCAGATTGCCATTCTTGATACAAAAGTGAATGCGGCGAGCAAAACGGAAGAATGATTTCCGTTTGCAAAAGCTATCCGTATAGCGTATAATGTAAGGGTAGGTGAAGTGACTATGACGACACTCAGCGATATTGAACAGGTTCTTGAAAAAGATATTCGCCCCCATCTGCGTGCCCATGGTGGAGATATTCGATCCCATAGCTTCGAAAATGGAGTATACCGTTTTTGGCTTTTGGGACAGTGTTCCAACTGCCCGTCGGCATATCTGACAACAGAATCCGTAATTGCTGAGCAGATTCAGGATAAGATGCCCGATGTAAAGGATGTAATCCTGCTATGTGAAATCAGCCAGGAACTGCTTGTACAGGCCCGGATGATTCTGCGCCGTGGATAATAGCACATGGACGTTGGTGTAAGGTACTGCGGAGGGTGTAATCCCAGATATGATCGTAAGGCCGCCGTACAGGCTTTGGCTGCTGCACTGCCTGGACTGCGACTACTTGAGGGTGATGCGGCATTGCATACTAATATTCTGTTGATAGTGTGCGGTTGTTCTACACGCTGTTTGACGGTGCCTCCCTGTTCGGCAGAAAAATCGTTACAGCTTTACCTCCTTGACCGCGCGGACTTTTTTTCTGCAGTAGATAAATTGTCTCAAATGATGACTCTTTGACATAGAAAGAGAGGAGAATGGCCGATGCTGCTTACATCGTTAGACGTCCTATTCCAAAATGATGCACCGCCGACTTTGCAAGAATTCTCCTCGTTTTTCCAAGATCTTACTGCAGAAGAGTTGATGCGCCAGTTTTACAAAAATCTGCTTGCCTACAGTGAGTGGAAACGCATTGTTGAAGAATCTAATGACGGCTTTTATATCGCTGATGGGAACGGTGTATGCGTATATACTAACAAGGCTTACCGTGAAATGTCGGGGCTAACGCAGGAAGAAACCAAACGACTTCCTCCGGAAGATTTGGAAAAGCGACAGTATGTTGATAAATCCTGTATTCTTCTTGTCCGAAAGAGCAAGCGTGCCACAACTATAGAGGCTTCTTTTTACCGCACAGGGAAAAAATGCTTGGTTACCTGCAAACCACTTCTGGACAAGAATGGTGAGATTGCGTTGATGATTGGCAGCATCCGAGATATGACTGAAATCAACAATCTACGTGAGGAAGGCACCAAAAACAAGACTCTTATTGCGCAGTATAAGTGTGAGATTGAAAATCTAAAAAAGCAAGTACTATCTGATGGAGAGCTCATCGCAGAGGACCCTGTTACACTGAATGTTCTTCGAGCAGCGCAAAAAATTGCCAGCGCAGATTCTTCTGTTGTGCTTACGGGTGAAACTGGTGTAGGCAAAGAGATATTTGCCAAGTATATTCATAATAATAGTCCGCGTAATACAGGCCCATTTATCAAGATTAACTGCAGCACCATTGCAGAAAACCTGTTTGAATCTGAGCTTTTTGGCTATGAGCGGGGTGCCTTTACAGGGGCAAGGAATGAAGGAAAACGCGGCCTGTTTGAGGTGGCCAATGGCGGCACAATCTTTCTTGATGAAATTGGCGAATTGCCATTGAATATGCAGGCAAAACTCCTGCGTGTTTTGCAAGAGCGAGAGTTCACTCGAGTAGGCGGAACTCGGCCAATCAAAATTGATGTTCGGGTTATTTCTGCAACCAACCGAGATTTGCACCAGATGATTGAAAAAAGGCTTTTTCGCACAGATCTTTACTACCGACTTAATGTCATTCCTATTTTCATTCCCCCTCTGCGACAGCGGCCAGGAGATATTCTCCCACTTGTAGAACATTTTCAAGCTGAAATGAATAAGAAATATAATTGCAAGAAGATGTTCTCTCAAGAGGCACTAATGGCTATTCAGAACTATTCATGGCCGGGAAATATTCGTGAGCTGCGAAATGTTGTGGAACGCGTTCTCATTATTAGCGACGGTCCTATTATTGGGCTGCACGAATTTGAAGCGATTCAATTCCAAACGGTCATAAACGAACCCTCTGTCTCCGCAATTGATTTACAGGAACGTTTGCAACGTATTGAGTACGGATATATGCAAAATGCGTATCAGAGTCACGGAAATATGAAGGATGCGGCACTGGCTGTCGGAATGAAAAGAAGTACTTTTGCAGGCAAATTCAAAATGTATCAAGAACAGTATGGCATAAACTCACCTTTCTCAGAATGAGAACACGTCCGGGATCCGTTTAGATAAACGGGATCTCGGACGTGCTTTTGTTGCGAAGATTAGGTCAATGGCTTGGAGTTTTTCTTGCGAGTCACAACAGAGGGAATATTCATTTGCCCACGATATTTCGCGACCGTTCGACGTGAAATAGATATTCCAGAACTTGTAAGCACAGCGGCAATAGCCTCATCTGACAGAGGAGCGGTGTGGTCTTCGTTTTTAATAGCAAGCCGAATGTACTGCTTCGCCGCATCTACTGAGACTTGGGAGCCGCCGCTGCCCTGAAGTGGCGTAACAAAGAGGTTGCGGAGTAAAATTAGTTGGTTCTCATATTGAATGTATTTGTCTTTCACTGCGCGGCTGATGGTAGATACACTGAGCGACAGCGTTTCGGCGACCTCCTGCATTGTCATTGGCTGCAGGGCTTTTCCGTGAAGAAAATATTCTTTCTGCCGTTGTAATACTACAGATAATAAGCGGAAGAGCGTTGTCTGTCGGCTTTGTACCTGTGCGATAATATCCTTCGCTTCTGACAGGTTTTCTTTTAAATATCCGTGTATTTGACTATACGCCGGATTCTCCAGTAAAGCACGATATTCAGCTGACAGCCGGATACGTGGCAAACTATGCCGATTCATATCTATCACGAGCGAATCACCCTGACGATAAATCACTGCTTCTGGAATAACAAATTGACAGTATTCGTCTCCAGAATAAAAGCCTCGAGATGGAATCGGATTCAACTTCTTGATTATATTTTCCCTGTCATGCACTTCCTTGATGGAAATGCCTAAAAGCCTTGCTAATTCCACATAAGCCTTCTTTGCCAAAAAAGGCAGCCCTTCACGGATTATCCGGATATTAATGGCGTTGAAATCACTGCCCTGCGCCAACTGGAGCAGTAGACATTCTGCCAAATCGCGGGCGCCTACGCCTATTGGCTCCAGCATTTGCAGTAAGTATAGTGCCTGCTCCAAATCGTACAGTGAAACGCCAATTTCTGTTGCAAGTTCTGGCAGATCACAGCTTAGATAACCAGTAGAGTCAAGGCAACCAACCAAAAAGCGGCACAGGCTTCGTGTGTTCTCATCCACGCAAGGCATACAGTTAATTTGCTCCGTCAAATAATCCGAAAAGGATTCCGGCCTTGTCATCGTAACAGTTGTGTTTTGCTGCTCAGACTCCCAGCCGCTCTTTGCTGCATACCCATCGGACTCTATGATGCTGATCGTTGCATCGGAAATATGTGACGGGAGCTCAACCTCTAGAAGAGGGTTTGACAGAGACTGCTCTAGCAAAAACTCAGCCAACTCAATCAGGGGCATCTGCAGACATCGCAATGATTGCTGGAGCGACAGTGATAGGGTTTGGCGCTGCTCAATCTTGATATTTTGCTGAAGCTGCATACGTACACCTCCGTAAAGTAAAATATACGCTCACACTTCTATTCCGCATGAGATAAATTATACAAAACAATTCAAAGGAATGCAATTGGTACATTCCGCGCGGCCATAAAATTTAGCCTTATTTTTAGCCTTATGGCGATAAACTTGGGTAATTCGATCTAACGCTGCCTAACATGAACCACCTCGACCGAGGTTTTATTCGCGGTACTTCTCGATACCGGACAACACGGACTGATATGGCGTCGGGTCAATTCGAGTCCTGTACCGCGCACCAGAACCTCACTTCTTCGGAAGTGAGGTTTTTTGTTGTGTTTCCACGGGGTCTTCTCTTTTCCCTGCTGACAACCGGAGAAGGATGTGGTATACTGCTTTTCAGGAGCGCCGGCGCTCAGGCGGCGGCGCACGGACGACGCGTAAAGGAAGTGCTCAGATATGGCAGAATACGAGATCATTTTGGAGTCCATGACCCCTTGCGGCGGCAGCAAATACGCCGTCAGGACCATCATTGAGGCCGAGGCGGAAAGCCCAGAGGCCTACGTGCAGCAGCACAAGCGCTTCCCCATTCGCGACATCAGCCAGACCCCCGACGGCGGCACCGTCATCACCACCGGCAACGACAGCGGCTATGTCGACCGCTACACCTTCTCCGCCGAATAGACGGCCGGAAAACCACCCTGCGGAGGACAATACCATGACACTTCACCAATGCTATCAGGAAAAGCTGCGCACCGTGGAGCAGGCGCTGTCCCTCATCCACAGCGGCGATACCGTCATCGGCGCCACCTATGTCTGCGAGCCGGTGCTGCTGTACCGGGCGCTGCACACTATTGCGCCCCACGTCCGGGACGTGACGGTCTGGTGCGGCATCACCAAGGAGGTCTACCCCTTCTATTCCGATCCCGCCTATCGTGACAGCTTTTTCGTCAACAGCATCTTCTATGACCCCCAGGCACGGGCCAACCACGCCGGCGGCCACGTCAGCTATCTGCCCTTCCACATGCACCAGATGCCGGGGCTCATGGCCGCCCAGAAGCCGGACGTGTTCATGATGGCTGTGCCGCCCATGGACGCGGAGGGCTACTTCCACCTGACCCCCATCCAGCAGTTTGAGTCGGAGGTCTTTCAGGCTGCCAAGACCCGCATTTTCGAGGTCAACCCCCATATTCCGTTCCTGCCCACCGGCAGAAAGGTGCATATCAGCGAGGTCACCTGCCTCATCGAGTCCGGCTGCGGCATCTCCTACGCCCCGGAGTTTGCGCCCTCCGCGGCGGAGCAGCAGGCGGCGGCCAACGCCGCAGCCCTGGTGCGGGACGGCGATACCATCCAGATCGGGTTGGGCAACCTGTCCAATGCCGTGGCGGACGCCCTCCACGACAAGAACGACCTGGGCATTTACACAGAAATTTTCTGCGCCTCCGCCGGCCGGCTCATGCAGCGCGGCGTGGTCACCAACCGCCGCAAGAACTTCCATCCCGGCAAGACCGTCTGCGGCTTTCTCTGGGGCGACCAGCCCTTTTACGATTTCCTCGACCACAACCCGGACATCGAGCTGCTGCCCTCGTCCTATGTCAACGACCCCTATCACATCGCCCAGAATGACAATATGGTGTCCATCAACACCGCGCTGCAGATTGACCTGACCGGCCAGGTCTGCTCCGAGACGTTGAACGGCCGCCAGTATTCCGGCACCGGCGGCGCCACGGATTTCGCGGCGGGCGCTTACATGTCCAGGGGCGGGCGGGGCATCGTGGTCATCACCTCCACCGCCAAAAACGGCACCATCTCCAAGATACAGCCCGTGTTGTCCCTGGGCTCGGTGGTGTCCATCTCCCGCAACTGGGTGGACTGCATCGTGACGGAGTACGGTGTGGCTCACCTGAAGGGTGCCAACATCCGCCAGCGAGTGGAGCGCCTTATCGCCATCGCCCATCCGGACTTCCGCGCAGAACTGCGGCGACAGGCGGACAAATTGATGCTGTGGTAATATTCCGCACAAAAGAGACGGCCGCAGCGCCGTCTCTTTTGTTGGTTTTTGCTGGTAGTATTTCTGATATGTGCTATAACATTCCATAGCTTTACTTTTCTTGTTAAATATTCTACTATACAGTCACAAAGTAAAACACAACACAGAAAACGTGTTAAGGAGGAACCTACCATGAAAAACATCTCTACTTACATCATGATCTCCATCGTCTCCCTCGTGCTGGTGGTGGCGACCGCCTTTTTGATGACCGCCGCTGACGCACCCATCCGTGCCGCCGGCGAATACCTGCCCCTGCTGTTCGGCGCCGTGTTCACCTGGAGCACTGCCAAGGCCAACCTGATGGAGCGTGAGTGCGAGGTCCGCAACAATGCCCGCACCGCCTTCACCCCCAGCCACGCCGCCGCGTAAATCATCTGACCATCTGTTTTCTCTCTCAAATAAATGGAAAAGGCACGCGAAAGCGTGTCTTTTCCATTTGCCCCACTCTCTCCTCCCCGCCGGGTATTTTTTCACCCCTGCAAAGGGCAAAAAAGAGAGGCTTACGCCTCTCTTTTTTGTTAAACAGTTATTTACTTACCAAAATACTGGTTCAGCAGACCCTCGAAAGCCTTTCCATGTCTCGCCTCATCGCGAGCCATTTCATGGACAGTGTCGTGGATGGCGTCCAGGTTGTACTGCTTGGCCAGCTTGGCCAGTTCGAACTTACCGGCGGTGGCGCCGTTCTCGGCGTCCACGCGCATCTGCAGGTTCTTCTTGGTGCTATCGGTGATGACCTCGCCCAGCAGCTCAGCAAACTTGGCAGCGTGCTCGGCCTCCTCCAGGCCAGCCTTCTCCCAGTACATGCCGATCTCGGGATAACCCTCGCGATGGGCCACACGGGCCATGGCCAGATACATACCTACCTCAGAGCACTCGCCCTCAAAGTTGGCGCGCAGACCGTCGATGATCTCCTTGCGGACCTCCTCGGGCACGTTGTCGCCAAACACCTTGCCGACGCCCACCACATGCTCAGCAGCCCAGGACTTCTCCTCAGCCTGCAGGGTGAACTTCTCGCCGGAGACATGGCACACGGGGCACTCAGCGGGGGGAACATCGCCTTCATGAACATAACCGCAAACAGGGCAGACCCACTTCTTCATAGTAATTTACCTCCATCATCTTAATTAAATATTTGTTTTGTTCTTATTTTGACGCTGCTCTTGTCCAAAAGCAGCCATTGTCAACTGATTTTCTCCTTGGCCAGGCACTGGTTGCACCGGCCGTAAAAGGTAACGCTGTAGCCCTCCTCCCGGCCCACCTGAGCCAGGTCTGGGGCCTCCACCGGAATGGGCGGCAGATCGATGACCGCGCCGCAGCTGCGGCAGATGAAGTGTCCATGGGGGGCGACGTTGCCGTCGTAACGGTCCTCGCCATCCACACAGCCGATGACCTGTACCATACCCTCGCTGCGGAAGTGCGCCAGGTTCCGGTACACCGTGGCCAGCGACAGGTCGGGGATTTGGGGCTTCAGCTGGCTGTAGACCCATTCCGCCGAGGGGTGACACTTGGTGGAGCGCAGACACTGCAGGATGGCCTCTCGCTTAGGACTGTATCGTCTCGCTGTCTCCATCGACATTCCCCCTTTCTTTATCGCTAACAATTATTGTTTGCATTAGTATAGTACCACACCGTTTCGGATTTGTAAAGAGGTTTTTTGAAATTTTTCAAAAAATTTTTCCAGCGCCTTTTATCCTCCCCTTCCGGAGCCGTAAATATGTAAAAAAAGACCGGTACGATACCGTACCGGTCTTTTTCATTGTGTAAGCTTACTCGGCCTCGGCCAGAGCCTTGGCCTCGGCAATGGCCTTCTCCTGGGCCGCGGCGGGGCAATCCTCGTAGCGGACGAAGTTGAAGGTGAAGGTACCGCGGGACTGGGTCATGGAGCGCAGGTCGATGGCGTAGCTCATCATCTCGGCCATGGGGACTTCGGCCTCCAGCACCTGCTCGCCGTCGCCGGTGGGGTTCATGCCCATGACGCGGCCGCGGCGCTTGTTCAGGTCGCCCATCACGTCGCCCAGATAGCTGTCGGGGATGGTGACCTTCAGCTCGCCGATGGGCTCCATCAGCACAGGCTTGGCCTCGGGCAGAGCGGCCTTGAAGGCCAGGTTGGCGGCCAGCTTGAAGGCGATTTCGGAGGAGTCCACGGGGTGGTAGGAGCCATCCACCAGGGTGGCCTTCAGGAACACCACGGGATAGCCGGCCAGCACACCGTGCAGGCAGCTCTCACGCAGGCCCTTTTCCACAGCGGGGAAGAAGTTCTTGGGCACGGAGCCGCCGAACACGTTCTCTTCAAAGATCATATCCTCCTGCTCGCTCTGGGGCTCGAAGATGATATGGACATCGCCGAACTGGCCGCTGCCGCCGGTCTGCTTCTTATAGCGGCCCTGCTTGCGGACGGTGCTGCGGATCTTCTCACGATAGGCGACGCGGGGGGTGCTCAGCTCGGAATCCACGCCGAAGCGGGACTTCAGCTTGGCGCACAGCACGTCGATCTGGATATCACCGGCGCCGGAGATGACGGTCTGGTGGGTCTCGGCGTTGTTGGTGACGGAGAAGGTGGGATCCTCCTCGTTCAGCTTGTTCAGGCCGGTGCCCAGCTTCTCGATCTCCTGCTTGGTCTTGGGGGAGATGGCGCGCTCGTAGCAGGCGGGAGCGAAAGCCAGAGGCGCGAACTTGACGTAGGTCTTGGGCTCGCACAGGGTGTCGCCGGTCTTGACCTTGTCCATCTTGCCGATGGCGCCGATATCGCCGCAGCAGATCTCCTTGGTCTCCTCGCTCTTCTTGCCCTTCATGGTGTACAGACGGCCCAGCTTCTCGGTGTTGCCGGTGGTCATGTTGTACAGGGACATATCGCCGGTGACCTTGCCGCGGATGACCTTGATCATGGAGAACTTGCCGTACTGGTCGGAGATGGTCTTGAACACGAAGGCGGCGGTGGTGCCGTTGGGATCATAGGCGACCTCGATGGCGTTGCCGTCGTCGTCCTGGGCAGCCTCGGCGGGCATGTCGGTGGCCACGGGAACCAGATCCACGATGGTCTGCATCAGCATATCAACGCCCATGCCGGTGACGGCGGAGCCGCACAGCACGGGGCAGACGGTACCCTCGCGGACACCGATCTTCAGACCCTTGGCCATATCCTCGGCGGACAGCTCCATGGTCTCGAAGAACTTCTCCATCAGCTCCTCGTCGGCGCCGGCGGCGGCTTCCATCAGCTCAGCGCGCAGGGCCTCCACCTCGTCGGCCATATCGCCGGGGATGGCGCACTCGCCCTTGGCGTCGTAGGCCTTGTTGTGCAGCAGGTCCACGATGACGGTGACAGCTTTGTTGGCGTCGGCCTTGGTGGCCACGATGGGGGCGATGGCGGTGCCGAACTTGGCCTTGATGGCCTCGATGCAGCTGGCGTAGTCGGCGTTGGCCTCTTCCACGCGGTTGATGAACATCATGCGGGGCTTCTTGCCCAGCATCTTCCAGGTACGCTCCATACCCACGGACAGGCCGTCCTTGGCGTTGCCCACGATCACGGCGCACTCGGCGGCGCGAACGGCGCACACAGCCTCGCCGGCGAAGTCGAAGTTGCCGGGGGCATCCATGACGTTGATCTTCTTACCCTTATACATGACGGGAGCAAAGGCCAGAGAGATAGAGATCTGGCGCTTGATCTCCTCGGCGTCGTAGTCGCAGGTGGTGTTGCCGTCAGCAGTCTTGCCCAGACGGTCGATACCCTTGGTCATGTAGAGCATCTGCTCCACCAGAGAGGTCTTGCCGGAGCCGCCGTGGCCCAGCAGGGCAATATTGCGAATGTCGTTTGCAGTCATAATGGTGTGTTCTCCCTTCAATTTGATCCAGCGCACGGGCGCTGCCGCGCGCAATACGCTCAACATGACGATTATAGCTCACTTTTGCAAGTCTGACAACCTTTATTTTTAATATTTGTAGGAAAAATCCCGGTTCTCGCGGGAGATTTCGTCAACTTCCACAACACCCCTTCCCATTTTCTGGGCAGGTCGACCAGAGTCGAAAAGGAGCGGGCATTTGCCCGCTCCTTTCATAGTGTCGTGATAGCAGCGCAGCCCTCTGCGCCGATCCATCAAAACCGCTTCGCCGTTCCGCTCAGCAGCAACGTGGGCAGCAGCCACAGCGCCAGGAAGCCCAGCATATACAGCGGCGACAGCGTCCCGTAGCTGCCCACGGAGGTGAGATAGTACGTCAGCAGCAGTCCCACCGCCGCGCCCAGATAGCACAGCCACGTCCCGGCCCGGACGGCGCTGCGCAGCCGGCGGCTGCCGATGGCCGCCTCCGCCAGGGGCATGAGCCCCTCCCGGTAGATGACGGCGTTGGGCGCCTCGCCCTGCTGCTCCATCACGTCGGACAGGGCCAGCCGGGCAGAGACGTTGGGGTACACCGGCTTGCAGTCCATGCCGAACTTCCGCTTCAGAAGTCCCGGCGTCACGTTGCCGCTGCGGACGGCCAGCACAGGCCGCAGCCCGGTGCGGCGCATGGCCCGCAGCGCCCAGTCCACATTGCGTGAGGGCTGGTATTTGATCACAAAGATGGCCCCCAGCACACCGTCGATGGCCAGGAACACCCCCGTCTGCAGCTTCAGGTCGTGGGGCAGGGTCACCTTCTGTTTGCGCATGAAGTACGCGCTGCCCATGGCCACCGTCTCGCCCCGGATCATACCGGTGACGCCGCCCTCCTCGCAGAAGCGCAGGTCCTCCACCCGGGCGGAAAAGCCGCCCTCCGCCGCCAGCTGCTGGCGGAACAGGGGTGAGAGCTGGCTGTGTGCCGCCTGGGCCATACCCGCGGCGTAGGAGAGCATCTTCACCCGCTCCTCGCCGTAGACCTTATAGCCGTTGAAGGCCACCGTCCCGGTGGGAAACAGGTCGTTCTCCGTCACCACCAGCTGGCGGCTGCGGCTCAGGGCCGGCGCGCCGGCATAGCCCGCCAGTGCGCTGCCGCCCCGGGTCAGCCGGTGCTGCAGCCGCTGCAGGGGCAGCGCCGCCGTCAGCGGCAGGGACAGGGGCAGCGCCACCGTCAGGTGGGCCGACCAGACCCACAGGAATTGCTCCATACACTGGTTGGTCAGGCACACCACGGCGGCAAGCACCGTGGCGGCGCTCAGCAGCAGCGGCGTCAGATACCACTGCCAGCGGCGGGCGGGATCCGGCTTGTCCGTCATGCGGTAAAAGCCCGCCAGCCGCCCCTTCTGCTTGCAGATGCCCGCGTCTGTGACAGAGGCCACATAGGGCGGCTCGCCGCCCACATTCACCAGCTGGAACGCCTCCCGCCGGGTCTCGGCGTCCAGCAGCAGGGCCCACTGCTCCATCCATATCAGCACCGCCGTAGTGGCGGCATAGGGCACGTGGCCATCCCGGGTGACCGCCGCGGACAGAACGCCGCCGAGGGTCACCACAAGCGTCAGCAGCAGTGCGCCGAAGGCGCCGGTCACATGGTGATCTCTCAATTCCCGCAGGGCGTGCTTCCACACGTCCCCCGCCAGCAGGGCTGCCAGCAGCAGCACGCCCACCGGCACGCAGGTGCGCAGCATGGCGTTTTCCATCCACGCCGCAGGCATGTAGCCCAGACCGTCCAGCACCGCCAGCGCCATCAGCGCCGCCACCGGGAAAGTCAGGACTGTCAGCGCCCGGCGCATATGCTTCACCCGGCGCTTCTCCGCCCGGAATGCCTCGTCGCTGTCCGGCTCCGGCTCCAGGGGTTCCGGCTCCGGCGCGGGGCGCTCCGGCTCGGCCCACAGCTGCTCCGTATCCTGCCGCCGGGTCCGGCGGCGGCTGCGGCGGCGGTCCATCAGGCCCTGCAGCCGCTCCCGCAGGGTAGGCGGCTCCTCCAGGATGCCGTCGTCATTCTCCGCCAGCACGGCGTCCACCGTGTCGTACATCATACTTTTCAGCGACACGCGGTCCGGCGGCAGCTCCTCCTCCGGCTCCGGCGGCGGGACAGGCGGCGTATAGGGCTTCTCCGCCGTCTTCCGGCGGATCACGGGATACTCCGCCGTGTCGCCCTTCCTGGCCTTTTTCCGGCGCTTTTTCTCCGGCCGTGGCAGCTCTGTGGTGATCTCTTCCGGTTCGGGAGAGACCTCCGGCGCAGGTTCTGGTTCCGGCGCGGACACGGGAGCCGGTACAGGCTCCGGGGCAGGCTCTTCCGTCTGCACAGGCTGACGCCCACCCTTGCCGTACTCGGCCAGGATGTCCTCCAGCGAATACACCTCTTCTTCCGGAACAGGCGGCATATGGAGTTGTTGGTCGTCTTGTCTGCCCATGGATGTCTCGTTTCGTTTAACTCCGCTGGCGCACTGCCTCGTACAGCAGGATGGCCGCCGCAGCGGAGGCGTTCAGGGAGGATATCTGCCCCTTCATGGGGATGCTCACCAGAAAATCGCAGTTTTCCGCCACCAGGCGGGTCATGCCGTCGCCCTCGGACCCGATGACGATGGCGGCAGGGCCCTTCAGGTCGGCGTTGTACAGGGTGGTGTTGCCGTCGGCGGCGGTGCCGAACACCCACACGCCCTGCTTCTTCAGATCCTTCAGCAGGGACGGAATGTTGGCCACCCGGGCCACCGGCATATAGCTGACCGCACCCGCCGACGTCTTGGCCACAATGGCCGTCAGTCCTGCGCTGCGGCGCTTGGGGATGATGACGCCGTGGGCCCCGGCACACTCGGCCGTCCGCAGGATGGCCCCCAGGTTGTGGGGATCGGAGATCTCGTCGCAGATCACCAGCAGCGGGGCCTCCCCCCTGTCGGCAGCCCGCTGCAGGATGCTCTCCACCGTCACATACTCCCGGACGGCGGCCAGGGCGATGACGCCCTGGTGGGCGTGGGTGCGGGACATGGCGTCCAGCTTCCGCCGGTCGGCCTCCACCACCACGACGCCGGCGGCCCGGGCCTTGGAGGCGATGTGCCCCAGGGTCTTGTCGGTCTCGCCCTTGGCCAGATAGATCTTGTCGATGGCCGTTCCGGCCCGCAGCGCCTCGATGACCGCGTTGCGGCCCTCGACCATCCCGTCGGCCTCTGCCTCCGCCACGGGGCGGCGCTTGGGCGCGGTAGTCTGTTCGTTCATAAAAAGCTTCCTCCGTCAGTTGATACCAATACAGCATTGATTATACCATACCTTTTCCGCAAGGGAAAGCTCGATTCATAGAAATTTTACAGAAAAACCGCCAACGTGCCGCTTGTGAGACTTGACCCTTTGTGTTATACTGGCATGTATACTCCGCATTCAGAATACTTCCGCTCTTCCAAGGAGGGTTTTATGGCAGATAACAACAATAACCGCAACAACAAGAACAACAAGAACAACAAAAACAGCAACCGCCTGCGGGGCATCCTGACGCTGGTGGCCTGGGCCGTGGTGCTGACAGTGGCCATGAACTACATCAGCGCCTACTCCGGCAACACCGCCAACAAGACCTCCAGCCACGAGATCAAGTACAGCCAGATGATCGAGATGGTGGAAAAGGACCAGGTGGAGGAGATCCTCTTCAAGGACAGCACCATCTACATCACCCCGGTAGAGGGCTATACCTACACGGAAGAGGCCAAGGAAAACAGCACCCAGGAGCCCAAGAGCTATACCCAGTCCAAGGATTCCAAGCTGACCCTCTACACCGCCCAGCTGTCCGACAGTCAGCTGCTGCCCCTGCTGAAAGAGCACGATGTGGCCTACACCGGCTACTATAAGGCGGAGATGAACCCGGTGCTGGTGTTCATGGCCAGCTATGTGCTGCCCATTATCATCATGGTGGGCCTGTTCATGCTGGTGATGCGCATCCTCAGCAAGTCCGGCGGCGGCGGTTTCGGCGGCATCGGCAACGTGGGCAAGTCCAACGCCAAGGTCTATATGGAGAAATCCACCGGCGTCACCTTCAAGGACGTGGCCGGCCAGGACGAGGCCAAGGAATCCCTGGAGGAGATCATCGACTTCCTCCACAACCCCGGTAAATACACCGCCATCGGCGCCAAGCTGCCCAAGGGCGCGCTGCTGGTGGGCTCTCCCGGTACCGGCAAGACCCTGCTGGCCAAGGCCGTGGCCGGCGAGGCGGGCGTCCCCTTCTTCTCCATCTCCGGCTCCGGCTTTGTGGAGATGTTCGTGGGCGTAGGCGCCAGCCGTGTCCGCGACCTGTTCAAGGAGGCCGCCAAGGTGGCCCCCTGCATCATCTTCATCGACGAGATCGACGCCATCGGCAAAACCCGCGACAGCCGCTTCGGCGGCGGCAACGACGAGCGGGAGCAGACCTTGAACCAGCTGCTGGCCGAGATGGACGGCTTTGACCCCAGCAAGGGCATCATCGTCCTGGCCGCCACCAACCGTCCGGAGGTACTGGACAAGGCGCTGCTGCGTCCCGGCCGGTTTGACCGCCGCATCACCGTGGACCGTCCCAACCTGGCGGGCCGTCTGGCCACCCTGCAGGTCCACACCCGCAACATCAAGCTGGCAGAGGACGTCAACCTGGAGAAGATCGCCCAGGCCACCGCCGGCTGCGTGGGCGCAGACCTGGCCAACCTGGTGAACGAGGCCGCCCTGCGGGCCGTCCGCAAGGGCCGCCGCGCCGTGAATCAGAACGACCTGCTGGTGTCCTTTGAGCTGGTCATCGCCGGCAGCGAGAAAAAAGGCACCGTCATCACCGAGCAGGAAAAGCGCATCATCGCCTATCACGAGGTGGGTCACGCCCTGGTGGCCGCCAAGCAGAAAAACGCCCAGCCCGTCAGCAAGATCACCATCGTGCCCCACACCCAGGGCGCCCTGGGCTATACGCTGCACCTGCCGGAGGAGGAGAAATTCCTCATGTCCAAGGAGGACATTCTGGCGGAGATCCGCACCCTGCTGGCAGGCCGCTCCAGCGAGGAGATCGTCTGCCACACCATGACCTCCGGCGCCGCCAACGACATCGAGCGGGCCACGGAAATGGCCCGCAACCTGGTGGCCCGCTTCGGCATGTGCGACGAGTTCGACATGATGGCCCTGGGCACGGTCCAGAGTCAGTATCTGGACGGCGGCTACTCCATGACCTGCGCCCAGGAGACCTACGCCGCCGCCGACCGGGAGACCATCAAGATCATCCGCCAGTGCCACAAGGAGGCCAAGGAGATCCTGGAGGCCAACCGCGAGCTGCTGGACAAGATCGCCGCCTACCTGCTGAAGAAGGAAACCATCACTGGCCAGGAGATGATGGCTATCATCGAGGGCCGGGACCCCGAGACCGTGGACAACTACGGCGCCACCCGCGAGCCGGAGCAGAAGCTCTTCCGCCCCAGCGTGCCGGAGACCATCGAGGCGCCCGCCAAGCACATCAACATCGTCTCCCAGCCCATCCCCATGCCGGACTTTGACGAAAAGCCCGCCCAGGATGAGCCCGCCGACGACAAGCCCGCTGATGACGAAGCGGACTCCTCCGACCAGCAGCAATAAGCGCTTCCCCATAACCCTTCAGCACCGGCATCCCCCGAGAGGAGGATGCCGGTGCTTCTTTCTGGCTCTGCCGCGTGAAGCTGTCCCTTACAGCGTTCCGGAGATCACCAGCTGCGCGGTGCCGGGGTCCACGGCGAACACGCCGGTGGCCGCGTCCTGGGTAAAGGTGGCGGCAGGTACCGTCAGCGCCCCCACCACGGTGGCGAAGGCACCGGTGGCCGCGTCGTAGGTGTAGTGGACGCCCTCGGTCCACACCGCACCGTTGAAACGCACCGTCAGGTCCTTCAGCACAGGGTCGAACGTGTCGGTGATCACCAGCTCATCCCCCGCGTCGGCGGCGGTGTTGCCCTGGTTCTGCAGCGTCAGCGTATAGGTCAGGGTGCCGTTCTCCGCCACCGCGGTGGGGCACAGGCTCTTGCTGATGGACAGCCGGGGCGCGGTGGAGGCGTTGATGGTCTCCGTGGCGGTGACAGGGGCGGCCAGCCCGCCGCCGGTGATGGTAGCGGTGTTGGTGATGCTGTCCTCCACCCCCAGGGGCGCATACTCGTTGACGGCGGCGGAGTAGATCAGCATGGCGCTGCCGCCTGCCGGAATGCTGATGCCGGTGATGGTCAGCGGCGCGGTGGCGGCCACAGTGGGCGTGGCCTGCAGCGCCCCGTTGACGTAGTACAGCAGCGACCCCACCGCGTAGGTCATGGGGTACAGCGTGTTCTCGCCGAAGGTATAGCTGCCCAGCGTGTCGGTGACCGTCAGGCCCGTCAGTGCCGCCGCGCCGGAATTCACCAGCGACAGGGCAAAGGTCTTGACGCCCCCGGCCACATAGGTCTCATCGGCGGCGGTCTTTGTGGCGGTCAGCACCTCCACCAGCTCACCCACCGCAATGTTGGAAAGGGTGGTGATGCCATTGTAGGACAGCGCCGCCTGGTTGGTAATGGTTGCCATGGCAAACCTCCTGAAGAAAGCAGATTACGCCGCGGCGGCTGAAAACAGCACACCGCCCGCGTTCCATTCTATGTGGAAACCGCAGGCGGTGTGTTTGCGTGTCTTGGAGTGATTTCGTAGGGGGCGATGCCCTCATCGCCCCGCCGTTTATCGAAAAGCTTTCATAACCCGTGCGGGCCGATGTGGGCATCGGCCCCTACACAAAATCGCTTGTCAGATTTCATGCCAGCATGTCTACTGCCTCCGTGCCGTCAGATACTCATCCCCCGGCCGCCAGTAGGGGCACTGGGCGCTCTGGTTGGACAAAAACCGCACCATCTCGTCCTCGTCCAGGTCCATCTCGCAGATATAGTCGTCATAGTCCTCGTCATAGCTGTAAAACACACAGCTCTCGCACTTATCCACATGCGCCGCCCCCTCTCTGCCGTCCATTATACGGCGGCGGGGGCCGGTGCGTCAAGTCAGAACAGAAACTCCTCCAGCTCCGCCGGCCGCATGATGGACACCTCGTAGGCGGTGCGCTCCGTGGTGACGCCGTCCTCCGTCTTGGCGTATGTACGGCTCTGCACCCTGCCCTCGATGGTCAGCCGGTCGCCGGTGGTCATGGCCGCCGTCTGCTGGGCCACCGCCCCCCAGGCAATGCAGGGCAGATAGTCCGCCCGTCCGTACCGGCGGTTCACCGCCAGGATGATGTCGCTGATCTCCCGCCCCAGGGGCGTCCGCCGCAGCACCGGCGGCTTGCACAGCACGCCGGACAGCTGGATCAGGTTGAAGGGCGTGTCCCCGCCCCTCTCCAGCACGTGGGCAAACACGGAGATCACCAGACGGCTGCCCTGTCCGCTCTTGTTGTTGAAGGATCGCAGCTGCCCCCGGACGGTGACGGTGTCCCCCTCCCGGATGTCGGCGCTCTCCAGCAGCGGCTGGGCGGCCATGACCGTCAGCTTGTCCGCAAGGCCGCTGAGCCGCTCCACCGCCAGCGTGAATTTGTAGAAAGAGACTCCATGGTTCACATGGCTCAGCGCCGGCGCGCTGTCCACCGTGCCGCAAAGCTGCACGCGGTTGAAATTGTTGTCCATACGATGTCCACCTCGTTTGTTGATATGCCACAGCCTATGCGCCGCCGGAAAAGAATATGCTTTTCAAACGGCGGAAACTATGGCATAATACCAGCAAAGGAGTGATGACCATGCGTTACAAAGGAAAAGTCTACCGCCCGCCCTCCGAGGCGTACAGCCTCATCGTCCAGGTGACCTACGGCTGCAGCCACAACACCTGCGCCTTCTGCGACATGTACGACGACAAGCACTTTGCCATGCGGCCCATGGAGGAGATCCGGGAGGATTTTGAGATGGCCCGCCAGCTGTACCGCCACGTGGAGCGTGTCTTCCTGGCGGACGGCGACGCCCTTATGCGAAAAACCGACGACCTGGTGCAGATCCTGGGCCTCATCTGCGGCCTGTTTCCCGAGTGCCAGCGGGTGACGTGCTACGCCTCCCCCGCCAGCCTGCAGGTGAAGTCGGAGGACGACCTGCGGCTGCTGCGCTCCCGCGGCCTGCAGATGGTCTACATGGGCCTGGAGTCCGGCTGCGACGCGGTGCTGGAGCGGATGCGCAAGGGCCACACCGCCGCCGCCATCGTGGCCGCCGGACAGAAGGCCCGCCGCTGCGGCATGGCCCTGTCGGTGACGGCCATCTCCGGCCTTGGCAGCGTAGAGCTGTGGCGGGAGCACGCCATCGGCACGGCGGAGGCTCTCAGCGCCATGCAGCCGGAGTATATCGGCCTGCTGACCCTGATGGTAGAGCACGGCACGCCCCTGGAGCAGTGGGTGCAGGAGGGCGAATTCACCCTCCTCAGCCCCGTGGAGGTGCTGAAGGAGACGGAGCTGTTCCTGCAGCACATCGACTCCGAGGGCAGCGTCTTCCGCATGAATCACGCCAGCAACTACCTGACCCTGAAGGGCACCTTGAACCGGGACCGTCAGGCCCTGCTGGACAAGGTGCAGTCCGGCCTCACCGGCGTGGGCCTGAAGCCAGAATTCCTGCGGGCCCTATAAGAAAAAGCCACGCGGCGCTGCCGCGTGGCTTTTTTCTGTTTATTTTTCAGCCCCACAGGGTGGTCAGCATGGGAATGACCTGTTTCTTCCGGGACATGACCCCCGACAGGAACACCGTGTTGTCCTTGGGCTCCACGGCAAAGGCGTTGCGGATGGCGTCGTCGCTGCCGATGTACAGCAGCTGGGTGCCCTCCTGCAGCACGTCCGTCAGCATCAGGATCACCATGTCGTAGCCGTGCTCGTTCTTCATGCGCTCCATGGCCTTCAGCAGATCGTCCTTCCGCTCCATCAGGTGTTCGGAGTCGATGCACGTCACCTGGCCCACGCCCAGGTTTTGCTCGGCGATGTGGAACTCCTTGAAATCGCTGCGCAGCAGCTCCTCCGCCGACTTGCTGTCCACCGCACCGGCGGCGAACAGCTCCCGGCCCAGATCGTCCAGAGACACCCGGGCCATCCGGGCCAGCCGCTCCGCCATGGCGATGTCCCGCTTGGTGCAGGTGGGGGACTTGAACATGACCGTATCCGACAGGATGGCCGCCGCCATCAGCCCCGCCATATGGGGCGAGGGCATGACGCCGTGCTCCTGATACATGGAGGTGATGATGGTGTTGGTGCTGCCCACCGGCTCGTTGCGGACGTTGATGGGCTGCCGGGTCTGGATATCCGCCAGCCGGTGGTGGTCCACGATGGCCAGGATCTCCGCCTGCTCAATGCCCGGCACGGTCTGGGACAGCTCGTTGTGGTCCACCAGCACCACCTGCTTGCGGCGAGGACGCAGCAAGTGGTAACGGGACAACGTGCCCACCACCTTCTCCTCCTCGTCCAGCACGGGGTAGCAGCGGTAGCGGCTCTTCAGCACCACCTCGCGGACGTCGTCGATATAGTCGTCCAGGTGGAAGCAGATCAGATCCCCCGTGGCGCAGGGCCGGGAGATGGGAATGGCCTGATAGATCAGCCGGTGGACGCGGCTGGCGTCAAAGGGAGTGGAGATGATGCACGTCTTGCCCGCGTCCTTGATCCACTCCGGGTCCACATCCGTCTGGCACAGGATCAGGCAGGACACCTGCATGTCCAGCGCCCGGCGGATCATGTCCGGCTGGCTGCCGCACAGCACGATGCTGTCGGAGCTGTCAAACAGCAGGTTCTCACAGCTCTGGGGCAGGGCGATGGACACGCTGCCGGACAGGGTGTCCACCAGGTCGCCCCCCTCGCCCACGATGCGGCCCTCGATGACGCTGAGGAGGTTGAACATGGGCACCTCCTCCACCACCGGGTTGGCGATGGTGTTCAGGCTGAAGGTGGCGATGTCGCCGGCGGACAGCATGCCGTACAGCGTACCGTCCTCGTTGGTGACCGGCAGGGCGGAGATCTTCTGGCTGCGCATCAGCTGCCACGCCCGGTCCATGGTGACCGAGGAATCCAGACAGGGCGGCCGGTCAAAATCCAGGTCCCGCACCTGGGTGCGGACATTCTGGATGGTCCGGGGCGGCTTGAAGCCGAAGCGCTTCAGCATCCGGTTGGTCTCGTCGCTGATGGTGCCCATATGCACCGCCACATACTCCTTCTCCCCCAGTGCATTTTTCAGCGCCGCGTAGGACATGGCGGCCACAATGGAATCCGTATCGGGGTTGCGGTGTCCGGTCACATAGATCTCGTTCATATCGGTCAAACTCCTTTTACCGAAAGTCTTTTTCTTGCCTGTTATTATAGTGCAGGCAGGCCCGCCGGTCAATGGTCTTGATTTACAGAAAAAACCATGTTATCATAAAAAATAAGCAAAGAAATCACAGAAAACGAGGGCCCTATGTATCATAACCACCACATTCACGAGACAAAGCACCTGAAAGAGGCCAACCTTCTGCAGGAGGAAAAATACCGCCACCTGACCGCCGACCCCGTGGGCAGACTTGTGTGCGAGATGGCGGTGCCCACCATCATCTCCATGCTGGTGACGGCGGTGTACAACCTGGCGGACACCTTTTTCGTGGGACTGATGCGCTCCAACGCCGCCACCGGCGCCGTGGGCGTGGTCTTTTCGCTGATGGCCATCATCCAGGCCACCGGCTTTTTCTTCGGCCAGGGCAGCGGCAACTACATCTCCCGCCAGCTGGGCCGCCACGAGACCGAGGATGCCGAGACCATGGCCATCACCGCCGTGACCCTGGCCTTTTCCGCCGGTGTCGTGCTGCTGATCCTGGGCCAGATCTTCCTGGAGCCCCTGGCGCTGCTGCTGGGCTCCACTGACACCATCCTGCCCTATTCCTGCGACTATCTGCGCATCATCCTGCTGGGCGCGCCCTATATGACCGCCTCCTTCGTGCTGAACAACCAGCTGCGCTTCCAGGGTAGCGCCATGTACAGCATGATCGGCATCGTGGCCGGCGCCGTCATCAACGTGGGCCTGGACCCCCTGCTGATCTTCACCTTCCGCATGGGCATCAAGGGCGCAGCCCTGGCCACCATCATCGGCCAGTTCTTCTCCTTCGCCCTGCTGCTGTTCGGCTGCACCCGGGGCGGTAACCTGCGGCTCCACCCCAGCAAGATCCGCTTTACCCGTCATATCTTCAAGGAGATCGTCCGGGGCGGTTTCCCCAGCCTGTGCCGCCAGAGCCTGATGGCCATCTCCACCATCTGCCTGAACGTGGCCTCCGGCCTTTACGGCGACGCGGCCATCGCCGCCATGAGCGTGGTGGGCCGCATCATGACCATGGCCAACTCCGCCCTCATCGGCTTCGGCCAGGGCTTCCAGCCGGTGTGCGGCTTCAACTACGGCGCCAAGCTCTACGACCGTGTGCGCCAGGGCTTCCGCTTCTGCGTCAAATGGGGCACCATCTTCCTGGTGGTGGCCTCCATCGTGGGCTACGCCTTCGCCCCCCAGCTGGTGGCCATCTTCCGCAACGACCCGGAGGTGGTGGCCTTCGGCACCGTGGCCATGCGGTGCCAGTGCGTCACCTTCCCCCTGGCGGCCTACGCCCTGGTCAGCAATATGATGACCCAGACCATGGGCAAGACCGTACCCGCCACCATCCTGGCCGCCGCCCGCCAGGGCCTGTTCTTCATCCCCGCCGTGCTGCTGATGCCCCTGTGGCTGGATCAGCTGGGCGTGCAGCTGGCCCAGTCGGTGGCCGACGTGCTCTCCTTCCTGCTGACGCTGGTGATGATGCGCCGGGTGTTCCAGAACCTGCAGGCCGAGGAGCACGCCGCCATGCTGCTGCGGCACCAGCAGACAGCCGAGCCTTATACCACGGAAAATGTCCCGGAAAACCCGGAAACGCCCTGATTTTCCCCTTTACAGACGCCGCTTTTCCGGATATAATAGTTTAGTTACTGAAATCTACCGATAAGGAGACTGACACATATGGCAGTGATCGAATACGATGATTATAAACAGAAGCTCCTGGCCCTGGAGCCCACCCTGGGCGAGTTGGAAAAGGCCCTGGGCATCCCCAAGGCCCGCGAGGAGCTTTCCGCCCTCCAGAAGGAGACGGAGCAGGACGGCTTCTGGAACGACCTGGAGCGCAGCCAGAAGGTGAGCCAGCAGGTCAAGCGCCTGGAGAACAAGATCCGGAAGCATGACCGCCTGGTCAGCGAATGGGAGGACACCCTGACCCTGTGCGAGATGGCCCAGGAGGAGGACGACGCCTCTCAGCTGCCCGACGTGATGGAGGGCTATGAAAAGCTCCAGAAGGAGATCAGCGAGCGCCGTCTGGCCGCCCTGCTCTCCGGCGAGTATGACGCCAACAACGCCATTCTCACCTTCCACGCCGGTGCCGGCGGCACAGAGGCTCAGGACTGGACCGAGATGCTCTACCGCATGTACACCCGCTGGGCCGAGCGCCATGGCTACACCTATCAGCTGATGGACTACGAGGCCGGTGAAGAAGCGGGCATCAAGTCCGCCACCATCCTCATCGAGGGTGAGAACGCCTACGGCTACTTGAAGAGCGAGAACGGCGTCCACCGCCTGGTCCGCGTCTCCCCCTTCGACGCCAACGCCCGCCGTCAGACCAGCTTTGCCGCCCTGGAGGTCATGCCTGAGCTGGCCGACGACAGCGAGATCGAAATTCGTCCCGAGGAGATCGAAATGCAGGCCTGCCGCTCCTCCGGTGCAGGCGGCCAGCACATCAACAAGACCTCCTCCGCCGTCCGCCTGACCCACCTGCCCACCGGCATCGTGGTGTTCTGCCAGACGGAGCGCAGCCAGTTCCAGAACCGCGACAACGCCATGAAGATGCTGAAGGCCAAGCTGGCGGAGCTGAAGCTCCAGCAGCACGCCGAGAAGATCAGCGACATCAAGGGCGTCCAGATGAAGATCGAGTGGGGCAGCCAGATCCGCTCCTACGTGTTCATGCCCTACACCCTGGCCAAGGACACCCGCAC
Organism: uncultured Oscillospiraceae bacterium; assembly: GCA_934597585.1. Classification (GTDB taxonomy): domain Bacteria; phylum Bacillota; class Clostridia; order Oscillospirales; family Oscillospiraceae; genus Vescimonas. The sequence continues at coordinate 30,551 of CAKTSA010000002.1, forward strand.
CGGCTACGAAATGGGCAACATTCAGGCGGTGATGGACGGCGATATCGACGGCTTCATCAACGCCTACCTGACCGCCGCCGCCAACGGCGAACTGAAATAAAAAACAGCATAAAAAATACGCTGTGCTTTGCACAGCGTATTTTTTATACCCGGTACACGTCCTTCTCCGTGACGATGATAGAAAACCGCTTGTCGTGTTCCTCCATGGGCACCTGATCCGACAGCAGCTTTTCCCGGCACAGCAGCGCCGCTGATCCATGATACCGGTCGAAGAACCGGTCGTAGTAGCCGCCGCCCTGTCCCAGCCGGTCGCCCCGCAGGTCGCAGGAGAGACACGGCGTCACTACAAAGTCGACGTCCTCCGCCGACAGCAGCGGGCAGTCTTCCACCGGCTCCAGAATGCCGTAAGCCCCCGGCTTCAGCTGCGCCAGCGACGTCACATGGCACAGCGCCATGCTGTGCGCCGCCCCGCACCGGGGCAGACACAGGATCCTGCCGCTGTCCAGCACGTCCTGCAGCAGTGCCGTGGTGTCGATCTCCCGCTCCGTGCCTACAAAGGCGAACACCACCTTTGCCGCCCGGTACTCCGGCAGCTCGGTCACGCGGTGGCAGATGGCCGCGGCGCTCTCGTCCCGATAGCTCTGGGGCAAAATGCGCTCCATGGTGCGCAGCTTCTTCCGCAGCGCCGCTTTCTGTTCCGCAACGGTCATCTCCCGCTCCTCCTTGTTGGCCCGCTCCGCCTTCTGGCGGCGGGCGATCTCCATCATCCGCTCATACATCTCGTCCCCCACACATTTGCGGGCATACTGACACCACTGCACGCAGCTCAGCGCATCGTTATACGCCACAAAGCCGCATTTGTCGCAGGTCACCTGGGTGTCGGTGGAGAATATCTCGATGGTATTGCCGCACACGGGGCAGGTCTTCTCCCGGATGGTGGGCGTGCGGGGCTTTCCCTGACAGCCGTCCATGATCATGGTCTCGTCCTCCTTGCTTCAGTAGAGCAGCCGCCGTCCCGGCTCACCCGCCGGGAAGAAGTCTGTCTCCTTTACAGTATGCCCCTTTTCCAGCACCAGAAACTGCGTTTCCCACCGGCCCGCCACCAGATTTTCCAGCACCCGGTTGCTGCCGGTCACATAGTCCAGGTCGCACCGGATCAGATCGGCGCACTGCTGCATCTCCGCCACGAAATCCTCGGCGTAGCAGTCATATACGCCGGTGTCGATCATGTCCGCGTGGTGATAGCCCTCCATGAACCCGCCGAAGATGGACGTGCCGATCTCCATGCCGTACCGGCGGCAGATCTCATCCTTGAAGGCCGCCACCGAGTGCTCGCCCCGGTCACAGTCCCGGAAGTAGATGTGCCCCTCCTGCTTCACGTCGGGCCGCAGGGTGTCGTCGGTCTGCAGCATCATGGTGACGCAGTCGTCCATTTTCGGCAGCACCACCCGGCAGGGCAGGGTCACGCCCTCCCACACGCCGCCGCAGCTGCACACGCAGGACAGCACCGTGGTGATGGTGCCGGGCAGCTCCGCCATGGTCCGCAGCAGCGTCTCGTGCATCACCGCCGGCTCCTTGTGGTTCTCCCACGCCAGCTCCCGCACGGGAAAGTCCGTCCCCATCTTCCGCTGTGCCGCGTCCAGATGCCGCCGCACCGAGGCGCAGCACAGGATCAGCGTATCGTTCTTGTCCAAGGCAAACGCCTCCTTACAAAACCCATCACCTCCGGCAAAGCCGGAGGTGATAGCGGTTATCTCTTACTTCGCCTTCCGCAGAAAGCCGAACCACATGACGAAGCCCACAAACAGGCCGCCCAGAATGTTGCCCAGCGTCACAGGGAGCATATTCCCGGTGAAGTAGGTGCCCCAGGTCAGGGCATCCAGATTCAGGCCGTACTCCACGGCAGAAGCCGCGTAGGCGGGCACCGTTTTGGCGAACAGGCCCATGGTACAGTAGGTCATGTCGGCGATGGAGTGGTTGAAGCCGCAGGTGACGAAGAACATCACCGGGGCCCACGCGCCCATAAACCGGCCCATGGTGTCCTTGGCGCCCAGGCTCAGCAGCACGCCGATGGTCACCAGCACGTTGCACAGAAAGCCCATGAAAAAGGCATTCTGGAAGGGCATGGTCATCTTGCCCAACGCCACCTTCATGGCGTACACCGCCAGGGCGTTGCTTCCGGCGGACAGCCAGCCGAACTTGGCGCACAGCACCGCCACCAGCAGCGAGCCGATGAAGTTGCCGATGTACACAAACAGCCAGTCCTTCAGCATGGCGGCCACGCGGACCTTCTTCTCCAGCACGCTGATGAAGATCAGCGTATTGCCGGTGAACAGTTCTGCGCCGATCAGGATCACCATGCCCAGGCCAAAGGCGAACAGCAGTCCGGAGATGGCCCGGATGGTGCTGTTGTTGTCCAGACCGTAGCTGGCCATATTGGTCACGCAGGAGGGGAAAGCGATCAGCATACCGGCCAGCACGCCCAGCAGCAGCATTTTGCTGACAGGCAGGCTGCTCTTTTTTACACCAGCCTCGGCGTAGTTGGCCGCGATCTCAGCAGGAGCAAACAGATTCATTTTCCGCCCTCCTTACGCCAGCGTGCGCTCGGCGGCCTCCACCACATGACCGATCAGCACGGAGGTGGTCACAGCACCCACGCCGCCGGGCACGGGGGTGATGGCCTCGACAATGGGCTCCACCTCGGCGAACACGGCGTCGCCCGCCATGCCGCCCTTGCCCTTGGAGGTCACCTTGTCGGGATCCCAGTTCATGGACACGTCGATGACGATCTGGCCGGGACGGACATAGTCCTTGGTCAGGCTCTTCAGCACGCCGGCGGCGGACACCAGAATGTCAGCCTCACGGGCCACAGCCTGCACGTCCTTGGTCTTGGTGTGGCACACGGTAACGGTGGCGTTCTTGCCCAGCAGCATCATGGCGGCGGGCTTGCCCACCACCAGGGAGCGGCCGATGACCACGGCCTTCTTGCCGGTGCAGTCGATGCCGTAGTAGTCCAGGATCTCCATGCAGGCCTGGGGCGTGCAGGGGGCGAAGCCCAGCTTCTTGCCCATGAACACACCGGCGTTGGACAGGTCGGTCATGGAGTCGATATCCTTGCAGGCGGCCAGATGGTTGCAGATCTCGTCCTGATCCGCCTTCAGGTGCTTGGGCAGGGGGCGGAACAGCAGGCAGCCGTGGATGCTGTCGTCGGCGTTGATGGCCTCGATCTGGGCGATCAGGGCCTCCTTGGTCACGTCCTCCGGCAGCAGGAACTTCACCACGTCCACGCCGATCAGCTCGGCACGGGAGGTAGCGCCCTTCTCATAGGACAGGTCGGAGGGATTCTCGCCGCAGCGGACGATGGCCAGCTTCGGCGTCACGCCCTTTTCCTTCAGCGCCGCCACACGCTGCTGCAGCTTCTCGTTCATGGCGGCGGTGACTTCTTTACCCAGTAATTGCTTTGCCATATTCTTTTCCTCCCTTATTTGAAGAAACCGGCCTTGACGGTCTCAAAAATGCCGTCGGCCTTCTTGCCGTACACGTCCAGCATGGTCAGGCACTTGGCGTTCATCTCCTCCGCCACCTCACGATTCTGCAGGGTCTTGGTGTTGATGAACACGTTCAGGGACGCCGCCTGCAAGGCCGCCTTCACAATGGTGGCGCCGCAGCCCGCATCGGACACCGCCAGGCGGGAGCCCTTCGCGGCGAACACTTCGATGGCGTCGATGGCCTCGCAGCACAGCTCCATGATGTGCATGGGCACCTGGCAGGCGGTGATGGTGGCCTCCTCCATGATACGGGGCCGGTCGGGATCGTCCTTGGGGATGCCGTAGGCGTTGGCCAGCGGGATAAAGCCCTCGGCGTCGGCGGGCACCTGATCCAGCAGCTCGGTCTGGAGGGCGTCGCACTTCTTCTGCAGGGCGATGATCTCCGCCTCCACGTCGGCGTACTTCTTCTTGCCCACGGTCAGGGAGCCGACCATGTTGCCCAGGGCGGTGCCGATGGCGGCCACCAGCGCGGACGCGCCGCCGCCGCCGGGAGCAGGCTCGTTGGAAGCCAGGACCGTGACGAATTCACGGCAGGATTTGGTGGTATAATCCATAGTTTTCTCCTTGTTATGATCCGGTGAAAATTTTTCTCTCAAAGGGAAAAGTTCCGGCGGCTTGAAGCCGCCGGAGCTTTCTTGTATGCAGTCAGGCCGCAAACCTTCTTGGCAATGAAATCGAAGATTTCATGCCAGCTTTTTAGAACAGGCCGCTGACCTTACCGGTCTCGGTGTCCACGTCGATGCGGCGATAAGCGGGGTTGGCCGCGGTGCCGGGCATCATGGAGATGGTGCCGGCCATGGGGCACAGGAACTTGGCGCCGCCGTACTCCAGGATGTCGCGGATGGCCAGACGCCAGCCGGTGGGCACGCCCTTCTTGGCGGGATCGTCGGACAGGGACAGGTGGGTCTTCACCATCATGGTGCAGTAATCCTTGTATTTGGGATCGGTCTCGAAGCGCTTGGCCTTCTCCACCGCCAGCGGCGCCCAATCCACGCCGTCCGCGCCGTAGACCTCCTTGGCGATCAGCTCAACGCGCTGACGCAGGGGCATATCCAGATCGTACAGGAACTTGACCTCCACGGGCTCCTCGCAGGCCTCCACAACAGTCTTGGCCAGCTCGATGGCACCCTCGCCGCCGAAGCGCCAATGGTTGGACTCGGCGCAGCGGACGCCCTTCTCCTTGCACAGCTTCTTCAGCAGCGCGATCTCGGCGTCGGTATCGGTGTAGAAGCGGTTGATGCAAACCACGGGGTTGATGCCGGACTTCTTGATGGTGTTCACGTGGTGGAACAGGTTGCAGGTGCCCTTCTCCAGCAGCTCCAGGTTCTCCTCGGTGTACTCCTTGGGCAGGGGGGCGCCGGGGGTGACCTTCGGGCCGCCGCCGTGCATCTTCAGGGCGCGGACGGTGGCAACCAACACGGACACGTTGGGGGTCAGGCCGCTCAGGCGGGTCTTCACGTTCCAGAACTTCTCAAAGCCGATGTCGGCGGCGAAGCCGGACTCGGTGACGTGGTAGTCAAACAGCTTCAGGGCCAGACGGTCGGCGATGACAGAGGACTGGCCGATGGCGATGTTGGCGAAGGGGCCGGCGTGGACCAGAACAGGCTGGTGCTCCACGGAGTAGCACATGGTGGGGTTGATGGTGTTGCGCATCCAGGCGGTCATAGCGCCGGCAACCTCCAAATCCTCGCAGGTGACGGGCTCGCCGCTGCGGGAGTAAGCCACAACGATCTTGCCGATACGCTCGCGCAGGTCCTTCAGGTCGCGGGCCACAGCCAGGATGGCCATCAGCTCGGAGCCCACGGCGATGCCGAACTTGGACTCCATCATGAAGCCGTCCAGACGGCCGCCGATGCCGATGATGATGTTGCGCAGGCCCTGGGCGCAGAAGTCCATGACCCAGCCCATCTCAATGCGCTTGGGATCGATGTCCAGACGCTTCAGGCCCTTGGCGGCCAGCCACTCGTCGTTGTTGTTGCGCTCGTGCTGCATACGGGCGTTCAGGGCCACCATGGCCAGGTTGTGGGCGTTCATGATGTCGTTGATGTCGCCGGTCAGACCCAGAGAGAACTCGGTCATGGGCATCAGCAGGGCGTTGCCGCCGCCGGCAGCGGTACCCTTCACGTTCATGGTGGGGCCGCCGGAGGGCTGACGCAGGGCGCCGCCCACGTTCAGGCCCAGCTTGCCCAGACCCTCGATCAGGCCCAGAGACACGGTGGACTTACCCTCGCCGAAGGGGGTGGGGGTGATGGCGGTCACTTCGATGAACTTGCCGTCGGGCTTATCCTTCAGGCGGTTCATGACCTTGATGAAGTCGATCTTGGGGGTCTTGCCATAGGGGATGATCTCCTCAGGCAGCAGGCCCAGCTTCTCGCGGAAGTAATCCACGGGGGGCAGTGCCTTCTCCGCTTCCTCTGCGATCTGCCAATCCTTGTAGATGGTGGGATCCAGCGTCACGTGGCCGTTGGCGTCTACATACTTGCCGTCTTTGAATTCGATTGCCATGGTTTTTCCTCCTTGTTATCCTCAGGGTGTCCCTGAAATGATGTATCTCTTTCTCGGCGTCCCTTTACGCCGTAGATCACTCGGTAACTTGAGCGCTGCGGCGCACCACCTCAGTGGCCTTGTCCCGCAGCATCTGCTGGCGGACGACGGTCAGGAAACCGTTGTCGAAATAGGGCTTGAGATCCTCGGCGCTCATGTGGTTGTCAGCGCAGATGCGCTCAATGGCGGCGTTCATCTCCTCGTCGGTGACGGTCAGGTTCTCCAGCTGGGCGATTTTTTCCACCGCCTTCTGGGTGCGGAAGGCCTCCAACGCGTCGGGCCGCATATCCTGGCGCAGCTTCTTCTCGTCGCTGCCGGTGAACTGGCAATAGGCCTCCAGCGTCAGCCCCTTCTGGGCCAGCTGGGCGGTCAGGGTCTCCATCTGGGCCTCCACCATGCGGTCCAGCTCCTCGTCGGTGGGCTGCTCCTCCACAGTGGCGGCGGCCTGATGCATCAGCTGCCAGCGCAGCTCCTGCTCGGCCCGCTCGTTGTAGTAGTCCTGCAATGCCTTGCCCATGTTCTCGCGCATCTGCTCCATGGTCTCGCACTGGCCGATCTCCTTGGCGAAGGTGTCGTCCAGCTGATAGCTGTCATGGCTGCGGATCTCGTGGATGTGGCAGCGGAACTCGGCGTTCTTGCCCGCCAGCTCCGGGGCGTGATACTCGGTGGGGAACGTGACGGTGACGGTCACATCGTCGCCGATGTTGGCGCCCACCAGCTGCTCCTCAAAGCCGGGGATAAACATGCCGCTGCCCAGGGTCAGGGTCTGCATCTGGGCGGTGCCGCCGGGGAACTGGACGCCCTCGGAAAAGCCGGCGTAGTCCAGCACCAGCTCATCGCCCACCGCCGCGGCCCGTCCGGTGATGGGGACAATGCGGGGGTTGGCCTGCAGCAGCCGCTGCAGCTGGCGCTCAATGTCTTCAGCCGTCGCCGTCACGTGCTCCAGCTTGCCCTGCAGGTTCAGATAGGTAAAACTCATGCTTTTTATTTCCTTTTCATCTCTTGTCGGATGGCGGAGATGAGAATATCCCCCGCCACCACGCGGTCCTCCGCCGAGAATCCGCCGGCGAAGTTGTCAGAATACAGGATCTGGCTGGAGGGCGGGAATTCCTCGTCCCCGGCGTAGATCATGATCTGCATCCGGTAGCCCCCCAGAAACGCGAAGCCATAGCCCGCGTCCCCGTGGGACAGCTTTTCTCCGCCCATCCGCTCACAGGCGGCGGCGAAGGCAGGCACCTGGGTGCCGAAGGTAAACGCCGCCCGCGTCAGGCAGCGGCCCGTATAGGGCGTGATGTACAGCTCGCCCCAGGGCATCTCCCGGAAGGTCTTATAGCCCAGCGACAGCGCCGCCTGCTTCCCCTCCAGCAGATACCGCAGCAAAAAGGTCTGGCAGGGCAGGTTCGTCAGCGCGAACGCGTCCTCCCGGTCCGCCGTGATGGCGTATTCCGGCCAGGCGATCCGATAGGTGCTGTTCAGCAGCCGCACCGTAAACCGGCCGTCCTCGAAGGACACTCCACAGCGCTTTGCCGCCTCCTGTGGGTCAAGCTTCTCAAACAGTGCCAGATAGTGGGAAAACGGCACTTCTTCCTTGTTGTTTTGTATCTCCATCGGTCACTCCTGTACGCTGGACGGGAACAGCTCCTTGTTGGTATGGGGCAGGAAGCAGGCCGCCACGAATTCCTCCATGTACTTCGGCTCGGTGGACAGCTCCAGATAGGTCATGTTGCTGGCCAGCTCGTGAACTTTCTCCTCCGCCGCGTTGGACAGCACCAGCGCGTAAGCGCCCGCCAGCGAGGAGTTGCCGATATACTGGAACAGTTCACGATCCACATCCGGGAACATGCCGATGCGCACGGCGTTCTCCATGTTGATGCCGCTGCCGATGCCGCCCGCCACGTAGATATGCTCCAGCACGGACACGTCCATGTCCAGGGAGGACAGCATGATGTGAATAGCGGAGAAGATGGCACCCTTGGCCCGGATGAAGCACTCGATGTCCACCTCGGTGATGGCGATCTCCCGCCCCGTGTCGCTCTCGTTGCTGAAGGCCAGCACGTAGCGGCCCATGCCGTGCTCATCCCGGAGGATGCGGCGGTTCTCCCGCACAAAGTGTCCCTTGGCGGAGATGGCGGAGGTGCGGTACAGCTCGGCGATCACGTCGATGATGCCGCTGCCGCAGATGCCCACCGGCTTCTGGCCCTCCTTACCCACGATAGACAACGTGGGCTCCAGCGTCTCCCGGTCGATGGTCACGGCCTCCACCGCGCCGTCAGTGGCCCGCATGCCGCAGGAGATGTCGCCGCCCTCAAAGGCGGGGCCTGCGGAACAGGCGCAGGACATCATGAAGTCCCGGTTGCCGAACACGATCTCGCCGTTGGTGCCAAGGTCGATGAACAGCGAGAACTCGTCCTTGTCCCAGATGCGGCTGGTCAGCGTGCCGGCGGTGATATCGCCGCCTACGTAGGAGCCGATGTTGGGGGCCAGCACCACTTTCGCATCGGGGTTGGCCACAAAGCGGATATCTCCGGCCTTCAGACCGTCCCAGTGGAAGAAGGTGGGAATGTAGGGCTCCATCCGCACAGGATCGGCGTCCACGCCCAGCAGCAGATGGTTCATGGTGGTGTTGGAGGCCACGCAGCACCGCAGGATGCGGTCGGCGTCCACCTTGGCGCTGGCGCACAGCGCCCGGGTCAGGGGCTGCAGCGTCTCCTCCACAATGGCCTTCTGCAGCCGCTCCACGCCGCCCTTCCGACCCTGCTCTACGATGCGGTTGATGACGTCCGCGCCGTAGCGGATCTGGCCGTTGCCGCCGCTGCCCTTGGCCAGCAGCCTACCGGTTTTCAGATCGGTGATCACCGCCGAAACGGTGGTGGTGCCGATGTCGATGGCCAGGCCGCACATAGGCTGGGGCTCATTGGCATTCCGCACGTCCATGGCCTGGAACACGCCGTCTTTCAGCGTTCCCGCCACGGCCACGTGGAAGCCGCTCTGGCGCAGCACCCGTGCCAGCTTATGTACCGTGGGATAACTCAGGCACACCTTTTCGCAGCCCAGCGCCGCCTCCAGCGCCATGGTCAGCCGCTCGGTATCGGGCATGGTGTCCTCCAGCGTGGGCTCCTCCATGGTGACCTCCGTCTCCACAAAGTCGTTGCTGAAATCCACCCCCGCCGCCTTCAGATCCTCCTCCAGCCGGGTGAAGATGGCCACCTCCTCGCCGGTGGACAGATCGGCGGTCTTCATGCGGCTCTGATAGGCCGAGGCAATGTCCGGCACCATCACCGTCACGTCGGAGCTCACCTTGCTGGCGCAGCTGAGGCGCCAACCGGCGGCGTAGTCCTCATCGGTGATGTGGCTGGTCTGCAGGCCCTCCACGGTGCCCTCCAGCAGCTTCACGCGGCACTTGCCGCAGGAGCCGTTGCCGGAGCAGGGCGCGTCGATGGCTACGTTGGCAGCGCGTGCCGTTTCCAGCAGCGTTTCGCCGGGCGCGGCGGTGGCCGTCACCGGCGTCGCGCCGTTTTCAAAGGTAAAGATGACCTGATACATATCGTTCTCCTTGGGGTCGCGTTTCTCTGTGGGGGCGGCGTGGGCCGCCCCCACAGCAGGGATTGGTTACATCAGGGGCTCCATGCCCAGCACAGGATGGTTCTTCTCCGTCAGGAAGTTCATCAGCTCGTCGCAGTCGGTGCAGATGGTCTCGTCAGCGACCATATCGCTGAAGTTGTCGATGCCATACAGCTCCTTGGCGGTCTTGTTGAGCCGCTCCGCCACGTCGTCCTTCAGCTCCTTGGGCATCCACACGATACGCTCGATGCCGCCCTCGGCGTGAATGAACTTCTTGGAGGCGATGAAGTGGCGGCCATGGCCCATATAGCCGGGAGTCTGAACGCCGCCGCCGGTACAAGAGGCCAGCTCGCCGAAGGTCATGCCCACGGGGGTGGTGCCGCTGTACTCGCGGTTCACCACGATGAAGCCGTTGGACATGGGCTCGATGCCGCAGATGCACTCGAAGCAGCCGCAGGAGGTCATGGGATCCTCCAGGATGGAGTACAGGGTCACGGACTCCACCGCGCCGTGGGTGGCGTTCTTCACCATCTCGTTGACGGACTCATAGGAGCCGGTGCGCTCGTCCAGACAGCCGGTCTTCTCGATGGGCTGGGACGGGCCGTTGGGGTTCAGCTCATAGGTGGCCTTGGCATCCAGCCAAGACACCGCGCCGCACAGACCCAGACGCTCAGGCGTCACCACGCAGCAGTGGGCGGGCGCGAAGGACTGGCACAGGATGCAGGTATAGAACTGATCCACCGACTCGTCGGACATAGAGGCCAGACGGTCGTCACGCATGTTGTAGCGGGGCATTGCCTGCTCCTCCAGCAGCTTCTTGGTCTCGGCCGGGTCGGTGATCAGGGTGATCTGGCACTTATCCACCACCGTGTCGAACTCGTCCATGATCATGTGGTACAGCACCTCGCCGAAGTCCTTCATCCGCAGGCCCTTTTCAAAGGCGTCGTTGGACACGCGAACACGCAGCAGGTTCCGCTGGCCGGTGTGCATCACGCCCTCCATGTAGTTGAACCAGGCGTGGATCTTACGCTCGATGACAGACTCGAAGTCCGCCTGCATCTTCTTGCCGTACACCTCGATAAAGGTGCCCATGGCATATTCCAGATCGCCGGAGTCGATGTCCGGGCCGATGAGGGTGATCTTGTGATCCTCCACCTCTTCGGCGTCCTTCATCAGCACCAACTCGCAGGTGGGATTCTTGGCGGACCAGAACTCGGCCTTCACGTCCGCCTTGCGGATGATCTCACCCTCGAACGCGGCGGAGAAGGCCACGGGGATGGGCAGATCCTTGGACTTGATCTTGATGTTCCGCAGCTCCAGAGAGCGCTTCACAGTCTCGCCGTGATCCAGCACGGACTCCAGCGCACCGGGCACCTGATTTTCGCCCAGGTCGATGTCCACCACCACGGGGAAGCCCAGGGCGATGGCGCCGGCACCGGCGGAGACCACCACACTGTCGATGGCGCCGAAGGTGTTGACGAAAGCGGGCACGCGCTCCTTGGTATAGGCCAGCAGGCCGGGCAGATCGCCGGGCTGCACGTTGCCGAAGATCAGCGCCGCGCGGATGGCCACGGTGACCACGTGGATCACGGCGGTCACGTCATGACCCAGAGGGATCACGCGGAACTCCAGGCCCATCTTCACGCCGCCCTCGGCGCACTGCTCGATGACGTCGCCCACCATAAAGGTCATGATGCCCTTGGACTGATAGTCCTTGACCACCTTCACCACGTCCTCGGGATTCTCCGCCTTGCCCAGCACCACGGCCACGCCGGGGATATCGCCGGTGACCAGGGGCACGCCCAGGGAGCGGATGATGGGATCGGGCACAAAGCCGATGCCGGGAACAGTGGCTTCCTCGTAGGCGCCCTTGGGCTCCACAAACTTCAGGCCCTCGATGATCTCAGCGCCCACAGCGGTGGCAAGACCGGCGTTCAGCGCCTGGCCCAGGTCCTCCTGGTTGGTGATCAGGCTCTTCAGCACGCCCACGCAGGCGGGCAGGTCGCCCAGTGTCTTCACCTTCACGCCGGTGGCGGCGTAAATGGTGGGGAAGAAATACGCGGTATCAGGAAATGCGATCTCCTTGTCTGCGCCGTACTTGGCGATCGCGTCGTTGACGGCACCCTCCGTCAGGCCGGCCACGGCGTTGGAACCACCATAGATCAGGTCGGTCAATACGCTCATAATATTGATCCTCCTCTATCACATAAATTTATGGAATACGCAGAATATGCAACACTTTCTCCCCCCGACTCAATACGGAGAGAGATGCCGGGGATGCAACTTTTCCCGCCGCCGCGATGCGGCGGCGGGAAAAGTGATAGTTTTTTACTCGTCCAGATAGCTGTCGGAATACAGCACGTGGTTCTTGAAGATGTCGCAGGACTTGATGGTCTCCATCAGCCGCAGGTCGTTGGGGTTGACGATAGCGGAGGTCAGACCCTGCATCATGGCCATGGCCACCAGCGTGGAGTCCAGGATGGGACGGACAGCCTTGGGGGCGCCGTTGGAGTTATTGGACAGACCACCGGTGGACTTCAGACCCTCGTCGGCGAACATCTTGATGGCGTTCAGCACGTCCATCTGCTTATCCTGCATGCCCTTGACCACCAGGAACAGGGGGTCAAACCACAGGTCGGAAGCGTCCATGCCCAGGCTCAGGCCGCGCTCCAGCATGTGGTGGCAGTGCATCATGCGCTCCTCGTTGTCCTTGGCGATACCGTCGGCGGAGCACAGGGCGATGACGATGGCGTCGTTGGCCGCCGCCAGATCGATGTTGGAGATACGGGAGCCGGCATCGGCGGAGTTGACGATGGGCTTGCCGTTGGTGCGGTTATACACGTGGATACCGGCCTCGATAGCCTTCTTGTTAGCGGTATCCAGGGCCAGAGGCACGTTGTTGAAGTTCTCCTGCAGCAGCTTGACCGCCCAGGTCATCAGCTCAGGGCCGTTGGACTCGGCAGGGCCGATGTTGACATCCAGATAGGTGGCGCCGGCCTTGATCTGCTCGGCGGCACGCTTCAGGATGGGCTCGGGATTCATGGTGTTCATGGCCTCGCGGATCACGGGGCTGATGCAGTGGATGCGCTCGCCGATGGTGACGAACTTGGGGGAGTTGGGGTCACGCTGCTTGTAGGTAACGCCCATGTCCACCACGTCGATCTTGGGGATGGACAGCGCGATCTTCTCGAAGTCCAGCGGCGCGTCTGCGTCCACCACCTTCTTCTCCTCGGCGGGCTTCTTGGAGGCGGCCACGGCCTCGGCGGCCTTGATGTACTCGCCGTCCCGCAGGTACTTCACCAGCTCCACGGCCTCGCGGGTACCCACCACCACGTTCCAGTCGGGCAGCTTATCCTGAATGTCGCCCTTCATCACGGCGGCCTTGCCGGGGATGATCAGGGTGCGGTTGTTGATCTTGCCGGCGATATCGTACTCATCGAAGAACTTCTTGATGGAGCCGGAGGAGAACTTACCGGCGGCCCACGCGGTCAGCACGGACATACCGGACGCATCGGTGATCAGCAGGTTGATGGGCACCTTGGAGCGCTCCAGCTCGCCGGACACCAGGAAGTAGGTCAGGGCGAAGTCCACCGTCAGGGCGCAGGGATCGTCGGGAGTAGCGCCGTTGATGGGATAGATGCCCGGCTCCACCTTCATGGGCTTCTGAGGATCGGTGAACACGTTCTGGCGCAGGCCGTACAGCGGCAGGGCCTCGGCATAGCGCATGGTTTCCATCACCACGATGGAGCCGTACTTCATGGTGAACACGGAGGCCAGGGCGGTCTCCATATGCACGTCGCCCTTGCACAGCTTGGCCAGGTTGACGATAGAGGGATAGCCGAAGGTACGGTCGCCGTCCTTCAGGGCGGTGCGGCGCACCAGCACGGCGTTGGCGAAGGTCTCCTTGATGGTAGCGCCGGTCACGTCGATGACCAGGTTCTTGTTCTCCAGCTTCTCCAGGGCGGCCACGGTGTCGTGGAGCTCCGCCAGATCAGCGCCCTTGACGCCCAGCACCACACCGGCCTCCACAGCCAGGGCGCTCATGGCCTCGTAGTTGTCCTTATTGGCGCCGTTCAGCACGGGCTTGGTGCCGCCGATGGCGGCCAGGGCCAGCTTGGCGTTGTCCACGCTGTCGGTGTCGATGATGACGGCACGCTCGGTGGCGGCAGCCTTCTTGCACAGCTCGGCCAGACGGGCGCCGTCGCCGCCGTCATGGACCAGCAGGAACTCCACATACTCACGCTCGCCGATACGCTCGTAATCCACCGCCTTCATCTCGGCGATCTTGGCGTCCACAGCGGCGTCGTCCATGCAGGTGCACAGGGACACGGCAAAGCGGTTGCGGTTGACGAAGGTCTTCTCATGACGCATCATGACGGTCTCGCCGCCCAGCTTCATGCCGCCCACCTCGATGGCCTTCATGGGGGGCGCGGTGGCCTCGCTCAGCAGGGCGATGGCCTCATCGGACATATAGGGGCACTTCTCGATGGGCAGAGCGCCCTGGGCCACCTTCATGCAGAATGCCATACAGGTGGGAACGCCGCACTCCTTGCAGTTCTTCTTGGGAGACAGCTTGAAAATATCTAAACCTTTAACAGCCATTGTTTGCTTCCTCCTTTCCGCGTCAGACCAACTCGCCGATCATAGCGGCGATGGTGCGGATGGCTTCGGGGTGGCGCATGATGACGGCGTCGGAGCCGCTGGCCAGCACGGCGGCGGCGGTGACGATCTCCATCTCGATGCCGCGCTCTTCCTGAGAGCCCCACTCGGGCATGTCGGCCTCGGGCATGATGGACTCCTTCACGCCCCATGTGTCGGCGGACACAGGGGTGATGATGGGCATCTGCAGCATGGCGTCGGACTGGCTCAGGGCGGCGTCCTTCACGCGGTCCAGCGTGGAGGCCACATACTCAAAGCCGTAGCCGGCGGCGGCGGAGCCAATGTTCATCACGATGGACTGGGCGTTGACGCCCAGCTGGGTCATGACGGTGTTCAGCTGCTTGGCCAGGTTGATATCCACGGCGGACTCCGCGCCCACCTTCTGGCCGTAGGCCAGGCCGGCGCCTGCACCGATGGCCTTATAGTTCTCGTCGCGGGCGGACAGCACCAGGATATTCTTCCCGGCCAGCGCCTCGGCGATCTTGTTGAACAGCTCGGTATCCTTCTCGATATTCTTGCAGCCCATGATCACCAGCGGCATGTCGGTGGCGTCAGCCACGGACTTGGCCAGCGCCACGCACTCGTCAACGGACTTGTTCTCGCCGTTGGGGTCGGCACCCTCCAGGTGCAGGCAGATGAAGGAGGCGCCCTCCATCTCAGCGGCCCGCTTGGCCATGTCGGCCACGGTGGCGCAGCCGTCATAGAACTTCTGCTCGCCGGGCATGGTGCACATAGCCATACCGGCGTCGGTCAGCTCCACGCCGATCTTGGGCGCGTTGGTGATCTCGCCGTCAAAGGTGTGGAACGCCAGCACGTTCTGGCCGCCGATGGCGACCGCCTTGTCGCCGACGCCCAGCACCACTTCATTGATGTGGGCGTTGTAGGCTTGCTTCTTGGGAACGAAAGACATCTTGACAAATCCCCCTTGTTGATGTTTGTTGTTTTCTGTTCTCTTTGCTCTTACAGATTCAGTTCCTTGATGATCCCGGCCAGCGCCTTTTTCACCGGCGCGTTGTCGGGCACCTGGGAACTGGGCTTTCCTTCGCAGTCATAGGCGTAAACCGTCTCGTCCTGGGGCAGTACGCCGGCCAGCTCCAGGTGGTATTTTTCGATCTCCTCCGCCACGCCGGGGTTCAGCTCCCCGTTGGGCGCGCGGTTGACGATCAGCTTCATGGTGCCGGGCTTCAGCTCCAGCTCACGGATCATCTCCGCCAGACGTCCCGCCGCCTGGATCCCCCGCCGCGAACAGTCGGAGATCAGCAGCATGGTGTCCACATGGGGCAGGGTGCCGCGGCTGATGTGCTCCAGCCCCGCCTCGTTGTCGATGACCATGTATTTGTAGTTGCCCACGTACTTGTCGATCTGGGTCTTCAGTACGCCGTTGACAAAGCAGTAGCAGCCCTTGCCCTGGGTCCTGCCCATCACCAGCATGTCGTAGTCGTCCTCCTCCACCAGCGCGGAGCTGAACTTCATCTCGGCGTAATCCGCCTTTGTCATACTGGGCGGCACGGTGCCGTTCTTCTCCGCCTGTGCCATCTCCTCGCGAATGTTGCCCAGGGTGGTCTCCACCTCCACGCCCAGCACCTCATTCAAATTGGAGTTGGCGTCGGCGTCCACTACCAGCAGCGGGCCTTTCCCCGCCTTGCACAGATAGTCGATCATCATGCCGCAGGTGGTCGTTTTGCCGACGCCACCTTTGCCTGCCACTGCAATGATATGTGTTTTTCCCATAGTTCGATTCATCCTTTGCGTGGTCCGCGGGGAGTTCTGCTCCCCGCGGACCCAGGGGTTGATGTAACTCAGATCAGGTCCAGCAGACCGGCTTCCTTGGCGATGTAGGCCACATCGTCATACTTGTTCAGCGCGTACAGGTGGATGCCGTCCACGCCGCAGGCGCGGTACTCGTCGATCTGGTTGATGGTATACTCGATACCGGCGGCCTTGAAGGAGGCCTTCTTGCCCTCCACGTCGGCGTCGAAGGGATCCTTGACGAAGGGGTTGGGGAAGATCCAGTTCTTGGAGATGATCTCGCACAGAGCGCGGGGCATGACGCAGCCGTTGCGGCTCAGGGCCATGTTGATGGTAGCGGCCTGGTCCAGGATGGGCATGATGCCCACATCCACGGGCATGGTGATGCCGGCGGCGCGGATGGCGTCCAGCCAATAGCGGAACTGGTCCATATCCCAGCACAGCTGGGTCATGATGTAGTCGGCGCCGTTGTCCTGCTTCTGCTTCAGGAAGGCGATGTCCGCCTCCAGGGAGCGGCAGGCAATGTGACCCTCGGGAGAGCCGGCCACAGCGATGGTAAACTTATCGCCGAACTCCTGGCGCACGAACTTCACCAGCTCGGTGGCGTAATGCAGGTCGCCGCCGGTGCCTTCCCAGCCGAAGGGCAGGTCGCCCCGCAGGGCCAGCATGTGGTCGATGCCGTGGTTCAGGTAGTTCTGCAGCTGCTCCTTGATGCCCTCCTTGGTGTTGCCGATGCAGGTAAAGTGGGTCACGGGCGTGCACTTGCCGTCCTTCTTGATCTTGTCCAGAACCTCCAGGTTCTTGCCCACGTTGGAGCCGCCCGCGCCATAGGTGCAGGAGATGTAATCGGGATTCAGGGTGTACAGCTGATCCAGCACACCGCCGGCGCCGCACAGCTTCTCCATACCCACATCCGTCTTGGGGGGAAAGACCTCAAAGGAAAACGCGGCTCTCTTACCGAAAATGTCCTTCACGCTCATAAGTTACCTCCTTAGTGTCCAATCATACATAATTTATCATGATCCCTGTCGTGGGATATAGATACAAGCTTTACTGGCGCAAAATCTAACGATTTTGCTGCCAAGAGGGATCACGGCCGTAGGCCCTGTTCTCTGTCGTAGGGGCCGATGCCCACATCGGCCCGTGCGAACCACGGATCGGTTCGATAATCAATGCGTAGGGGCCGGCGTCCTCGACGGCCCGCCGGTCTATCGGAGCATCTCGTAAGGGAAACGGGGCGTCGAGGACGCCGCCCCCTACAAAAGAAAGCGAAAACCTCCTACACGCTCACAGCTCCGTAAACAAAAACTTCTGATACATGCCCGCGCTCTCCACGAACACGGTCAGCTCGCCGGGGCGGCCCTCCTCGGCGGTGATGTGTACCTCGCCGCCTTTGATCTCCCTCCGGACCCACTCCACCGGGTCGTCGGTGTCCACCTCAAAGAACAGCACGTCCCGCATCTGGTTGCGCTCACAGCTGTTGGCGATCTCACGCACCACCTCGTACCGCTTCATGAATGCCTCCTAAAAAAGGAAAAACGGCCCCCTTGTGTGTTCAGAAAACGATGTGCGCCTTTCTCACCACAGGGCCGCGCGCTCCGCGCTTTTGCCGGGGTAGTAACGGCGTTTTTCACCGTATTCCTTTCCCCATTGTTATTTTTTCTACAATTAGAAATTATACTTGAAACCATGCGGTTTTGTCAACCTTTATTTCGTGCAAATCCCACAAAACGACCATTTCATTTTGCGCCTCTCCCCGTTTCTTTACACACTGTTGTTAAAATCCACCTATCCGTATGTGAATTTTTTGACAATTTGACGAAAAATAAAAATTTCCGCTTTTTACCTTGTTTTTTTCCGCCTTTCCGAGTATGATACAGGCAGTGTACGCGGATGGAGATCCTCTCCCCCGCCGGACACATCCCTTGCTGCAAGAGTAGAAGTGGCGCGTTAAGTGCCGGTCGGATGGGAGGTTGCCGCCGGACGAAGGAGCTTGCTCCGCGATGCCATCTTCGCATCCGCTGTTGCAGAGCACGGTCCGCCGTGCGCGGAACAATCGCATACCCTTTCCCCAACCTCCTCCCACTTTATGTTAGGAGGCCTTTTTTATGTCCAGAAATTCCCAGAAACCCGGGTGGAGCGTCCGCTCCATCGCCATCTGCGCCCTGCTGACGGCACTGAGCGTCATCCTGGCCCGTCTGCTGATCCCCATGCCCAACGAGACCACCCGCTTCTCCATTGAGGCGGTGCCCATCTTCATCGCGGGCATGCTGTTCGGCCCGCTGCCCGGTGCCCTCACCGGCTTTGCCGCCGACTTCATCGGCTGCCTCTTCACCCCCTACGGCTACAACCCCATCTTCTGCGTCCCCCCCATTCTCTACGGCCTGTGCGCCGGGCTCTTCCGCCCCTGGCTGACCCAGAAGGTCTCCCCCCTGCGCATCGCCGCAGCGTTTCTCCCGGCCATCGTGCTGGGCTCCATCCTCTATCAGAGCGGCTCCCTGGCCCTCATCTACGGCGGCGAGAGCAAGATGGCCTTCTTCCTGACGAAGCTGGCCACCCGCAGCGTGCAGTTCGCCGTCACCGGCGTGCTGGATGTGCTGCTGGTGTGGGCGCTGTGTCGCTCCCGCGTATTCACCGCCGCCGGCGTGTGGCCCACCGCCGCCCAGCCGGCCCAGAAAGGAGTGTCAGGTCAATGACACTGGAAGAAGCCTTACACTATATCCACGCCGTCTGCTGGAAGGGCAGCATCCCCGGTCTGGAACGCATCAGCGCCCTGCTGGACAAGATGGGCCACCCGGAGCGGACGCTGAAATTCGTCCACGTCACCGGCACCAACGGCAAGGGCTCCACCTGCGCCATGGTGGCCTCTGTGCTGCGCCAGGCCGGCTACCGCACCGGCCTGTACACCTCGCCCTATATCGTCCGCTTCAACGAGCGGATGCAGATCAACGGCGAGCAGATCCCCGACGACGAGCTGTGCCAGATCACCGAGGAGATCAAACCCCTGGCCGACAGCATTTTCGAGCAGCCCACGGAGTTTGAGATGGTCACCGCCATCGCCTTCGCCTGGTTCGCCCGCCGCAAGTGCGACATCGTGGTGTGCGAAGTGGGCATGGGCGGCGAGTTCGACGCCACCAACGTCATCGCCTCCCCCGAGGCCGCCGTGCTGTGCAACATCGGCCTGGACCACACCGAGGTGCTGGGCGACACCCTGGAGAAGATCGCCGCCACCAAGAGCGGCATCATCAAGCCCGGCTGCGACGCGGTGCTCTACCGCTCCACCGACGGCGTGGAGGCCGTGGTGGCCCAGCGCTGCCGCGAGGTAGGCGCCAGGCTCCACAAGGTGGACTTTGCCCAGCTGCACCTGCGCTCCCACTCCCTGGAGGGCCAGATCTTCGACTTCGGCGGTAGGGAGGGTCTACACCTCCCCCTGCTGGGCGAGCACCAGCTCCACAACGCCGCCGTGGCCCTGACCACCCTGGACGTGCTGCAGCAGCGGGGCTGGAAGATCACCGAGGATGACATCCGTCAGGGCCTCTCCCGCGTCGCCTGGCCCGGCCGGTTCCAGATCATCCGCCGTGACCCCCTGTTCCTCATCGACGGCGGCCACAATCCCCAGTGCATCCAGGCCCTGGCCCGGAACATCGCCGACTACCTGCCGGACCGCCCCCTGACGGTGCTGACCGGCGTATTGAGCGATAAGGACTATCACTGCATGTACCGCAGCGTGGCGGACCACGCTGTGGAGTTCATCACCGTCACCCCCGACAATCCCCGGGCCCTGACGGCCCAGGAGCTGGCAAAGTATCTCTCCAGCTTCGGCAAGCCCGTCACCCCCTGTGATTCCGTGGCCGACGGCGTCCGCCTGGCCATCGACCACGCGGGAAAGGACGGCACCGTGCTGTGCTACGGCTCCCTCTACCTGCTGGGCGACGTGATCAACGCAGTTGAAGAAACCAAATGACCCCAAAGCGGCAGGCTTCCCTGCCGCTTTGGTTTATCCGAGCATCTGCACAAACCAAGCCTCCCTCTGCGAGGGAGGTGGCATGACCGAAGGTCATGACGGAGGGAGAGAATTCTCTCCCCCAGTCAGCTTCGCTGACAGCCCCCTCTCAGAGGGGGCCGCATGCCGTGCAAAATATCACAAACACCCCCGTCAAAGGAGACCACCATGTTTGCTGACTTACACATCCACATGCTGCTGTCCGGGGCGGACTGGAAGGCCGCCATCGCCGGGCACCAGCCCCATCCGAACGATATTCTGATCAGAAACAGGCTTTCCGCCTACAAAAATGCCGGTATTTCGTATCTTCGTGACGGCGGCGACCGGTTTGGCGTCTGCCTGCGGGCCAGGGATCTGGCGGCGGAGTACGGCATCACCTATCGGACGCCGGCATTTCCCATCTACAAGAAGGGCCACTACGGCAGCTTTATCGGCCGGGGGTGGTCGGATTTTTCGGAATACCGCGCATTATTGACGGAAGCACAGGCAAGCGGGGCGGATTTCATCAAGCTGATGGTCTCCGGATTGATGGACTTCTCCGCCTACGGGGTGCTGACAGAGGAACCGCTGACCGGTGCGGAGATGCACGATCTCATCGCCGCCGCACACGACCTGGGCTTTGCCGTCATGGCCCACTGCAACGGGGCGGAAGCGGTGAAAAACGCCGTCATAGCAGGGGTCGACAGCATTGAGCACGGGGCGTATCTGGATGATGAGGCCTGCCATATTCTGGCAGAAAGTCAAACGGTGTGGGTACCCACCCTCTCCACCATCGGCAACCTGATGGGCAGCGGACGCTTTCCGGACGATGTGGCGGAGCGCATCCTCCGGTCGGCCCAGGAGAACGTGCGAAAAGTCGCAAATTCAGGCGGTCTCATCGGTCTGGGCTGCGACGCCGGGGCCTTCCGGGTGCCCCATGTGGAGGGTACTTTCACCGAGGAAAAGTGGCTGCGCCAGACCCTGGGCGACAGGACCGACGACATACTGTCCACCGCTGAAGGACAAATTCGAGCAAAATTCTGATTTTTATTGGTCCATTAACGGCCTTTATGGGTGCAAAAATGGTACATAAAGGGCGGTTATCGGTACACAAAAAAAGCGGCATCCGGGCGTTTTGCCCGAATGCCGCTTTTTGATTTGGAACGATTCCCTTACATGAGGGGCTCCATCTCCAGGACGGGATGGCCCACCTCGGTGAGGAAGGTGTACAGCTCCTCCATGTCGGTGGTGACAGTCTCGTCAGCGATCATGCTGGTGAAGTTGTCGATGCCGTACAACTCCTTGGCGGTGGCGTTGATGCGGTCCGCCATCTGGTCCTTCAGCTCCTTGGGCAGCCACACGATGCGGCCCATGCCGCCCTCGGCGGCCAGGAACTTCTTGGAGGCGATGAACTGCTTGCCGTGGCCCATGAAGCCGGGGGTCTGAACGCCGCCGCCGGTCATGGAGGCCATCTCGGAGAAGCTCATGCCCAGGGGGGTCATGCCCACATGCTCACGGTTGGTGATGACCACGCCGTTGGACATGGGCTCGATGCCGCAGATGCACTCGAAGCAGCCGCAGGAGGTCATGGGATCCTCCAGGATGGAGTACAGGGTCACGCGCTCCAGCGCGCCGTGAGAGTACTTGCTGACGGCCTCGTTGACATCCTCGTAGGCGCCCAGGCGCTCGTCCAGGCAGCGATCCTTGGGAACGATCTGGCAGGGGCCGTTGGGGTCCAGCTCATTGGTGGCCTTGGCGTCCAGCCAGGACACGGCGCCGCACAGGCCCAGACGCTCGGGGGTGACGATGCACACGTGGCTGGGGGAGAAGGCCTGGCACAGGATGCAGGTGTAGAACTTATCCACGGACTCGTCGGTCATGGACTTCAGGCGGGCGTCACGGGCCACGAAGGCCTCGTTGGCCTTGGCGCGGATCTCCTTGCAGCCCTCGGGACGGGTGCAGATACGGACCTGGCACTTGTCCACCACGGTCTCGTACTCGCCCTTGACCTTGGCGTACAGCACCTCACCCAGATGACGGGCACGGAAGCCGGCCTCGAAAGCGGACTTGGACACGCGGACGCGGATCATGTCGCGCTGGCCGGTGTGCATGACGCCCTCGATGCAGTTGAGGAAGTTGTGGAACTTACGCTCGACAACAGGCTCGAAGTCGGTCTGCCAAGACTTGCCGGCCACCTCCAGGGTGATGGTCAGGCAGATCTTGGAGCCGGGCTCGAACTCGTCGAAATCGGGGCCGTCCAGAATGATGGCGTGATCCTCGATATTCTGGGCCTCTTCGGTGCGGCAGAACTCGCAGCAGTCCACGCGGGAGCCGTCGATCTCGATCTGGGTGTCGTTCTTGCGGATGATCTCGCCCTCGAAGGCGTTGGAGAAGGCCACGGGGATGTCGATATTGGTGACCTTGATCTTGATGTCGCGGGCCTCCAGAGAGGTCTCGATCCAGTCCTGGGTGTTCTCGTTGATGATGAGGGACTTGGGAACGGCCCACATGTCATCGGTATCGTTGGTGATGACGGGGAAGCCCAGCTGGATGGCGCCGGCGCCGCAGGCCACGGTGATGTCGGGCACGGGAGCGTAGGCGTTGACGAACGCGAAAATGCGGTGGAAGGAGTAGTCGATATGGCCGTCATAATCGCCGGGCTGGACAGCGCCGAAGATGAAGGCGGCGCGGACCACCAGGGAGATGATATGGCCCACGGACCAGATATCCTCGCCCACGGGGACGACACGGACGTCGAAGTTCATGGTCATGCCGCACTCGATCAGCTGGTCAATGATGCCGCCGATGAGGAACACGAAGATACCGCGGGACTGATAGCCCTTGACGGTCTCCAGGGCCTCCTCCTTGGTGGGGGCGGGACCGATCATGACCACGAAGCCGGGGATGTCACGGGTGACCAGGGGCACACCCAGGGTACGGACCTCGGCGTCGGTGAAGTGGCCGTGGTAATTGGTGCCGGCATAGGGGTCGGGGTTGCGGGCATACTTGCAGGCCTCGATCATCTCGGCGGCGATGGCGGTGCCAACACCGGAGGTGAAGATGTCCTTGGTCTTATACTCGCGGGTCATCATGGCCTTCACGTCGGCCAGGGTGTCGCGCAGCTCGCCCAGGGTGGTGACCTTCTTGCCCAGATAGGCGTAAATGCAGGACAGGTAGTAGGCCGTGTCCGGCATCTTCATGGGCGCGGACTCGCCCAGCTCGGCGACGACGGCGTTGATCTCTGCCTCCGCCTTGGCAAACATCTCGTCGGAGCCTCTGAATACTCTGTCAAATAATCCCATTGATCTATTTCATCCTTTCAATTATTCATGTCTCGTCGATGCGCGCCTTGATGGCCCGGATCTCCTCCACGGCCCTGGGGCTGACATCGTAAGGGGAAAGGCCGCGCCGGTCGGCGTCGATGACCTCGGCGTCGTAGCTGATAAAGCCCAGCAGATTCTCCTCCGGGATGCGGGAGCGGATAAATTCCTTATCGCTGTCATCCCGGATCTTGTTGGCCACCACGTCCACCTTGGTGATGCCCAGGTCGGCGGCCAGCTGCTTCACCTTTTCATAGGTCTGCACGCTGCGCGCCCCCGGCTCGATGACCACGATGAAGCGATCCATGCACCCGGCGGTGCCGCGGCCCAGATGCTCCAGGCCCGCCTCCATGTCCATGATCACCACGTCGTCCTTGCGGAACACCAGGGCGGAGAGAATGGACTTGAGCATCACATGCTCGGGGCAGACGCAGCCGCCGCCGCCGGTCTCCACCGTGCCCATGACCAGCAGCTTGACGCCGTTGATCTCGCGGGAGAACTTATCGGGGATATCGCTGACCTGCGGGTTCAGCTTGAAGAATTTGTTGGTATAGGTGGCGCCGGTGCGCTCCTCCACCAGCTGACGCATTTTGGAAATGGGGGTGATGGAGTTGACCTCCTCCTCCGTCAGGCCCAGGGCCAACCCCAGGTTGGCGTCGGGGTCCACGTCGGCGGCCAGCACGGTACGCCCCTCGGCGGCGTACAGGCGGGCCAGCGTGGAGGAGAGCGTCGTTTTACCCACGCCGCCCTTTCCGGTAATGGCTACTTTCATTGGTTCGACCTTTCCTCAGTCAAGATACGGCTCTTTCTCAGATGCCCAGCGCGGCGCGCTTGGCCTCGATACCGGCGATCATCTTGTCGCCCAGGCTCTCGATATCGGTGTCCACGATGAAGCGGGCTTCCACCCAGTCCTTCACGCCGTGCTCACCCTGCAGCAGCTCCACCACCTCGCTGGAGCCCTTGGTGTAGGGATCCACGCCCAGGTAGGTGTCGATACCGGTGGCGACCACGTAGTTGCCGATGGAGACGGCCTTCTCGCTCATCCACTCGGGTGCGCAGCCGCACAGGGGGATCTGGGAGATGTTGATGCCCCAGTCCTTGGCGATGTCGGAGGCCAGCAGCATCATGCGGGAGATATCCACGCAGGAGCCCATGTGCAGCACGGGGGGAATGCCCACCAGCTCGCACACGCGCTTGAGACCCTCGCCACAGTACTCCTTGGCGTCGGGATCCATCAGGCCGGCCTTGGCGGCAGCCTGGGCGGAGCAGCCGGACAGGATGACGATGATGTCGTTCTTCAGCAGCTTCTTCATCAGCTCGATATGGGCGGTGTCGGGGCGGACCTTGGGGTTATTGCAGCCCACCATGGCCACGGCGCCCCGCAGCACACCGGCCTTGACGCAGTCGATCAGGGGCTTGGTGGTGCCGTAAGTATCCACATGGGAGTTGCACACGCCGTCCAGCTCCTTCTTGATGGCCTCCAGAGAGTAGCCCACGCGGGCCTTGGTCTTCAGGTCGGGGATGTTGACCAGCTCGGGACGGCGGTTCTTGAAGTTCTCGATGGCGGTCTTGACGATATTCTTGGCGTTCTCACCGGCGCTCTCGGCATGGAACTCGATGAAATCGGAGTCGGGGATGCGGGCGATGGGAGAGGTGGTGATGAACTTGGTGTGGAAGCACTTGCTCAGGGGGCCCAGGGCGGGGAAAATGCACTGCACGTCCACCACGATGGCCTCGCAGGCGCCGGTCAGCACCACGTTCTCCTGATTCAGGAAGTTGCCGGCCATGGGGATGCCGTGACGCATGGTGACCTCGTTGCTGGTACAGCAGACGCCGGCCACGGTGATGCCCTTGGCGCCATTCTCCTTGGCGTAGGCGATCATCTCGGGGTCGTTGGCGTAGAACACGATCATCTCGGACAGAGAGGGATCGTGGCCGTGAACGATAATATTGACGTTGTCCTTCTCCATGACGCCGATGTTGGCGGTGGTGTCAATGGGCTTGGGAGTGCCGAACATAACGTCGGAGAACTCGGTGCCCATCATGGAGCCGCCCCAACCGTCGGACAGACCGGCGCGCAGGGACTGGCGGATCAGCGCCTCAGGCATGGAGGAGCAGCCCATATGGGTCATATGCAGAGACTGGGAGACCTCGCGGTCGATGGCCCGGGGCTCGATACCGGCCTTGTTCCACAGCTCCTGGGTGTGCTCGGGGGCGCGCTTGAGGAAGCGCTGGACGCCGAAGGGCTTGCCGTATTCCAGCAGGCCGATCTCGGCCATCTCGTGGGCCAGGTCGTAGATGTCCTTGCCCTCGGTCTCCACGCCCCATTCCTTGGCGATGCGGATCAGCTTGTCAGGATCCTTGACCTGATAGTTGCCGCCCTCGCGGGTCTGGTACAGGGTGTGCATGATCTCGCGGCCATGGTCGGAGTGGGTGGCGGAGCCACCGGCGGTGAAGCGCAGGTAGTTTCTGCCCACGATGCCGTGCACGTCGCAGCCGCAGATGCCGCGGGGGGCTTTGGGGGTGATGCGGCAGGGGCCCATGGAGCAGATGCGGCAGCAGGTGCCCGCTTCGCCGAAGCCGCAGTGGGGGGTCTGGTTCTTTGCGCGCTGTTGCCAGGAATCCGCGCCGACCTTGATGCCGTTTTCCAGCAGCGCAGCCGTGGCAGCTTCCATCTGTTCCACCGTGATTAAACGATCCCAATCTTTCAAAGTGTAATCCTCCTAACGGTTTTTTCGCCGGTCGCCGCAGCGCGGAGACCGGCCTGCTTATCATATCTTGTGTTGCCCTAAAGGATGACGGTTCCTCCCACCCTCATCTTTGTCATTACTTTAACAAAGTATTGGGCGCTTGTCAACAAGGGAAATGAAAATTCCCCGATTTTCTTGGAAAAATTTCATGAAATTTGGCGGTCCTCCAGGCCATGGCGGCATATGTCCGCGGCCAACCGACAACCCGCCGGCGCGGGCCAAATTTTTCCGCAGAGGAAAAGTCCGGGACGGCTTTGCCGTCCCGGACAGATGCTTATTTTGTTCTGAAACGCTTACTCGTTGCCGGGGAAATTGGGGATGGTGGCGAAGCCCTTGGCCAGGTCCTCGTCGGTGGGGATGTAGTCGCCCATCTCGCCGTCGTTGTACTTGCCGTAGGCCACCATGTCGAAGTAGCCGGTGCCGGTCAGGCCGAAGACGATGGTCTTTTCCTCGCCGGTCTCGCGGCACTTGACGGCCTCGTCGATGGCGGCGCGGATGGCGTGGCTGGACTCGGGAGCGGGCAGGATGCCCTCGCAGCGGGCGAAGAACTCCGCCGCCTCGAAGACGCTGGTCTGCTCCACGCTGCGGGCCTCCAGATAGCCGTCGTGGTACAGCTGGGAGACGATGCCGCTCATGCCGTGGTAGCGCAGGCCGCCGGCGTGGTTGGCGGAGGGGATGAAGCCGTTGCCCAGGGTGTACATCTTGGCCATGGGGCAGATCATACCGGTGTCGCAGAAGTCATATTTGAATACGCCCCGGGTCAGGCTGGGGCAGGAGGCGGGCTCCACGGCGATGACCTTGTAATCCGCCTCGCCCCGGAGCATCTGGCCCACGAAGGGGGAGATGAGGCCGCCCAGGTTGGAGCCGCCGCCGGCGCAGCCGATGATGATGTCGGGCTTGATGCCGTACTTCTCCAGGGCGGTCTGGGTCTCCAGGCCGATGACGGACTGGTGCAGCAGCACCTGGTTCAGCACGCTGCCCAGGACGTAGCGGTAGCCCTCGCGGGTGGTGGCGGCCTCCACGGCCTCGCTGATGGCGCAGCCCAGGGAGCCGGTGGTGCCGGGGAACTCGGCCAGGATCTTGCGGCCCACCTCGGTGGTGTTGGAGGGGGAGGGGGTCACGTTGGCACCGTAGGTGCGCATGACCTCGCGGCGGAAGGGTTTCTGCTCATAGGAGCACTTCACCATGAACACCCGGCAGTCCAGGCCCAGATAGGCGCAGGCCATGCTGAGGGCCGTGCCCCACTGGCCGGCGCCGGTCTCGGTGGTGACACCCTTCAGGCCCTGCTGCTTGGCGTAGTAGGCCTGGGCGATGGCGGAGTTCAGCTTGTGGCTGCCGGAGGTGTTGTTGCCCTCGAACTTGTAGTAGATCTTGGCAGGGGTCTGGAGCTTCTCCTCCAGGCAGTAGGCCCGGACCAGGGGGGAGGGACGGTACATCTTATAGAAGTTGCGGATATCCTCGGGGATCTCGAAGTAGGCGGTGGTGTCGTCCATCTCCTGCTTCACCAGTTCGGCGCAGAACACGCCGCCCAGCTCCTCGGCGGTCATGGGCTTCAGGGTACCGGGGTTCAGCAGGGGCGCGGGCTTGTTGGTCATGTCCGCGCGGACGTTGTACCAATATTGGGGCATCTCATCCTCGGTCAGATAGATCTTGTAGGGGATGTTTCTGTCTTTCAGCTCTTTCATGATGTTTCACCTTTATATTCTGTAATGTATATTTTTCTATTTACGCAAAATAGTCGATCTTCATGGCGTGCTTGACCTTATCCAAGGTCCTGGCGGCCTCGGCCTGGGCGACGAAGCTGCCCTTGCGCAGAATCTCCATCACGGCGGCAGGGTCTTTCGCCAGCTCCTGGCGGCGGGTGCGGATGGGCTCCAGGGTCTCCTGGAGGACATTGTTCAGGAACTTCTTCACCTTCACATCGCCCAGGCCGCCCCGCTCATAGTGGGCCTTCAGCTCCGCCAGGTTGGCGTACTCCGGCAGGTAGCGGGCGAAGTGCTCGTCGGTGCAGAAGGCGTCCAGGTACAGGAATACGGGGTTATCCTTGGTGTTGCCGGGGTCGGACACCTGCAGGTGGTTGGGGTCGGTGTACATGCTCATGACCTTGGTGCGAACGTCGTCGGGATCGTCGGCCAGGTAGATGCAGTTGCCCAGAGACTTGCTCATCTTGGCCTTGCCGTCGGTGCCGGGAAGGCGGAGGCAGGCCTCGTTGTCCGGCAGCAGGGCGGTGGGCTCCACCAGCGTCTCGCCGTACAGCTCGTTGAAGCGGCGGACGATCTCACGGGCCTGCTCCAGCATGGGCAGCTGATCCTCGCCCACGGGGACGGTGTCGGCCATGAAAGCGGTAATGTCCGCCGTCTGGCTGACGGGGTAGGTCAGGAAGCCCATGGGGATGCTGTGGTTGAAGCCGCGGAGCTGGATCTCCGCCTTGACGGTGGGGTTGCGCTCCAGACGGGCCAGGGTCACCAGATTCATGTAGTAGAAGGTCAGCTCCGTCAGCTCGCTGACGTGGGACTGCACCAGGATGGTGGACTTGGCCGGGTCGATACCGCAGGACAGGTAGTCCAGGGCCACCTCCAGGATGTTGTCCCGCACCTTCTGGGGATGGTCAAAGTTGTCGGTGAGGGCCTGGGCGTCGGCGATCATGAAGAATAGCTTTTCAAATTTGCCGCTGTTCTGCAGCGTGACGCGGTTGCGGAGGGAGCCGACGAAATGGCCCACATGAAGCCGTCCGGTAGGACGGTCGCCTGTCAGAATAATCTTTCCCATGATCGTTTCTCCTTTTGTATGTGAAAATTATTTTAGCATTAAAAAAATCTGTCCCATGGAAATTCTTCCATGGGACAGATTGAAAATACAAATCTGCGGTACCACCCACATTGACGCAAAAGCGTCCACTCTGCACGCACCATCATGCGCTCCGCCGGGGTAACGGCCGCGGATGCCGTCGGGTATTACTCGCTCGCTGAGCTTTCTCCCCGCCCTCGTAAGTCCATTCACCGTACATTCCGCTGCCACGCTCCCACCAAATACGCGGCTCTCTGAAAGGTTCCTGTAGGGGTACTCCTCTTACTCGTTGGTTTGCTTTTTTGATTATGGACGTACTTTAGCACTTTTGAAATGGCTTGTCAAGAGTTTTCTTGCAAAATCCTTTTCAAATTTGCCAGGGCTTTTCCCGGTCCTCAAAGCGGACGTGGAGCACGCGGACGGCCTTCTTGGGCTGCGTCGGGGCGTCCGCCTTTTTCCGGGTGGCGTACATGGCCGTCAGCTCCTTCATGGCGGCGGCCAGGTCCTTGATCTCCTTGACAGAGGTGCTGCCGCCGGACATCTGGGACGCCGCCTCCGCGCAGGCCCGGCTCAGCTGCTCCGTTGCGCGGCGCATGTGGCTCTCCCAGGCTGGGGTCCTTGCCATTTCTCATCCTCCTTTCTCCAGATACGGCGCGAAGAACCGCGCCGCGAAATCCGCCAGGCAGTCCCGGCAGATGGCCTGATGGTCGATCTCATAATACGCCTCGCCCCGGTAGATCTCGCCGCCGCACAGCTCGCACACGGCGCTGACGCCGCCCTGATAGGGCTCCATACCATCACCTCCCTATCCTACGGCAAAAAACAGCGGGCCGTTGCCCTTTTTCAGGCAACGGTCCGCTGTTTTTCTTTCTGTTTTACCGTTTTCCCAGCTGGTAGAAGGCCACGGCGCTGGCGGCGGCCACGTTGAGGCTGTCCACCCCGTGGGCCATGGGGATGCGCACCGTATAGTCGCAGTGGGCGATGGTGCCGGCGGCCAGGCCGTCCCCCTCCGTGCCCAGCACCACGGCCAGCTTCTCCTCCGAGAGCAGGCGGGGATCGTCGATGGACAGGGAATCGTCCCGCAGGGCCATGGCGGCGGTCTTGAAGCCCAGCCGCCGCAGAAGGGCCATACCGCCCTCCGGCCAGGGGGCGTCCTCCGGGAAGTAGGTCCAGGGGATCTGGAACACGGTACCCATGCTGACCCGGACGGCCCGGCGGTACAGGGGATCGCTGCCCTGGGTGCTGAGGAGCACCGCGTCCATGTTCAGGGCGGCGGCGCTGCGGAAGATGGCGCCGATGTTGGTGGGGTTCATGACGTTTTCCAGCACCGCCACCCGCCGGGCGCCGGCGCAGACCTGCTCCACCGTGGGCAGCTTCGGGCGGCGCATGGCGCACAGCATGCCCCGGGTCAGCTTGAAGCCCGTCAGCTGCTCCAACACCTCCAGGGGCGCGGCGTAGACAGGGATGTCATCCGGGCACCGGGCCAGCAGCTCGCTTGCCTTGCCCGCCACGTGCTTGCGCTCCATCAGGAAGGACACCGGCACGCAGCCCGCATCCAGGGCCCGGCCGATCACCAGGGGGCTCTCGGCGATGAACAGGGCGTTGGCCGGGTCGGCCCGGTTCACCAGCTGATTCTCCGTCAGCCGGGCGTAGACGTCCAGCTCCGGGGCGTTGAAATCCGTGATCTCGCGCAGGTCCATGGTCATATCCTCTAGCTTTCTTTGCGAAGCGGGTCGATGTGGGCATCGACCCCTACGAAATTCTTATTTCTCGTGAACGATCAGCTCCGTCACGTCGGGACGGGAGTAGTGGCCGCAGGGGTCGAACTCCATGCGGGCGCGGGCGGCTTGATCCGGGTCGATGTCGGCGTAGATGATGGTCTCGCAGTCCCACACCGGCTGGGTGACATAGTGGCCGTAGGGGTCGATGATGGCGCTGCCGCCATTGCAGGGGGCCTGGGGCAGGCGGGCGATCTCGTCGGCGGCGGGGCCGTGGTAATCGGTGGGATACATGTCCTTGGTGAAGTACTGGTTCACGTGGAAGACGAAGCACTTTCCCTCGATGGCGATGTGCTTGATGGTGTCGTGCCACTCGGGGTTGTTGTTGGTGTTGGGGCACAGATAGAGGCTGACGCCCTTCTGATACAGGGCCACACGGGCCAGGGGCATATAGTTCTCCCAGCAGATCAGCGCGCCCATGGTGCCCCAGGGGGAGTCCACCGTGGGGAAGTAATCCCTGTCGGCGTCGCCCCAGACGATGCGCTCGGCGCCGGTGGGCTTCAGCTTCCGGTGGTTGCACAGCAGCTGGCCGTCGGGCCCGAAGATCATGTTGGAGCAGTACAGTGTGCCGTTATTGCGGCCCCGCTCCGTGTAGCCGATGGAGACGTAGGCCCCCGCCTCCCTGGCCGCCGCGCCGATGCGGTCGGTGTCGGCGCTGGGGCAGAGGACAGCGTTGTCATAGTAAATTTTCCAGTCGTCCCGGCACGCCTCGGTGCGGCTGCCCACGGTGAAGCCGTAGGTCAGGCCGTAGGGATAGCAGGGGATCAGGGATTCGGGGAACACGATCAGCTCCGCGCCGTTCCGACCCGCCTCCCGGATCTGACCGCACACCTTGTCGATGGTGGCGTCCTTATTGAACATCACCGGGGTGGCCTGCACCAGCGCCACCCGCAGCTTCTTCTGCAGGTCTTTCATAGGGGATGCCCTCCTCGTTTTATTCAGGTATCGCTATCGTACCAGAAACAGCGGCGTTTGTAAATCGTCTTTTCTTACCATCGATTGACAAAGGCAAACACGCCTGTCAGCGTGTCTTTCCGGCGCTTTTTGCCCTTTTCGCCTTGGCTTGCGCCAGCAAGCCTGCGTCTCAAAAACCAAAAATCACTCGAAAATACATCGCTGGCAGGTGCGAAGCAGTTTTGCCGGAGCAGAAATGTGTCCAGACAAGAAAAGGCCCGCAGAGAATACTTGCCGTATTGTCAAGGGACTTGACGCAGTATGGGCGCATTTCTGCCCGTCAAAACCGTGTCTGCCCTTGTCAATCGATGGTAATGCTTCCAGTTCCTTCCAGAAAATTTTGCGATGCCATCCATAAGGAAATCCGTTTGCCGCGTTAAGAATCCGTTCAATTTCGTGAAAATCCTACAAAGTTTATAGGCTGTACCGGGCGGAATATCCATAAATTGGCTGTTGACTTTCGCAGTGCAAAGTTCTAAAATCAGTGCCAACAAAACGAAACAGCCGGAGCCACTCCGGCGGAAGGGAGACCACCATGGCACGTCAGATGATGCACCGCAATGCAAACCGCAGCCTGAATATGGTCTCCTATTTTGCCTGGATGGTTCGCTCTTTTGCGGACTTTTATTGGTACGCCTATTTTTGCTCCCGATACCGTAAACCGGCTGAATCGACATAAGCGTTGACCCCCATTTTTTCATTGGTGGCAAGCGGCTTCGTCCTTCAGACGGAGCCGCTTTTCATTTTGTAAATTCCATTTTGAGAAGGAGAAAAATTATGAACGCGATCCTAGCTGCTGCGATCATCTTCGTGGTGTTCGCCGTCGGAGATATGATCTCCGCCAAAACAAAAGCCATTGTTTCCATGCTGCTGGTGGCCTCCGTTGTCTTTCTGGCAGGCTTCTGGGCCGGCATTTTCCCCACCACCATGTTCGCCGATTCCACGCTGCTGAGCATGGCCGGACTGCTGGTGACCATGCTGCTGGTGCACCTGGGCACCACCATCAAGCTGCGTGATTTCGGCGCCCAGTGGCGCACGGTCATCATTTCCGCCCTGGCCTGCATCGCCATCTCCGTGGCGGTGTACTTCCTGGGCCAGCTGATCATTGACCGTACCTACGCCCTGGTGGGCGCGCCCATCCTGTCCGGCGGCGTGGTGGCCACGCTGCAGATGCAGGACATGGCCCAGAAGGCCGATCTGCCGGAGCTGGCGGTGTTCGCCACGCTGGTGATGTGCGCCCAGGGCTTCGTGGGCTACCCCGTGGCCTCCCTGTGCCTGAAGAGTGAGGCCAAGCGCCTGAAGCGCCAAATCGACGCGGGCAGCGTGACGCTGGCCCCGGTGGACGCGGCCCAGACCGTGACCAAGAAGAAGCTGATCCCTCCCCTGCCCGCCAAGTACAACACCCCCAACGCCATCCTGGCCAAGGTCATCCTGGTGGCGCTGCTGTCCGTCACCGTGTCCAGCCTGCTGAACGACGCGGTGAACAAGCTGGTGTGGTGCCTGATCTTCGGCGTGCTGCTGAAGGAACTGGGCTTCCTGGATGAGGACGCCCTGGGCAAGGCCAACGCCACCGGCATCGTGATGCCCATCATCACCCTTTCCATCTTCACCAACCTGGCCTCCGCCACCCCCGAGATGGTGGGCAACATGGTGGTTCCCCTGCTGGTCTGCGTGGTCATCGGCACCATCGCTTTCTCCCTGGTGTCCATCCTGGTGGGCAAGCTGTTCGGCTACAGCTGGCAGATGTCCATGGCCATCGGCAGCTCCTGCCTGTTCGGCTTCCCCGGCACCGTCATCATCTCCAACGAGGTGTCTGAGAGCACCGGTACCACCCCCGAGGAAAAAGCCTTCATCAACGCCCAGATCATGCCCAAGATGCTGGTGGCCGGTATGGTCACCGTGTCCATCACCTCCGTGCTGGTGGCCGGCGTCATGTGCAAGTGGCTGTGAGCGCAGCCCTTTGAAAGGAGTCTTTCACAATGTCTGAGATCAAAACCTACGTCGAGAGCATTTTCGACGAACTGGTGGCTATCCGCCGGGATATCCATGCCCACCCCGAGCTGGGCATGCACGAGGTCCGCACCAGTGACCTGATCCGCAAGGAGCTGGAGAAGATGGGCATGGACGAAGTCCAGTCCCCCCTGCCCACCGCCGTGGTGGGCCTGCTCCACGGCGGCAAGGGCCCCGGCAAGTGCGTGGCCTTCCGGGCGGACATCGACGCCCTGCCGGTCCACGAGGAGACGGGTCTGCCCTTCTGCAGCCAGAACGATGGCGTCATGCACGCCTGCGGCCACGACCTGCACACCACCATGCTGCTGGGTCTGGCCAAAACCCTGTGCCATCTGCGGGACAGCTTCGCAGGTACGGTGAAGTTTATCTTTGAACCCAGCGAGGACACCATGCCCGGCGGCGCACGCCAGCTGGTGGCCGCCGGGGTCATGGAGAATCCCCACGTGGATGCCATCTTCGGCCAGCATGTCTGCCCCTCCGAGAATGACACGGTGGGCACCCTGAACCTCTATAAGGGCTACTTTACCAGCGCGGTGGACCTGTTCCACATCACCGTTCACGGCAAGAGCGGCCACGGCTCCGCGCCCCACACCGCCCATGACGCCATCGCCTGCGCCGGGTATCTCATCACCGTGCTGCAGACCGTGGTCTCCCGCCGCACCGATCCCCTGGCCACCGCCGTGCTGACGGTGGGCACCATGTCCGGCGGCGACGCGGTGAACATCACCGCCGGCGAGGCCAAAATGGTGGCCGTGCTGCGCACCTTCGGCGACGAGGTGCGGGACACCGCCATCGAGGAGGTCAACCGCATCTGCAAGGGCATCGGCATCGCCTTTGCCTGCGACATCGAGGTGCAGCTGGAGGAGGGCTATGCCGCCACCTACAACGACAGCGCCCTCATCGACCTGGTGGAGAAGGCCGCCGCTGACGAGCTGGGCCAGAGCGCCGTGCGCCACATCACCCAGCCCTTCTCCGGCAGCGAGGACTTCAGCTTCTTCGGCAAGCTGACCGGCACCCCCTGCGCTTTCATGATGATCGACGCGGGCCACGGCGAGAATCCGGTGTCTCTCCACAACGGCAAGATCGTGTTTGACGAAAAGGTCATCGTCTCCGGCGTCTCCGCCATGACCCGCGTGGCGATGGAGTATCTGGAGCAGTGATGCGCTGAACTGCATAGAGAAACCCCCGCTCCGGTGGAGCGGGGGTTTTAAGTATAGTCTTAGCTTCTGGCAATCTTTGTGCAGCCGTTAACGGTAACATTGGAGCCGTCGCCGTCATACCAGACAGCATTGGTGGCATCCTTGGTACCGGAGATATCAACATTGCCGGTCAAGGTGATATTCGCACCACCGGCAGAGGTGACCAGCACCGCCGCATACTTATCGGAGGTGATCTTGCCGCCGTTGATGGTCAGGGTGGTCATGTCTGTTTTATTAAAGCCATGACTATTAGCATACTCTTCCTTAATGGCAATAGCGCGGTTTCCGTGTCCAGTATTGCTCTTGCCATCTATGATGCAATTGTCCAATGCAACATTGGAACCCGTCATGATCCACAGCACATATGTATCCGCAGACGCATTCTTATCAGAAATCTCACAATTCTTGAAAGATGCCGAACCAATAACCGCAACCGCTCTTTCAAATTTTACATTTTCAAATGCGGCATTCCCCTCGAATACAATATCGTGTGCATCCCAAGACGTTCCAGTTGATTTCTCTGTACCAACCGCAACCGTTGCATTCTTAATCGTCAATTGTACATTCTTGCACATAACGTTGCTGAGCTGAATATTGGTTTTGTTGAAAATCACTTTATGACCATTACCGTTAATTGTAATGGCTTTTGTTTTCTCACCGCCAACAGGCAGGCCATAGCCTTCCAAATCGTAAACTGCATCGCCCGAGAGATTGATAATAATATTTTCCTCATTGGCGGTCATGGCCTCTTCAAATGCATTTTTGCTTGTCGTATCACCACTGCCGGCTGCATCTATACCAGCAGACGCAGAATCAACATTTTTTACCGCGGGATATGCAGCACCTTCATCATAGGTCTTGCCGAAACTATCGGACTCTGCAGCAGCCTGGGTGGCAGTAACAGTAACGTCGATGGTGACGTCCTTATCCATGTAGCCGTTGCCAGCTTCTTCCTTCATATGCACGGCCAGCGCAAAGTAATCCGTTTCGTCTTTCGCGCCATTGACGATCTCATCCAGCACACCGTTTTCAGCGGCAACGGTCTTTCCGGCCTTCACATCGCCGGTCTGCACATTGGGAAGTGCCTTGATAGCAGCCCAACTATCGACAGCACTCATGTCAGCTGCCTTTGCACCGTCAACGATCGCATACTCAAGGGCATCAGCAAGACCGTTATCGGCTACATTGATCACAATGTTGTACTTAACAGCAAGATTACCCTTGTTTTGAACACCCAGGAAAACAATTTGCGTCTTGCCCGGCTCCCACAGCGTATCAGTGCTCTTATTCTGTGCGATCAGGCTACCCTCTTTGCCGAAAATAGCAGCATCCTCACCCGCGATGGATGTGTAGTTGCCATCTTCGTTCTTGTCCATGACAAGATCGATCTTGAGGTTACCGGCCTGGATCTTGTTGACGCCGGTGCTGGCAGTGTCTGTGAACCACGCAAACGTGGAGCCGATGAGCATCACCAGGCACAGGCAGATGGCCAGAATGCTGGTCATAAGTGCGCGTTTTGTCGCTCTCTTGGTTGGCATTTTTTGATGTCCTCCCCATTCATAAAATATTTACCGGTGGATCAAAGCGCCGCCGTCCGGTATTCCTAACGCCGCCCGCGTATAGCCTGTCCCTCCCCATTTGAATCTGACGCGGGCAGACAGGGCAAAGCAACAAAGCCCTGTCTGCCCATTATGGGGAGGTCAGACGCACAAGACCATGGCGGCCTCTCAGCCCCCGTGATCGTCATGCCTTATGAAAACGATACTTCTCTTGTTTTTTCTCCCTTTCGGGAAAGAAAAAACAGCGAAACCCATGGGTTTCGTGGCATATTCTGTAATGACAGTTTAGCACTTTGAGAAATAATTGCAAGGTCTTTTGCCGGTTTTCGTGTATTTCAGCGGGGTGCATAAATCAATGCAGGGATTTTTAGAGAATTTGACGGAGGATTCAAGAAAGGAGGCAAAAAAGTTCCGGAAGCCAGATGGCTTCCGGAACCGAAACGTACAGTATGACGTTTAGCGCTTGGAGAACTGAGGTGCGCGACGGGCGGCTTTGAGGCCGTACTTCTTACGCTCCTTCATACGAGGATCGCGGGTCAGGAAGCCGGCCTTCTTCAGGATGGCGCGGTACTCGGGGTTCACCAGCAGCAGAGCGCGGCTGATGCCGTGACGCAGGGCGCCGGCCTGGCCGGACACGCCGCCGCCTTCCACGGTGGCAACGATGTCCACCTTGCCCAGGGTATCGGTAGCGGACAGGGGCTGACGGACGACCATCTTCAGGGTCTCCAGACCGAAGTACTCGTCGATGTCGCGGCCGTTGATGGTGATATTGCCGGAACCGTTCTCAAACAGATGCACACGGGCAACGGAGGACTTGCGGCGGCCGGTGCCGTACTTGTAGGGATTCTTGGACTGATACATTCTTCGTTTCCTCCTTCAATTACTTGACCAGCTCGGGCTTCTGTGCCTGATGCTCGTGGGTGTCGCCGGCATAGACGTGCAGGCGCTTCAGGGAGTCCTTGGTAACGGTGTTGCGGGGCATCATGCCGCGGACGGCCACGCGCATGGCCAGCTCGGGCTTGTCCTGCATCAGGATGCGGTACTTGGTCTCCTTCAGACCGCCGATCCAACCGGAGTGGGTGCGATAATACTTCTGCTCCAGCTTGTTGCCGGTCAGAACCGCCTTGCCGGCGTTGATGACGATGACGTTATCGCCGCAGTCAGCGTGGGGGGTATAGGTGACTTTGCCCTTGCCGCGCAGCAGGTCGGCCACGACGACGGCGGTCTTGCCCAGAGGCTTGCCGGCGGCGTCAACGACGTACCACTTGCGCTCGATGTTGGCCTTGTTTGCCATAAAAGTGGACATGGTGTTTTCCTCCAAATTTATTATAATGTATTTTGCTTTACTTTTTCGTGTTCCCTTGCTAAAATCGTAAGGAAACGCGCCAAACGCGCAAGGATATTTATAGCATAACGGCGCGGGGATGTCAACACCATTTTGATTTACGATAAAAACATCTCGTGTTTTCTCTCGTTTTCTCCTGATATCTCCCGTTTTCAGGCTTTGCAATTTCACTTTTCGGAGGTGCTTTCTATGCAGCATATTCTGGGGCTTGTCCGCCGGTGCGTGGAGGACTATCATATGATCGAGCCCGGCGACCGGATCGCCGTGGGCGTCAGCGGCGGAAAGGACAGCCTGCTGACCCTGGTATCCCTGGCCCGGCTGCAGAAATTCTACCCCATCCCCTTTACGGTGGAGGCCATCACCATGGAGATGGGCATGCCGGGCATGGACTTCTCCGGCGTAGCGGCGCTGTGCGAAAAGCTAGAGGTGCCCTACACCCGCATTCAGGTGCCGGTGTACCAGATCATCTTCGAGGAGCGGAAGGAGAAGAACCCCTGCTCCCTGTGCGCCAAGCTGCGCCGCGGCAGCCTGAACACCGCCCTGACGGAGCGGGGCATCCGGAAGATCGCCCTGGGCCACCACTATGACGACGCGGTGGAGACGCTGCTGATGAATTTGCTGTTCGAGGGCCGCATCGGCTGCTTCCAGCCGGTGACGTTCCTTGACCGCACCGGCGTGACCCAGATCCGCCCCCTGCTGTACTGCCACGAGGACGACATCCGCCGCGTGGCACTGCGGGAGGGACTGCCCATTGTCCACAACCCCTGCCCCATGGACGGCCACAGCCGCCGCCAGGAGGTAAAGGAGCTGATCGCCTCGCTGGAGGAGCGGTATCCCGATTTGAAGCAGAAACTGTTCGGCAGTCTGCAGCGGTATCCCCTGTACGGGTGGGATCTGGAGCAGACGGAGAAGTAGAACGGCTTACTTACGAGGAACATAAAAACGGGAGGTATAACAGCGTGAAAAAGACAGTATTTGCCGTGATCGCCATTGTAGGCGTCTTAGCGGCGGCGTTCCTGATTGGAACGGGCTTGCAGAAACGGACGGACGTTCTCTTGACCGACTATTCCGTCACGGAGGACGGAACGGCGATCCGCCTTGACGTACAGGTGGCGTCGTCCATGGGATATGTCCGGGGCTTCAAGAATGACGGCGGCGGTGTGAGGCCCCATTACCTGAATTTCTATCGCACCTTCGGCGGCTTGAACAGCGCATGGGGCGCGGAAAGCTCGTTCCTGCTGGAAGTCGGGCCGGAGGATACGGAGATCTATTTCAACCGCCCCGGCGGCGGATATGAGCTGGTTTTGCAGAAGGACAGCACCGGCGAATGGATCAGACCCGCTGCGTAAAGGTTCGCCTTCCGCAAAAGAAAAGCGACAGGGCATGCGCCCTGCCGCGAGAATGGCGATATGTGGTAATGCACTGATAACCCAAGGCCCCCTCTGGGAGGGGGCTGTCACCGAAGGTGACTAGGGGAGAGAATTCGAGCTTTTTATTCTCTCCCTCCGGCGCTTCGCGCCACCTCCCTCACAGAGGGAGGCTTCGGACGGTATCCCCGCCCATTCACTTATGTACCCACCACCCACTTCACCAGCAGCAGCAGACAGAAGCCCGGCAGGCCCAGGATCGCCACGGTCAACGCGTTGAACAGGTTCAGCCCCAGGCTCAGCCCCGTGTAGGCGGTGGTGAGGTTCAGCGCCCACACGGCGCCGAACCCCAGTGCCGTGTTGCCGGCCAGCCGCAGCGCCAGCTTCAGCGGCGTTTTGAACAGCCGCCAGATGGCCACCAGCAGAAACAGCAGCACCAGCCCCAACGATACCATCTCTACGACCGACATGGCTTCCCTCCCTTCACGGCGGAGGCCGCCACGCTGGCCTCCCGCATGGCCAAGGCAGCCGCGCCGCGGCCCACCGGCATGCCGGAGCGCTCCTTGACGCACCGCAGGAAATAATCGTACTTCGCCTTCAGTGCGTTGATCTCGAAAATGCTGGCCTCCACCAGCTCCGGCTCGCAGGCGTAGTTGAACCGGTCATAGGCCTCCTTCAGCTGGTGGCTGATCTGATTCAGTTCCCGCTTCAGCTCCGCGTCGGTGGGCCACAGGGTATCCTTGCTCTTTTTTGCCATGATGCGTCCTCCTCGTTCACGGCGGGGAGGCCATGCTTCCCCTGCCTTACAGTGTACGAGTAGTTTGGACAAATATGCCAGAGTTTAACCCACAATTTTGAAAGGAGCACCGCCATGACCCACGAGGACTATATGCATCAGGCGCTGGCGCTGGCCCGCGAGGCCGCCGCCCACGGCGAGGTGCCGGTGGGCTGCGTCATCGTCCGGGACGGCCGGATCGTCGGCCGGGGCCGCAACCGGCGGGAGGAAAAGCAGGCGGTCAGCTCCCACGCGGAGATGGAGGCCATGGCCCAGGCCAACGCCACCCTCGGCACCTGGCGGCTGGAGGACTGCGACCTGTATGTTACGCTGGAGCCCTGCCCCATGTGCGCCGGAGCCATCATCAATGCCCGGGTGCGTCGGGTGTTCTACGGCGCCCGTGACCGGGCCATGGGCGCCTGCGGCGGCGTGCTGAACCTGTTCATGGAGGATTTCCCCCACCACCCCCAGCTGGTAGGCGGCATTCTGGCGGAGGACTGCCAGGCGGTACTGTCAGAATTTTTCAGGGAATTACGAAAATAGAAAATACACCCCGTCCATCCTCACGTGAGAATGGACGGGGTGTTCGCTTTGTATTATCTGCGGCGGGGCATTACCGATTGCTTCGTAGGGGCCGATGCCCACATCGGCCCGCACAAATTACGATGGCAGTTGCGGTGGACGGCGGGGCGATGTGGGCATCGCCCCCTACGCTATTCTATCGTACCTGTTTGTAGGGCGGCATGACCACATGCCGCCGCTCCTTTGTGCGGTTATTTTGCGCCAGTATCAATAAAAACCATAAAGCCGAAGGCGGAACGCCCTCGGCTCTTTATGGCAGGAAGATTGATGAAAAAAGTTTTTTGTCTCTTGCAAGTATTAAGATACCCGAGGGTTGTTAAAAATCATCGTAAGGAATCATTACAAAAGTATTAAATATTTCCGCAGCCTTTGTTACAACTGCGTTTCCCCCGTTTTCGCACCCCGTTCTCCCTACACTGACAGGGAGAAAGGATGTGTTGTCGATGAAGCAGACCCTTGCAGCCGGTATGCTTTTGCTGATGCTGCTGTTTCTGCCCCCCTGGCTGCGGGCAGAGGAAAGCGCCCCCAAGACGGACGCCGCCCCCACACCCCTGCAGACGGAGCAAGCCGCTCCGGAGGACGGCGCCGGGTCCGACGCCGCCCACACGGTGCGCCTGTGGCACGACGGCGCCGTGGAGACCATGACGGCGGCAGAATACCTCCGCTCTGTGGTACGGGGCGAGATGCCCGCCACCTTTGAAGAGGAGGCCCTGAAGGCCCAGGCGGCGGCGGAGCGCACCTATCTCTACTACCGCATGGCCGCCGGGCCCAAGGCCACCCACCCCGACGCCGACGTGTGTACCGACTCCGCCTGCTGCACCGCCTGGCTCAGCGAGGCGGACGCCAGGGCCAAGTGGGGCGACAAATTCGACCAGTACGAGGTCAAGATCGACCAGGCGGTGGCGGACACCGACGGCCAGGTGGTGCTGTATGACGGCGCGCCCATCATGGCGGTGTTCCACTCCTCCTCCGCCGGAGCCACCGCCGCCAGCGGCGACGTGTGGGCGGCGGAGCTGCCGTATCTGGTCAGCGTGAAGAGCCCGGAGACGGAGGAGGGCATCCCCAACTACCACAGCGTCAACACCTTCACGGCGAAGGAGTTCCGCAGCATTTTCTGCAAGGCCCACCCGGACGCCCAGCTGTCCGGCGACCCAGACGGCTGGATCAAGGACGTCACGCTGACCGATGCGGGCCGGGTAGCCTCCGCCGCAGTGGGCGGCGTGTCCGTCACCGGCAAGGAGCTGCGGACGCTGTATAACCTGCGCAGCACCGCCTTCACCGTGGAGGCATCCGGCGACAGCGTCACCTTCCGCGTCACCGGCTACGGCCACGGCGTGGGCATGAGCCAGTACGGCGCCAACGAACTGGCAAAAGAGGGGAAAACCTGGCAGGATATCCTGCAGTGGTACTACACCGGCGTGACGATCGGACTGTACAACGGATAAAAAGTGTGCTATATTATATTGTTGTTTACAGAAAGTTCAGGAAAGACCCCACATCTTCGATATAATCAATAGAAAAGACACACTGGGAGGCTATCTATATGGCACGCAACATTCTTGTGGTGGAGGACGACCACAATATCTCCGACCTGATCCGCATGTACCTGGAAAAAGAGGGCTTTGAGGTCCGCATCGCCTACGACGGCGGCAAGGCCGTGGAGGAATACGACGCCAAAGCCCCGGACATGGTGCTGCTGGACATCATGCTGCCGGTGATGGACGGCTGGGCCGTGTGCGCCCACATCCGGGAAAAGGGCAAGACCCCCATCATCATGCTGACGGCCAAAGGCGACGTTACCGACCGGATCACCGGCCTGGAGATGGGCGCCGACGACTATCTGGTGAAGCCCTTCGAGATGAAGGAGCTGATGGCCCGCATCAATGCCGTGCTGCGCCGCAGCGAGATCCCCGACGACACCCGCAAGCGCTTGGTATACGACAAGCTGGTGATCGA
This sequence comes from uncultured Oscillospiraceae bacterium, assembly GCA_934597585.1. Lineage (GTDB taxonomy): Bacteria > Bacillota > Clostridia > Oscillospirales > Oscillospiraceae > Vescimonas. The sequence continues at coordinate 72,976 of CAKTSA010000002.1, forward strand.
CCTGGACAGCTATGAGCTGCTGGTGGACGGCAAGAAGGTGGATACGCCTCCCAAGGAGCTGGAGCTGCTCTATCACCTGGCGGTGACCCCCAACCGGGTTTACACCCGCAACCAGCTGCTGGACGAGGTGTGGGGCTTCGACTACTTCGGCGACAGCCGCACCGTGGACGTCCACATCAAGCGCCTGCGGGAGAAGGTGGAGAACGTCTCCGACCAGTGGGCCCTGAAGACCGTCTGGGGCGTGGGCTACAAGTTTGAAGTGAAGCAGCCGTCATGATCGAACAGTTCAAGCGGAAATTCAATAGCCTCTACTGGCATCAGTTCGCCCTGACCGCCGGTATGGTGCTGCTGACGCTGCTGCTGCTGGGCGTCAGCTTCTTCACCCTCAGCTACGGCACCACCACCGCCGAAAAGCGGGGCGAGATGCGCACCCGGGCCGAGCTGATCGCCCAGGTGTCCGCCGATTACTTCGCCGCCGCCGGCGACGCCAGTATCGACGAGGGCACCGCCCTGCGCAAGCTGGCGGACATGGCCTCCCGCATGACGGATGTGGACTTCCTCATCTGCTCGGCCCAGGGCAACGTGCTGCTGACCACCGACGAGGAGCTGGTGGGCCGCAGCATCACCATCCCCCAGGAGATCGTGGACGGCATCCAGTCGGAAAAGGCCCTGTACCAGGGCCGCAGCAACGTCAGCGGCACCTACAGCGTCAAGAAATTCGCCGTGGCCGTCCCCGTCTCCGGCGACAGCGGGCAGCTGCTGGGCATCGTGCTGGCGGTGATGGACGAGTCGGAGATCATGCAGGTGTGGCGTTCCTTCATCGGCATGTTCCTGATGACCTCCGCCATCATTCTGCTGATCTCCTTCCTGGCCAGCTCCGTCACCTCCATGCGGCAGATCAAGCCCATCACCGACATGGTGCAGGCCACCCGGGCCTACGCCGCCGGCGACTTTGACGTGCGCATCCCCGAGCTGGACCGCAGTGACGAGATCGGTGAGCTGGCCCAGTCCTTCAACGCCATGGCGGACTCCCTGGCGGAGACAGAGCGCCAGCGCCGGGACTTCATCGCCAACGTGTCCCACGAGCTGAAAACCCCCATGACCACCATCGCCGGCTATACCGACGGCATCCTGGACGGCACCATCCCGCCGGAGCGGGAGAAGCACTACCTGCAGATCATCTCCGACGAGAGCCGCCGTCTCAGCCGCCTGGTGCGCCGGATGCTGGATATCTCCCAGATCCAGTCCAAGGAGATGAAGAAGGAGGACTTCGACATCTGCGAGGTCATGCGCATCGCCCTTCTCAGCATGGAGCAGAAGATCAACGACCGGGGCCTGGACGTGGAGACCAATATCCCCGACGACCCCACCATGGTTCAGGGCGACCGGGACCTGATCACCCAGGTGATCTACAACCTGCTGGAGAACGCGGCCAAGTTCGCCTCTCCCCGCTCCGCGCTGTATCTGGGGCTGGCCACCAACGATGAAAAGGCCATCATCTCCGTCCGCAACCACGGCGCCACCATCGCCCCGGAGGAGATCCCCCTGCTGTTTGAGCGCTTCCACAAATCCGATAAATCCCGCAGCGAGGACAAGGACGGCTACGGCCTGGGCCTGTACGTGGTGAAGACCATCCTGGCCCAGCACAAGGAGCACATCTCCGTCACCAGCGAAAATGGCCTGACCTCCTTCGACTTCACGCTGCAGCTATCTTCCCCCCACAACACCGAGAGGTAACACAACATGGATGAAATGAGAGACAAGATCGAGCCCCAGGAGGTGGTGGATTGGTACATCCCCAGCCAGGGCAAAGAAGTGGTGGACTACTACGTCCACAGCCAACCCCTGCCGGAGAGCATCCGTCCCGCGCCGCCTCAGCCGCCGAAAAAGAAAAAGCGCCTGGGCCTGTGGATCTTCCTGGGCGTGATGGGCCTGGTGGCAGTGGTGCTGGTAGCCGCCGCGCTGCTGTGGCACGGCACCGGCCACGGCGCCCAGAACAGCGACGGCTACGACGGCAGCCAGGACGACGGCGACGCCAGCAGCATCGTGGACATCTTCGCCGACCACGACACCCACATCCCCCGGGTGGACAGCTACGACCCCACCGTGCGCATGACCGTCACCGACAGTCACGGCGACGAGCTGGCGGCCCAGTGGATCTTCGCCCAGGTGAATCCCGCCACCGTGCTGGTGGTGGCCCAGCAGGGGGATAGCGCCTCCCTGGGCACCGGCATCATCATGACCGCCGACGGCTACGTCGTCACCAATGCCCACGTGATCTCCGGCGGCACCGAGTGCTGGGTGGTCCTGGATACCGGCGTGAACTACGACGCGCTGCTGGTGGGCTATGACGCCGCCGAGGATATCGCCGTGCTGAAGCTGGTGGACGCGGCGGATCTGCCCACCGCGGAATTCGGCGACAGCGACCTGACCATGGTGGGCGACCAGGTCTACGCCATCGGCAACCCCCTGGGCGTGGAGCTGCGCTGCACCATGACCGACGGCATCATCTCCGCCATCAGCCGCGACGTTCTGGTGGAGGGCCGCACCCTGAACGTACTGCAGACCACCGCCGCCCTGAACAACGGCAACTCCGGCGGCCCCCTCATCAACCGCTACGGCCAGGTGGTGGGCGTCAACACCCTGAAGATGAGCGGCAGCGGCACCCCGGATGAGGCCACGGTGGAGGGTCTGGGCTTCGCCCTGCCCATCTCCCACGTGTGCTTCGTGGTTAACGACATCATCGCCACCGGCAAGTTCCACGGCGTCCCCACCCTGGGCCTGATGGTCCTCACCCGGGAAAATGACGACGGCAGCACCTACGTCAGCGTAGAGAGCGTCACCGAAGGCGGCGCAGCCGAAGAGGCCGGCATCCAGGCCGGCGACGTGATCACCGCCGTGGACGGCCAGAGCGTGGCCATGGTGGACGACCTGATGGCCATCCGCCGCACCCACATCGTGGGCGAGACCATGACTCTCTCCTGCCTCCGGGACGGCCAGACCCACACATTCACCGTCTCCCTGCGCGCCAACGCAGAATAAGGCTTTGATATGAACAAACACCTGCGGCGTCTTTGACGCCGCGGGTGTTGTGTTTTCTATTGCCAGTTGCCCTTCAGAAACGCCAGCATCTCCGCCGCTGTGGGCGGGCAGCCGGACAGGCTCCGGTCGAAATCCGCCGTACACCGGCCCACGCCGATGGCGCCGCATTTGCCCCGATAGCCCTGGCCGATGCCGATCTTCTCCCGGTGGCCCCAGAGCTCATCCTGGCGCTCCAGCTTGTCCAGCGCGTGGATCAGCATGCCGTAGCAGGCCGAGCAGGCGTCCCGCGGCGCGGTGTATGCCGCCAGCTCCCGCACCCGGCCCGTGGGCCGGCCCGGCGCGGCTGCCGCGCCCCCATTGAGCGCGATCACCTCCGCAGCGCCGACGTCGGCACTGCCCACCCCCAGCTGTTCCGCCAGGGAGATATAGGGCACCTCCTCCACATCACAGCCCAGGACCTGACAGGCAAACGCGTCCATCAGCACTGGGTCTCTGCCGCAGAGGATCCGGTCCATGACCACCGGATTGCCGCCCTCCTCGAAGTCCAGGTCGCCGCAGATGTTGTCCACAACGATCAGTTCATTGGGAAAGGCGGCGGCCAGATAGGCGATGGGCCTGTGGAGCCCCAGGGTATGGAAGCGCCGCTTCTCGCTGTTGGGGATCAGACCCTTGTGGTTTTTCAGCGCGCAGGTCATCACCGTCTGGCAGTGCCCCTTCAGGACCGCTAGATTGATCAGAAAGTCCAGCGCCAGCGCCTGGTCGCAGATGGTCAGCGGAAAGCCCTGCACCGTTTTCTGCGTGCCGGTATCCGTCTGCAGGTCCAGCAGGTCGACGCCGTATTTCCGGGCCACCGCCCCGATGCCGCTGACCTGATAGGCACGCTTCGTCCTGTCGCCCACCCATGAGCCCTCCAGGATGCAGAAATTGTCGTAGCCCCGGTCCTGCAGATACCGGACCACGCCCTCCACGATCTCCGGGTGTGTGGTAGCGCCGCCGGAGGCCTCCGCCGCCACCACCAGATTGGGCTTGATCCCGATGCGGGCGTGGCGGTCCGGCACCAGCTCCTGCAGGCCTGCCTCCTCCAGAAGGCGGCAGGTCATGTCCGCATAGTCCCGGCCGTGGATCATCATGATCTGATTTTTTTCCATACCGTTTTCCTCTTACTCCCCGCGGCCCTGCATCGTCCGGCAGAAGCGGATCAGATTCGCCGCGGTAAAGCGCAGATTCTCCCGGCAGTGCTGCCTGACCTCCTCAAACACCGCTGGCGCGGGATTGATGGGAAACACGCCGCTGACGCCCTGCTCATAGGCGGCGGCGATGTCCGTCTCGCTGGCGCCCACCAGTGCCGCCACCGGCACATGCAGCGCGCTGGCCCTGCGGGCTACGCCGATGACCACCTTGCCCCGCAGGCTCTGGCTGTCCAGCTTCCCCTCGCCGGTGATGACCAGGTCCGCGCCTGCGGCCTTTTTGTCGAATTCCGCCAGCTCCAGCACCACGTCGATGCCCATGCGCAGCTCGCTGCCGAAAAAGGCCGCTGCGCCTGCGCCGAAGCCGCCTGCCGCGCCGCCGCCGGGCAGCGTCAGCACATCCCGACCCAGATCGCGGCGGATCACCTCCGCCAGGTGCCGCAGTCCGTCGTCCAGCCGCTGCACCATGGCGGGGTCCGCCCCCTTCTGCGGGCCGAACACCGCGCTGGCGCCCAGCGGGCCGCACAGGGGGTTGTCGATGTCGCACATGGTCATAAAGGGGAGCTCCCGCAGGGCCGCCGCGTCGTCCATACGGATGGCGGCGATGCGGCACAGCGTGGCGCCCACCGGAACGAAGGGCTGCCCCTTTTCATCCAGGAAACGGACGCCCAGCGCGGCAGCCGCGCCGCAGCCGCCGTCGTTGGTGGCGCTGCCGCCCAGGGCCAGCACGATCCGCCTGGTGCCGTGAGCCGCCGCGTGGGCGATCAGCTGGCCCACGCCGTAGGTAGTGGTTTGCTCCGCGTTGCGGTTCTCCCCCACCATGGGCAGACCCGCCGCGGCCGCCATCTCCACCACCGCGCTGCCGTCGGGCAGCATGGCGTAAAAGGCGGTGATCGGCTCGCCATACGGCCCTGTGCAGGCGACGGATATCCGCTCTCCGCCCACCGCCGTCAAAAACGCGTCCACCGTGCCCTCGCCGCCATCCGCCACAGGGATGGCGCAGATCTCCGCCTCCGGCTCCTGCCGGCGGATCTCCTCCTCCACGATCCGGCATATCTCCAGCGAGGACATGGTCCCCTTAAAAGAATCCGGGATCAGCACATACTTACTCATACTGTCTCCTCCTTTATCCGCCCATCACGCTCCCGTGTCCGAGGCGGCAGTGCCGGCTTTTGCGGCCTTTTTCTCATTGTGCATCACGATACCCGCCAGGATCAAGCCTGCGCCGATGAGGCCCTGGACGCCCATGCGCTCCCGCAGGAAGATGGCGCTCAGCACTGCGGTGGACAGGGGGTTGATGGCGCACATCTGGGCGGCCCGGTCAGCGGTGGTGTACCGCTGGGCCACCGGCTGGAAGGTAAAGCCGAAGCAGGAGCACACCAGCGCCAGCGCCAGGATCACGCCCCACTCCGTACCGTTCCGGGGCAGGTGGGGCGTCTCCACCAGCAGCGAGCCGATGGCGGCGAATACCCCCAGAAAGCCGATCTGGAACATGCCCAGCAGGATGGTGTCCCCCTGGCGGGAGAACCGGCCCGTCAGGATGATGCCCCCCGCGTACAGACAGGCCTCCAGCAGGCACAGGCCCTCGCCCAGGCCGAACCCGGACAGGCCGTTTTTCAGCGTCAGGAACCCCACGCCCACCAGCGTCACCGCCGCGCACAGCAGCGTCCGATGGTCCGGGGCCTTCCGGTGCAGCACCGCCTCAAACAGCGGCACGATGACGATGGCCGTGTTCACCAGGAACGACACGTTGGATGCGGTGGTCATGGTCAGGGCGAACACCTCGCAGGTCATGACGGTGAAGAACACGCCGCCCAGGATCATGCCGTGGAGCAGGTCGGTCTTTGTCACCGTCCGCAGCTTCCTCCAGAAGATGACGCACAGCACCACAAAGGCCAGACAGAACCGCACCGCCAGCAGATTCAGGGGGCTCATGCTCTCCAGCCCCACCCTGGCAAACAGAAGCGACGTGCTTCTGGCGAAGGTCACCCCCGCCAGCAGCCATTCCGCAGCTCTCTTGCTCATACGATCTCCCTCCCGCTTTTGTATATCGTACTCTCCCGGCAAAACGCGCCGCTGGGGCAAGGCGACGCCTTGCCCCTGACGGCTTGGGGGAGAAAAAAGTTGGTCACTTGACGGCCACTGCGGCCTTCAGTTCCGTGGTGGCGTTCCGGCTGTTGGTCAGGCAGTTGACGGCCATCACGAACCCGGTGCCCGCCAGCATGGACAGGGCCAGCAGCGTCGTGCTGCTTCCCACGCAGCCCAGCCAGGCGAACAGCACCACCAGAGCCAGGCACACCAGCGCCACCGTCACGCAGACGTTGTTTCTCACATTCTTCTTCATGGTCTTGTCCTCCTTTTTGAAATTGGGGTTTTTCAGATTTTTGTTTTTTCGCTTCCTTGAGGTTGACTTCATCATAGCACGGCTTTATACTTGTGTAAAGCGATAGTATATCACGGTTTCATTGATAAAAGTGCAATCGACGCGTTTTTATAACGGGGAAAAATGCACCGATAACAGGCGGTAATGTACCAATAAACGACGGCTATTTGCCGGCAGAGAGGTGAATGATGGATACAGAGAAATGCGCGGCGCTGCTGTGCGCCCTGGATGAGGGGACGCTGGCCCGGGCGGCGGACAGGCTGGGGTATACCCCATCGGGTATCAGCCGCATGGTGGCGGCGTTGGAGGATGAGATGGGCTTTCCCCTGCTGCACCGGGGGCGAGGGGGAGTCACCGCCACGGCGGAGTGCCAGGCGCTGCTGCCGGCGCTGCGGCAGATGGTCTATCAGGCGGAGAGCCGCCGCCAGACGGCGGCGGCCCTGCGGGGGCTGGAGCAGGGCCGCGTCACCGTGGGAGCCAACTACCGGTACTATGCCCGGCAGCTGGCCCATCTGATGGCCCGGTTCCGGGAGAGGCACCCAGGCATCCAGTTCCAGACCATCGAGGGCACCAGCACCGCGCTGGCGGAGGCCCTGCGGGAGCACCGGGCGGACCTGTGCGTCATCAGCCGTCGGGACGGGCCCCACCAGTGGCTGCCCCTGCGGCGGGACGAAATGATGGTGATGCTGTCGCCGGATCACCCGCTGGCAAGGGGGCGGTCCGTGCCCATCCAAAAGCTGGAGACCGAGAGCTATGTAGAGATCTTCCCAGGGCGGGAGACGGACAACTCCCGCATTCTGGTGGAAAACGGCGTCTGCCCTGGCAACCGGTTTGCCGGGGTGGAGGATGATTTTTCCGCCATGGCCATGGTGGAGGCGGGGCTGGGCATCGCCCTGGTGAACGGGCTGATCGCCGGGACGCTGCTGGGCAACGTGGTGTTCCGGCCGCTGGAGCCGGCCCAATACGTGGAGATCGGCATCGCCACCCCGCCGGAGGACACCATGTCCCCCGCCGCGAGACGGTTTTTGGGGTTTGTGCGGGAGAATATGGAGGGGTGAAGGGGAGGTTTTCGCCCTCCGGGGCGACCTACTTTTGAACTGTTGCGGTGCCCAAAATTTCTGCGCTGCCTTACGGCGGGCGCTTGAAATTTTGACCGCTGCCACTCGCTCACCTCGCTGTATCCGCCACCGGCGGCGCTCGGATCGCTCCCTACAGTGACAAAAGTAGGCAAAAGCACCGGAAGGAACCTCCGGTTCCTTCACCTCCCAGCGCGCTATACGTGGTACAAAATTGTCATTGCGTACCGCACGATCACGCAGGATTTTCTTTTTCGATTCGTAAAGGGATCGTCTCATCACCAGCGCCGCTGCCGCTGACCGGTGCGGAGAAGATATCTTTGCGTCTACCGTGCGGGCCGATGTGGGCATCGGCCCCTACGGAATTTTGCTGTACCCGTTCGTAGGGGGCGGCGTCCCCGACGCCCCGCCGTACAACGATTCATTTTCTACCGTTGCACCGCATCAGCGGCAGCGGCGCAGAAAGGACAGACGATACGTCATACGATACGAAATCAAATATCCCCCGCAAACGCGTGGTAAACGGTCACAAATCCGTAGTGAGAACAGCGTGCAGGAAGTCTTGAAACCTGGGTTTCAAGCTGTCTTTTTGGGGAGCGATCCGAGCGCCGCCGGTGGCGGATACAGCGGGGAAAGCGGCGCTGCGCTGCCAGCGGCAGATAAAGCAAGCCGCTTTCAAGGCAGTGCCCCGTCCGGCGAACACGTGAGTGGCCGCTGGATGGATGGCACAACGAGGGCAATTGCAGCGCAGAAATTTTGGGCACCGCAACAGGAAATTGCCGCCACGGGCAAAAGTACCTCGTGGCCGAAGCCACGAAACTCCCCTATGAGAAAACCAATATTTATAAGAATCCCATTTGACAGGGCAATATAAGGTTGCTATACTGCAATATCATAGCAAAAAATTGCGATATCACCACAAAATCACCATCCGTAGGCCCGAATCGGGCGGGAAGGGGGACTATATATGACCCATAAGGCTATTTTTCGCCAGCATTGGAGCGAGGCGTTCCGGGAAGTTGCCTTTCGCGGGCGGCTGCACGATCCCGCTATGGCGGAGCGCTGGGCGGGCCAGCGGTTCGTGGAGGGGCTGCTGCCGGTAAGGCAGCGGGTGCACTGCGTCCGGCTGATCCAGGCGGCGGCGGAGGCTATGGCGGACATCCCGGCGCCGGAGGGCGGCTGGGCGGACTATGTGCTGAACAACGCCACAGCGCGGCTGTACCCCCAGCACCGGCGGGAGGCCACGGAGCAGCAGGAGGATTTTGCCCTGTGCTGCCTGCTGGGGATGCAGCAGCTGCTGGCGGAGGAGCGGCGGGCGCTGCCCTTTGACTGGCATATCGACTTCGCCTTCTGCACCGACGAGGAGGCGGCGGGCAGCGCCCTCTATCCGCGGTTTCTGCAGATGTGGCGGGAGGACTTTGTCTATGAGCTGCTGCGGCTGAGCGGCGAGCTGACGCCCTTCAGCACCCTGCAGCACATTGCCATGGTGCACCATGTGGCCATGACGGCGGGGCGGGCCCTGCGCCGCAGCGGCGGCGCGGTGGACCTGGCGCTGACCTCGGCGGCGGCAGCGGGACACGACATCGGCAAATTCGGGTGCATGCCCGGAGAGCGGGTGCCCTATCTCCACTACTACTACACGGACCAGTGGCTGACCCGGTCGGGGCTGCCCCAGGTGGGGCAGGTGGCCGGCAACCACTCCACATGGGATCTGGAGCTGGCCAACCTGTCGGTGGAGTCCATGCTGCTGATCTACGCCGACTTCCGCTCCAAGCAGCGGCGGGAGGCGGACGGCCGGGAGACGGCGGCGCTGTACACCCTGAAGGACGCCTTTGAGGTGATCCTCAGCAAGCTGGACAACGTGGACGCGGCCAAGAAGCGGCGGTATGAGTACGTATACCGGAAGCTGCGGGACTTTGAGGACTATCTGACCGCCAACGGGGTGGACGTGACGCTGCGGGGACGGGACACCGATCCCCTTCCCCAGCGGGACATCGCGCTGATGGGGCCGGAGGAATACTACGGCGCCTTCTGCCGGATGGCGGTGGAGCACAACCTGAACATGATGCGCAGGCTCAGCCACGAGGGGCTGTTTTCCGACCTGCTGGAGATGGCCCGCAGTGAAAAGGACTGGACCCGGGTGCGGACATATCTGTGCGTGCTGGAGGACTACTTCACGTATCTGTCCACCAACCAGAAGATCCAGACGGTGTACTTCCTCTATGAGCTGCTGCTGCACCCGGAGGGGGACATCCGCCGTCAGGCGGCGGCGCTGATGGGCCGGGTGATGGCCAAGTTCAGCCTGCGGTACAAGAAGGAGCTGCCCTCCTCCGCCCCCCAGGCGGCGGTGGAGCAGACCCAGTTCGCCCTGTGGGCCCAGTATCTGAACCTGCTGTTTTATCCCGACCACAAGCTGACGCCCCAGCAGACCAGCCACATCCGGTTTACCGCCAAGCTGGTGGTGTCCGCCACGCTGGAGAACTGCGACCCCCAGGAGACGGGGCGGTTTCTGGCGGTGCTGCTGGCCCACTATCAGTCGGCCCGGGTGGTGGACGAGGGGGCGGCGCTGGCGCTGACGGACACGCTGTGCTATCTGCCGCTGAAGCTGCTGACGGAGGAGCAGGCGGGCCAGGTGGCGGCCTTCGCCCTGGCCCAGTGCCATGGGAGGACGCCGTCCCTGCAGGCGGCGGCGCTGCAGTTCTTCTTCCGGGCCAGCCAGACCATGCCCAATTCCCGACCTCTCTGCGCCGCGCTGGAGCAGCTGCGGCAGGAAAAGCTGGTGCTGACGCTGCCGTCGCTGCGGTACCGGTACGCCCGGGTGTGCGGCGTGTCGGCGGAGGAGGCGGTGCGGGCCTTGCGGGAAGAGGAGGTATCCGACATCCTGCTGGACAACCTGAAGACCGCCACTCCGTGGATGATCAAGGTGGTGAACGTGGAGCTTCTGTCCCGGTACGCCGCCTGCGGACTGGGCAGCGGCATGCAGATCGCCGCCCACTTCGCCAACCTGATCCGGGTCAGCGAGGCGGTGGTGGTACGCCAGCGGGCGGGCCGGGCATTGCTGGGCATCGCGCCCCGGCTCACCAGCGAGCAGCGCAACGAGATCGCGGTGGAGCTGGCCAAGGCGCTGGAATCGGGACACTATGAATTTTCCAAATATATTCCCCAGTATCTGGGGGCCTTCATGCTGTGGCTGCCGCCGGCGGAGCTGGACGAGGTCATCGACTATCTGGCGGAGCTTTTGAGCCATTCGGCGGACAGTGTGGCGGCGTCGGCACTGGACACGGTGGGCTTCGCGCTGGAGAACTACCGCACGTATCCCCAGCGGTTCCCGGAGGAAGAGACGGTGTGGGACGCCAGGCGGCGCCGGTTGGCGGGACTGCTGCTGAAGGGGATGGCCTCCTACCGGGAGGCGGTACAGCAGGAGGCCATGTATGTGCTGGGGGACACGCTGTTCTCCTCGCCCCGGTTCCCGGACGAACGGAGGGCGTGGCTGTTTACCCTGTGCGCCCACAAGCTGCTGTTTTTGATCCACGAGAATCAGGGGGGCGGACTGAACGATCTGTACTGCTCGGCGGCACTGTACCGGATGTATCAGTTCATCGTGCGGTATGAGACGGACAACGGGCCCTTCCGGTTCACCCAGCGGCGGAAGGTAGCCTTCTTCCCCGGAACCTTCGATCCCTTCACGCTGTCACACAAGGCGCTGGCGTGTACCATCCGGGACATGGGGTACGAGGTATTTCTGGCGGTGGACGAGTTCTCCTGGTCGAAAAAGACCCAGCCCAGCCTGATCCGGCGGCGGATCGCCTCTATGTCGGTGGCGGATGAGTTCCATGTGCATCTGTTCCCCTACAACATCCCCGTCAACATCGCCAATCCCGATGACCTGCGGCGGCTGAAGGAGATGTTTGCCGGACGGGAGCTGTATCTCATCGTGGGGTCCGACGTGATCCACGGGGCGTCCTCCTATAAGGCGGCGCCCAGTCCCGACTCCGTCCACAGCATGAACCACATCGTGTTCCGGCGGGTCTCCGCCCTGCACGGGGAGGAGAAGGACGTGGAGGCGGATGTGGGGATGATCACCGGAAAGGTGGTGCAGCTGCAGCTGCCCTCCCAGCTGGAGGACATCAGCTCCACCCGGATCCGGGAGAACATCGACATGAACCGGGATATCTCCCACCTGATCGATCCGGTGGTGCAGGAGTATATCTATCAGCGGGGGCTCTATCTGCGGGAGCCCCAGTATAAGCCGCTGCTGTCGCCGGGTACGCTGCACTTTGCCGAGGCGGAGGGCGGTGACGCGCTGCTGACCCAGCTCCAGCAGGTGCTGGGGATGCCCGCCGCCGCGGCGGAGGGCGTCCGGCGGCGGGGCGAGCGGATCATGACGCTGCACAGCGGCAGCGAGCTGCTGGCGGCGGCGGCCTTTGACCAGCGGCGGACCCGGGAGCTGCTGGCGCTGCTGGGGGATCCGGTGCGGGTCAACGAGGTGCGCAGCGCCGCCTCCGGCAAGCTGCTGTGTGTCACAGGACTGTACGGGCGGGACGACGAGTCCATGCAGCTGCTGCTGACGCAGCTGTTCGCCCAGGCCATGGAGCAGGACTGCCTGTGGGCGCTGTTTGCGGCGCTGGATGCGCCGGCGGCGCCCATGGCGGAGGATCTGCTGCGGCAGCAGGGGCTGCGGCCGGTGCGCAGCGGAGATCCCACGCTGCTGCTGGCGGACATGAGCGCCCCGGTGGTATTTTTGCAGAATGTGGAGACGGCCATCAAGCCGCCCTTCAGCGGCGACGAGACGGTGCTGGCGGCCATCCGGCAGGCACGGCGGCGGTTCAAGCTGGGGCTGGTGGCGCTGTATCCGGGGCGGCTGATCTTTACCATCTCCTCCCAGCTGGTGCTGCACCGGCTGGTGGAGAAGATCACGGCGCTGAACGGCGTGCCCATGACGCCGACGCAGCCCCGGGTGCTGGGGCCGTATATGTGCGTGCCCTTCGGAAAGCTGCTGCGGCGGGCAGCCATCCCCAACACGGTGACCAAAACCGTCCACACCGACAAGGTGTTTGCCGCCGACCGGCGGACGCAGCACATCGAGGCCTTTCCCGGCTATGCGCCGCTGGCGGATCAGATGCGGGTGGTGCACTCCTTCCGGCGGCCGGTGATTTTGGTGGACGACCAGCTGCACACGGGGCGGCGCATCGGCGTGCTGGACCCGCTGGCAAGAGAGCAGCAGGTGGACATCAAGGAGGTGCTGGTGGGCATTCTGTCCGGCCAGGGCCGGGATCTGGCCCAGCAGCTGGGCCGGGAGGTGGACTATGTGTACTTCGTGCCCAATCTACGGGCATGGTATGTGGAGTCCACGCTGTATCCCTTCATCGGCGGGGACACGGTGGAGCACGCGGACATGGAGCGCGCAGGACTGCAGCCGTCGGTGAACCTGATCCTGCCCTACGTGTATCCGGAGCATCTGCGCCAGTGCGGGGCGGATGCGGCCTATACCTTCTCCCGCACCTGCATTGAGAACACGCTGTATATCATCGAGGCGCTGGAGACCGCCTATCGCCGGGTATATGCCCGGAATCTGACGCTGCGGCGGCTCAGCGAGGCGGTGGTGCTGCCGCTGTGTCCCGACAAGGGGCGGATGCAGTACTGCGCCGACGGCGCGGTGTCCGACTATCTGCGGGACGATCTGGAGACGCTGCGGCGGCTGGAGAACCTGTTCCGGTAAAAAGGAGGAGCCTATGTATCAATACGAGGAAAAGGGACAGTATTTCGTGTCCTGCGAACCCCTGCCCCTGCCCCTGCCGGCGGCGGAGCGGGCGGAGGGGCAGCCGGTGTTTCTGTTCCGTCGGGGGCCCGAGAGCGGGCGGGCGGCGTTTTCCGCCGCGGCCCTTTCCCAGCTGACGGCGGTGGGAGAGGATGTGTCCTGGCTGGACAGCCGGCGCATCGCCGTGACCCAGGCGCCGCCCATCGAGGCGGCGGAGTGGGTGGCCAACGGCCTGCGGGCGGTGAACTTCGATCACCCCCGCTGGCGGGAGATGGCGGCATGGCGGCCCAAGGCGGGCAAGAAGCGGGTCCACATCCTGGCCATCGGCGACGTGGGCAGCACCATTGCCATGGGGCTGAAGCTGCTGGGGGGCGACACGGTGTCGGCCATCGGCATCTGCGATATCAACGAAGCTACCGCCAAGCGCTGGGAGTTCGAGCTGAATCAGGTGACGCTGCCATGGCAGTACGACGCCATGCCGGCGGTGGAGATCGTGACGCAGGAGAAGCTGTTCGACTGCGACGCGTTCCTGTTCGTGGCGTCCAAGGGCATCCCCGCCGTGGGCAGCGGCGTGAAAGACGTGCGGATGGCCCAGTTTGAGGCCAACCGGGGGCTGGTGGAGCTATATGCCCGCAAGGCCCGGGAGGCCCGGTTCCGGGGGCTGTTCTGCGTGATCTCCGATCCGGTGGATCCTCTGGCCCGGGCGGCGCTGCTGGCCTCTAACCGGGACGAAAGCGGCGCGTACGACGGCATGGGTCTGCTGCCCCAGCAGGTGCAGGGGTACGGCCTGGGGGTGATGAACGCCCGGGCGGCCTACTACGCCAGGCAGGACGAGCGGTTCGCCGCCTTCCTGACGGAGGGGCGGGCCTTCGGGCCCCACGGCAGCGGGCTGGTGATCGCCAACTCCATCGAGCACTACGACGACGCCCTGTCCCGGGAATTGACCGAGCTGGCCCTGACGGCCAACCTGAAGATGCGGGAGCTGGGCTTCAAGCCCTATGTGGCGCCGGCGCTGTCCTCCGCGGCCATCAGCGTACTGCTGACGCTGCGGGGGGAGTGGCACTACGGCAGCGTGTGCCTGGGGGACATCTTTATGGGCGTGAAGAACCGCTATACCCCCACAGGACTGGAGACGGAGGACATCCCCCTGCCGGACGGGCTGTTTGCCCGGCTGACGGAGACCCAGGATATCCTGCGGAAGATCATTTGAGAAGGAGGCGGAGGGAATGGAGCCTTTGGTGGTCATCTGCCCGCAAATTGAGGAGAATCCCCGGCTGGCGGCGGTGCTGGACCGGGCGGTGGAGGGGCGGCCCCATGTGAAGGTCCAACGTCCGGAGGAGCTGCGGCCCATGGAGGGACGGCGGGTGCTGTTCGCCATCTCCCTGCTCCACGGCGGCGTGAATCTGGGCTGGTACGCCATGCTGGCGGCCATCCGGCAGAACAGCTGCTTCTTTGATGGCTGCCGGGGGGCGGTGCTGGTGGACGGCGACGGGGAATTATACACCAAGTCCGCTGCGCGGGAGATCGTGTTTGCCGCCAATCAGGCGGGCTGCGGCTTTATGGGCGCGCCGCTGGTGGAGGCCACGGGGTCGCTGGAGAATTTCCACATCCGGGCCATGCTGCGGCACACGGACTATCTCAGCGCCTACACGGCCTGCGCCAGGGAACTGGTGGACCGGCTGCTGGCGGACACGGCGCCGGTGCGGCAGCGGCCCCAGCTGATGGTGCTGCACGCCTCCAACCGCAAGACCTCCAACACCATCGCATTGTGGGAGCGGATGGCGCCACGGCTGGAGGGCCGGGTGGACGCCCAGGTGGTGAGCCTGCGGAACGGCACGGTGGCTGACTGCAACGGCTGCGAGTTCCGCACCTGCCTCCACTTCGGCGAGGAGGGGCGGTGCTTCTACGGCGGCGTCATCGTGGATGAGGTATATCCCGCCATCGGCCACGCGGACGGCGTGCTGTGGCTGTGCCCCAACTACAACGACGCCCTGGCCGCCAATCTGACGGCCTGCATCAACCGGCTGACGGCGCTGTTCCGCACCACGCCCTTCTATGACAAGGACCTGTACGCCATCATCGTGTCGGGGTACTCCGGCGGCGACATCGTGGCCCAGCAGCTGATCTCGGCGTTGTGCATGAACAAGGCCTTCCGGCTGCCGCCCCGGTTCTGCATGCTGGAGACAGCCAACGACGCCGGCGCAGCGGTGAAGCTGCCGGGGATTGACGAAAGGCTGGCGGCATTTGCGGATCATATGTTTTCATAATCAGGCAAAATAAAACGCATGGCAAAGCGTATCACCCTGTCATTGCGAGGAGTCCGTAAGGCCGACGCGGCAATCCGTTCCTTATGGGGTACGGATTCCCACGACCAGTCTGCGGACTGGTCTCGGAATGACAGCTGTGGCAAGCTTTGCCATGCGCATTTTTATGTACTTTTTATTTCTCCAGCGCCGCGGCCACGAAGCCTTTGAACAGGGGGTGGGGACGGTCGGGGCGGCTCTTGAACTCCGGGTGGAACTGGACGCCCACGAACCAGGGGTGGGCGGGGTTTTCCACGATCTCCACAAGGCGGCCGTCGGGGGAGGTGCCGGTGGGCGTCAGGCCGGCGGCGGTGATGCGCTCCCGGAAGTCGTTGTTGAACTCGTAGCGGTGGCGGTGACGCTCGCTGATCTCGCTCTGGCCGTAGAGGGCGCGGGCACGGCTGTCGGGCGACAGGACGCAGGGGTAGCGGCCCAGGCGCATGGTGCCGCCCTTGGCGGCCACGCCCACTTGGTCGGGCATCAGGTCGATGACAGGGTGGGTGGTCTGGGGGGCCATCTCGGTGGAATGGGCATCGGCCCAGCCCAGCACGTGGCGGGCAAACTCGATGACGGCGATCTGCATGCCAAGGCAGATGCCCAGATAGGGAACATTGTTCTCACGGGCGTACCGGGCGGCGGCGATCATGCCTTCGATGCCCCGGTCGCCGAAGCCGCCGGGCACCAGAATGCCGCTGCACCCGGACAGCACCTGCGCCGCGTTTTCCTCCGTCACGGTCTCCGAGTCCACCCAGCGGATATGCACCACCGCGCCGCAGGCCGTTCCCGCGTGGAACAGGGATTCCTCCACGCTGAGATAGGCGTCGTGAAGCTGCACGTACTTGCCCACCAGCGCAATGGTGACCTCCCGGCTGGCGTGTTTGATATCGCTGACCATGGCGGCCCAGTGGGTCATGTCGGCGGCGGGGCGGTCCAGACCCAGCTTGCGGCACACGATCTCGTCAAGGCCCTCCCGCTGCAGCAGGAGGGGTACCTCGTACAGGGTGTCGGCGGTGGTGTTCTGGATGACGCAGTCTTCCGAGATGTTGCAGAAGAGGGCGATCTTCTTGCGCATATCCTCGGGGATGGGGACGTCGGAGCGGCAGACCAGGATGTCCGGCTGGATGCCCAGGCTCAGGAGCTCCTTGACGGAGTGCTGGGTGGGCTTGCTCTTCAGCTCGCCGCTGCCGGGGATCTGGACGATGAGGGGGACGTGAATGTAGACCACGTTCTCACGGCCCTTTTCCACCGCCACCTGGCGGATGGCCTCCAGGAAGGGCTGGCTCTCGATATCGCCGACGGTGCCGCCGATCTCGCAGATGAGGACGTCCACGTCCTCCTGCTCCATGGCGTAGACGTGGCTCTTGATCTCGTCGGTGACGTGGGGGATGATCTGGACGGTGCCGCCCAGGAAGGCGCCCTGGCGCTCACGGTTCAGCAGGTCCCAGTAGACACGGCCGGAGGAGACGGAGCAGCGGCCCGTCAGGCTCTCGTCCACGAAGCGCTCGTAGTGGCCCAGATCCAGGTCGGTCTCGGCGCCGTCGTCGGTGACGAAGACCTCGCCGTGCTGGTAGGGGCTCATGGTGCCGGGGTCCACGTTCAGATAGGGATCGAATTTCTGGTTGCGCACACGCAGGCCCCGCTGCTTCAAAAGGCGGCCCAGCGACGCCGCGCAGATGCCCTTACCCAGACCGGACACCACGCCGCCGGTGACAAATACATATTTCATACGCCGTTCCCTGTTCCCTTCCGCGCCGGGCTTTCCTGGTGGAAAAGGACCGGCGCTCACAAAAATATGATACATTGTAATCGTATGGTTTTCCGCCGTCAAGACGCAAATAATCCAAAATACAGCGTGGAAAAGTGCCGGTTTTCACACCATACGCTGAAATTGAAAAAGTGGTGGGAAAGGGCTTGCATTCAGCGAGGCACAGTGCTAAAATGTAAAATACGCCACTCTGTTTTGCAGGGTGGCTTTACAGAAAAAAACACCGGCTGCGTACCACGGTACGCAGCCGGTGTTCGCTATATACAGGTAAAAGCCTCGCAGAGTTCGCGGCGCGGACGCCGCGAAAAAGTGGAATCATTTTTCTGACGACATGCGCGTCAGAAAAATTCTTCTCGGCCAGCAAGTGCACCCAACGGGTGCGCGCATTCGGCCGCAATCCCCTTTGGCAATGAAATCGAAGATTTCATGCCAGTTTACTTCTTGTTGTATGCCTCGATGCCCAGGCGGAGCAGGTCCATAGCGCGCTCCAGGGCTTCCTGCTTCAGGACGTAGGCGATGCGGATCTCGTTCTTGCCCTTGCCGGGGGTGGCGTAGAAGGGCTCGCCGGGGGCAAACATGACGGTGTCGCCGTGATCGTCGAACTCCTCCAGCAGGAACATCTGGAACTTGTCGGCGTCGTCCACCGGCAGGGCGGCCATGACGTAGAAAGCGCCGCGGGGGCACTCGCACACCACGCCGGGGATCTCCTTGAGCTTGCGCATGACGGTATCGCGGCGGCGCTTATACTCGTCGCGGACGGCGGCGAAGTACTCGGGGCCCACGCTGTACAGGGCGGCGGAGGCGATCTGGTCCAGGGTGGGGACGGACAGACGGCACTGGGCGTACTTCATGGCCTGGGCCATCAGCTCCTTATTGCGGGAGATCATGCAGCCGATGCGGGCGCCGCAGGCGGAGAAGCGCTTGGACACGGTGTCGATGACGATGACGTTGTCGGCGGCGTCGTCAAACTGGCCCATGGACTGGAGGGGCTCACCGGCATAGACGAACTCGCGGTAGGCCTCGTCGCCGATGATGAAGAGGTCGTGCTCCTTGGCGATGTCCACCATCATGCGCATCTCCTCAGGGGTCAGGACGGCGCCGGTGGGGTTGCCGGGGTTGGTGACCATGATGGCGCGGGTATGCTCGTTGATCTCCGCCTCTACCTTGGCGCGGTCGGCGTAGTGATAGCCGTCATGGGGAGAGGTGGGGATGGGGTGGATGGTGGCGCCGCAGGTGTAGGCCATGGTGTAGTAGTTGGGATAGAAGGGCTCGGGGATCAGGATCTCGTCGCCGTCGTCCAGGATGCAGTTCATGGTGATCTGCAGGGCCTCGCTGCCGCCGTTGGTGATGAGAATGTCACCCTTTTCAAAGTGCATGCCCAGGTCATCGTAGTATTTCTGGATGGCGTCGATCAGCACGGGGATACCGGGAGAGGGCGCGTACTCCAACACAGGCAGGTCAAAGTGACGCACGGCCTCGAAGTAAGCCTTGGGGGTCTCGATATCCGGCTGGCCGATGTTCAGATGGTAGATCTTTTTGCCTTTTGCTTCTGCCGCCACGGCATAAGGGTGAAACTTACGCATGGGGGACAGGCCGCATTTCAGAACCTTACTGGAAAACTTCATGATGATCCTCCTCTTATGATTTAACGGCAGGGACCCTCCGTCGCCTGCGCTTTGTACCAACATAGTAGCCTATTTTCCCCGAAACGTCAAGAAAAAATGAAAGAGGACGGCCATGAGGAAATGGCCGTCCTATTAATAGTAATACTGTCAGCGCTCCTGCGCTACTGCACAAAAAGCCTCGCAGAGTTCGCGGCGCGGACGCCGCGAAAAAATCAAATCATTTTTTGCCGCGACATGTGCGTGGCAAAAAATACTTCTCAGGCTGCAAGTGCCAAAGGCGCGCAGCAGCCTGCAATCCCCTTTGACAATGAAATCGAAGATTTCATGCCAGCGTTTTTAGTTCATCTGCTTCCGGCGGCTCAGGTTGACGGTGCCGTCGGTCATGGAGTTGAGGGAATCCAGGCTCTTGCCGGTACCCTCGGCCACGCAGGAGATGGCGTCGTCGGCCACCATGGTGTGGATGCCGGTGCGGGCGGTGATAAGCTTGTCAAAACCGTCCACCAGGCTGCCGCCGCCGGTCATGACGATGCCGTTGTCGGAGATATCGGCCACCAGCTCGGGCGGGGTGCGCTCCAGGACGCCGTGGACCGCCTCGAGAATGCGCTCCACAGGCTCTTCAAAGGCCTCCAGCATTTCGGTGGAGGAGATGGTCAGGGTCTTGGGCAGGCCGGTCAGCAGGCAGCGGCCCTTGACATCGATGGAGGTCTCCTCCTCCTTGGGGAAGACGCAGCCGATGCTCATCTTCATCATCTCGGCGGTACGCTCGCCCACCAGGACGTTGTGCTTGCGGCGCATATACTTGACGATGGCCTCGTTGAACTGGTCGCCGGCCACCTTGATGGAGGCGGACTCCACCACGCCGCTGAGGGAGATGACGGCGATATCGGTGGTGCCGCCGCCGATGTCCACCACCATGTGGCCGTCGGGCTTGGCGATGTCGATGCCGGCGCCGATGGCGGCGGCCACGGGCTCCTCGATCAGATAGACGCGGCGGGCACCGGCCTGGATGCCGGCATCCACCACGGCGCGCTCCTCCACCTCGGTGATGCCGGAGGGGACGCAGATGATGACCCGGGGCTTGAACAGCTGGAAGCCGCCGGTGACCTTGTGGATGAACTCCTTCAGCATGCGCTCGGTCATGTCGTAGTCGGAGATGACACCCTCGCGCAGGGGACGGATGGCCACGATGTTGCCGGGGGTACGGCCCAGCATGGCCTGCGCCTCGGCGCCCACCTTCAGCAGGCGGCCGGTATTTTTGTCGATGGCCACCACCGACGGCTCGTTCAGCACGACGCCCTTACCCTTGATATATACCAGAACGGAAGCGGTACCCAGGTCGATACCGATATCTTTTGCCAAAGAACACATAAGCTGCACCTCATCATTTCTTCATTTGTGTTATCATGTGCGGCCATAAGCCGAATTTTACCCAATTAAGTATTATACTGACAGCTTTTGCGTTTTGCAAGAGGAAGTTGCAAATGTTCACAGATTTGTTAAAAGCGTGACAGGAAGAGTATGCCCAAAAACGACCGTTTTACTCCCGGACCATGGCCAAGGTCAGGCACATGACGTCGGCGGCGCCGGCGGCTTTGAGGGTGCGGGCGCACTCGGCCAGGGTGGCGCCGGTGGTGCAGATGTCGTCCACCAGCAGCAGACGCTTGCCGGCAAAGTCCTCCGGCGACACGGCCTGATACATGTCCAGCACATTGGCCCGGCGCGCCGCCGGGTCGTCGATACCGGACTGGGGCGGGTTGTCGCGGACCTTGCGCAGGGTCTCCACTGGGGCCACATGCCAGTCCACGCACAGGCTGGCGGCCAGATAACGGGCCTGGTCAAAGCCCCGCTTGCGCAGGCGCCGCTTGCTGACGGGGACCCAGGTCACGGCGTCGAATTCGCCGCTGTAGTGCTCGGCGGCGGTTTCGGCCATCATGCGGCCGAAGCAGTCCAGGGAGCCCATGTCGCCGTTGAACTTATAGCGCAGGATGGCGCGGCGCACGTTTTCCTCGTAATACAGGGGCGCGGCGCAGCGACCGAAGTCCGCCCCATGGCGGACCTTTTCGCACCGGGGCAGGGTCTGGGCACACTGGCCGCACAGGAGGTCCTTGCCGGTGAGCTTTCCGCAGAAGGGACATTTCCGGGGAAAGAACAGGTCCAGAAGGGTCTGGCCAAATTTGTTCAGCTCGTCATTGAAGCCCATGGGGGGATGCCTCCTCTCGTAATCTGCGGCGCAGACCGCTGTAGCGGCGCTGCTGCTTGTCGTTGGCGGCCATCTGGCCGGGGGCCACGTCGTCACCCACCAGCACCAGCAGCTCACGGGCCCGGGTGATGGCGGTGTACAGCACGCCCCGCACCATCAGGGCCGGGGCCACCGGGGCCGACACCAGCACCACGCAGCGGTATTCGCTGCCCTGGGCCTTATGTACCGTCATGGCGTAGGCCATGTCCAGCTGGTTGAGAAGGTCGGCGGTGTAGACGCAGGTGCGGTCGTCAAACTGGATGGTGATGAGCTCGCCGGAGGGGTCGATCTCCCGGATGACGCCTACGTCGCCGTTGAAGATACCGGTGCCCATGGACCCGTCGTCCTTCTCCCACACCACGTCGTAGTTGTTGCGGGTCTGCATGACCCGGTCGCCCTCACGGAAGACCATGTCGCCCCAGGGCTTCTGGTGCCTGCCGGCGGCGGGGGGATTCAGGGCGGCCTGCAGGGCACGGTTCAGGTTCACCGTGCCGCACACGCCCTTGCGGGTGGGGGAGAGCACCTGGATCTGCTCGGCGGGGATGCCCATATTGTCCGGCAGCCGCTGGCTGCACAGCTCCACCACCGTCTGCACCAGGCGGTCCGGGGCGCGGCGGCAGAGGAAGAAGAAATCGTTCTGGGTGTTTTTCAGCTCCGGGGAGAGGCCGTGGTTCACGGCGTGGGCGTTGCGGATGATGGCGCTCTTCTCCGCCTGGCGGAACACCTCTGTCAGGGAGACGGCGGGGATCACGCCGCTGCGCAGCAGGTCGCCCAGCACGTTGCCGGCGCCCACGGAGGGCAGCTGATCCGGGTCACCCACCATCACCAGGCGGCAGCCGGGGCGCATGGCCCGCAGCAGGGAGGCCATCAGCTCCAGGTCCACCATGCTCATCTCGTCCACGACGACGGCGTCGGCCTCCAGGGGCTCTTTTTCATTCTTGCGGAAGGTCACCTGGCCGGTCAGCTCGTTCCAGGTCATGCCCAGGGCGCGGTGGACGGTCTGGGCCTCTTTGCCGCACAGCTGGCTCATGCGCTGGGCGGCCCGGCCTGTGGGGGCCAGCAGGATCGTATCCAGGCCCATGCGGTCAAAGAGCGTCACGATGCCGCGGACGGAGGTGGTCTTGCCGGTGCCGGGGCCACCGGTCAGCAGCAGGACGCCCCGCTCCGCCGCCAGGGCCACGGCCCGGCGCTGCTCCGGCGCGTAGGCGATGCCCTGTCTGGTCTCGATATCGGCGATGATCCTGTCCACATTTTTGCCGCAGTCCCAGTCGTCGGCGCAGGCGGCGGCCAGGCGGGCGGCCACGTAGACCTCCGCCTCGTACATCCGCCGCAGGTAGCAGCCCTGCACGTTGGCGATGGGTTTACAGACCACGGCATGGCGCTCACACAGGTCGTCCAGGGCCTTTTCCGCCGTCTCCTCGGTCACGCCGATGAGTTGCATGGTGGCGGCGATCAGCTTGGGCCGGGGCAGGAAGACGTGGCCGTTGGAGAGATTGTGGTTCAGCTCGCACAGCACCGCCGCCTCCACGCGGCAGGGGGAATCGCCGTCAAAGCCCATGGCCAGGGCGATCTCGTCGGCGGCGGAGAAGTCCACGCCGCAGCGCTCGTCGGTGAGGAGGTAGGGGTTGTCCTTTAATTTTTCCAGCGTCTCGTCGCCATAGGCGCGGAGAAGGCCCATGGCCAGGGTCACCGGCAGGTCGTAGCGGCTCAAAAACTCCATGACCCGGCGCAGGCCCGTCAGGCTGCGGAGGGAGGCGGATATCTCCATGGCCTTTTTGGAGGTGATGCCCTTAATGGTGGTGAGCTTCTCCGGCTCCTCCTCGATGATGCGGAGGGTGTCCGCGCCGAACTTGTCCACCAGGCGGGTGGCGGTGGCGGGGCCCACGCCCTTCAGCACGCCGGAGGCCAGGTAGCAGACGATGCCGTCCTCGTCCTGGGGCATGCGGCGCTCCACCAGCTCGGCGGTCATCTGGGGGCCGTAGGTGGGGTGGTTGACCCAGACGCCGGTGACGGTCATGCTTTCACCGGCGGCGGCAAAGGGGATGCAGCCCACCACTGTGGCCACCTCGCCCTGGTCGGTCAGCAGGCTCAGCACGGTATAGCCGTTTTCCTGGTTCTGGAACACCACGTTTTCTACGGTGCCCTCAATGGTGGTCCGTTCCCCCATGGGTATCCCCCCGTTTCTTCAGTGTAATATTGGGATCGCGCGCGGCGCGGGCCGCGCGCTCCGCTCCCAGAGCGGTGAGCCCCTCGTCCACCAGGACGACGGGCAGACCCTGCAGGCGCCGCAGCAGGGGCTCCAGGCCCGCGGCGTCGCCGGACAGAGGTATCAGAATGGGCACATCCACGGGCCTTCTGGGGTACATGATCCAGTCGAACAGGACCCACAGGACTGCCGCGATGCCGATGGCCTCTAAAAACGCGGCCACACCGTCCCAGAAAAGCGCCATAGTCTCCCCTCCCCTGCTATCCTATGCGGGGCGGGGCGGAATGTGTGCCTTACGGCTGCAGCATTTTCTTGAGGTATTGGCCGGTGTAGGATTCTGGCACTGCCGCCACCTGCTCCGGCGTACCGGTGGCCACCACGGTGCCGCCGCCCACGCCGCCCTCCGGGCCAAGGTCGATGAGATAGTCGGCGCATTTGATCACGTCCAGATTGTGCTCGATCACCAGGACGGTGTTGCCGGCCTCCACCAGGCACTGCAGGACGGCCAGCAGCTTCTTCACGTCGTCGGCGTGGAGGCCGGTGGTGGGCTCGTCCAGGATATAGATGGTGCGGCCGGTGGAGCGCTTGGAGAGCTCGGTGGCCAGCTTGACGCGCTGGGCCTCGCCGCCGGAGAGGGTGGTGGAGGACTGGCCCAGCTTCACGTAGCCCAGGCCCACGTCCTGCAGGGTCTGCAGGCGGGCGGCGATCTTGGGCAGGGCGGAGAAGAAGGGGACGGCCTCGTCCACGGTCATCTCCAGCACGTCGGCAATGGACTTGCCCTTGTAGCGCACCTCCAGGGTCTCCCGGTTGTAGCGCTTGCCGTGGCACACCTCGCAGGGGACGTAGACGTCCGCCAGGAAGTGCATCTCGATCTTCAGGACGCCGTCGCCGCAGCAGGCCTCGCACCGGCCGCCCTTGGTGTTAAAGGAGAAGCGGCCGGGGCCGTAGCCTCTGGCCTTGGCGTCGGGCAGCGAGGCGAACAGGTCGCGGATGTCGTTGAAGAGGTTGGTATAGGTGGCGGGGTTGGAGCGGGGGGTGCGGCCGATGGGACTCTGGTCGATGTTGATGACCTTGTCCAGGTGCTCCTCGCCCTCCATGGCGTCGTGCTTGCCGGGGTGGGCCTTCATGCGGTTCAGGTCGGCCCCCAGACGCTTGAAGATGATCTCGTTGACCAGGGAGCTCTTGCCGCTGCCGGACACGCCGGTGACGCAGGTGAGGGTACCCAGGGGGACAGAGACGTCGATATTTTTCAGGTTGTTTTCCTTGGCGCCCCGCACCGTTAGCCATTTGCCGTTGCCGGGGCGGCGGTGGGCCGGCACCTCGATGCGCTTTTTGCCGCTGAGATACTGGCCCGTCAGGCTGTTGGGGTCGGCCATCACCTGCTGCGGCGTTCCGGCGGACACCACCTGTCCGCCCAGGGCGCCGGCGCCGGGGCCGATATCAATGAGCCAGTCGGCGGCGCGCATGGTGTCCTCGTCGTGCTCCACCACGATGAGGGTGTTGCCCAGGTCACGGAGACGGCGCAGGGTGTCCAGCAGCTTGTCATTGTCCCGCTGGTGCAGGCCGATGGAGGGCTCGTCCAGGATATACAGCACGCCCATGAGGCTGCTGCCGATCTGGGTGGCCAGGCGGATGCGCTGGCTCTCGCCGCCGGAGAGGGTGCCGGAGGAGCGGCTGAGGGTCAGGTAGCTGAGGCCCACCGACTGCAGGAACCGCAGGCGGGAGCCGATCTCCTTCAGGATCTGGGCGGCGATCATCTGCTGGTTGCCCGTCAGGGTCAGGCCGTCGAAGAAGGCAATCTCGTCGTCCACCGGCATGGCGGTGGCGTCGTGGATGGACAGGCCGCCCACGGTGACGGCCAGGGCCTCGGGCCGCAGCCGCTTGCCCTGACAGGCGGGGCAGGGGCAGGCGGTCATGAAGGATTCGATTTCCTTCTTGCTGGCGTCGGACTGGGTCTCCACATAGCGGCGCTCCAGGTTGTTGGCGATGCCCTCGAAGGCCTGGTAGAGGGTGCCCTTGCCCCGGGGCTGGTCGTATTCCAGCGTCAGCTTTTCGCCGCGGGTGCCGTAGAGGATGATGTCCTTCACCTCGCGGGACAGCTGGGCGTAGGGGGTGCGGAGGGAGAAGTTGTAGCGCTTGCTGAGGGCGTCGAAGTACATGCGGGAGATGCCGTCGGAGCGGATGGAGTTCCAGCCGGTGGCCACCACGGCGCCGTCCAGAATGGACTTGCTCTCGTCGGGGATCACCAGGGTGGGATCCACCTTCAGCTGCATGCCCAGGCCCGTGCAGGTAGGGCAGGCGCCGAAGGGACTGTTGAAGGAGAACAGGCGGGGGGCCAGCTCCTCGATGGACACGCCGCAGTCCTCGCAGGCGTAGTTCTGGGAAAAGCTGAGGTCCTGGCCCTCCCGCAGCAGGTTCACCGTCACCAGGCCGCCGGAGAGGTTGGAGGCGGTCTCCACGCTGTCGGTGAGGCGGGTGGCGATATCGGGGCGGACGATGAGGCGGTCTACCACAATGTCGATCTGATGCTTGAAGGTCTTGGAGAGCTTGATGTCCTCGTCCAGCTCGTGCATTTCGCCGTCAATGCGGGCGCGGACGTAGCCGGAGCGGCGGGCGTCCTCCAGCACCTTGGTGTGCTCGCCCTTGCGGCCCCGCACCACGGGGGACATCACCTGGATGCGGGTGCCCTCCGGCAGGGCCATGATCTGGTCGATGATCTGGTCGATGGTCTGCTGGCGGATCTCCTTGCCGCACTTGGGGCAGTGGGGCACGCCCACACGGGCCCAGAGCAGGCGCATGTAGTCGTAGATCTCCGTCACCGTGCCAACGGTGGAGCGGGGGTTCTTGCTGGTGGTCTTCTGGTCGATGGAGATGGCGGGGGACAGGCCGTCGATATAGTCCACGTCGGGCTTGTCCATCTGGCCCAGGAACATGCGGGCGTAGGAGCTGAGGCTCTCCACATAGCGGCGCTGGCCCTCGGCATAGATGGTGTCGAAGGCCAGGGAGCTCTTGCCGCTGCCGGACAGGCCCGTCAGCACCACCAGCTTGTCCCGGGGGATGGTCACGTCGATGTTCTTCAGGTTATTCTCCCGGGCGCCTTTGATGAAAATTTCCTTTTGCATGGTTTTCCTCGTTTCTGCAGCGTTTTGTTGCAGATAAGTGTAGTAAATTGAATTTTTAATGTCAATAGGGAATTAAAATGTTTCGTGTTGCGGTGCGAGGGAAGTTTCGTGGCCCCGGCCACGAGGCACTTTTGCCCACAGCGGCAAAAGTGCCCAAAAACGCTGCTTGAAACCCAGGTTTCAAGACTTCCTGCACGCTGTTTTGCATCATAGTTTTGTGGCATTTTACCACGCGTTCGCGGGGAAAGGTCATTGTCGCTGTGTATGACGAATCGACTTTCGTCCAGCGCCGCTGCCGCTCACGTTCTCAACGGTAGAACACAAAGCGTTGTTCGGCGGCGGGGTGAGGGCACCCTGCCCTACAGAGCAACTACCGGTAGAATTTCGTAGGGCGCGATGCCCACATCGCGCCGTGGTTCTTGTGGTCGGTTGTAGGGGGCGATGCCCTCATCGCCCCGCCGTTTGTCGGAGCGGTTATCGCATGCCGAACGGGCCGATGTGGGCATCGGCCCCTACGAAAGCACACAAAACCTTCCTTTTATACGATCACGTCCGCTGTTTTGGCCCGGAGGAGGGTCAGCAGGGCGGTGGGGTTTACCTGCACCTGGTGGCCGATCTTGCCGGCGGAGACGGCGATCAGCTCCAAATCGTTCACCGTCTCGTGGAACACGGTGGGGAACTGCTTCTTCATGCCCACGGGGGAGCAGCCGCCGTGGACGTAGCCGGTGAGGGGCAGCAGGTCCTGCTGAGGCAGCATGGCGATGGACTTCTCCCCCACCGCCCTGGCGGCCTTTTTCAGGTCGAGATTCTCCGCTACAGGGATATCGAATACGTAGTATGCCCCGCTGGCGCCCTTTGTTACCAGGGTCTTGAACACACCGGCGGCGTCCAGCCCCACCTCCGCCGCCACCGACACGCCGTCGATGGGGCCGTTGGGGTCGTAGGAAAAGGCGGTATAGGGGATCTTTTTCTGGTCCAGCGTCCGCATGACGTTGGTTTTTTCTTCCTTGTTCTTTGCCATAGGGACAGCCTCCTTATATTTATCGGTAAATGGAAATCAATGACAGAATGAGAATATGGACGGGGTAAAAGGCGTAGAAGCCGTACTGCACCGCTTTGTTGGAGAAGCCCCGCTGGCCGTTATAGAGCCAGATGGGGATCAGGGCCACCAGGGACCACAGCTCGATGCTGATATAGCCGCCCATGACGGCCAGGGAGAAGAAGGCGAGGCCGAAGGCCTGGGCGGTCATTTTGCTGGGCGCTCCGCTGGGGGCGCGGTGGACGGCGTAGAACATGACCACCAGCAGCATGCCCCAGCCGCCGTAGTCGGTATTGCCGATCTCCAGCAGAAGGTAGGCGGCCGCCATGGCCCCACCTGTCAGCAGGAAAGCCCATACGGTGCGCTTTTGCAGCGCCCGGCCCATCAGCCAGCACACCAGCGCGCCCAGGAGCAGCGTCCACAGGACGTTCTGGTCATAGGGATTCCACACCCCGCCGCCGGTCATCAGGTTGAAGGGGATCTCGGAAATAAGGGCAAACGCCAGCAGGCGGAGGGCGTATTTCTTCCGGTCATGGGTGTACACGCAGCCCTCGGCGATGAGAAAGCAGAAGATGGGGAAGGCCACCCGGCCCACGCACCGCAGCCACAGGACGCCGGGGAACAGCGTGTAACCCATGTGGTCGATGAACATGGTGCAGATGGCGATGAGCTTCAGGTGGAAGCCGTTGAGGACTTGGATTCTTTGCATGTGTCGTCTCCTTTCGCCAGCAGGATCACGCAGCCGAACACGCAGCTGACGCCCAGGATCGTCCAGATGGTCAGTGCCTCATGGAATACGAGAATGCCCACCAGTGTCTCCACCACCGGCTCGATGTTGGTGATGATGGAGGCCTTGCCGCTCTCTACGCCCTCAAGGCCCCGGGTGTAGAAGATATAGGGCAGCACGGTGGCCACGATGACCACGCCCAGCACGCCCACGATGCCCTTGGGCTGCTGGAACACGGCGGGCAAGGCGGAGAAATCGGCAAAGAACACGGAGCCCAGACCCGCCACCAGAAAGGTCCAGTAGATCATGGTATAGCTCTCGTAATGGGCCAGGCCGTAGTGGGCAAAGACGGTGTAGCTGGCGTAGCACATGCCGGAGGCCACGCCCAGGGCGATGCCGGTCCAGGAGGCGGTCATCTCGCCGCCCAGCATACCGCTGACCATAACGCAGCCCAGCAGGGACACCACCAGGGCGATGATCTTCCGGCGGGTCAGGGGTGTTTTCCACAGCACGGCGCTGATGAGCACCACAAAGGACGGCGCCAGATACAGCAGCACCGCCGCCACGGACAGGGAACACATGGTCTGGCACTGGAAGTACACCAGACTCAGCAGCAGAATGCTGATGAGGCCGGAGCACAGGAAGATGGGCAGGTGCTTCAGCTTGATGCGGAATACCTGCCGGTGGAACAGGGCGAACACCACCGTCAGCACCAGCAGGGTGCCGAAGTTGCGGATGAACACCCGGTTGCCCAGGGGCACGCCCACCTCGGTCAGCAGACGGTTGGAAAACCCGATGAAGCCCCAGCACACGGCGCTGAGGATCACGTAGATATAGGAGAGGTATTTTTTCATGTCTATTTTTCTTTTCGCAGTTGGATGATCTGGTCGCGCAGCAGGGCGGCGTATTCGAATTCCAGCATTTTGCTGGCGGCCTTCATTTCCTTTTCCAGGCGGGCGATGGTCTCGGCCCGCTCCCGGTCGGAGAGCTTCTTCTTGGAGAGCTGGGACGCTTCCTCGGCGCTGTGGCTGATCTCCACCATCTCCCGCACGCTCTTGCGGATGGTGCGGGGCGTGATGCCGTGAGCCTTGTTGAAGTCGTCCTGCAGCTTGCGGCGGCGCTCCGTCTCGTCCATGGCGGAGCGCATGGAGGGCGTCACGGTGTCGGCGTAGAGGATCACCAGGCCCTCGGCGTTGCGGGCGGCGCGGCCGATGGTCTGGATGAGGCTGGTCTCGCTGCGGAGGAAGCCCTCCTTGTCGGCGTCCAGGATCGCCACCAAGCTGACCTCCGGCAGGTCCAGGCCCTCTCGCAGCAGGTTGATGCCCACCAGCACGTCGAACTCGCCCAATCGCAGGTCGCGGATGATCTCCATCCGCTCCAGGGCCGCCACGTCGGAGTGCATGTACCGCACCCGGATGCCGTTCTGGCGGAAGTGGGCGGTCAGGTCCTCCGCCATCCGCTTGGTAAGGGTGGTCACCAGCACACGCTCGTTCCGCTCCGCCCGGGCGCGGATCTCGGCGGACAGGTCGTCGATCTGGCCCAGCACGGGGCGCAGCTCGATGCGGGGGTCTAACAGTCCCGTGGGGCGGATCACCTGCTCCACCACCTGATCGGCGTGCTGCCGCTCGTACTCGCCGGGGGTGGCGGACACGTAGATGGCCTGGTGGAACCGCTCCTCGAACTCCTCGAATTTCAGGGGGCGGTTATCGAAGGCGCAGGGCAGGCGGAAGCCGTAGCGCACCAGGCTCTCCTTGCGGGCCCGGTCGCCGTTGTACATGGCCCGCACCTGGGGCAGCGTCACATGGCTCTCGTCCACGAACAGCAGGAAATCGTCGGGGAAGAAGTCCAGCAGCGTCATGGGCGGCGACCCGGCGGGCCGCTGGGAGATGATGCGGGAGTAGTTCTCAATGCCGGAGCAGTAGCCCAACTCGGTCATCATCTCCATGTCGTATTCCGTCCGCTGGCGCAGACGCTGGGCCTCCACCAGCATGTTGTTTTCCTCGAAGAATTGCAGCCGCTCCGCCAGCTCCTTCTTGATCTGGGCCATGGCGGCGTCCATCTTGTCCTTGGGGGTCACGTAGTGGCTGGCGGGATAGATGGCCACGTGGTTCAGGGCCTTCATGGCAGCGCCGGTGACGGGGTGAAACTCGGTGATGCGGTCGATCTCGTCGCCGAAGAACTCCACACGGATGGCCCGGTCCTTATAGTAGGCGGGGTACAGCTCCACCGTGTCGCCCCGGACACGGAACACGTTGCGCTGGAAGGCCACGTCGTTGCGCTCATACCGGTCCTCCACCAGGCGGCGCAGCAGCTCGTCCCGGTCCATGGTCATGCCGGTGCGCAGGGAGATCATCATGCGGGCGAAGTCGTCCGGCTCGCCCAGGCCGTAGATGCAGCTGACGGAGGACACCACGATCACGTCCCGCCGCTCCAGCAGGGCGCAGGTGGCGGAAAGCCGCAGGCGGTCGATCTCCTCGTTGGTGGAGGCGTCCTTCTCAATATAGGTGTCGGTGTGGGGGATATAGGCCTCCGGCTGGTAGTAGTCGTAGTAGGAGACGAAATATTCCACGGCGTTTTCCGGGAAGAACTCCCGGAACTCCTCGCACAGCTGGGCGGCCAGGGTCTTGTTGTGGGCCAGCACCAGGGTGGGGCGCTGGACCTGCTCGATGACCTTGGCCATGGTGTAGGTCTTGCCGGAGCCGGTGACGCCCTTGAGCACCTGCTCCCGCAGGCCCAGGTTCACGCCCTGGGCCAGCTTTTCGATGGCCTGGGGCTGGTCGCCGGCGGGGGAATATTCGGAATGGACTTTGAATTGAGGCATAGGGGGATCTCCTTTGGCGTGTTTCGCGCTCCGGCGCGACCTACTTTTGTCAACAGTGACAAAAGTAGGCAAAAACACCGGAAGGAACCTCCGGTTCCTTCACCTCCCGGCGCGCTATATTCTGTGCGAACTTGTGACTGCGTACCACACGTTCACGAAAGGTATTCTTTTTCGTTTGGTCAAAAGGATCGTCTCTGCTCCTGCGCCGCTGCCGCTGATGCCTACGCCGAACAGCGCTTTCAGTTCTACCGTTGAGAACGTGAGCGGCAGCGGCGCAAAACGGAAGTCAATGCGTCATGCGCAACGATAACCGCCGTGTTCTGCAAACGCGTGGTATGCGGCCGCAAATTTGTAAAGGGGCATAGCGTGCGCGGATTCTTAAACCGCAGGTTTAAGTGGCGTTTTTGGGTACTTTTGTCGCCATGGACAAAAGTACCTCGTCCCCGAGGGGACGAAATCCCCCAAAAATCAAACCAAATACCCACTTTGGTTCATGCTGACGAAGTCATTGTCCGCTACGATGATGTGGTCAAGTAATCGGATGTCCATGGTTTTCAGCGCGTCGCGGACCCAGAGGGTGACGGTGCGGTCACTTTCTGACGGCAGGGCCACGCCGCTGGGGTGGTTGTGGGCCAGCACCACGGCGCTGGCGCCGGAGAGCAGGGCGTTTTCCACCACCTGGCGCACGGAGAGGGCGGTACAGTCGGCGCTGCCCTGGGACAGCTTCTTGCAGCTGAGGAGCTTGCCCTTGGCGTCCATGCAGGCCTGGTACAGCATCTCCTGCCGCTCCTGGCCCAGCAGGTCCAGGAAGTAGCGGCCGCATTTGTCCACGCTGTTGAGGACCCGCTCCTTTCCGCCGGTGCGCATGGCCCGCTTCCGCACCTGGGGCAGCAGGGTCAGGAACAGGGCCGCGCCCTCGCCCATGCCGTCGATACGGGCCAGCTCCTCCAGCGGGGCGCTGAACACCCCCTGCAGGGAGCCGAACTTCTGCAGCAGGCGATGGGCGATCTCGTTGGTATCCTTGCGGGGGATGGCGTAGTACAGCAGCAGCTCCAGCACCTCGTGGTCGGCAAAGCCGTCCAGGCCGTGCTGGCGGAATTGCTCCTTTTTCCGGGCGCGGTGTCCGTCGTGCAGGCTCATGGCGCGTCCCCCTTCTCTGCCAAATGTGTTTTTTATCAACTATATAGTATACCACACTCCTTTTTCCGACACAAGGCGTATTGATAAAACATTTTTTCGATGGCGATAAAAAAGATGCCCGCCGCTCTTGACAAGGCCTTTATTTTGACATACACTAGACTAAACTATAAATAAGATGTATGTTCACCGGTAGGTAAGGCTACCGCGAGGGATATGGGCTGCTGCCGCGAAATGGTGGAGACACCATGAGATGGTTTGAGCAGGTACTATCGAAACCAAGGTGGTATCTAACGTAGCTTCACCGCCCCGCGATGCTAAAGCTTGTAACGGTAGAGCCTGAGGCCGCCACAGCAGGATGGCCTCCCGCCACACCGCAGCGCCTGCCGCGCCGGGGTGTTTTTTTATTGCCCGCACAGGGCGGACGATCTGTGGAAAGGAGGAACGTGGCATGATCGATCTGGAAAACAGGATGGATGCATTGCAGGACGAGATCAAGGAGATGATCCGGGAGAAACGCTATGCTGACCTTCGTGACATGTTCCTGCCTATGGAGAGCGCGGATATCGCCCTGATATTGGAAGAGGCGGGCCCGGAGGTCATGCCCCTGCTGTACCGGCTGCTGCCCAAGGAGACGGCGGCGGAGGTATTCGTGGAGTTGGAGAGCGAGAGCCAGGAGATGCTCATCAACGGCTTTTCCAACACAGAGCTGAAGGAAGTGCTGGACGAGTTGTATCTGGACGACGCGGTGGACATCGTGGAGGAGATGCCCGCCAGCGTGGTGATCCGCATTCTGGACAAGGCCACGCCGGAGATGCGCAAGTCCATCAATGAAATCCTGAAATATCCCGAGGACAGCGCCGGCTCCATCATGAACATGGAGTTCCTGTCCCTGAAGAAGGACATGACGGTGGCGGACGCCTTCAAGCGCATCCGCCGCATCGGCGGCGAGCTGGAGACCATCAACATCCTGTACGTCACCGACCCCACCCGGCGGCTGCTGGGCGTGCTGTCGGTCCGCGAGCTGCTGCTGGCGGACGAGGACGACCTGATCGAGAGCATCATGGACCCCGACGTGGTGTGGGCCAAGACCACCGACGACAAGGAGGACGTAGCCCAGGCCCTGAGCAAGTACGACTTTCTGGCCATGCCCATCGTGGATCTAGAGAAGCGGCTGGTGGGTATCGTCACCGTTGACGACGCTATGGACGTCATCGAGGAGGAGACCACGGAGGACTTTGAGAAGATGGCGGCTATGCTGCCTTCGGACAAGCCCTACCTCCGGGCGGGTGTGTTTGACACGTGGAAGGCCCGTATGCCGTGGCTGCTGATATTGATGCTGTCGGCCACCTTTACGGGAATGATCCTGAACCACTATGAAAACGCGCTGGCGGCCTGTCTGGTGCTGAACTCCTACATTCCCATGCTGTCGGGCACCGGCGGCAACTCCGGCACGCAGGCGTCGGTGGCGGTGATCCGTGCGCTGAGTCTGGGGGAGGTGGACTTTTCCGACGTGCTGGCGGTGCTGTGGAAGGAGATCCGGGTGGCCTTTTTGTGCGGCGCGGCGCTGGCGGCAGCCAACTTTGTGAAGATGCAGCTGGTGGACAGGGCGCTGCTGGGCAACAGCGAGGTGACGCTGCCGGTGTGTCTGGTGGTGTGCCTGACGGTGATGTTCGTGGTGGTCTTTGCCAAGTGCGTGGGCTGCTCCCTGCCGCTGCTGGCGGAGAAGATCGGCCTGGACCCAGCGGTGATGGCCAGTCCCTTCATCACCACCATCGTGGACGCCACCAGCCTGCTGATCTATTTCGCGCTGGCGTCGGCGATCCTCGGCATATAGTATGGATTTGCTGGGCCGTAGGGGCCGATGCCCACATCGGCCCGTGTGATGACGTATACGCTCCTTGTTGTGTCATTGCGAGGAGCACCCCAAGGGTACTTGCTTCGCGGCGCGAGCGACATGGCAATCCGTATCTCATTAAAACGGATTCCCACACCAGTGACATCGGTCACTGGTTCGGAATGACAGTGTAATTGGCATCCGTCACAATTTCAAAAATTTTCAACTGCATACTCCCGATTCTGGCGGACACACTATGGTCAGGCAAATGGAAAGCCACGCTTTCCGTGCCTGACCTTATTTTTTATTTCGGGAGGAAACCACAATGAGCAATTATGAGAAGTGCGGCTGCACCAACGACGGCTGCGAATGCACCCCCAACAGCGCCATCAACTGCACCGTGACCAGCTGCGCCCACCACTGCAAGGACGTGGACCGCTGCGGTCTGAACTCCATCCAGGTGGGTACCCATGAGACCAACCCCTCTATGGACCAGTGCACCGACTGCCAGAGCTTCCGCAAGATGTAACTGCGCAAAGGGCCGCCCTTCGGCGGCCTTACATAGGCGCGGAGGTGTGACAGGATGGAGCAAAAGGGAAAGCTGCGGCTGGCGGGCGCGGCGGCGGGACTGGTGAACGGACTGTTCGGCGGTGGCGGCGGCATGGTGATGGCGCCGCTGCTGACGGGGTGGTGCGGACTGGAGCAGAAGCGGGCGCTGGCCACCTGCGTGGGGGTGATCCTGCCCCTCTGCGTGCTGTCGGCGGCCATTTACGTGGTGCGGGGCGGCTTTGACTGGCTGGCGGCGCTGCCGTATCTCATCGGCGGGGGCATCGGCGGCGCGGTGGGCGGACTGCTGTTCCGGAAGGTGAGCAATACGGCGCTGCGGCGCGTTTTCGCCCTGTTCCTGCTGTACGGCGGCGTGAGGTATCTGCTGTGACAGCGTGGGTGCTGCCGCTGCTGGTGGGCGTGGGCACCGGCATTCTCTCCGCCTGGGGCGTGGGCGGCGGGACACTGCTGCTGCTGATCATGACGCTGTTTCTGGGGGTGGAGCAGCGGACGGCCCAGGGCATCAATCTGCTGTACTTCCTGCCCACCGCCGGGGCGGGACTGCTGTTTCACCGGAAGGCGGGGCTGCTGGACAAGCAGGCGCTGCGGCAGGCCGTCCCCTGGGGGCTGGCGACGGCGGCGCTGGGGGCCTGGGCCGCCACCGTCGTGGACACGGAGCTGCTGCGCAGGCCCTTCGGCGTATATCTGCTGGTGGTGGGCGTGGTGACGCTGGTGAAAAAGCCGGACCGATAAGCATCCCCCGGCGGCCGCAGGCCGCCGGGGGTGTATTTTATCCGTTGTTGACCGTCTCCACAGCGGAGAGCAGCTTGTCCAGCTCCTCCGCCCTGGGCACACGGAGACGGACGCTGGCACGATCCAGGGGCTCGAACTCACCGCCGGAGCAGGTGAGAACGCCCTGGGCCAGCAGCAGCTCCTGCAAATCGGCGCGGGGGTTCCGGTGCTGCAAAAGGCAGATGGGCACCCGGTCGTCGGTGACGGCCATGGTCAGCTCCTTGCCGCAGACGCCGCGCAGCGCGCACTTCATGGCGGCAAAATCCGGGCCGTGACTGTCAGCATAGGTACGGTCGCTGAGGGCGGCGGCCGCCAGCTCACGGGACAGCTCGCTCATCATGTAGGGGTTGGAGACTTTGCTGATATAGCGGATCAGCTCCTGGCCGGTGATGATATACCCCGCCCGCAGTCCCGCAAGGCCGAAGCCCTTGGAGAAGGTTCGGACGATGATGATATTCTTGTATTTCGGCCCCAGGGTCACCGCCGATTCCTGACGGGGCAGGAAATCGCCGTAGGCCTCGTCCACGATAGCGTAGACCCCCAGCTCCTCGCATTTGTCCAGCACGCGGCTGATATCGGAGAGGGACAGGGTCTGGCCGGTGGGGTTATTGGGCCGGTCGATATAGACCAGACTGGTGTCGCCGCTGATGGCGTCCACCAGGTCGGACGCCTCCATGCGCCAGTTTTCCTCACGGCGGGCGGGAATGCCCACGTATCGCATGGCCATCATGCGGGAATACTCCACCATGTCGGTAAAGGTGGGCAGGAAGCCCACCACCTCCGCGCCCTTTTTGGCCAGAATGTTGCACAGAAGGTACAGGGCCGACACGCTACCGTCGGTGAGGACGATGTTCTCCGGCTCGATAAAGGCATAGTCCGCCCAGTAGTCCACGATGGCCCTCTGGGGCGCGTCGGAGTGGGGATAGTGATAGAAGCGCTCCGGGTCAAAGGCGGCGAAGGCCTCCTTTACCACAGGCGGGAAACCATAGGGGTTGACGCCCAGCGAGCAGTCCAGCGTATCCTCCGCCGCGTGGGGCGTGTGGCCGGCGTAGCTGCGCACCTGGGAGAGCAATTCGTTTCGGATCTTCATATCTGACCGCTCCTTCCGCTTGCTTTTACGAACAATTTACCGCATAACGGAATACCTGTCAATGGAAAAGCTGTCAAAAACAGCCCAAATGCGTTTGTTAATAACTAAACAACCTATTTTTCGCTTTTTTCCTTGCATTTCTTGTCGCATCGGTATAAAATATTGAAGAATATTCACACGGAAAGGTTTTGCACATACATGACTCATCCTTACAAGACCCGTGAAGGCGGCGCCACAGTCACCGTGTTCGTGCCCTACGACTGCCAGAACCACTGCCCCTTCTGTATCAATAAGCAGGAATATGCCGACTGCACCGGCTTTTCGCTGGAGAAGATCATTGACTCTATCCGCACGCTGGACGCCATCACGCCCCGGTGCGATTTCGTGTTCACCGGCGGCGAGCCGCTGGCGGATCTGGACGCGCTGCAGAAGATGCTGGACGCCATCCCCACCACCCACAAGGTGTATATCAACACCACCTTCCCGGTGCAGGAGCACACCACGCTGGACGAGATGGTGGCCTTTACGGAGCGGAACAAGGGCAAGATCACCTGCATGAACATCTCCCGCCACCTGCAGAAGTACGTGGAGGAGAGTCCTGACGAGGTACTGGGCCGCATTGCCTGCCGCACCCGCATCAACTGCGTGCTGTACAAGCGCTATCCCGCTGACAAGCTGCCCGCCTATGTGGAGCGCTTCCTGCCCTACGGCATTCCCGTGCAGTTCCGGTACGACTACACCGAGACCACGCCGGAGAACCTGTATGACGAGGAGCACGACCAGATCCTCCACGACCTGCGCCGACTGTTCACCTATAAGGGGCTGGACGGCTGCCGGATGCGCAACGGCTTCCACTTCGAGTACAAGGGCCTGCACCTGACATATCACAAGACGCTGCCCTATTCCACCATTGTGGAGACGGGCGACGACGGCGTGACATACGACATTCTGTACGATGTACTCATCAAGCAGAACGGCGAGATCCACAGCGACTGGACAGGCGTGAAGATGGACGTGGACGCCTACCGCAAGGTGGTCTACGAGCCGTATGATCTGAAGGTCATCAACGGAACAATAGACTTTTAAGAAATAGCACAGTAAAAATGACCGGCTGGAAAGCCGGTCATTTTTTCAGTCTGTCAAAAAACTACCCAAACGCCCCTGTTTCTGCTATAATAGAAGAAACGGGGGTGTTTACATGGA
>CAKTSA010000003.1 GCA_934597585.1 uncultured Oscillospiraceae bacterium
AACCCGGCGATGACGCCGCCGTGGATGACGCACACCGCGTCGCTGTCCTCCGCCAGCACCGTCTCCATGGCCTTCAGGTTCCGCTCTGTGGTCTGGGGCGCACTCTCGCCGTTGGGGCAGGGGAGATGCTCCGCGTCGGTGATCCAGTGCTGAAAGGCGGGGTCGTCCTTCAGCTGGTCATAGCTGCACATCTCAAAGTCGCCGAAATCCATCTCCCGCAGCCCCGGCAGCACCGTGTGGGGCGTGTCGCCGTAGATGGCCCGGAAGGTCTGCTCCGTCCGCAGCATGCCGCTGGTGAAATACCGCTTTGCGGTGGGATACCGGGCGGCGTTTTCGTGGAGCTCTGCCAGGGATTCCGGCAGCACCGGGATGTCCGCCGCGCCGTAATACAGTTCGTTGATGCTGCCCTCGGTCTGTCCGTGGCGTATCAGTGTCAGGATCATTTCAATTCCTCCGTCAATCCGCATAATATCCGAGTCACATGGGCCGCCTCACGGGCCAGGCGCTGCACCAGCGTGCCGTGTACCTCACGCCACGCCCGCTCTGCGCCGTCCATGGGCACGATGCCGCCGCCCACCTCCCGGGTGATGACCACCGCGTTTTCAAAAAGGGGCAGGTACTGCTCCGCGTTATCGCAGCGGCGGGTCAGGGCCTCCAGGTGCCAGTAGCATTTTTTGCCGGGCACCGGGTCGCCCGCCGCCAGGTCGCACACGTCGGCCATGGTCAGGCCGTAATGCTCCAGCGCCCAGGTCAGCTTCCCCTGGAACGCGCCGCCGATCACCAATTCCATACTCGTCACCTCACCAAAGTCAATACCGCCAGGCCCCACAGCTCCCCCAGCGTCAGGGCGAAGCCCGACACGTCGCCGGACATGCCGCCCAGCTGTCGGTCGGCGTACCACACCGCCAGCCAATAGCCCACCGCTGCCGCCAGCGGGGCAAAGCTGCCCCACAGCACCAGCGGCACCACTGCCGCCTCGGCCATCACGACTGCGGCAAAGGCCACGTAGGGTGCCTTTTTTCCGGTCATGGCGGCGTACTGGCTGGTGCCCATGGGCCGCAGGGTCAGCACCGCCAGCGCCGCGCAGGCCCGGCTGGCCACCGGGATCACCAGCAGCGGCAGCAGGGGAGAGGCCTCCCCCGCCATGGCAAAGCTCCACTGGCTCAGCGCCAGCAGCACCATGGAGATCACAGCGAAGGCCCCGCAGTGGGAGTCCTTCAATATCTCCTGCCGCCTGGGCAGGTCCCGGCGGCTCAGCACCGCGTCGCACACGTCCATAAAGCCGTCCAGATGGAGAAAGCCCGTGGTCATCCACGGGGCGGCGGCGATCAGCAGTCCCGCCGCGCTCCGGGGCAGAAAGCTGCCCGCATACGCCGCCAGCAGCCACACAGCCCCTACCACAAAACCCACAAGGGGCAGGCAGCAGATCATCTTGCTGCGGGCCTTCTCGTTCCATAGCTTCAGCGGGCAGGGGATGGCCAGAAACATGCCCCAGGCCATGAAAAAGCCGCAGATCCAATCCTTCACAGGGGCCACGCTCCCTTCCACACATGGGGCAGTCCCGCCGCCATGTCGCACACCACGTCAAATTCCGCCGCCAGCGCACGGCACACTTGGGCAAGTCCCCGGACGTAGACCTCCGTCCAGTCCGGATAGTCCTCGCCGCCCCGCCACAGGTCGTCGCAGACGCAGACGAAGTGGGCGGGATATCGGCTGACGGCCAGCAGCTCCGCCGTCACGGTCTCCGCCGCGTTTTCGTCGAATTCCGGGCCGAACATGGCCTCGGACAGGGCGGCGGTGACGCTGTCCAGCAGCACCGCGCCGCTTCTGTCGATGTCCGGCAGGGCGGCGGTCAGGCCGGTGCTGCGCTCGATGGTCTGAAAGCCCCAGCCGTCCCGGTCGGCAATGTGCCGCAGGACGCGCTGGCGGTCCTCGCCATCCCGGGGGGTCATGGTGGCCCAATAGTACATGGGAGCGCCCGCCGCCAGGGCGCGGCACAGGCGCTGGGCGGTGGTGCTCTTGCCGCTCTTGCTGCCGCCGATCAGTAATATCCTCATGACTTTTCCACCGTAAAGCTGTCGCCGGAGCGGATGGGCTCCAGATAGTCGTCCTGGATGGCGGCCTCGGAGAAGGTAGCCATGTTTTTCATTACGCCGCAGGCGCCCTCCAGCACCCGGAACAGCAGGGGACAGCCGCTGCCCTCCCCCAGACGCATGTCCAGGGCCAGGCAGGGGGCCAGCCCCAGCGCCTGGGCCGCTCTGGCGTACCCCAGCTCATAGGACTGGTGGGACAGGAACAGGTAATCCCGCACCGCCGGGCACAGATGCACGGCGCACAGGGCGGCCACCACGGAGATGTAGCCGTCCACGGCGGCGGCCAGCCCCTCACGGGCGCAGCCCAGAAACGCGCCGGTCATGGCGGCGATGTCCAGCCCGCCCACCTTGTGGAGCACGTCCAGCACGTCGTTTTTGTCGGGATGATGCAGTTGGAGCGCCTGGCGCAGCACCTGCTTCTTCCGGTCAAAGCCCTGGTCGGTGAGGCCGCCGCCCCGTCCGGTGACATCCTCCACCGCCGCGTCCAGCAGCACCGCCAGCACGGCGGCGCTGGTGGTGGTGTTGCCGATGCCCATTTCCCCGATGCCCAGCACCGAGATGCCGTCGGCTTTCGCCTGGGCGGCGGCCTCTATGCCCACCGCCAGGGCCTGAAGGGCCTCAGCCCGGGTCATGGCGGGCTCCACCGCCAGGTCGGCGGTGCCATAGCGCACCTTGCGGTCGATCACGTCGGGGCAGGGCACGTCCACGGCGATGCCCACGTCGTACACCGCCACATCGTCGCCGAAGGTCTGTGCCAGGGCCGACATGCCGGTTTTGCGGCGGGTCATGTTGACGGCCTGCTGCACCGTGACGGACTGGGGCGCGCAGGACACCCCCTCCGCCACCACGCCGTTGTCGGCGGCGAACACCGCCACACGACACTTTTTCACCTCCGGGCATACCTGGCCGGTGACGCCCGCCATGCGGACGGCCATGTCCTCCAGCTTGCCCAGACTTCCCGGCGGCTTGGCCAGCTCCGCCTGACGGCGGCGTGCGGCGGCCATGGCGGCCTCGTCCGCGCCGCG
Organism: uncultured Oscillospiraceae bacterium; assembly: GCA_934597585.1. Classification (GTDB taxonomy): domain Bacteria; phylum Bacillota; class Clostridia; order Oscillospirales; family Oscillospiraceae; genus Vescimonas. The sequence continues at coordinate 3,119 of CAKTSA010000003.1, forward strand.
GATGGATGCGATATAGGCTTGCAGTTCCTGTTCTGTCATCGTGTGATCTCTCCCAGATACCCCCGCGCCGCCAGCCAGTCAAGGGAGGGGGCGCAGTTCATATTTTCAATGGTAAATGTAGCGGCGGGACAGTCCGCCAGCAGGGCGTCCAGCACCTGCTCCATGGGGATATTGCCCTCACCCAGCGGGTTGTGCAGGTCCCATTCGCCGAAGTTGTTGTGGATGTGTACGTGCCGCAGCCAGGGAGACAGCGGCGCGAGCCAGTCCACCGGCGGCGTTTTGCTGACGGTGGTGTTGGCGTGGCCTACGTCCAGGCACACCCCCAAGCGGGGATCGTCCACGCCCTTCATGATGTCCGCCAGCATGCCGGGCCCGTCGTCCATGACGTTTTCCAGCGCAATGGTCATCCCCGCCGGCACCTCCGGCAGGAACTCCCGCCAGAAGCGCACCGACTGCTCCACGAACCACTCGGGAAAGTACACAAACGGCACATACCCGTCGTGGATGACCACGCGGTTGATCCCCAGCCGCCGGGCCATGGCGATGGCCTGGCGATGGCGCTTTGCCGCGATGTCCCGCACCAGCGGATCGATGGCGCAGGGGTGCAGCTCGGCAAAGGGCGCGTGGAGCCACAGCCGGTCGATCCCCGCCGTTTCCGCTTCTGCGGCGGCCACGGCGGCGCCGTCCTCCAGCGCTGCGGCCATGCAGAAGGCCGTCACCTCAAAGCCCAGGCCATAGCGCCGGGCCAGGGCGGCGGCATCCCCATCGATGCCAGACAGATGCAGTTTTTCCCGCAGTCGGGCGCGGTCCATACGCAACACTCCTTTTCTGACAGTATAGCATGTTCCCAGGAAAAAGGAAAGCGGTACGTTTTGCCGTACCGCTTTTCCCGTTTATTCCCCGGCGGCGTACCCGCCGCCCACGTCCTCGCCCAGGTCGCAGGTATAGACCCAGCAGATCACATCCCCGTCCTGCAGCAGATATTTCGAGCAGCCGTAGTTGGGAAACGTCCCGTTGACGCTGTACATCCAGCCCGACAGCTCTCCGCAGTCGAACTCATACAGATTCCCGATGCCCTCGATATACGCGCTTTTGTACAGGGGCGACCAGCTGGACTCCATGGCAATGCCGTTGTCCCGGCAGACGCGCTGCAGCAGATCGAAGGCCGTCTCCCCCTCGGCGAAGGAGAGCTCCGTCTCCGGCAGGATCACCCCGTCGGCGGGCACATAGTCCGCCTTTGCCGCCTTCAGCTGGTCAGTATTGTCCAGAATGGTGGCGCAGGAGATGGACACGGTGCAGCTGCCCGTCGCCGCAGCGCTCTTCTGAGCGCCGCAGGCGCCCAGGAGCGCCAGGCACAGGGCCAGCACGCACAGAATGCTCCATTTTCGGGTGATACGGTATCGCATAGGTCGCCTCCGGCGGCAGGAACGGCTCAGGGCCGTTCCTGCCTGATTTTTGTGTGGGGTTTACGCGTTCTCCCGGCGCTTTCTGCTGATGATCACCAGCGCGGCGGCGGACAGCACCGCGCCGCCCAGCCACAGGGTCAGCTGGCTGTCGTCGCCGGTGTTGGCGCTCTTGGTGGTGTCGTCGGTCTTGGCGTCGTTCTTCTTCGCGTCGTCCTTCTTGGTGCTGCTGTTGCCGAAGCCGCCGCCCGTTCCCTGGCTGGGCTTGGGCTGGGTCAGCTCGGTATAGCGGGCCTCGGCGTCGGTCAGGGTCTTCTTCACCGCGTCGGTCAGCAGCTCCTTCTGGGCGTCGGTCAGGTCGCCGTAGGCCTTCTTGGCCTCGTCGATCTTGTCCTTGCTGTCCTTGCTGACGGTGCCGATGGCGCCGATCTTCTCCGCGGCGGCCAGGGCGGCCTCTGCGTCGGCCAGGGTCTGCTTGGCGGCGGCGGACACCAGGGCCTTCTGCTCCGTGGTCAGGGCCTCCAGCGCCTCCTTGGCGGCGTTGATCTTGGCCTTGCTGTCCTGGTCCACCTTGCCGATGGCGTTGATCTGGTCCTCCACCGCCTTGGCAGCGGCCTGGTCAGCGGCATCCTTCTTCAGCTGGGCCAGCTTTGTCTCGGCAGCCGTCAGGGTCTTGTAGTTGTCCACCAGCAGCTTCTGGGCGTCGGACAGAGCGTCATAAGCGGCGCGGGCCGCCTGGATCTTGCTCTCGCTGTCCAGCGTCACCTCGCCGATAGCGTTGATCTTGGCGATGACGGCGGCAGCGGCGGCCTGGTCGGCAAGCTCCTGCTCACGTACCGCCAGAGCGGCCAGCATCTGATCCTTGAAGGGGTGGTCATTTGCCTTGATGGCGCCTCTCATTTCGGCCACGGACACAGCAGTGCCCTTGCCGGTAATGCCGTACTTAGGGCTTTTCTTGGTAACGGTGCCCTCCAGATAGAAGCAGTTCCCTTCGTAATTTGCATCCTTGTTGCTCGGAGAAAGGCCGCCCAGATAGGAGGCGTTGCCGCTGGTACCGATAACATCACCGATGCTGTAGCAGTTTTTCAGCGTTGCACCATTCGTGTAGCTGAAGTTGGAGCCGCAGATGCCGCCCAGATAGCACTCATTTTTGGAAGTGGTGGCGATATCGCCGCTGGCGTAGCAGTTGATGATGCTGGCACCGCCAGCGGTGTAGCCCGCGATGCCGCCGCCATACTTGCCGGTGACGTTGACTGCGCTGTAGCAGTTCGCAATTAGGGCCTTGTCTTCCAGATAACCCGCAATACCACCGGACTGCCCGTAACTGGCATTGGTAGTGGTCACATTACCGGTTACACCCAGATTCATCACCTTGGCGCCGGTCTTCACATAGCCGAACAGACCCACAGGATAGCTGGTGCTGTTGATATACAGGTTCTTGATCCAGTGGCCATTGCCGTCGAAGGTGCCGTAGAACTTGTTCAGGGGCGTCCAGTCGAAGCCCGCCAGATCGATATCAGCGGTCAGCTTGGCGTTGGCACTGCTGCCGTTGGCGGCGAACCAGGCCAGTTCGGCGCCGGTGCCGATCTGGTATACGCCGTTGGCGTCCTTCTGGGGCTCGGTCTTTGTCTTGCCGTCCCAGGGGTTGGCGCCAGCCTTGGGCATGGCGGCGGTCTTGATGGTCAGGACGCCGTTGTTCACCTTGGCGGCGTCAGCGCTGCCAAGAGTGAAAGAACCGCGGGTCACAACATAGCCATCCTTCACCAGCTTGTAGGTATAGGGGCCATAGCCCAGGTTGTAGGTGCCGTCCTCGTTAAGAGTGACAGTCTTGCCGTTGCGATCCACCAGGGTAACTTCGGCGCCCTCAACGGTTTTACCGCTCTCATCGACAATGTCCAGTTTGACGCTATAGGTGGCCTTCTGATAGACCGTGATCACCGCGTCGGCATAGTGGGAAATGTAATAGCTGACCATGACGGCGTTGAAGTTGGTGCCCGCACCGGTGTCAGTCATTTCATAAAGGGTAGAGAAGGGATTGGCTGCGGCAAACATGGTGCCGAAGGTATAGCCATCCGTCAGGGTAAATTCCGTGGTGGACGCGCCGTCTGCAAAGGTCACAGCCTCCGGGATCGTCACCGTGAAGCTGGTATTATCCATCTTCTGATACTGACCCAAAGAACCCTTGTACGTATTCCCGCTGGTATCATAATACGTCGGGGCAAATTGCAGAGGGTTGAAAATACCGGAGATCTTATTGACGATACGATACATGCCGTCAAAGCTCAGCTTCACCTGATCGCCGGGCATGATCCTTTCGCCGGGGTTGGAGATATTCTCAGACTTGACCGTGACCTTGGCCACACGCACCAGACGGTAGCTGACGCCGGTGGAGTCGGTCATCTTGATGATGACAGTACCGCCATTTGTACCAGCGGTGTTGAAGCCGGACAGCGGCACGGTGTAACGGCCATCCGCACCGGCGGTGACAGGGTCAAATTTGGAAACGGTACTGTTCATGCCGCTGGTGGTGGTGACAATGGCGTATTCCACGGTCACGCCGCCGGTGGCCTTTACAGCGAAGTCCAGGGCGGGGTTCGTCTCGTTGGCGCCGTAGAACCAGGTATCGTAGTTATAGTCCCAGTCCTCAGAGCGGGTAAGCTTCGCACCTGCGGCCATGTTGAAATCCACGTCCGCGTCGGCGGTGCCGTGCTGCACGCCGGTGCCGCCCACCACCATGACACCCACGCGCTCCGGGTTGGTGGCAGGGAACAGGCCACCGTGGCTGCCGTAGCTGCCATGGTTCACATCCACGCTGTCATAGTAGACGGCGATGATGGAATCCTGGGTGCCGGGGGTGATATCCGCCCAGTTGGCATTGGCGTTGCCGCCGTTGACCGTGGTGATCGTGGCGTCACCGCTGCCCAGGACTTTCCAGTGGAAGTCCGGCTCCACCATGATGTTGGCAGTATCGGAGTTGATGAGCTCCCAGTGACGGTAGGCGCGGACCCGGGTGGTGCCGGTGATGGCCTCGTAGCCGCTGGGATCCAGGTTCACCTGCAGGTCGGCCTCGTCACGGGTGGTAACTTGTGTACCCAGCTTGCTGGAATCGTGGGATACGCGGTCAGTAGGGGCATCCCCGGCAAAGGAGAGCTTCAGCTCGCCGGTCTTGCTCTGGCCGGCCAGCCAGCCCGCCTGGGTCACGTGAGTATCATCGCTGAGACGCCAGGTGTAGTTACCGTTGTCCTTAGAGATGGCGTACTCCGCAGACTTGGTCCCGTCGCCGTTGTCTTTCCAGTTTCCAATAGGCGTCACTTCCGTGGTATTGAAGTTGTTCCACTGGAAGTACATGCCGAAGGTGCTGTTCTGCGGAACTGTGACCTTCAGTGTGATTTCGGTGCCGATGGTCAGGTACTTGCTGCCCGCATTGGAGCTGGCCTTATAGGTCTGGTTGATGGTCTGGGTGAACATGTAGCCCTCGATATCGGGATAGGCATAGAGGTTGTACAGGCAGGCGTTGCCGGCTGCGTACAGCACGGTGGGATAGTAGAAGTAGTTGCCCTTTTTATAGGCGTCACCCATGACGGTGTCGCACTTCATGATGGGGCAGACCACGCGGATATGATACTCGTCAGCGGTAAAATAGGTATTATTTGTCTTTTTGCTGTTGACGTAGTAAGAGTAACACTGCAAATAGATACTGTTGCCGCCGCCCGCGCCGCCGTCTACGTTCTTGTCGGTGGGCAGATCCAGCGTCATGCCGCCCAGCGCCACGTCATACGCGCCGGTATCGGCATTCTTGGCAAAGGCCCGGTAGGCGTAGCGGCCTGCCGCCAGCTTGGCGTAGAACATCTGGTAGTTGTTGACCAGCTTGCCCATGGCGGGATCATATTCCTCCTCGCCCTCGGGCAGGGTGCTGGTGAAGTTGCTGTACAGGAATGCATCCTTGATCTCGTCGCCCAGCTTCTCGCTGCCGTCGGCGTCCTGGGTAACGTTGTACAGCTTGATGACGGGATAGCCGCCGATGTAGTCCTTACCCACAAAGAAGCTGAACTCCATGGTGGGGGTGTCCTCCACCGTCAGCGTCAGCGTCCAGGTGTCCTCGGAGAAATTCACACCGTCGTGGGAGGCATAGAAGCGGTAGACATACTTACCGGCCGCCGTCTCGGTGAGCTGGATGGTGGTGCCGCCAAAGAGAGCCTCGGTGAAATGGTTCATTTCGCCCCAGGTTTGGCCGCCATCGGTAGAGCGCTGATAGTAATAGTCCGTGTAGTTCAGCGTCTGGCCCTCCACAGGGGCGAAGACCTTGCCGGTCTGCAGATCGCTCAGCAGATAGGCCTTGCCGGTCATAACGGTGGCGCTGGTCTCGGCAGGATAGCCCTCCTTCCGGGTGGGCACAGCCACGGCGGCAGGGGTCTCGTCGCCGTTGGTCTCCTGGCCCTCCTGCTGACCCTCCTGCTGCTTGTTCTCGCCGCCGGTGGTATTGGCGTCGTCCTTGCCGTTCTCGGTGGGGTTGGCGCCGTCCTTGCCGTTCTCGGTGGGGTTGGCGCCGCCGTTATCCACGGGGTCGGTGTTCTTGTCGGGGTCGGAAACGCCGTTTCCGCCCTCAGTGATGGTGGTCTGCGGATCGTCTGCCCAGGCCGACACGGTGACATTGCCCATCAGGGACAGCACCATGGTCAGCGCCAGCAGCAGAGACAGCAGCCGTTTGCTTTTCTTCATGTGTTCTGGTTCCTTTCTTGTGATTTTTCTCTATATAAAGCCTTTCGGCAGAAAGCACATGCGCTGCTCCTGCCGAAATCGTCTCATGGCCGATCTGACAGCATCCCGATACAGGCAGGAGCTTTTCCGGACGGCCCTGGGCGTATCTGACTTATCCCTGATGGGCTTCACAGTGACCTGTTCGCGGGGCTTTGCACCCCATTCCGCCTCCGGCGCACTGCGCCGGGCGGGCCGTCCGGTATGAAGTTGTATGTCCGTCAGCTTACGGTGACCCGGGCTGTGGCCGGCGCGTAGCAGGCCTCACTGGTGCCCGCGCTGGCGTCGAAGGCCACCAGATAGTACAGGCCCTTCTTTGTAAATTCACGGCGGTACGCGGCGCCCTCTCCCTCCAGGACGTCCACGATCCTCCAGTCCTCGTCGTAGACGTACACCGTCAGACCCGCAATGTCCTGGGTGGTCTCTCCGCCGCCGTCCGCCACGGACTGGGTATCATACTTCAGCGTTCTGAAGTCCAGCGTCTCCCCGGCCGTCAGCGCATAGCTGTCCTGGTCGAAGCAGGCGAACGCGCCCCGATGATAGAAGCTCCAGTCGCTGAACATGGCCAGGTCGATGACATCGCCATCCTTCAGCAGGATGTAGTCGGCGGTGGCGCCCCAGCCGGGGCTCTGCAGCGGGTACACATGGTTGCGGAAGTACATCAGGTTCTGGTCATGGCCCCAGAAATTCTCCATATACAGGTGGGTGGCCGAGCCGGAGATCTCCAGCGTACTGAATTCCCCGCCGATACCCGACCAGGGATCCCCGCCCCGCAGATCCTGATACACATCCTGGGTATAGTTGCTGATGCTTCCCCGGATAGTCTGTCTGCCGTGGGTCACGTCCGCCGGGTCATAGCCCTGGCAGTACACACCCAGCAGGTACAGGTACAGATGCAGCAGCGTGGGCCGCCGCACCACGGTCTCGTTGATATAATCCCCCTGGCCGCCGTCCGTCCCAAAGCGCTTGAATTCGCTCAGCTCCTGCACGTCCAGGTCAAAGTAGGGCAGCTCCACCTCCAGGTTGGCCAGCACCGTGCGGTTCCTGTCATTGCCCACCAGCGGGACGCCGTCGTTGGACACGGTGACATATACCTTCACGCTGTCGGCGGGGCTCTCGTCATAGCCGTACTGCCGCTCGTCGCCGGGGTCGCCCTGGATGACCGTCACCGTCAGCGCATAGCGGCACGACACCGTCTTGTCCTGCTGGCAGACCGCCGTGATGGTCAACGGATAATCCCCCATCCTGGGGTTGGTAAAGACCAGATACCACTTGCCGTCGCCATCCAGAAAGACCTTGGTGTGCTCGCCGTAGTCGCCGTTGGCCAGCGTATAGACCACGTCGTGGCCGCAGTCGGTAAACACGTCCGCCATGGCCAGCCGGTACTCCTGGCCCTGCTTCACCTTGGCGCTCTGGGGCGTGGAGGACTTCACCGCAATCGCGTGGGTATCGCCGCTGGGCACATCCCATTTGCCGCAGGTCAGGAAGCTGTACAGCGCCTGCATGTCCAGGGCGTCCACCTTGCTGTCCTGATTGCAGTTGGCCCGGTTATACATGTTCAGGTCAACGTTGGTCCGGATGCCGCTGCAGATCTCATACAGCAGCTGCAGGTCGTACACATCCACCTGCGTGTCGCCGTTCACGTCACCCCGGGGATACTCCGCCGGCGTAACCTCCAGCGGTATGGTAACGCCCTCTGCCGCCGGGATCTCCCCGCCCTGCTCATCGCTCTGATACATCAGCGGCGCAAACCGGATGGCAAAGCCCTCGCCGTCCGCCTCGCTGACGGTTTTGTTGAAGGTGAAATAGGTGATGGTCTTGCCGTTGATCTCCCGGCTCACCGGCAGCGTGCGCTCCGTGCCGTTGCTGTAGTGGACCGTCAGCAGCATGCCGGTGGGGTCAAAGTCCTCTCCGGCGGTATACGCCGTCTTTTCGGGCCCCTGGGCCACCGTGATGCGCTTCACCGTGCTGGTCAGCGCCATCAGGTTGGCCGAGTCATTTTTGAAGAACAGCGTGCCGTATCCGTCCGTAATGGGCGAGCAGATGGCGTATTCGCTCTGCCCATCCGACGGGGTGAACAGGGCATAGGCCGCATTCACCGTTTTGGTAACGCCCTGCACCTGGTAGCTCTCGGCGGTGACCAGGCTGGGGCTGGTCTGGCCGGGCGCATCCTCCAGCATGCGCAGCGTGCCGGGGGTGTAGTTGTCAAAGAAGTAGACGTACACCTTGTCGCCGTACCCCTTGGTCAGCAGACCGGAGGTCTGGGGATAGCCCCGGGTGGGGACCTTGTAGGCAATGCCCCAGGAGGCCAGGTCGATCACCGTGATATTGTGGCCGGAATACGCCCCGAACTGCGACGTGCCGGACACCCCGATATAGGCCCGCCCGTTGTACAGCACCGGCGTGCAGGTGCTCATGGGCGGCTTGCTGGTGTCGCTGCTGTAGTTGTCCAGGCGCAGCTCCTGCTTGTCGGTGATCTTCCAGCTGCCGTCCACCTGCTGCTCCACCGCCACCGAGTAGAAGCACCCGCCCTTGGAGGTGAAGTAGAACCGCCCCTCATACCGGGCGATATTGCAGCGGATGTCGCCCCGCAGACCGCTCAGCGTATCCATCACCTTTCCGGTCCTGGGGTCGATGCACAGCAGCGATGCGGACTCCTGCAGATAGGAGATGTCTCCGTCGTCGGTGCCCACCAGCAGGAAGTCGTCGCTCACATAGGCGCCCGCCCAGTAGAAGCCGCCGGCCGAGGTGTGGGTCCACCGGGCCAGCTTCGGCTCCAGCGTCTGGCTGGGGTCCTCATCGGTCGCCGACAGGCACACATAGCTGGCGTCCGCCGTCTCGCTGTTCCAGAAGCCGGTGTATACATATCCCGCGTGATACGTCAGCGGGCAGTTGGGCTGCCCCTTCAGCGGGTCCTGATACAGCCACAGTGACTGCAGCGTCTTCGCGTCAAAGGCCTGCACCACGCCGTCCTTCAGCGCCACGAACAGCATCCCGTCGCCAAAGGTGGCGGAGTTGATGGCAAAGCTGGAGGCGCAGTACATCTCGCCTGTGGCCACCACCGTTCCCGTAATGGACTCCACCTTGAACAGCTTCGTGCCGCTGTACACGATCAGGTAGTCCACGCCGCCCTCGGCGATCAGGATGGGGCAGCTCAGCGCGGTGGAGCTGTAGCCCTTGCCCAGCTGGTTGGCCCAGCTCAGCACCGCCGTCTTCCGTGAGATGGGCGTTTTCACGTCCACCACGCCGTTGGCCTCCGCATTGCCCCGGAAGGAGGGCCACGCGGAGCTGACGCCGTTGTTCTTCGACGCGCTGTCCGCCGCCTTTTCCAGCGTGATGGTCAGCCGGGCATTCTTCTCGCCGGCCCGGAAGGTCAGCTTGTCGCCCTTATAGCCGGCACAGGTGGTCACACAGTCATAGAACAGCCCTCCCACCAGCTGGAAGGCCCCGTTCTCGTCCGGCCACACCCGGCTGTTGCTCCGTTTGTCATAGAGGGCCGCCATCGCCTCGCCGACGGCCTGTCCGCCGCCGTCCACCACCTGCACAGTGGTGGCCACCGGCGCACCCTTTTTCAGCGTGACCGCATAGGTCACGGCGTCCTTTGCCTCCGGGCTACACGCCTGCAGCCGGAATGTCTCCGCCTCCCGGGTCTCATCCAGGGGCAGGACGATGGTGGTGGTCAGCAGGGGCTTCTCCGTCTCCGGATCGGTGTCGGGCGCACAGTCCCGGCCGTCCAGCCGCACCGTGTAGCCCGCAAAGGGCACGCGGACCGTCAGCACCGCCTCCGCCGCCGAGCGCACCACCGTGGTGCTGTACGCGCTCACCTCCGGATCGAAGCTGTCGTCCTCCGTCTCCGCTCCGTCCTCCATCTGATAGAGCGCCACCCGGCTCTCGTCCACCGTCAGCGTCACGTTCTCCAGCGTCAGCTCCCTGGCAAACGCGATCTCATAGTCCTGATAGTATTCCACAGCGCTTCCGCTGCTCTGCTCCGTCCGATAGACCCGCACCGTGACCAGCTGTTCCGCGGCCCCGCTCTGCAGGCAGCCGCTCAGCTGGTTGACGGTCTGGCCGCCGCCCTTGAGGGCCGTCTCGCTGCCCCCATACCGGGCCGTGAGCCTGTCGCCCTCCTGCGCGGCCGCCCAGACGAACAGCGTCCGGTAGACGTCCTTGATCACGGCGTCATACCGGTGCGTCTCCGTCCGGAAGTCCTCCGCCGCCAGATACTTGTCGCTCTTCTCCTTGTTGTTGGCCGAGGCCAGCATCAGCTCCGTCAGCCAGTCCTCCGCCACCGGCGCGGCGGCCTCCACCGTCATTCCGGCGCCATCCTGCGGCACCGTAAAGCTGCCGCGGGCGTGGTACCACACGTCCTTTGTGGTGATATAGGTATACAGCTGGCCGGGGGTCAGGGGATACACGCCGCTCTCATCGGCTCCCACCTCCGCGCCGGCGGGATTGTACACCTTCACCGTGACCCCCGCATCGCAGGCGATCCTCACCGGCACCGCCTTCTGGCGGGTAAAGGTGATGGTATAGACCTTCTCCCGTCCGCTCTCCATGGCCACGGCGACTTCGGCCGTCGTTTCGCCGCTCTCCCCCAGGGCCAGGGTGTAGCTGCCGTCCGTCAGCGCCTCGCCGTTCACGGTGACGGCATAATCCCCGCCGCCGAAGCAGGACGGCGTCAGCACCACCTCACCTGCGGTGACGGTGCATTCATATTGGGTCTGCGCACTGGAAAAGCCGATGTCCTGTGGGATCTGATCCGCCGTCACCAGCAGCGCGCACAGGGTGGGGGTACGCTCCAGCGTCACCTCCCACGCCTGGTACATGGTGTAGCCATCCACTGCGGCCCGGGCCTCCAGCCGGAGGGTATTGCCCGCCGCGCCTGCGTCCACCACATCGTTCAGCGTCCGCTGGGTGGACTGCCACAGGCGGTTCAGGTTGGCCTCCTCGCCCCGCTCCTTGCCGTACACGTCGGTGTACAGCGCATAGGGCCGCAGCTCGCTGCCCGCCCACTGGTACTGCTCCCCGCTCTCGGACAGCACCGCGTCAGCGCCGGGCACAGCGTAGAGATACACGCCGCCCCGCCGCTCCACCGTGTCGGGCAGCAGCACTGTGGTGGCGTGGTCGCCGCCCTCTTCGGCGGGATAGGCGTCCCGCTCCGGGTCGCCCTCAGCGGGCAGCAACAGCGGCGCCGCGATCCACTCCTTGCCCCGGGGAACGCACAGCGCCTCCACAGTCTCTCCCGCCACCGAGACGGCGCCGGTCTCATCCACCGTCATCTCGCCGCCGGCGCCGTTGTACCCGGCGGTCAGCGTAAAGGTATACGTACCGGCCGCCAGCGCCGCCGTATCACCGGCGGCAAATTCGGCCCGGTTGCCGTAGGGGTCCTCCGCCGTAAAGGTATAGTCCGTCAGCGCTTCGCCGTCCAGACCCAGAAATGCCAGCAGCAGCGGCCGCTTATCCGCCGCCTCGTACTGCTGATAGGCGTCCATCCTGTCGTTCAGCGCCTGGCCCAGCGCGGCGTAGTCGCCGCCGGATACCAGCGCCTGGCTGGCCGCGTCATACTGGGCCTGGGCAAATTTCTGCAGCTGGGGCTTCTCCTGCCCCGCCTGCTGCCACTGCAGCATGGCGCAGGCCATCTCATACAGCGCCCCGGCCTGCGCGTCGTCCACCTCCCGGGTGACGAACATCATCGCCGCGATCTCGTCGGCCTGACGGCTCAGGTCATAGCCGCCCTTCTCGTCGCAGCGGATAAACTGCCCCTGGCTGTCATCGATCATTCCGATAAGCCCGTCGCCCGTCTCCGGGTCCATCCCGGTAAAGGTATGACCGCTGGCCGCCAGCGCCTGGGCGATGGTCTGGCCGGGCTGATAGGCCACCTGCTCCGGCGCGATGATGACCCGGATCCCGTTGGCCGCCAGCAGCAGGAAGCTCTTCTCCTCCCCGGCGATCTCCGCGGCCTCCGTTGTCTCTCCGGCAGTTTCCGCCGCCGTGGAAACGGCGCTCTCCTGCCGGGTCGTCAGCGCCTCGGCCCACACGGCGGTGGGGATCAGAGACAATGTCATGACCAGCGCCATGAAAAGCGATACGATCCGTTTTTTCACTCCGCTTTTCCTCCTTAATACATGCATAGGATCCATTTCTGATACAGCTTCTGCCAGGGCTTCATTTTCTGGCGGAAGCGCCGCAGCGTGTCGGCGGCGAACTGCCGCATGGTCTGGCGCTGGGTCTCGGAGATGGGGTGGGCGCTGTAACGGGCCTCGGCGTTCAGCCAGGCCAGCGCCTCCATATCCACCCTCTCGCCCGCCCAGGCGGACACCGCCGCGCTCTCCGTCAGCAGCGAGCGGTTTTCCCGCTTCAATCCGCCTCGCCACATCAGCTCCATGGCGTAGGCGAACAATGCCGCCGCACCCTCCCTGGGGTCGGGGTCGTCAAAGGCCGCCTGCCGCTTCCGGCATATCTTCCCGCGCCGCAGGATCACCAGCGCCGCCAGCAATACCAGCACCAGGACCAGTAAGAGAAGCAGCCACCGGCCCATGTGCAGCGCGGAGAAGCCGCTCTGCACCGTGCTGGCAAACTCCTTCCAGATGGTGATCACCTGGGGCTCGTCGTTGGGCTGGTCCACCGTCTCCACCGTGCTGTGGCGCACGGTGTCGTTCCGGCTGCCGTCCCCCTCCTGGGCCTGGGCCCCTGTCAGGTCGGCATTCTCGTCCGGCTGAAACCACCGCCAGTCGGACTCCGCCATAAGGTTCAGATAGGGCGTGGCCGTCTCGAAGGGCACCCAGCCCACGCCGTCCTCGTAGTACTCCGCCCAGGCGTGGGCGTCGTTGCCGGTCAGGGTCAGGGTGGTCTCGCCGCTCTTGCCGGACACCATGTCCGGCGTGATGAGATAGCCCTCCACATACCGGGCGGGGATGCCGTAGTACCGCAGCATCATCACCGCCGCCGTGGCGTACTGCACGGCGCTGCCCCGGCCCGTTTCCTGCAAAAAGGCGCTCACCGGGTCGGCGTCCCCCGTGAAGGTATCCGCGCCCTCGTCATATTCCACCGTCTCCGCCAGACAGGCCCTAACACGGCTCTTGGCCTGGTAGGAGGTGATGGACGCCGGGGCCTTCCCCAAAAACGCCGCCAGCGTCTTCTGGGTGTCCTCCGGAATGGTCAGGTTGTTGTCATAGACCGTCTGGCGATAGGCGGCCTCCTGGGCCAGATAGTCCTGGAAGTCCGCATCCTCCAGATGCTGGCTCAGCTCGTCCAGCAGCTCATAGGCCCGGGCCGTCAGGTTGCCGGAGGAGGTGTAGGCGTAGTGCTTTCCGCCTTTGGGCAGCGTGTCCCGCAGCTGGTCGGCGCCGCACACTGCATTGTCGGACAGCTCATAGGGCAGGACCGCGTACCGGCGGCAGGCGCCGGAGATATTCACATTCACGTCCACCTGGGGCGTTTCCAGTCCCAGCAGCGACGCCAGCTGGCTCAACTGGGTCTGGGAGAAGAAGTCGCCGCTCTGTAACCAGTACACATCCGCCGCCTGGTCCGCCAGGGCGTCGGCGCTGATGTCCTCCCAGCCCTGTCGGGTATACCGCTGGCCGATGAACCCCCGCAGATACAGGGATTCCGGCTGGGACAGGGTCACCTCCAACATGGGGGTATCGGAAAAATCCACACCGGCGGAGAAATCCCCCTCCGGCATGGCCTGCGTTTTACTCTCATAGCGCAGGGCGTGGACCCCGCGGCGCACGGCGTCACCGGCGTCGCCGGTGGGGATGGCGGTATTCAGCCCCGTCAGGGCCGCCGCGCCGCCTATGGCCAGCGCCAATACCGCCAGCACCGCCCCCGTCCACAGGGAGACGGCGGGCGCGGTCCGGCAGCTTCTTCTGCTGCCCAGCCACAGCAGCGCCGCGCCCAAACACAGCACCGCCAGCCACAGGCCGCCCCGGCCCGTCATGGCCGACACCGCCGCCAATGCCGCCGCCAGCACCGCCCCCGTTATCGGGGCGTACACGCCGGCGCTGCCCAGCAGCGCACCCAGCACGATACACGCGGGCACCGCCGCCCACACCGCCGCAGTCTCCTGGCAGGCCAGGGGCAGATGGATGCGGCCCGTGGCCGCCTGGAGCCAGTCCAGGACACTGTTGACCAGACCCGCGGCGCTGTCCCGGCTCTGGGGCAGCAGCAGACACCACGCGGCGGCGGCCAGTGCCAGCAGCGCGGGCAGCCATTGCCGCCAGCCCCGGCCCAACGCGCACCACACGGCGAAAACCACCGCCGCCGCGCCGCACACCAGCGCAGGCCACACCACCGGCCAGCCAAAGGCCGCCGTCAGCGTACCCAGCAGTCCGGCATAGGTCAGCGCCGCCGCGCAGCTCCGCTCCGCCACGGTCAGCAGCACAGATGCAGTTGTCTCCCGGACCGGCGTCAGCCGCAGGCCCGAAATCGTTTCTCTCTTCAAAGGGGATACCTCTTCATTCAATACAGATCGATCTCATACGCCCCGTCGGCATCCGGATCGATGCAATAGCCCCTTCCGGGGAAGTCCTCCGGCACCTCCGACGCGCAAAACAGGCCCGTCAGCTCCTCCGCCGGGCACAGCCGCGCCGCGCCGGAGCACCCTCCGGCGGACAGCAGCACCGTCTTTCCGCCCGGACGGCCATACTGGCGGAGATACAGCTCCGCCACGCTTTCCACCGCCCCACTGGCGGCGGCGCTGAGCAGCTTGGGCAGCATATCGTACAGGGCGTTTTCGTCCTCCAGCTCATACAGGGCGCAGTCCTGCCCGGCGGCGTCGTTCCACGCCACACGGCACCGGACGCCCTGCCGCAGCAGTTCACGGCTCAGCGAGACCGCCGTCTCCGCCATGGCACAGGCCTGGCGGGGCGTCTCATGCGCCCCACGGCGCTCCCACAGCAGCAGGACGCTGCGCTCCAGCGGCAGGCCGGGGTCCCGGACCACCAGCCGGTCCAGCTTGCTGCTGAGCTTCCAATGGATCTGCCGGGCGCTGTCGCCGGGCGCGTACTCCCGCAGCTGGAAGGTATCGGCATAGTCGTACCCCGGCCGCTCCTGGGAGTAGGTGTCGCTGTCGTCTCCCGCGCCGGTACGCAGGGGCAGGTTCACCCGCAGCGCCACCAGGTCCGGCTCCACCGGGAATTCGCAGCCCTCCGGCAGAGAAACGGGCAGGCCCACCAGCCCCAGCAGGTCATAGACCCGCGCCTTCTCCACGCTCAGGCGGTACAGTCCGCACAGCGGGTCCTCCAGCGTCACGGCACTCTCGCCGCCCCGCTTCGGCGGGGCCGACAGCGCCAGCGCCGATACGGCGGCCTCGCCCGTCAGCCGGTTCTCCACCCGCAGCCACACCCGGATGCAGGGCAGCGGCAGGCTGGAGGCGTTCTCCGCCCGAACCGTCAGCGTACAGGCCCGGTGCTGGATGCCCGTCTGGGGCGCTTCCAGCACCACGGCGACTCTGCGCCGGGCCAGCAGCACCAGCAAGACGCCGCACACCGCCCACAGCAGCAGCGCCGCCAAGACCGCCAGCGCCGCGGCGGAAGCCGTCAGCACGAACCACAGCGCCGCGCCCGCAAGGGCGGCCACGTAAATCAGCAAAGCCGCCACGGTCAGCTCTCCCGCACCTGGGGCATCTTCACGGTCTTCACGATCTCCGCCGTCACGTCGGCGGCGGACAGCCGGTGCAGACGGGCCTTGGCGCTGAGCACCAGACGGTGGCAGCACACGTCGTCAAACACCGCCGCCACGTCCTCCGGGATCACGTAGTCCCGGCCCCGGACAAAGGCGCAGGATTTCGCCATCCGGCACAACGCCAGCGCGCCGCGGGGGCTGACGCCAAGTTCGATAAACTCATTTTCACGGGTGGCTGTCACCAACTCCACCACGTAGGCATACACGGGGTCGGAGATATGCACCTGGCGGGCGTCGTTCATCAGGGAGAGCAGCTGCTCACGGCTCACCGCCGCCGTCAGCTTGTCCAGGGGGTTCTCGTGGTGGCGCTCCTTCAGGATGTCGATCTGGCTCTTGGCGTCGGGATAGCCCATGGAGGTGCGGATGAGGAAGCGGTCCAGCTGTGCCGCAGGCAGCAGCTGCGTACCGGCGGAGCCCACCGGGTTCTGCGTCGCCAGCACCACAAAGGGCTCCGGCAGAGGGTAGGTCTGGCCGTCCACGGTGACGTGGTACTCCTCCATAGCCTCCAGCAGCGCCGACTGGGTCTTGCTGGAGGTACGGTTGATCTCGTCCGCCAACAGCAGATTGGTCATCACCGCGCCGGGCTTATAGTCGAAATTCCCGGTGTCCCGGTTGTAGACGGAAAAGCCCAGAATGTCCGAGGGCATGGTGTCCGACGTGAACTGCACACGGCGGGTATCCAGTCCCAGCGTCCGGGCAAAGCTGATGGCCAGGGTGGTCTTGCCCACGCCGGGCACGTCCTCCAGCAGCACGTGGCCGCCGGACAGAATAGCCATCAGCACCTTTTCCACCACCGCTTCCTTACCGGCGATGACGCTGTTGATGGACTTCAATATGGTGGTCGTGATGTCATTCATACGTTTTTCTCTCTTTTCTTTTTCAGTACCAGTACCAGCGCCACCGCCGCCGCGGCGATGACGATCAATACAACGGGCAGAACGGGGAATCCGCCGCTCTCCGTGGGCGTCTCTGTGGGCGCGGTATCGCCCGCGCCGTCCAGCCGGATGGGATGAACATCGGTCAGGTCGAAAAACCGGCCTGCGCCCTGCTGCCGCAGGGCCATGGCGGTCAGCGCTTGCATGGCCTGCTCACCGGCCATGGCGTCCGCCTGACCGCCCAGCTGGTGGGCGAAGCTGCCATCCGCCAGACGGAAGGCCAGCAGCGCGTCGATCACGCTGCCCTCGTCCTTCTGGAACCGCTCGTCCGTCTCAGGATCGACGTCCAACGCACACAGGACCAGGAGCACCTGGGCGCAGCTCTCGCTGCTCTGGGCGCCCCAGCTCTCGAAGCCGCCGTTGGCCGCCTGGGCCGCCGACAGGGCGTTCAGCGCCGCGTCCATGACCTCCGGGTACTGCTCCCGATAGGGAGCCAGCGCCTGCAGGGCCATGGCGGTGATATCCACATCCATCTCCCCGCCGCCCAATGCGAAGCCGCCCTCCGGCAGCTGGGCGGAGACGATGGCGTCGAGCATATCCTCCCGGCTATACCGGGCATCTGCGGGCACCTCCGCGCCTACCGCGTCCACGGTCAGCAGGGCGAATATCCAGCCGTTGAGGCCCTGGCCGCCCAGGCCGTTTTCACCCTGCCAATTGTAGGTACCGTCCGCCACCAGGTCGATGGCCGTGCCGTCGGGCTTGGTGCCGAAAGCTGCGGGGTCGCCCCCCAGCGCCGCCACAGTCAGGGCGATGCGGTGGTATTCCGTGGCCTTTACCTCGTGCAGGCCGCCGTTTTCCGCATACTGCCGCTCCACGTAGGCCTGCAGCCGGGCCAGATACCCGGCGTAGTCGTCCGCAACGCCGGCCCGGGCCATGGCCAGGGCCGTCCAGTCGGACACGGAGCTTCCGGCGGGGAAATTCTCCTCCGTCAGCAGGGCCGCGCCATCGGCAATGCCCAGCTGCGCCTTTTCCGCCGATACGATCGACGCGGCCATATCGCCGTAGGACAGGCTGTCGCCGAAAGCGGTAACGCACAGCGTCAACACCAGCATCAGCGACAGCGTCAGCGCCGCAGTGTTACGCAGCATTTTCATCACTTTCATTCTGTGTCTCCTCTCCGCCGGGACCAGGCTCCGGCTCAGGGGTAGGTTCCGGATCAGGCTCTGGCTCCGGATCGGGATCAGGCGTGATCGCCGGGTCGGCCTGGCCGCAGCCGGTGCACACGCCATTTTCATAGTGGTGGCCCGCGGCGGGAATGACCTCGGTGTGGGTCTGGCCGCAGATAGAGCAGGTATAGCTCTTCTCGCCCGCCTCGGTGCAGGTGGCGGCCTTTGTCACTGTCTCCGTCTCCTCATGGGCGTGGTTGGGGTCCACCGCGCCGCAGACGGCGCACTTGCCGTTCTGATAGGTGTGGTTGGGTGTATAGACGCCGTCCACCCACTTGCCGCAGTATTTCTGCAGCGCGCCGGAGGCGCCGCCGGTGCCGCCGCCGATATCCTTGCCATAGGCCAGGGTAAAGCGCAGCGTCAGCGTGTCGCCGTCGCTGAGGAAGTAATCCGAAAGTCCCCGGCCGGGGTAGGAGCCGTTGATGCTGTACATCCAGCCGGAGCCGGTGGTGTAGTCAAATTCCCCCACGCTGTTTTTCCACCCCGTGGGCCGGGAGACGGACAGGCCGTCCAGGTCCAGCAGGTGCCTCAGCTCCTCGGGGATCTCCGCGTATTTGAAGGACAGGGGCCGGCTGATGCGGGTCAGATAAAAGCCGCTGTCCAGCGAGCCGTCATAGGTGATCTCGTAGTCCAGGCTCTTCAGCACCTCTGTCACCGCGTAGGAGGCGGGCACATCCTGAAAGATGTCGCAGTCCACCGGAACATCCACGATGCCCAGCCCCAGCACCGACAGATCCACCCGCACCGTGGCGGTGCCGATCTTTTCGCCGCTGTCCCGCACCTTGTAGATGATCTTATAGGAGCGGTAGGTGGAGTTCCCCCTGTCGTCCCACGCCACGATGGTAACGGTGTGCTCCGTCTGGTCGCCGATGCTGCCGGCGTCCAGAAACAGGTTGTACTCCAGGCCGTTGGCGCCGGAGCCGGTGCTGTACTTCACCTCTTTGCCGTCCAGCTTCACGGTGATGTGGTTCTGGTGGATGGGGTTGCCCTCTCCGTCATTGGCCCAGACGGTAAAGGTCAGGTTCCGGTTGGTCAGCGTCACGGTGTCGCCGCTGAGATTGGTGCGGATGGTGGGCGGGTCGCTGCCCTTTTCCGGGTCCTCTTCGCTGGCCTTGGTGGCCTGGTACTGGATGACCCGGGTCACCTGGCCGAGGATCTCCGTGCCCCGCTTCAGCAAAATGGTGATCTCGTTGCGGCCCAGGGTCAGCTTGGTCATATAGTTGTCGCCAGAGCCGGAGATCCATTTGCCGTTGACCCGCACCCGCACATAGGTGTCCTCGTCGCCGCCCACGGCCATGGCCTTGAAGGAGAACATGTCGTTCTCCAGCTCATCCTGGGAGATGGTGCCGTTGCGCAGGTCCGTGGCGATCTGGGGGCCCTGGGGCTGCTGGTCCTTCTTGTCCTCATCCACGGGGCCCTCTTCGTCCTTTTTGTCCCCGTCGCCCTCCTCGGGCTGCGGGTCCTGGCCGTTGGGGTCGGGCTGCTCCTCCGTGGTCTGGTCGTTGGGCAGGGGGGCGTCCTCCGGGGGTGTGTCCGGCTGCTGGGGGTCCTGGGACGGGGCCTGGCCGCCGTCGCCGTTGTCCTCGCCCGCCGCACCGTCCTGGGTGGGGGACTGGCTGTCGTACCTCAGGCCGATCTGCTCAATATTCAGACCCGGATAGTCCCTTTCCGCCGGTGCCTCCGGCTGCTGCCGGGGGGCGGACAGGGCCGCCCAGCTGCCTGCCGCCAGCGTCAGCGCCAGCACCAGGCACACCGCAGCAGCCGCCAGCGCCTTTTTATGGGTATGGATAAACTGTTTCATAGCTCCTCGTTTCTCTTGCCGCTTTCGCGGCCAGGGCAAAAGAAAAGCGCCGGACACCATGGATGCCGGCGCTTTTTGCGCAGTAAAAAGCTGATCCTCCCACCAAAAAATGGGAAAATCAGCGTGCTTTCTGCTCATCCTGCATACGGAGAGTGCGCCCGCTGCAACTGGCCCTGGACGGTGCAATTCTCCTGACTCGCGCCGCGAAGCTTCCGCTTCCCGTCGGCCGTCTTACCTTCTCACAGGATGCTGTCCTGCAATGGCGGAGTTTCCTCCCGGCGGCGAAATTCGCCGCTTCAGACGCCTTCTTGCGCTCACAGTGCCGGTCGCGCGGGGTTTTTCCCCATTTCTTTTTCACCGCTGCCTGGCCCGAAAGGGCGTTGCGGCAGGCGGTTACACCGGATCAACAGGCCATATTCATATTCCATTTTATTATAGGGAAGGGCGGGCATAAAGTCAACCCCAGGCCGCCTTTTTTCGCCATTTGCCGCGGCGGAAAAGGGGAAGGCGCACCCGGAAGGGTGCGCCTTTTCGATAATTTCTCTGTGTTTGTCTGTTTTTATGGGTACATTAACGGCCTTTATGGGTGCATTTTTGGTACATAAAGGGCGGTTATCCGGGCGGCGAAATGACCTGTTTCACCGATGAGTCATCTTGTCGGCAAGATCTCGCAGCGTTTGGCGGCCGCAAGCTCCCTTGGCAATGAACTCGAAGATTTCATGCCAGTTCATTTCATGCCGGTTTCTTCAGTCCTCCAAAATCTCCAGCTCCTTTTCGTCCACCTTGCGGAGCTTCTTCTTGCTGACCAGCTCGTACATGCAGGGCACCACGAAGAGGGTCATCAGTGTGGCGTACAGCAAGCCGCCGATGCACACCAGGGCCACGGGCTGGATGAGGGAGGTGCCGGCGTTTTTGGCCAGGGCGGTGACGATCAGGCCCAGGATGGTGGTCAGGGAGGTCATGAGGATGGGGCGCAGGCGGGTGACGCCGGCGTCGACGATGGCGGCGCGGCGGTCCATGCCCGCCAGGCGCTGCTGGTTGATGTAGTCCACCAGGACGATGCCGTTGTTGACGATGATGCCCACCAGCATGACGAAGCCGATGAGGGCGATGACGCTGAGCTCTGTGCCGGTCAGCAGCAGGGCCAGGAAGCCGCCGGTGAAGGCCAGGGGGATGGTGAACATGACGATGAAGGGCTCACGCAGGGACTGGAACTGGGCCACCATGACGAAGTACACCAGCACGATGCCCAGCAGCAGCATCAGCAGCACCTGGCCCATGGCGTCCATGATCTGCTCATTCT
The DNA here is from genome assembly GCA_934597585.1 of uncultured Oscillospiraceae bacterium. Taxonomy (GTDB): domain Bacteria; phylum Bacillota; class Clostridia; order Oscillospirales; family Oscillospiraceae; genus Vescimonas. Next base: position 24,166 of record CAKTSA010000003.1, read on the forward strand.
CGCCGTTGAACTCGATGGAGGCGCCGGCGGGCAGGTCCATGGCATTCACGGCCTTGGTCACCTGGTCGGACACCAGGGTGACGTTATTGCCGTCGGCAATGGCGGCGGTGACGGTGACGCAGCGGCGCTGCTGGTCCCGGCTGATGGTGTTGAGGCTGACGGTCTTTTCCACGGTGGCAACGTCCTTGAGCAGGAAGCTGGTATCGGTATCCTCGTCGACGCTGTCAGAGAGGGAGGACAGGGAAGAGGAGGAGCCGGAGCTGCTGCCGCCCATGGCGGAGGACATGGCGCTGTCGGGGTCGATCTTCAGCTCCGGCAGGGTCTCGACAGTGTAGGCGCTGTTTTCATCCTGCTGGATGATCAGCTGCAGGGAGGTGTCGTCCAGCTCCATGGCGGTGCCGGTGGTGCTGGTGTTCAGGGCGGCGGCCACCTGCATGTAGATCTGGGCCACGGTCATACCGTGCTCCATGGCCTTGGTGCGGTCCACCGTCACGTGGAGGGCCTGGACCGCGTCCTCCAGACCGTCGGACACGTCGGCGGTGCCGTCTACCTGCTCGATGCGGGCGGCGATGGCCTGGGCGGTGGACTGCAGGGTCTCCATATCCTCGCTGTACACAGTCAGGGAGACGCCGTTGCCGGTGACGTAGCTCATCATGCTGGACATGACGTTGGCTGCGGTGACGGTGCAGTCCATGTCGGCACAGAGGTCCTCGATCTCCTTGCCGACGCTGTTGCCGGAGTAATCGTCCGGCAGGGTGATGTAGATCTCCGCGTCATATGCGCCGCCGGACGAGGAGGACATCATGCTCGCGGCGCTGTCCCCCTGGATCATGGCGCCCACGGCGTCCACGCCCTCGATGGTCATGCAGCGGCGGGCCACCTCGTCGGTGTAGGCCACGGCCTCCTCGCGGGTGCAGTCCTCCGGCATGGTGACGGTGACGTCGACGCTGTTCATATCCATATCCGGCATGAAGCTGAAGCCCCGCTTTACGGTGACCAGCCCTGTCAGGATCAGCAGGGCAAGGGAGGCGGCCAGCACCGCGGCCTTGTGGTTCAGGGACCAGGTGATGGCCTTTTTGTAGGCGGGGTAAATTTTATCCAGCAGACCCGGCTTCTGCTCCAGCGGGCGCTGGAGCATGCCGCTGGCCATGGAAGGCACCAGGGTCAGGGCCACCAGGAGGCTTGCCAGCAGGGAATAGGTGATGGTCAGGGCCAGGTCAGTGAACATCTGGCGGGTCAGGCCCTCCACAAACACGATGGGGGCGAAGACGCAGACGGTTGTGAGGGTACTGGCGGCGATGGCACCCAGCACCTGCTGGGCGCCGGACACGGCGGCCTGGACCACCGTGGCGCCCCGGGCGCGGAGACGGTAGATATTCTCGATGACCACCACGGAGTTATCCACCAGCATGCCCACCGCCACCAGCAGGCCGCTGAGGGAGATCATATTGATGGTGACGCCGGTGAAGTACATGAGCACCACGGCGAAGACCACGCTGGTGGGGATGGAGATGAGGGTGATGAGGGTGGGCCGCCAGTCACGCAGGAACAGGAACAGCACCACCACAGAGAACAGCGCGCCCCACAGCAGGGACGAGACGATGGTATCCACGATCAGGTGGATGTAGTCGCCCTGGTCCATCAGGGGCTTGAAGCTGATGCCGGGGTACTCCGCCGTCAGCTGCTCCAGGCGGGCGGTGATGTTGTCGGACACCTCCGCCGTGGCGTAGTTGGACTGCTTGGTGAAGGAGGCGATGATGCCGTTTTCGCCGTTGAGCTTGGCGTAGATCTCGTCGGAGTTGTCGGTATAGAAGACGGTGGCCACATCGCTGAGGCGGATGGGCTCCATGCCGTCGATGCCCAGGTCGAAGAGGACCATGTCCTCCAGCTCCTGGGTGGTGGAGATCTCGTTGCCCACGGAGACCATGTAGCTGACGCCGTCGTTATCGTCGATGTAGCCGGCGGGCATGGAGAAGTCCTGGGCCGTCAGCAGCTGCTCCACCATGGTGACGGACAGCATGCCGTCCAGATCCAGCTGCTCCAGCACCTGCTTGCGGGTCTGGGCCAGCTGCTCCTCCCCCTGCTCGATCTGCTGGAGGGCCAGCTTCAGCTGGACGTTGCCCTCGGTCATCAGCAGGACGCCGTCCATGGCGGATTCCACGCCATCGGATACCTGGTCGCCGATGCCGGTGATATTTTTGGGATCGTTGAGGTAGTCCTCGATGGCCTTGATGGTCTTCTGCATCTGCTCCAGCTGCTGCTGGGTGCGCTCCGCCTCCATGCGGGCCACGATCTGCGTATTCTCGGTGATCCGCGCGGCCAGTTCGGCGTTGAATGCCGTCAGCCGGGCGTTTTCCTCTGCGGCGGCAGCCTTGTCCTCCAGCGAGGCTTCGGGATCGTCGATGATGGCCTGGTTCTGCTGGATCTTCTCATTATTCTTCACCATATCCGCCTGATCGGCGGCGATCTGCTCACGCCGCTGCTGTTCCTCCTCCGACATGGCAGGGCCGGCCCCGGCGGCCTCCTTCAGAGCGCTGAGGGTCTTGTTCAGGGCGTCGGTCACGCTGTCGCCGATGCCGTCGGCGGCTTCGGCGATGCCCTTGTCCAGGGCCTCCTGGGCGTCGGTGACCTCTTTTTTGGCATCGGAGAGCTTGCCGGCGGCCTTGTCCAGCTCACGGCCCGCCTTCTGGCGGATGGTTTTGGTCAGGTCGGCCATCTTCTCGGCATCCAGCACCACGTGCATCTCACGGTCCACGGTGCCCATGATCTCCACGCTGGCCACGCCGGTGACGCCGGTGAGCTTGCCGGTCAGCTCGCTGTCCACAAAGTCGCTGAGCTCGCCCACGTCCATGTCGCTGCTGCTGATGGCGGCCACCATGACGGGGATCATGGAGGGGTTCACCTTCAGGATATAGGGGGAGGAGACGGTGTCGTCCCACTGGCCCTGAACGGAGGAGACCTGCTGCTGGATGTCGATGCCCAGGGAGTCCATGTTGGCGCCGTTCTCAAACCCCAGCACCACCATGGACACGCTGTTCTGGCTGGAGGACTGGATGGTCTTCAGCTGGTCCAGGGTGGCCAGGGCCTTTTCCAGGGGCTTGGTGATCTCCTTTTCCACGCTCTCGGGACTGGCGCCGGGGTCGCTGGTGACCACGATGACGTAGGGGTAGTCCATGTTGGGCATCAGGTCGGGGGTCATCTTCAGATAGGCCACCACGCCCAGGATCAGGATGGCGATGGTCACCACATAGACGGTCAGGGGTTTCTTGACACTAAAGGCAGGCACGGATTTCTTCCTCTCTACAGCGCCGCAGGGCGCGCCACGGATACGGTGAAGCGGCGGATGCCGCGGTTTTGACGCTTTAGTTTACCACCACTTCTTTTTCAAATCAATCGCTGGGGCGAAAAATTTACGTTTCTGTTACAATTATGAACGGAGCATATGCTAACCGAGGAAAAATGGCATGGTTTGCGGCAAAATAGTTCGGGGGTCGAAGGAAAGGGGAATGCGGCGGACGGAGGTGCGGCGATGGTCAAGAATGTATGGAACATTCCACTTATACCGTGCTGAAAGTTCCGAAAATGCGCCATTTTGCACAAAAACGGTAACATTTTTTCTACGTTTATTCTTCGTTTCAGAGGGAGACATTGTTTCGTTTCCGTACTATAATGGTAGACGGAACAAAAAAGGCCGCATGGCGGCGACGAAAAGTGAAAGGAAAACAATATGGCTATCAAGATCGGCATCAACGGCTTCGGCCGTATCGGACGGATCGTCCTGCGCATTATGTGCGAAAACCCGGAGACCTTTGATATCCGCGGCATCAACCTGCGGAAGGCGGACATCGACTATATGGTGTATCTGCTGAAATACGACTCGGTATTCCGCAACTTCCCCGGCATGGTGGAGCATGCGGGGGGCGACCTGATCGTGAATGGCCATAAGATCAAGGTGTACAGCGAGTCTGACGCCGCCATGATCAACTGGGCCGACAGCGAGTCCGAGTACATCATCGAGTCCACCGGCGCCAACAACACCACCGAAAAGGCCAGCCGCCATTTCAAGGGCGGCGCCAAAAAGGTGCTGCTGACCGCTCCCGCCAAGGACGACGCCACCCCCACTTTTGTTTACGGCGTCAACAGCGACGAGTACCGACCCGATATGAAGGTGGTCTCCAACGCCAGCTGCACCACCAACTGCCTGGCGCCGCTGGCCTATGTGATCCACAAGACCTTCGGCATCGAGCAGTCCCTCATGTCCACCATTCACGCCTCCACAGCCAAGCAGAAAGCGGTGGACTCCCGCGGCGGCAGCGACTGGCGCACCGGCCGTTCCATCCTGAACAACATCATCCCCACCTCCACCGGCGCCGCCAAGGCGGTGGGCCGCGTGATCCCCTCCCTGAAGGGTAAGATGACCGGCATGGCCTTCCGCGTTCCCACCGCCGACGTGTCCGTGGTGGACCTGACGGCGCGGCTGAGCACCAGCGCGTCCTATGCCGACATCTGCTATGAGATCCTGCACGCCTCGGAGACGTATATGAAGGGGATCATCGGCTATACACGGGATCAGGTGGTGTCCACCGATATGATCGCCAATCCCTGCCCCTGCGTGTTTGATGAGACCGCCGGTATTATGCTGGATCAGGACTTCGTGAAGCTGATCGCCTGGTACGACAACGAGTGGGGCTACAGCAACATGGTGACCCGGATGCTGAAGCATATGTATGACATGGACATGGCGGAAGTGTTCAACGAGATCAAGGAATAAAAGCAAAGAAAAAAGCCTGCGTTGCAGGCTTTTTTCTTTTGCAGAGAAGAGAGAAGAGTGAAAAGTGAAGAGTTGAGGTATGCCGCCTGCAGCGGCATGAATTGAATCGTGCCGCATGGCGGCACACCGCTTCTCTTCACTTTTCTCTTTTATCTTTTCACTTACCCTCGGCCATCTGGTCAAAGGCAAAGGCGTCGGCGATGGTTTCCAGCACCTCGTTGGGCATGGATATCTCGCCCTGTTCCGCATCGCTCCAGCGGACATCCAGCACGTTCACCACCAGATAGGCATCCGGCAGATCGCCAATGATCAGCGCCTTGTCCGGCCCCATGGCCAGCATGACCGGTATGCCGCAGGCGGTCTCGTATTCCCACTGGGTATACTCTTCCACATTGCCGATGGGCAGGTAGGACACGGACAGATAGCCCTTTTCATTGCATACGAGCTGGTAGCTGACGGGATAGGCCCAGCGTCCGTCAGAGAGCGTGAAGGTGCCCTCTGCCATAAAACTGCCGCTGTCATAGGCGTAGCCGCCGTCAAATACATGACCGTAGGCTTCGCAGCTCTTCGGCAGGACGTTGGCGATCCGCTCCGGCAGCGCGTCGCTGATGGTATACAGTGTGGGGCTGTTCAGCAGCGTCAGGCCGTATTCATCGGCAATGGCGTCCAGCTCGTCGGCCATTTCCTGGGTATAGCAGGGATAGGCGTTATAGCGGGCGTCCAGTCCGGTGTCGCCGTTGCCGATGCTGGCCAGAATCATGCCGTCCGGGTCATAGCTGTTATAGAAGTTTTGCCAGCGCATGTTGGCCATAGCCTCCGGGCTGTCTGCCAGCCCCTGCAGGCTCAGCACGTCCGTGTTATCATAGGGTTCGCCGGTGTCGCCGTTTTGATGGTAGAGAATGGCCGAACGCAGGCCGAACAGGTCGGTGGCGTAGGTAACGGTGGCAAAGGCCAGCACCAGCACCAGGGCCGCCGCCAGGATCAGCGCGCCCCGGAAGGGGCGCCGTTTGGATGGGGCCAGCCGTTTCGGCCCGGCCGCTTCGGCCCGGATGGCTTGCAGCATCCGCTCCTTGGCCTCGTCGCTGGGACGCAGGTCGTCATAGGCGCGGTAGATATCGTCAGGCGTCATAGGGATACACCTCCAATGCCAGTTTCAGTTTCTTGCGGGCGCGGTTCAGGCGGCTGCGGATGGTGGCAGGGGCTACGTTCAGCATTTGGGCGATCTGTGCGGTGGGGTAGCCCTCGTAGTAATAGAGATAGACCGGCAGTTTATAATCCTCCGGCAGGGCCAGCACCGCCTGCAGCGTCTCGTCCGGGGCCGGGTCCTCCACGGTGGGGGGCTCGGCGAGGCTGTCGATGCTCTCGCGTCTGCGCCATGGGCTGCGCAGGGCACTTTTGCACAGGTTGGACACGGTGACGATGAGCCACGCCTTTTCGTGCTGCTCGGTGTCAAATTCCGTGCCGCTGCGCAGCAGGCGGAGAAAGGCCTCCTGCACCATATCCTCCGCGTCCGCGCCGTTTTTCATGAAAGAGTAGGCCACGCGGTATATGGTATCCACATGGCGCTGATAGATGCTGTCGATGTCTTTGTCCGTACGCAACAAAGTGTTCGTCGTGACCACCTCCTTTCATACCGGATACGCGGGAGAGGGGGGAAATGTTGCAGGGAAAGTTTTGTTTATTGAGATAGGAGGTTTCGCCCTCCGGGGCGAGGACGGCCTCCGGCGGGCTACTTTTCCCAGCAGCTGGAAAAGTAGCCAAAAGAGCCGGAAGAAACCGATGGTTTCTTCACTTCCTTGCGCGCTATGCGCTATGCTAAATTGTGAGTGTTCCCTCACGTTCACATAAAAATTCCCTTATCGTTTCGTTAAAAGGATCGTCTCTGCTTCTGCGCCGCTGCCGCTGACTGGTACGGAGAAGGACATTGCGTGTCTCTCGTGCGGCGGGGTGAGGTCACCCCGCCCTACGGCCGTGTATCATACCGTTTTGTGCGGGGCGTCGAGGACGCCGCCCCCTACAAAAATTCTACCGGTAGGCGACCCGCCGAACAACGCTTTTGGTTCTACCGTTGAGAACGTGAGCGGCAGCGGCGCAAGAGGGACAGACGATTCGTCATACGTACCGATAACCACCGTGTCCTGTGAACACGTGGTATAAGGTATCATAATTGGCAAAAGGCATAGCGTGCGCGGATTCTTAAACCGCAGGTTTAAGCAGCGTTTTTGGGGAGCGAACCGAGCGCTGCCTGTGGCAGATACAGCGAGGTGAGCGAGTGGCAGCGGTCAAAATTTCAAGCGCCCGCCGTGAGGCAGCGCAGAAATTTTGGGCACCGCAACAGGGCACTTTTGCCGCCACGGGCAAAAGTAACTCGCCCCGGAGGGCGAAACACCCTTCTTTCTTAAAAAAGAAGAAGGGGACGGCTGCGCCGTCCCCCTTCTGTTTCATGCCAGTTTCTCAGACCTGCTCCTCGTCGGTGCGGTTGCGCCAGGCCAGCTCCTGCTCCAGCTCGAACTCCAGCTTCTGGACACGGGCCTTCAGCTCGTCGTAGTGCTCGCTCTGGACATAGTACTTGACGAAGGAGAAGGTGGCCTCGGCAAACTCCTCCTCGGTGTAGGAGGGCAGCAGGGAGCCGCCGCTGCGGCGCAGGCCGCTGACGTTGATGACCACCAGACGGCGGTGCTGCTCGCTGAGCTGGAAGAGCTTCAGCTTTTCAGGGATCTCCAGACCCAGGTCATACTGCTCGTTGACCAGGTTCAGCAGCCGCGCCTGCTCCGGCTTGGCGGAGACGATGACGCCGTGGCGGGAGAACAGGTCCTTCAGATAGTCCACGGACACCTCTTCCCGGGTGATGGTGCCCTTGCCGATACCGGTGAGCATGGTGTTGGACAGGTTCAGGCTCACGTAAACCTCGTGGCCGGTGGTAGGATAGCGCATAACACAAGACCTCCTGCTTTTCCTTTGGTTGTCAAGGGCACGCGGGCCCTCTCCTCTTATAGTCCCATCTTAGCAGGTCGGCGGGAGAAATGCAATAAAAACTTACAAAAATAACAGATTATTTTTGTGCAATTGTGCTAAATGTATGGAATGAGTGATACTTTTGGGTGATGGTGCAGGAAACAAATGCCTCGCAGAGTTCGCGTCCGCAGACGCGAATCATTCAAATTATTTTTCCGGCGGCGTGTACGTCGGAAAAATTCTTCTCGGCCGCCAGTGTGTCCGAAGGATGCGCGCAGCCGGCCGCAAGCTCCATTGGCAGCAAAATCGCAAGATTTTGCGCCAGTTCTCACACCCCCGTCAGGTCAAACGGCGGGGTGTATTCCGCTCGGGCGGCGGTGCGCTCTTGGGTGAAGCCGTCGGTGATGCCGCAGTTCTCCATGTAGGCGACGGCGGCGCGGTACTCCGAGCGGGTCACGTGGCGGCGCAGGGGGCCCTCGGCGCCCTCCTGGGGGGTGTACTGGCTCATGAGGGAGAACAGCACTTCGCCGGGCCGGAAGTTCTTCGCCACCCAGTCGATGCAGCGGCGGGTGTTGTCCATCTGGCCCGGCAGCACCAGGTGGCGGATCACCACGCCCCGCTTGAGAAGGCCGTCCTCCAGCAGGCAGGGGCCGGTCTGGCGGACCATCTCGCGGATGGCGGCGGTGGCCACGGAGAAGTAGTCCGGCGCGGCGGAGAGGCGGGCAGCCAGGCCATCGTCGGCGTATTTCAGGTCGGGCAGGTAGATATCCACCTTGCCCTCCAGCTGCCGCAGGGTGTCCACCGACTCGTAGCCGCCGCAGTTGTAGACCACGGGGACGCTCAGCTTCGGCTCCAGGGCAGGGAGGATCCAGGGCAGGAAGTGGGTGGGGGTCACCAGGTTGATGTTGTGGGCGCCCCGGGCGATGAGCTCTTCAAAGATCTGGCGCAGACGCTCCGTGGTGACGGCCTTGCCGAAGCCGCCGGCGGAGATGGAGCCGTTCTGACAGTAGCAGCAGCGGAGGGTGCAGCCGGAGAAGAAGACGGTGCCGCTGCCGTTGGTGCCGGAGATGGGGGGCTCCTCCCACATGTGCAGGGCGGCGCGGGCCACGCGAATACCCGCCGGCATGCCGCAGAAGCCGTGGCCGGCCTCTTCCGTCCGCTCTGCGGCGCAGCGGCGGGGGCACAGGGTGCAGATCATTTCCGCAGCCGGTGGAAGTCCGGCCCCAGATCGCCCGCCATCCAGTGGCGGCGGCACAGACCGATGTACTGGTCGTTGGCCCCCAGGACCACCTGCGCGCCCTCCTTCAGCACGTGGCCCTGGTCGTCAAAGCGGGCGTTGAAGGCCGCCTTTTTGCCGCACCAGCAGATGGTCTTGACCTCCTCCAGCTTGTCGGCCAGCACCAGCAGGTGGTAGCTGCCGGGGAACAGGTCGCCCTTGAAGTCCGCCCGGAGACCGTAGCAGATGACGGGGATATTGCAGTCGTCCACCAGGTGGACCAGGTAGTAGACCTCCTCCTTGGTGAGGAACTGGGCCTCGTCCACGATGATGCAGGCGTATTTCTGAAGCTCGGCGTCGGGCATGGCCTGCATCTCGTGGAAATAGACGCAGGGGTGCTTCAGGCCGATGCGGGAGGAGACCATGTGGTCGCCGTCCCGGGTGTCCAGCTGAGGTTTTACCAGCAGGGTGGCCTGGCCCCGCTCCTCGTAGTTGAAGCGGGCCATCAGCGCGTTGGCGCTCTTGCTGGAGCCCATGGCTCCGTATTTGAAGTAAAGCTGTGCCATTGGTGTGGTTCTCTCCTTATTTATCTTCTGGTGGGGCGTTTCGCTCTTCGGAGCGACCTACTTTTGAACTGTTGCGGTGCCCAAAATTTCCACGCTGCAATTGCCCTCGTTGTGCCATCCGTCCAGCGTCCACTTACGTGTTCGCCGAACGGGGCACTGCCTTGAAAGCGGCTTGCTTGATCTGCCGCTGGCAGCGCAGCGCCGCTTTCCCCGCTTCATCTGCCACTGGCAGCGCTCGGATCGCTCCCAACAGTGACAAAAGTAGGCAAAAGCACCGGAAGGAACCTCCGGTTCCTTCACTGACCGGCGCGCTATACGCAGTAAAAATATGTTAAATTTTACCACACGCTTACATAAGATTTTCTTTTTCGTTTCGTTAATAGGATCGTCTCTGCTCCTGCGCCGCTGCCGCTGATTCCCATAACGAACAACCTTTTTGGTTCTACCGTTGCGTCGCATAAGCGGCAGCGGCGCAAGAAGAAAGTCGATGCGTCATACGTAGCGATAATATCCGTGTTCTGCGAACGCGTGGTAAAAGGCAGCAAATGTGTACACGGCATAGCGTGGGCGGATTCTTAAACCGCAGGTTTAAGCTGTCTTTTTGGGTACTTTTGGGACAGCGGCCAAAAGTACCTCGTCCCCGCAGGGACGAAATACCCCTATCTTTCCAATTTCCCAAATGCCGTTGGCATGGGATATTTCTCCCGTTCTTCCTCGGTGCGCCAGGACCATTCTGGTGGGGATGTGCCCTGGACGGTGATGGTGTATACGGTCATTTCCCAGATGATGTGGGTGAAAATATGCTTATCGGTGAAGCTTTTGCCCCAGCGGTGGGGAATGAGTCCCCATTGGGCCAGTTGGGCGGCGGCCTGGGGCTCCGTCAGGGCGCCGGGGACGTTGGGAAACTCCCACAGGCCCGCCAGGAGGCCCTTGGGGGGGCGCCGGCGCACGGCGACGGCATCGTCGCGGTGCAGGAGGAATACGGTCAGGTGCTCGGTGCGCTTGGTGGACTTCTTCTCCCGCACCGGCAGCTGCCGCTGCAGGCCCTTTTCACAGGCGGCGCAGAACGTCCGGGCGGGACACTGCTCGCACAGAGGCGCGCCGTTGGGCAGACAGATCATGGCCCCCAGGTCCATCAGCGCCTGATTAAAGGCACCGGGGCGGTCGGGGGGGATCACCGCCGCCATCCACTGGCGGAAGCGGGCCCGGGTCTTCGGGTCCAGCACATTGTCATGGCAGCCGGTCAGGCGGGCGGCCAGACGTAGCACGTTGCCGTCCACCGCCGGGACGGGCTGGCCGAAGGCGATGGAGGCGATGGCCCCCGCCGTGTAGTCGCCCACCCCCGGCAGGGCCGTCAGGCCCTGGTATGTATCCGGGAAGACGCCGCCGTGCTGGGTCATGATGACCTGGGCGGCCTTTTGCAGGTTGCGGGCACGGCTGTAGTAGCCCAGGCCCTGCCAGAGGGCCATCAGCTGCTGCTCGTCGGCCTCGGCCAGGGCCTTTACGGTGGGCAGGGCCGCCATAAAGCGGTCAAAATACGGCAGCACCGCGGTGACCCGGGTCTGCTGCAGCATGATCTCCGACACCCAGGTGCGGTAAGGGGACACCTGCTCCCGCCAGGGCAGCACGCGGCGGTTCTCATCGTACCACGCCAGCAGGGGCGGGGGGAGGGCTTTCAGTTGTTGGGGCGTGTCTTGCATGGTGATTCCTCTCATTTATTGAACCGCTGAGCGTAGCCGCAGCGGCGGCACAGGTCCTCCGCCGGCTGGCGGCGGGAGAAGCCCTGACGGATGGTCTGGACCCGGGGTGTGTTCAGAATGTCCGGCAGCTGCTGGGTCAAAAGATTGCCCAGAGGCATGCGGCCCTCGCCGTCCAGGCAGCAGGGCACCACCGTGCCGTCGCACAGCACGGCGATCTGCTGGCGCAGGGCGTGGCAGAACTGGACGGGGCCCTCCGCCGCGTCGGGGGACGGCCAGTCGAATTTCCGGGCGGATTCCAGGAACAGGCCCGGGGCAAGGCGGCGGTTGCCCGCCCGGTCGGGCGGCAGGTTTTCCACATTTGTGCCGGTGACGGTGGATAAAAAGGCGAGGATCTCGCCGTTTCGGGCCTCTGCGCCGCCCTCATTCCACAATCGCAGGGCGCAGAGCACGCCTTTTTCGCTGGCGGCGGCGCAGAATTTCCACACAGCGTGGAGATAGTCCGCCATGGAGCCGCCCTCGTTCCCCTCGAAGCTGTGGAGGGAGACGCTGACCTTGTGGAGGGCCGGGGCCGACAGCAGAACGGCGGTCTTTTCCGAAAGCAGCGTGCCGTTAGTGGTGAGGCACACCCGGAAGCCCAGCTCATGGGCGATGGCCAGCAGCTCCGGCAGCTGGGGGTGCAGCAGCGGCTCGCCCATCACGTGGAAATAGAGGTAGCGGGTGTGGCCCCGGAGCTTTTCGGCCATCAGGCGGAACTCCGTCGGGGTGAGAAAGCGCTTTTCCCGGCCCGTGCCGGGGCAGAAGACGCAGGAGAGGTTGCACACGTTGGTGATCTCCAGATAGACGCGCTTGAACACAGGCAAACCTCCCCTCTTCTATGGTATTGTACCACAGAATGGGGGAGGAGGAAAGAGGTTTATTGATGGGGGCGTTTCGCCCTCCGGGGCGAGGTACTTTTGCCCGTGGCGGCAAAAGTACCCAAAAACGCCACTTAAACCTGCGGTTTAAGAATCCGCGCACGCTATGCCTTTTGCAGATTCGACACTTTATACCGCGCGTTCACGGAACACGGTTGATTTCGTTTCGTGTGACGAATTGACGTTCTTCTTGCGCCGCTGCCGCTCATGCGGTGCGACGGTAGACACGAAAGCGTTGTTCGGCGTTGGCATCAGCGGCAGCGGCGCAGGAGCAGAGACGATCCTTTTGACGAAACGAAAAAGAAACTCTTACGTGAACGTGTGGTAAAAAGTCACAGCTTTACACAGCGTATAGCGCGCAGGAAGTCCAGAAACCTGGGTTTCTGGCCGTCTTTTTGGGGAGCGATCCGAGCGCTGCCAGTGGCAGATGAAGCGAGGTGAGCGAGTGGCAGCGGTCAAAATTTCAAGCGCCCGCCGTGAGGCAGCGCAGAAATTTTGGGCACCGCAACAGGACACTTTTGGGACAGTGGCCAAAAGTGACCCGCGCCGAAGCGCGGAATTCCTTATTTCACCGCCCATAAGATCAACCCATACACCGCGCTGGCGGCGGTGCCGAAGACGATGACGGGGCCGGCTACGGTGAACATCTTCACCGCGGTGCCGGTGACGACGCCCTCGGCCCGGAAGTCGATGGCAGGGGAGGCCACGGCGTTGGCAAAGCCGGTGATGGGCACCAGCGTGCCGGCGCCGGCGTAGCGGGCCAGCTTATGATAGAGCCCCAGGCCCGTGAACAGGGCCGAGAGGAACACCAGCGACACGGAGGTAGCGGTGGCGGTGTCCTCCAGGTTCAGGCCCAGGAACTTGTACCAGTCGCTGAGAGCCTGGCCCATACAGCAGATGGCGCCGCCCACCAGAAACGCCAGGGCCACGTTTTTCCACACGGGGGATTTGGGGTTGACGCTCTTGAGATATTCCTGATACTGCTTGGGTGACATGTCCATGTTTTCCACGGCCTTTCCTTGTTTTTGGGTAGTTTGTCCCGTGGAAGGAAAATCATACGTTGATAAAAATTGCCGTTTGACGTATAATAAATATTTGAAAAGTTTTCGCGCCTGCGGCGCAGGGGATGCTTCGTGGCTGCGGCCACGAGTTACTTTTGCCCTTGGCGGCAAAAGTAGGTCGCGCCGGGGCGCGAAACATCCCAACCAAAACAACACCGAGGTGCATCATCATGAGCTTACCTGACAACTACTATCTCTTCGGCCGCAAGCCGCTGCAATATGCGGTGATCGATCCGGTGTCCTGCACCGGGTGCGGGTGGTGCGCCATGTTCTGCCCCGTGGAGTGTATGTTCCAGCGGCCAGACGGCTTTTACGACCTGGACGTGGAGCGGTGCATCGGCTGCCGGTCCTGCAAGGTCAACTGCTTTTATGACGCCATCACCATGATCCAGCGTGAGCGGAAGGAGGACAACTGAATGGAAAAGACACTGGGGCTGTATCTCCACATCCCCTTCTGCAAGAGCAAGTGCGCCTATTGCGACTTCTACTCCCTGGCCCACAGCGAGGAGCGGATGGACGCCTATACCGACGCGCTGATCCGCCACCTGGAGGAGGTGGCGCCCCGCTGCACCGCCCACACAGTGGACACGGTGTATTTCGGCGGCGGGACGCCCAGCTATCTGGGGGAGAAGCGGCTGGTGAAGCTGCTGAAAACGGTGAAGAAGCGGTTCCACATAGCCGCGGGCACGGAGATCACCCTGGAGGCCAACCCCGACAGCGCCGGGGACTGGAAGGCCCTGCGGGCGCTGCGGAGGGCGGGATTCAACCGTGTTTCCCTGGGCGTGCAGGCGGCGGACGACGATCTGCTGCGGCGCATCGGACGGGTACATACGTGGGAGCAGGTGCTGTCAGCGGTGGCGGCGGCCCGGATGGCGGGGTTTGAGAATCTGAGCCTGGATCTGATCTACGGTCTGCCGGGGCAGACGCTGGGGGCATGGCAGGACACGCTGCGCTCCGCCGCGGCGCTGGAGCCGAAGCACATCAGCTGCTACGGGCTGAAGGTGGAGCCGGGTACGCCCCTGTGGCAGCAGCGCGACAGCGCCGACCTGCCGGACGACGACACCCAGGCGGACATGTACCTGTGGACGGTGGACTATCTGCAGAAGCACGGGTATGAACAGTACGAGATCTCCAACTTCGCCCAGCCGGGGTACGAGAGCCGCCACAACCTGAAATACTGGACGCTGGGGGAGTACGCGGGGTTCGGCCCCGGGGCCCACTCGGATATGGGCGGCGTGCGCTTTGCCTACGAGCGGGATCTGGAGGGCTACATCGCCGGGGAGCTGCGGCTGTCGGAGATGGAGGAGATCCCGCCTCTGGACAGGGATCTGGAGTACATCATGCTGTCGCTGCGGACCAGCCAGGGCATCGACAGCAGGTATTTCGAGCGGCAGTTCCGGCAGAAGTTCCAGCCCATGGAGGATCTGCTGGTGCAGTACGAGGCCCACGGCTTCGCCGCGCGGACGGAGAAGGGGTGGCGCTTGACGCCGCGGGGGTTCTTCGTGTCCAACGCCATCATCGTCTCCCTGCAGGAGGCGGTGGGCCGGGAGCGCCAGCGGAAGCTCTGCCGCGCGGCAGAGGGGGATTTTACGGTGGAAATATAAAAGAAGATACAGAAAGAGCCGACCCAGACGGGCCGGCTCTTTCTGTTGTGTGTTTTGTTAGGAGAGAGAGAAAAATCACATAAGGATTGGCTTCCTTTTGGATGAGTCTATACTACCCTATATTTTTTTCGGAATCTTGAATTGCCCGTGAACATTTTATGAACATTGGAAACGATTTGTGAACAGACGGGCTTTTTTACCGAATGATCCGGCGATTATCGGAACTTTTTGCTCTCGGCCACCGCCAGCTGGTCGCAGCGGTTGTTCTTTTCGTTTTCGGCGTGGCCCTTGACCCAGTGGAGATGAACATCGTGGCGCTGCAGCAGGGGCAGCAGCTGCTGCCACAGGTCCACGTTCAGCACGGGCTTTTTGTCGGCCTTGATCCAGCCCTTTTTCTGCCAGCCGTAGAGCCAGCCCTTTTCGATGGCGTCCACCACGTATTTGGAATCGCTGTAGAGCTCTACGGTACAGGGCTCCTTGAGGAGCGCCAGCGCCGTCAGGACGGCGGTCAGCTCCATGCGGTTGTTGGTGGTCCGGGCCTCGCCGCCGGAGAGCTCCTTTTCGTGGCCCTGCCACTCCAGGATTGCGCCCCAGCCGCCGGGGCCGGGGTTGCCGCTGCACGCGCCGTCGGTGTAGATGGTGATGGTTTTCATAGATACTTTTTTCCTTATAAGATTTGTAGAGGGGTTTTTCGCGCCCCGGCGCGACCTACTTTTGCCAACAGTGGCAAAAGTAGGCAAAAACACCGGAAGGAACCTCCGGTTCCTTCACTTCCGGGCGCGCTATTGCGCGTACAGGATTTGTAACTGTCTGCCACGCGTTCACGCAAAACTTTCTTTTTCGCATCGTTAAAAGGATCGTCTCTGCTCCAGCGCCGCTGCCGCTGATACCTACGCCGAACAACGCTTCCATGTCTACCGTTGCAATCGTGAGCGGCAGCGGCGCAGGAGCAACAGACGATTCGTCATACGTAACGTTATCCACCATGTACTGTAAACGCGTGGTATACGGTATCAAATCTGCAAAGAGAACAACGTGCAGGAAGTCCAGAAACCTGGGTTTCTGGTTGTCTTTTTGGGTACTTTTGGGACAACGGCCAAAAGTACCTCGTCCCCGCGGGGACGAAACTCTTATTTCACTCCACCCCTTCAACGATCACTGTCTCACCTTCCACCCGGAAGGTGATATTATGTCCCGCGTAGGTGAGGCCGTATTGGCGGTGGGGGTCGTGTTGGTAGCGGGGGCGGGGATCGTTGGACAGGACGGCCAGGAGGCCGGGACGGTCGTTCTCCGGCAGCTTTTCCAGCAGGGCGGGGGAACAGTCCACGGTCAGCGCCTTGGCGGTCAGGCCGTCGGTAAAGCCGCCTGCGGCCTCCGGACGGGCGTCGCAGTAGGGGAGGTAGGGCTTGATATCCAGAATGGGGGTGCCGTCCACCAGATCGGCGCCCCGAACGTGGATCACCGGGCCGTCGGGGGTGTCGGGCTCCACGCCGAAGAGCTCCACGCAGCTGAGGCCGATGGGGTTGGGCCGGAAGGGGGAGCGGGTGGCGAACACGCCCATGCGCTGGTTGCCGCCCAGGCGGGGCGGGCGCACGGTGGGGGACCAATCCTGCCGGATGGCCCGGTCGAACACCCACACCAGCCACAGGTGGGAGAAGCCCTCCAGGCCCCGCAGAGCGTCGGGATTGCGGTACTCCGGCGCGAAGACGATCCGCCCCGCCGTGGGAGCCAGGCCGCTCTGGCGGGGGACGCCGAATTTCTCAGCGAAGGGGGTATGGATATGAGCGATGATGGAGAGGGAGAGGGTGTCCATGGGGTGGCTCCTTTTTTGTTTTTTATAAAGAAGATTTCGCGCTTCCGAGCGCGAGGTACTTTTGCCCATGGCGGCAAAAGTACCCAAAAACGCCACTTAAACCTGCGGTTTAAGAATCCGCGCACGCTATGGTGTGTACGGATTTGCAGCCTTTTACCACGCGGTCGCGGAATATGTCTGATTTCGTATCGTATGGCGCATCGACTGTCCGTTTTGCGCCGTTGCCGCTGATGCGTCGCAACGGTAGAACCAAAAAGGTTGTTCGTTATGGGAATCAGCGGCAGCGGCGCTGGTGCAGAGACGATTCGTCATACGTAACGTTATCCACCGTGTACTGTGAACGCGTGGTATACGGTATCAAAATCAGAAAATGCATAGCGCGCCGGGAGGTGAAGGAACCGGAGGTTCCTTCCGGTGTTTTTGCCTACTTTTGTCACTGTAGGGAGCGATCCGAGCGCCGCCGGTGGCGGATGAAGCGAGGTGAGCGAGTGGCAGCGGTCAAAATTTCAAGCGTCCGCCGTAAGGCAGCGTGGAAATTTTGGGCACCGCAACAGTTCAAAAGTAGGTCGCCCCGGAGGGCGAAACCTCCAATAAGGGCGGGGTAGAACCCCGCCCCTACGCTTGCTTATTCTTCCTCGTCCTTGTCGGTCAGGGCCATGGCGATGACCTGGTCGCCCTCTTCCTTGAAGCGCATGACGATGACGCCCTGGGTGGCGCGGCCGGTGGTGCGGATGTTTTCCACCGCGGTGCGCAGCATGATGCCGCTCTGGGTGATGAGCAGCAGATCCTCGCTGCCGTCCACCACCTTCATGCCCACCACGCCGCCGGTCTTGTCGGTGATCATATAGTTCTTGATGCCGATGCCGCCGCGGTTGGTGATGCGGTACTCCTCCACCGGCGTCTGCTTGCCGAAGCCACGCTGAGTGATGGACAGCACCTGGCAGCCCGGCACAGCGCGGGCGGCGCCGATGACCCGGTCGCCCTCGCGGAGGCGGATGCCCCGGACGCCCACGGCGTCGCGGCCCATGGAGCGGACGTCGTTCTCGTCGAAGCAGACGGCCATGCCGTCGTAGGTGGCGATGAGGATATTGCTCTGGCCGTCGGTCTCCAGCACGGACACCAGGCGGTCGCCCTCGTCCAGGCGGAGGGCGCGGATGCCGTTCTGCCGCAGGTTGCGGAAGGCGGACACGGCCACGCGCTTGACGGTGCCGTTTTCGGTCACCATGGTGAGCTGGAGCTGGCTTTCATCAGTTTCCTCGCTGGGGCGGTAGTGGATCATGGCCTGCACCCGCTCGTCGGTCTCGATCTGCAGGATGTTCACCAGGGCGGTACCCTTGGCGGCCTTGCCGGATTCGGGGATCTGATAGCCCTTCTTGCGGTAGACCTTGCCGGTATCGGTGAAGAACATGATGAAATCGTGGGTGGAGGCGGTGAACACGTCGCAGACGTAGTCCTCGTCACGGGTGGTGATGCCCTTCTTGCCCATGCCGCCCTTGGACTGGGCGGCGTATTCGCTGACGGGGGTGCGCTTGATATAGCCGTTGTTGGTCAGGGTATAGACGCACTGCTCCTCCTCGATGAGGTCCTCGATGTCGATCTCGTCCTCCACATCCTGGATCTCGGTCTTGCGGTCGTCGCCGTATTTGTCGGCGATGGCGGTCAGCTCCTCCTTCAGGATGGACTTCACCAGACCTTCGTCGTTGAGGATCCGCAGGAAGTAGGCGATGCGCTCCTCCAGCTCCTTGTACTCGGCCTGGAGCTTCTCCCGGTCGAGGCCCTGCAGGCGCTTGAGCTGCATGTCCAGGATGGCCTGGGCCTGCACGTCGTCCAGGCCGAAGCGGGTCATCAGGTTCTCCTTGGCGTTGTCGTAGCTGCTGCGGATGATGCGGATGACCTCGTCGATGTTGTCCTGGGCCACCAGCAGGCCCTCCAGCAGGTGAGCGCGCTCCTGGGCTTTTTTCAGGTCGAAGCGGGTGCGGCGGACGATGATCTCTTCCTGGAACTTGAGATATTCGTCGATGATGTGCCGCAGGGACAGGATCTTGGGCTGGCGCTGGTTTTCCACCAGGGCCAGCATGTTGATGGCGAAGGTGGTCTGCAGCTGGGTCTGGGCAAACAGGCGGTTCAGGACCACCTGGGGGTTGGCGTCACGCTTCAGCTCGATGACCATGCGCATGCCGCTGCGGTCGGACTCGTCACGGATGTCGGAGATGCCCTCGATGCGCTTGTCCTCCACCTGGTCGGCGATGGCCTTGATCAGCATGCGCTTGTTGACCTGGTAGGGCAGCTCCGTGAAGATGATGCGGGTGCGGCCGTTTCCGAACTCCTCAAACTCGTGGCGGGCGCGGACCATCAGGCGGCCCCGGCCGGTGGCGTAAGCGGCGCGGATGCCGCTGCGGCCCATGATGATACCCTTGGTGGGGAAGTCGGGGCCTTTCACATGCTCCATCAAATCGGAGAGGGTGGCGTCTGGGTTGTCCAGCACGCAGATGCACGCGCCGATGACCTCACGCAGGTTGTGGGGCGGGATGTTGGTGGCCATACCAACGGCGATGCCGCTGGAGCCATTCACCAGCAGGTTGGGGAAGCGGCAGGGGAGGACCCGGGGTTCCTTGCGGCTCTCGTCAAAGTTGGGGTCCCAGTCCACGGTCTCCTTGTCGATGTCCCGCAGCATCTCGTTGGAGATCTTGCTGAGACGGGCCTCGGTATAACGGTAGGCGGCGGGGGGGTCGCCATCCACGGAGCCGAAGTTGCCGTGGCCGTCTACCAGCATGTAGCGCATGGAGAAATCCTGGGCCAGACGCACCAGCGCGTCGTAGACCGAGGCGTCGCCATGGGGGTGGTAGCGGCCCAGCACGTCGCCCACGCAGGTGGCGGACTTTTTGAAGGGCCGGTCAGAGGTCAGATTATCCTCGTACATGGCGTAGAGGATACGCCGGTGGACGGGCTTGAGACCGTCCCGCACGTCAGGCAGGGCGCGGCCCACGATGACGGACATGGCGTACTCGATATAGGAGTTCTCCATCTCCGGCACCAGGGGGGATTCCACGATATGCTGGTTGGGAAAACGGATCTCTTCAGGATCGTATTGGGGTTTTTTGGACATAGTGTTGTCTCCTTAGTGAAGGATTTGCGAGGGGAAATTTCGCGCCCCGGCGCGAGTTACTTTTGCCCTTGGCAGCAAAAGTAACCAAAAATGCCACTTAAACCTGCGGTTTAAGAATCCGCGCACGCTATTTTGCGTTGTAAACTTGTGACCTCATACCACGCGTTTACAGAACACAGTTTTTATCGTTTCGTATGACGTATCGACTTTCTTCCTGCGCCGCTGCCGCTGATACGGCGCAACGGAATAAGAAAGTGCATTGTTCGGCGGGCCGATGTGGGCATCGGCCCCTACGAAAAATCTCAATACCCGTCCGCCCCTACATTGTTATTGTGTGCCAATTCGCAATGATATAGCAGGAGCAATCTGCGTCGCTTAGTAATCCAGATTCACGGCGTATTTGGCGCGGCGTTCGATGAATTCTTTTCTCGGCTCTACCTTTTCGCCCATGAGGACGGTGAAGGTGGCGTCGGCTTTGACGGCGTCGTCCAGGGTGATGCGGCGCAGGGTGCGGGTGGTGGGGTCCATGGTGGTCTCCCACAGCTCGTGGGGGTTCATCTCGCCCAGGCCCTTGAAGCGGCTGATATCGATCTTCACATTGGGGTTGCCGCCCCGCAGCTCGGCGGAGATGGCGTCACGCTCCTCCTCGCTGAAGGCCAGGCGGGTGGTCTTGCCGCGGCTCAGCTTGAAGAGGGGCGGCACGGCGGAGTAGACGTAGCCCTGCTCGATGAGGGGGCGCATATAGCGGAAGAAGAAGGTCAGCAGCAGGGTGCGGATATGGGCGCCGTCCACATCGGCATCGGCCATGATGATGATCTTGTGATAGCGGAGCTTATTTTCGTCAAACTCCTCGCCGATGCCGGCGCCCAGGGCGATGATGACGGGCTGGAGCTTGTCGTTGCCGTAGACCTTGTCCACACGGGCCTTTTCCACGTTCAGCATCTTGCCCCACAGGGGGAGGATGGCCTGGAAGCGGGAGTCACGGCCCTGGGTGGCGGAGCCGCCGGCGGAGTCGCCCTCGACGATATATAGCTCGGTGAGCTCGGGGTTATTCTCGTTGCAGTCCCGGAGCTTGTCTGGCATGGCGGCGCCGCCCAGCACCGTCTTGCGGCGGATGGACTCGCGGGCCTTGCGGGCCGCCTCCCGGGCGCGGTTGGCGGTCATGGCCTTGTCCAGGATGGTGCGGGCCACCACGGGGTGCTCCTCCAGGTACGCCGCCAGCTGGTCGGAGACAATGTTGTCCACCAGGGTGCGGATATAGGCGTTGCCCAGCTTGGCCTTGGTCTGACCCTCGAACTGCGCCTCGGTGAGTTTGACGGAGATGACGGCGGTGATGCCCTCCCGGACATCCTCGCCGGAGACCTTGTCGCCGTCCTTGATCATACCGTATTTCAGGCCGTAGGCGTTCAGCACTCTTGTCAGCGCGGCCTTGAAGCCGGTCTCGTGCATGCCGCCCTCGGGGGTGTGGATATCGTTGGCGAAGGAGACCAGGGTCTCGTTATAGCCGTCGTTATACTGCATGGCGATCTCGGCGGTGGCGTCGTCCTTGGCGCCGGAGAGGTAGATGACCTCCTCGTGGAGGGGCGTCTTGTTGCGGTTGATATAGGTGACGAACTCACGGATGCCGCCCTCGTACCGCATGGTCTCGGATTGCTCCTGGCCGGGGCGGGCGTCGGTGATGGTGATGCGCAATCCCGCGTTCAGGAAGGCCTGCTCCCGCATGCGGGTGTGCAGGGTCTCGTAGTCGTACTCCAGGGTGTCGAACATCTCGCCGTCGGGCTTGAAGGTGACGGTGGTGCCGGTGTGGTCGGTGTCGCCGATCATCTGCATCTCGGAGGTGATGTGACCACGGGAGAACTGCATCTCGTAGATGTGGCCGTCCTTGTGGACCTGGACGGTGAGCCATTCAGACAGGGCGTTGACCACGCTGGCGCCCACGCCGTGGAGGCCGCCAGACACCTTGTAACCGCCGCCGCCGAACTTGCCGCCGGCGTGCAGCACGGTGAAGACCACCTCCAGGGCGGGACGGCCCGTCTGCTTCTGGATGTCCACAGGGATGCCGCGGCCGTTGTCGGTGACGGTGATGGTGTTGCCGGGGTTGATGGTGACGGTGATGTCGGTGCAGTAGCCGGCCAGGGCCTCGTCGATGGCGTTGTCCACGATCTCATACACCAGGTGGTGCAGGCCGCTGGCGCTGGTGGAACCGATATACATGCCGGGCCGCTTGCGCACGGCTTCCAGACCCTCCAGAACTTGAATTTCCGAGGCGTCGTATTCCGTTTCCACGTGGGTGACGTTTTCAAATTCAGACATATTGTATTCTCCTCTTTAAGAAGGGATTTGCGTATTGCGTATAAAGCGACATATATCATATCATGTGCGGCGGGGTGAGGTCACCCCGCCCTACGCACGGTGTTACGATATATTTCCGTAGGGCGGCATGACCACATGCCGCCGCGTATTACGCATGGAGTACTTT
Source organism: uncultured Oscillospiraceae bacterium (assembly GCA_934597585.1). Lineage (GTDB taxonomy): Bacteria > Bacillota > Clostridia > Oscillospirales > Oscillospiraceae > Vescimonas. Next base: position 46,351 of record CAKTSA010000003.1, read on the forward strand.
ATTCCAGCTCCTCTTTCCAGCTCTCGGCGCGCTTTTGCAGGGTGGCGGTGTTCAGCTGGGAGAGGTAGACGATCTGCCTATGATAGGGGTGGTCGCACAGCAGGAAGGAGCGGGGGATATCCTCGCACACGGAGATGACCTGTCCCTCCGCCTCCGCGCCGTCCAGAAAGCGACGGGTGTGCTTGGAGTAGGTGGTGTTATCCAGATCGAAGATGCCGATGATGCGCTTTTCCTCCACGGTGACGCTCTGGCCGATGTGCAGATAGGGCATCACAGCACCTCCCCGTTTTTCACGTGAAACACCTTGCCGTTCAGCAGGGCGTCCAGGCGGTCGTTTTCGCAGCAGGTGATGAACACCTGGCCGCCGGCGATGCGGTTGAGGACGTACTCCTGCCGGAGGGGATCCAGCTCACTGAGCACGTCGTCCAGCAGCATGACGGGGTATTCGCCGAAGGTGTCCTTGTGGATCTCACGCTCCGCCAGCTTCAGGGCAAGGGCCGCTGTCCGCACCTGGCCCTGGGAGCAGTACTGCCGGGCGCTGTGGCCGTTGACGGTGACGACAATGTCGTCCTTGTGGGGGCCGCTGAGGCACAGGCGGGAGGCCAGCTCGGCGGCGTAGTGGCTCTGCTGGTGCTCCGCCAGCTGCTGAGCGATGACGGAGGCCTCCGCCAGGGGGTCGGTGACGGTCTTCACCGTCTGATAGGTGAGGAACAGCTCCTCCCGGCCGCCGCTGCACTCGGCATGGGCCTGGGCGGCGTACTGCCGCAGCTTTTCACAGAAGGAGGCCCGGTAGCGGATCAGCACCGCGCCCACCTGGATGAGCCGGTGGTTGAACTCCGGCAGGGTGTCCAGCAGGCCGGGAAATTCCTCGCTGTCCCGCAGGATGCGGGTCTTGTGGTCGTAGAGACGGCTATACTCCGCCAGCGCCTCGGCGTACCGGGGCCGCAGCTGGCACAGGGACAGATCCATGAACCGCCGGCGGGCCGCCGCGCCGTCCCGGATGAGAAACAGATCCTCCGGGGCAAAGAACACCGTGTGCAGCACATCGCTGAGGGCGGCGGCGTTTTTGGCGGCCACGCCGTTGACGGTCATTTTCCGCTTTTTGCCCCGGTTCAGCTCGATGCGGGTCACAAAGTCCCGGTCCCGGGACAGGATGCGGCCCTCCAGCACCGCACCGGGAGCATCGAAGCCGATGAGCTCCTTGTCCGCGTGGGTGCGGGGGGACTTGCCGCAGGAGAGGTAGACCATGGCCTCCAGCAGGTTGGTCTTGCCCTGGGCGTTTTCGCCGTAGATGACGTTGCAGTCTGGGTCGAAGGTCAGGCTCTGGCGGTGGTAGTTGCGGAAGCCCGACACAGTCAGCTCATCGATCCGCATACTGCACGGCCAGCTGCTTGCCGCCAAAGGTCACGGTGTCGCCGGGGCGGAGCTTTTTGCCCCGCTGGGTGCAGACCTCGCCATTGACGGACACGGCGCCCTCCTGGATCAGCACCTTCGCCTCGCCGCCGGTATAGACCAGGCCGGAGAGCTTGAGAAGGTCCTGCAGTTTGATGAATTCTGTGGTGATGGTAATGGTTTCCATAATGATGTCCTTTTTTTATCGATAGGAAGAGTTTCGCGCTTCCGAGCGCGACCTACTTTTGTCAGCAGTGACAAAAGTAGGCAAAAGCACCGGAAGGAACCTCCGGTTCCTTCACTTCCGGGCGCGCTATACGCTATAAAAATATGTTAGATTTTACCACGCGTTTACATAAGCTTTTCTTTTTCGTTTGGATAAAAGGATTGTCTCTGCTCCTGCGCCGCTGCCGCTAATATCTACGCCGAACAACGATTCATCTTCTACCGTTGCAGTAATGAGCGGCAGCGGCGCAAGAAAAAAGTCGATACGTCATACATAACGAAAACACCCCTGTTCTGTGAACGCGTGGTACAAGGCCACAAATTTGCAATGCAAAACAGCGTGCGCGGATTCTTAAACCGCAGGTTTAAGCAGCGTTTTTGGGTACTTTTGCCGCTGTGGGCAAAAGTGCCTCGTGGCCGGAGCCACGAAACATCCTTATTGCGCCTTCAATCTCACCGGCAGGACCATATAAAGGAAGCTGTCGCTGCCGTCGGTGGGGGTGATGACGCAGGGGGAGATGTTGGTGTTCAGGGCGAAGCGGACCTCATCCGCGGGGGCGTAGCGCAGGGCCTCCATGAGATAGCGGTTATTGAAGCCGATCTCCAGCTCCTTGCCGTCGCCCTTGGTGGGGCAGATGTCCTTGGCCTCGCCGTTGCCGGTGCGGGCGCTGAGATAGACCCGGTCGTTGTCAAACACGCAGCGGACGGGGCTTTTCAGTTTTTCGCTGATGACCACGGACACGCGGTCCAGGCTCTGCAGCAGGGCGCTGTTCTCCACGTCCACCAGGATGGGATTGCTGCGGGGGATGGCGTTTTTGTAATCCAGAAAATCGCCCTCCAGGCGGCGGCAGATCAGCTGGGTCTGGCCGGCGGAGAAGAGGATGTGGCGCTTGCCGCAGGTGACCTGGATCATATCATCGGTGTCGCCGCAGATGTTCTCCACCTCTTTCAGGGCGCTGCCGGGGGCCACGAAGCGAAATGCGCCGCCCTCGATCTTCTCCAGGGGCTCGTGGCGCAGGGCCAGGCGAAAGCCGTCCACAGACACCATGGTCAGGCCGGAGTCGTCGATCTCGAACAGGGAACCGGTATGGACGGGGCGGCTCTCGTTGGTGGAGACGGCGAAGGCGGTCTGGCCGATCATGGCCTTCAGCATCCGCTGCTGCAGGGCCACGGCGTACTGGTCGTCCACCTCCGGCAGCTCGGGATAGTCATCGGCGGACAGACCCAGGATATCAAAGCTGGCGTCGCCGCAGCTGAGATGGACCATCAGCTTTTCATCGGCGGAGAAGACGATCATATCGTCGGGCATGCGGCGGATGATGTCGCCGAACAGGCGGGCGTTCAGCACGATGCGGCCCGGCTGGGTAACGTCGGCCTCCAGCATGGTCCGGATGCCGGTCTGGGTGTTGTAGCCGGACAGGGTCAGGCCGTTGCTGCCATCCAGCAGCAGGCCCTCCAGCGCCGGAATGGAGCTTTTTGCCGACACGGCGCGGCTGGCGGTGGCCGCCGCGGCCTGCAGCAGCGCTTTTTCGCAGGAGAACTTCAGCATATGCGGTCCTTTCCTGTTGTAGCTGTCCGAAAAAAAAGAGGAATATTTTTCGGAAAGACAACATAAACTAATCTATTTATTTTAGTTTTATTAGCCGTAGGGAAAAGAATTGTGGAAAAGTGGGTCGAAGCCGCAATTTCCCGTCATTTTTTCTCCACGGGACATGGTGGGAAAAGGGGGTGCGTTTCCACACTTTACTGGGACAGGCTTGTTTTCCACAGGTTTTCCATGTGGAATCCACGGGAAATGGGGGAAAATGGTTTTTATTTTAAGGTGTTTCGCCCTCCGGGGCGAGGTACTTTTGGCCGTTGTCCCAAAAGTGTCCTGTTGCGGTGCCCAAAATTTCCACGCTGCCTTACGGCGGACGCTTGAAATTTTGACCGCTGCCACTCGCTCACCTCGCTTCATCTGCCACAGGCAGCGCTCGGATCGCTCCCCCAAAAGGACAAACAGAAACCCAGGTTTCTGGACTTCCTGCACGCTGTTCCCTCTGCAAATTTGATACCCGCATACCACGCGTTTGCGGAAAATGCTTCATTTCGCTGCGTATGACGCATCGACGTTCTTCTTGCGTCGCTACCGCTCACAGTATCAACGGTAGACACTGAAGCGCTGTCTGTTGTAGGCATTAGCGGCAGCGGCGCAGAAGCAGAGACAATCCTTTTAACGAAACGAAAAAGAAATTCTTTCGTGAACGTGTGGTCGGGAGTTACAAATTTTTATACGGCATAGCGCGCCGGGAGGTGAAGGAACCGGAGGTTCCTTCCGGTGTTTTTGCCTACTTTTGCCACTGTTGGCAAAAGTAGGTCGTGGCCGGGGCCACGAAAAGCCTTAAAATCACTGCTTTGCGTTGATATTCGTCGTGATCTCTTTTACGGTTTCGGCGAAGGCGGGGTCGGAGTGCATCTGGGCCTCCACCTTGTCAAGGCTGTGGAGGACGGTGGTGTGGTCGCGGCCGCCGAAGGCCTTGCCGATGTCCTTCATGGACATCTTGGTCAGGCGGCGGATCAGGTACATGGCAATCTGACGGGCGTTGACCACGTCGCGGCTGCGGCTCTGCCCCTGGAGGGATTCCGGATCCAGCTCGAAATATTTGGCGATATACTCGATGATGTTTTCCGGTGTGGGCATGTACTCGTTGTTGTTCTTTACCACGTCTTCCAGGGCCTTCATGATGGCCTCCTCGTCCATGACGCCCATCAGGTCGCTGTAGGCCAGGATCTTATTGAGCACGCCCTCGATCTGGCGGACGTTGGCGGTGATATTCTCGGCGATCATGTTGGAGATGCGGTCCGGCAGATTGATGCTGAGCATGGCGGCCTTGTTGCGGATGATGGCCAGGCGGGTCTCGTAATCAGGCGGCTCCACGTCCACCATCAGGCCCCACTCGAAGCGGGTACGCAGCCGGTCCTCCAGCTGGGTCATCTCCTTGGGCGGCCGGTCGGAGGTCAGGACGATCTGGCGGCCGGACTCATACAGGGCGTTAAAGGTGTGGAAGAACTCCTCCTGGGTCTGCTTCTTGCCGGCGATGAACTGGATATCGTCCACCAGCAGCAGGTTCTCGCTCTGATATTTCTCGCGGAATTCGGAGGTGGTGCCGCCGCGGATGGCCTCGATCAGGTCATTGGTGAAGTCTACGCCCTTCACCAGCACGATGTGGCTGTCAGGCCGCAGGCGCTTGGTCTGGCGGGCGATGGCGTGGAGCAGGTGGGTCTTGCCCAGGCCGCTGTCGCCATAGATGAATAGGGGGTTAAAGGCGCCGGCGGGCTTTTCCGCCACGCTGCGGGCGGCGGCGTAGGCCATCTTGTTCTGGGGGCCTACCACATAGGTCTCGAAGGTAAAGGCCTCGCTGTCGCCCAGGGTGTCGGGGTGATCGGGCCGCACGCCGTGATAGGCGGACAGCTGCTCGTCGTCCAGCAGCTTCACCTCCAGGTCGGAGGAGAAGATGTCACGCAGCGCCTCCTTGATCTGCGGCGTGAATCGCTTTTCAATGGTGTTTTTCTTGAAGACGTTGCCGCAGTGCAGCACCAGCGCCGAATCCTCCATGGTGACCACCGTCACCTCGTCGAACCAGGTGTTGATGGTGGTGTCCGACAGCTGCTTTTTCAGCCGGTCAAGCACTGTTTTCCATACGTCAGACAGTGAATTCATCCCCACACTCCCTTCCCGTTTTGCTATGGGCATATTTATCTAATACTAAGTATACCAGAAAACGGGGGAAAAGTAAAGGGAAATACATATTCTAATTAAACGCGGGAAGGAATGGTTTTTCGCGCCCCCGGGCGCGAGGACGGCCTCCGGCGGCCCCTTTCTTTCAATAGCGAAAGAAAGGGGGAAAGAACGCCAGAAGGAACCTCCGGTTCCTTCACTTCCGGACGCGCTATATTCTGTGCGGACTTGTGATTGCATACCACACGTTCACGCGAGGTTTACTTTTTCGTTCGGATAAAAGGATCGTCTCTGCTCCAGCGTCGCTGCCGCTGGATGGTGCGGAGAAGAAGTCGTTGCGTCTACCGTTCCACCGCATCAGCGGCAGCGGCGCAGAAGAACAGACGATGCGTCATACGCAACGATATCAAATGTTTTCCGCGAGCGCGTGGTATGCGGTATCAAATCTGCAAAGAGAACAGCGTGCAGGAAGTCCAGAAACCTGGGTTTCTGGTTGTCCTTTTGGGGGAGCGATCCGAGCGCTGCCTGTGGCAGATGAAGCGAGGTGAGCGAGTGGCAGCGGTCAAAATTTCAAGCGTCCGCCGTAAGGCAGCGTGGAAATTTTGGGCACCGCAACAGGACACTTTTGGGACAACGGCCAAAAGTACCTCGCGCTCGGAAGCGCGAAACTCCCCAAAAAAAAGAGCGGACCTGCGTCCGCTCTTTCAGATGAATACAGTATAGGTTTACAGCAAGCTCTCCTCGCCGCCGTCGTTGGTGCCGTGTTCGGGGATCTTGGAGATCAGCGTGCGGTACAGGCGGCGGAAGAAGGCCAGGGTGACGAACAGGGAGGCCACCTCCGCCAGGGGGTAGCACCACCAGACCAGGTCGTCGTTGCCGATGCTCTGGCCATAGCGGGCCAGCACGTAGGCCATGGGGATCAGGAACACCAGCTGGCGGACGATGGACACCACCATGGAGTACAGGGATTTGCCCAGGGCCTGGAAGGAGCCGCCCAGGGCAATGCAGGCGCCGGCGATCCAGAAGCTGAGAGAGATGATCCGCAGAGCGGGGATGCCCACGGTCAGCATGGTGTCGGAGGCGTCGAAGATCTTCAGCAGCGTGCCGGGGATGGCCAGGAACAGGGCCATGCCGGCCAGCATGATGATGGAGGCGTAGATGGCGCTGCGCTTGACGGCCTCCACCATGCGGGCGCGGTTCTGGGCGCCGTAGTTGTAGGCGATGATGGGCACCACACCGTTGTTCAGGCCGAACACCGGCATGAAGACGAAGGAATTCAGCTTGAAATAGATGCCGAAGGCGGTGGCCGCCGTCTCGTGGGCGGAGTGGTAGACGATGAGGATCTTGTTCATCAGAAAGGTCATGACGGAGCCGATGGCCATCATGATGACGCTGGGCAGGCCGATGGCGTAGATGCTGCCGATGAGCCGCCAGTCGGGCCGGAAGCCCTTGATACGCAGGGTGATGTCCTTGTTTTTCTTCACGTTGAAGTAAGCTGCCAGCAGCATGCCGCAGATCTGGCCGATGACGGTGGCGATAGCGGCGCCGGCCACGCCCATGTCGAATACGAAGATAAACACCGGGTCCAGGATAATATTGACAATGGCGCCCAGACCCTGGGTGTACATGCTGAGAAGGGAATGGCCGGTGCCCTGCAGCAGCCGCTCCAGCATGATCTGGCCGAACAGGGCGAAGGAGCAGCCCATGACGATGTGCAGATACTGTTCGCCCATCACCACGATCTCCTCCACCTGGGTCTGGGAGCGGAGGAAGACGCCGGCGCAGGTCAGGCCCAGCACGCAGCTGATGACAAAGCCCACGAACGCCAGAAACAGGCCGTTCACTGCCACCCGGTCGGCCCGCTGCTGTTCGCCTGCGCCCAAGGCGCGGCCCAGCAGTGCGTTGACGCCCACCGCCGTGCCGGCCGCCAGGGAGATCATCAGGTTCTGGGCGGGGAAGGCCAGGGACACCGCCGTCAGCGACGCCTCGCTGACCCAGCTGACAAACACGCTGTCCACGATGTTGTACAGCGCCTGCACCAGCATGGAGGCGATGATGGGCAGGGACATATTCCAGATGAGTTTTGAAATGGGCATGGCGCCCAGCTTGTTTTCTGCTGCCATGAGATGGGTTCCTTTCTGTTCTGTGAAATGCTCAGTAATCTATAATGATACTACGGGGGAGGGAGAAATGCAAGGGGGAGTGATAAATAGCCTCCCTCTGTGAGGGAGGTGGCGCGAAGCGCCGGGGGGAGAGAATTGAAGTCTTTTATTCTCTCCCCCAGTCTCGCTTGCGCTCGACAGTTCCTGTTGCGGTGCCCAAAATTTTGTTGCGGCGTTTAGGCCGCCAAAATTTTGACCGCTGCCACTCGCTCACCTCGCTTTATCTGCCACCGGCAGCACTCGGATCGCTCCCCCTCCCAGAGGGGGCCTTTGATTGTGCCCCTCCCTTGTTCCTACCTTTCGACAAAGCCACAATATTTAGTTGTTGACAAACGCGGCTGGTTTTCTGTATAATATCAGTTGCGCGTTTGCGCATTTTTCCAAGTCGACTGCGGCGGACTTGCGTCCGCTGTCGAGTACGCGCCGCCATGGAAGCATGAGCGGAGGCGATATTTTGAAGATGGAGGTGTCATGCAATGTTCCGTACCTATCAGCCCAAGAAGCGCCAGCGCTCCAAGGTACACGGCTTCCGTAAGAGAATGGCTACCAGCAATGGCCGCAAGGTTCTCGCCCGTCGCCGCGCCAAGGGCCGTGCCCGCCTGACCCACTGAGGAGAGGCGGAAAGTGCACCCCAGACAAGCTTGAATAAGCCAGGGACGGTGGAAGGGAAAACTACCGTCCCTGTTGGTATTTGCATTTTTGGAGATGCGGGGAAGAAGGTCACATGATATGTTGTAGGGGGCGGCGTCCTCGACGCCCCGCTCCCCTTACGAAAACGCTTCGGTAAACCGGCGGGCCGTCGAGGACGCCGGCCCCTACGGAGTATCCCCCACAAGGAGAAACCATGAAAGCTGCCGTGACCGTAAAAGAGAATTATGTGTTCCGGCGCATTTATCGGAAGGGGAAGTCCAGCGTGCAGCCGGGGCTGGTGGTCTATTGCCAGAAAAACAGGCAGGGCAGGACCCGCCTGGGCGTCACCGTCAGCACCAAGTTGGGCAAGGCGGTGGTGCGCAACCATGTCCGCCGCCAGCTGCGGGAGATGTACCGCCTGCACCTGCCGGAGATGAAAAAGGGCTATGACGTGATCCTGGTGGGCCGCGTCAAGGCCGTCCATACCCCCTACGGCAAGCTGGACAGGCAGTATACCCGGGCGCTGGACGCCCTGGGCCTGCTGGAAGTACAGGCATGAAGCGGGCGCTTCTGAAAGCCATCCGCTTTTACCAGACGGCGGTATCGCCCCTGTTTCCGCCCCGGTGCCGGTTCATCCCCACCTGCTCTCAGTACGCGCTGGAGGCGGTGGAGAAGTACGGCGCCCTCAAGGGCGGCTGGCTGGCCTTCCGCCGTTTTCTCCGGTGCCATCCGTTCCACAAGGGCGGCTGGTACGACCCCGTACCATGAAAGATAATTGTCTGCGGTGTTTTCCCAGGAGTTTTCCCATCCCCCAACACAAGTAAACGACCTACGGAGGAAAAACAATGTTTGCACAAATCGGATATTATATCTGTGTGCCTTTTGCCTGGCTGACGAGAATGTTCTACAGCCTGACCGGCTCCTACGGCGTGGCCCTGATCCTCTTTACCCTGGTGGTGAAGCTGGTGATTCTGCCCTTCCAGATGAAGAGCAAGAAGAGCATGCTGCGCATGAACCGGATGCAGGGCAAGATCAAGGATATCCAGACCCGCTTCGCCAACAACAAGGAGCGGCAGCAGCAGGAGATGGCCGACCTGTACGCCAAGGAGGGCGTCAACCCCATGTCCGGCTGCCTGTGGTCCTTCCTGCCTTTCCCCATCCTGATCGCCCTGTACTATATCATCCGTACCCCCCTGCGGTTCTTCATGAACCTGTCCAACGAGGTGATCGCCGAGATCACCACGCTGGCCACCTCGCTGGGCTATACGGCCCCCGCCAGCAACAACGCCTATGAGCAGATCTATCTGACAGACTTCATCCATGACCACTGGGCGGATTTCGCCGGCAAGTTCGACGGTCTGATTGATCTGGACTACAGCTTCCTGGGTGTGGATCTGGCCAGCCAGCCCTCTCAGGTGCTCAGCCAGTTCCCCGGCGGCGGTTGGCCGGTGTGGGGACTGCTGATCATGCCCTTCATCGCCGCTGGTCTGCAGCTGGTGATGAGCATGGTCTCCATGAAGGCCAGCTCCAACACCATGAACAGCCAGAGCAAGATGATGATGTACCTGTTCCCCCTGATGACCATCTGGATGGGCTTCATGTTCCCCGCCGCTCTGTGCGTGTACTGGATCGCCAACGCCGCGTTCTCCGCCATTCAGGAGGCTATCCTCACCAAGTTCTTCAACAAGAAGCTGGAAGAGGAGGAGTCCGACAAGGAGCGGGAGAAGCGGGAAAAGCGTGCCGCCAAGATGCAGGCCGCCCGCGAGAATTACAACAAGCAGCTGGAGCAGGCCAACGCCGCCAAGAAGCCCCAGCAGGGCAGCAAGAAAAAGTCCCAGCCCAAGGAAGAGCATAAGGAAAAGCGCGCCGCCACCACCGAGGCGGGCCGTGTGGGCAACCGCCCCTATGCCCGTGGCCGCGCCTACAGCGAGAAGCATTACGACGAATAAGGAGTTTTGTCTATGAGTTATATCGATGTAACAGGCAAGACCGAGGAAGAGGCCATCGGCAAAGCCCTTGCCCAGCTGGGCATGGACCGGGACGATGTGTCTGTGGAGATCCTGGAGCGGGCCAAGAGCGGTTTCCTGGGCATGGGCGCCAAGCCCGCCCGCGTCCGCGTGACCTATGGTCCCGACGAAGCCCCCATGGAGGAGGTCGCCGCGCCTGTCAAGCCTGTTGTGGAGAAGGTCGAGAAGAAGGAGGAGGCGCCCAAGCCTCAGCCCAGACCCCAGAGACCCCAGCAGCCCAAGCCCCAGCAGCCCAGGCAGAATAAGCCCCAGCCCAAGCGGGAAGAGCGCCCTGCCCAGCCTGTGGAAAAGCCTGCCGCTCCCGCTGTGGAGCTGCCGGAGTGCCACGACGAAAACGCCCAGCGCATCATCGCGTTCCTGACCGGCCTGCTGGAGCATATGGAGAGCCCCGCCGCCGTGAAGGTGTACGAGGAGGAGGAGAAGGGCCGGTACAAGGCCATTCTGGAGGGTCAGAAGCTGGGCGCCCTGATCGGCCGCCGGGGCGAGACCTTGGATGCCATCCAGCAGCTGACCAACTACGCCGTCAACAGCGGCAGCGAGAAGCGCATCCGCATCCACGTGGACGCCGAGAACTACCGGGCCCGCCGGGAGGCCAGCCTGGAGAGCCTGGCCATGAAGGTGGCCGCCAAGGTGAAGAAATATCGCCGCAGCGTCACGCTGGAGGCCATGAACGCCTACGAGCGCCATGTGATCCACGCCGCCCTGCAGGACGTGAAGGGTGTCACCACCTATTCCGTCGGTACCGAGCCCAACCGCCGCGTGGTGGTGGCCTTTGACCGAGGGGAGAACAACTGACAGAAAAAACCGCCCGTTTGGGCGGTTTTTTTATCAGAGAAGCGCGATGGTGCCGCGGCGGCACAGCGCTTTATGCTGCTCTTTTCTCTCTTCTCTTTCTTGTCTTTCCCGCCGGTATGTGCTATGCTGTGGGCGGGAGCGCTGCGCTTCCAAGGAGGAACCTATGAAACACATGACATTCCGCGAACGGCGCTATCGCCGGGCACATCTGGACTGTGTGCGCCACATCACCCTGGACCCCAAGGGCCCCGGCGTGGTGCGCATCCACATGATCCCGCCCAGGGACGAAACGCCGGACGCACCCTTTCTGCTGCTGCTGAACGGCGCCCGGCTGGTGCCGCTGAATCTCAGCTGGGCCATCATGCTGGCCAATCTCATGGACCAGCTGCAGGCCTACGAGGGTCAGGAGCTGGCGGAGGACCGCTGGCAGGCCCTGCTGACGGCGGCGGTGGAGGAGACCCACCGCACTTACCCCCGCACCAGGCGGCAGACCCTGGCGGCGGACCTGCACCTGATGCTGACCAGCCTCATCGCCATCGCCCAGGGCCGCGAGCCGGAGGCGGAGGTGGACCTGCTGACCCTGGCGGACTACGCCCCGGAGATGACCGCGCCCCACCGGATGGATCTGATGGTCAGCGCCATGGAGAAGGACGGTGGGTGGCACTGCAACCAGAAGTGCCTGCACTGCTACGCGGCGGGACAGCCCATGGGGGAGACCGAGGAGCTGTCCACCGAGCAGTGGAAAACCATCCTGGACACCCTGCGCAGGGCCAACATCCCACAGGTGACCTTTACCGGCGGCGAGCCCACGCTGCGCAGCGACCTGGTGGAGCTGGTGCAGGCGGCGGAGTGGTTCGTCACCCGCTTGAACACCAACGGCCGCTTGTTGACACCGGAGCTGTGCGCGGGACTGTATGACGCCAGCCTGGACAGCGTCCAGGTGACGCTCTACAGCGCTGAGGGCAACATCCACAACCAGCTGGTGGGGGTCAACGGCTTCAACGACACAGTGCAGGGCATCCGCCACGCGGTGGAGGCCGGGCTCATCGTGTCGGTGAACACGCCCCTGTGCTCTCTCAACACCCACTATGCCGACACGCTGCGGTTCGCCCACAGTCTGGGGGTGCGGTACGCCACCTGCTCCGGGCTGATCCCCTCCGGCAGCGCCTGCGGCCAGGAGAGCCGGGCCACCGCCCTGACCGCCGACGAGCTGACGGACATCCTCCGCCAGGCGGTGGACACCGCCCGGGAGCTGGGCATGGAGCTGGACTTCACCTCCCCCGGCTGGCTGGAGGAGGGGACACTGCGGGATCTGGGGCTGAGTCTGATCCCCAGCTGCGGCGCGTGCCTCTCCAACATGGCGGTGACGCCGGACGGCAAGGTGGTGCCCTGTCAGAGCTGGCTGTCAGAAGAGCCGTTGGGCGACCTGCTCCGCGACGACTGGGCGGACATCTGGAACAGTCCCCGCTGCGCCGCCATCCGGGCGGAGAGCGTCAAGATGGAGCACCTCTGCCAGCTGAAGGGAAGGGGGGCGGCGGAATGAAAAAGCTTCTCACATTGCTGCTGGCCCTGGGCCTCGCCCTGTGCCTCAGCGTGACCGCCTGGGCGGATTACGACTACATCGACCGCTATGATGTGACCGTCACCCCCGACACCGACGACGGCAGTCTGCAGATTACCGTCTCCCTGGAGTGGACGGCCCTGGAAGCCCTGCCCTACGGCCAGGAACTGAAGATCGGCGTGCCTAACGGCTCCATCCGGGAGGAGACGGCCCTGACGGACAACATCGAGCGGCTGGACTACGACAACAGCTACATGTACGTCTACCTGAACCGGGCCTACAACGCGGACGAGACGTTTACCTTCGCCTATTCCTGGGTGCAGGAGTATATGTACACGCTGGACGGCAATGCGGTGTCCTACGACTACACCCCCGGCTGGTTCGACGAGGCGCAGATCGGCGTGATGACCCTGACGTGGAACGACCCGGCAGGGGTCGAGGGCGATTACAGCGCCACCACCAATCCGCTGGGAACGGAGGAGCAGCACGACGGCGTTATCCTGACGGCCTACGGCGTGGACTACGGTATGACCATGACCGTCAACGTCCGGTATGACAGCTGGCCCGCCGCGCTGGATCAGTCCTTCAGCGCCGACAACGTGCCCGCCGACTACAACGGCGGCTATTACGACAATTACGACGACGGCTACGGCTACTATGACGACAGCGGCGACGGCCTTCTTGTGATGCTGGCCATCATTGTGCTGATCGTCTTTCTGGTGATCCTTCTGGCCGGAAGGAACGACGGCTATCGGGGCGGCTTCGGCACACGGTACGTGTACGTGGGCCACCTGTGGTACCCCGCCGGGCCCGACGGCAGACCCCGGCCCGGCAGCGTGGGTACGCCCCACCGGCCCAGGCCTCCCACCAGCGGCCGCAGCGGCGGCTTCGGCGGCGGCAGCCGGGGCGGCGGATTTGGCGGAGGCGGCTTCGGCGGCGGAGGCCACTGCGCCTGTGCCAGCAGCTGCGCGTGTGCCTGCGCCTGCGCCTGTGCCGGCGGCGGCCGGGCCGGCTGCAGCGCCAAGAATCTCTACGGCGCAGTGAAGCTGAGCCGGGAGGTAACGGAGCGGTTGGAAGAATAAATTTTTTGGGGTTGTTTCGCGCTTCCGAGCACGACCTACTTTTGCCAATAGCGGCAAAAGTAGGCAAAAGCGCCAGAAGGAACCTCCGGTTCCTTCACCTCCCGGCGCGCTATACGATGTACGGAATTGTCATTGCATACCGCACGTTCACGTAAGATGTTCTTTTTCGATTCGATAAAAGGATCGTCTCATCACCAGCGCCGCTGCCGCTGATGCCAACGCCGAACAGCGCTTCAGTGTCTACCGTTGAGATTGGGAGCGGCAGCGGCGCGAAAAGGAAATCGATGCGTCATACAAAACGATAACATCCGTGTTCCGTGAACGCGTGGTATAAGGCATCAAATTTGTACACGGTATAGCGTGCGCGGATTCTTAAACCGCAGGTTTAAGTGGCGTTTTTGGTTACTTTTGCCGCCAAGGGCAAAAGTAACTCACGCCGGAGCGCGAAAATCTCCTATCGAAAAAAATATAAAAAGGAGCCGCGTTCTGCACCAGAACGCGGCTCAAGCGGGTGGGATATTGGAAAGCTTCCGGGTATTATGGTACACCATCTGCCCCCCACTTGTCCATAGGAGGTTTTGTCGTCTTTCCGCTTCTTTTGGCGCGTCTCGTCGAAACGCACAAAAAATGTTGCACTTTTGTGAACTTTCCCTAAATTTACTGTGATGCTCTTTTCAAACACAGGGCAATGTGCTATAATGCGGACAAGGATAAGGGGAAATCCCTCCCCGACCCTATGTTCCGTATCCCAAGAAAGGAGCAACCAATATGAAGTTCACATTCGCCTGCAAGAAGATCGCGCTGAACGACTCCATCAAGGAGTACGCCGAGAAAAAGATCAGCAAACTCGACCGGTACTTCGCGGAGGAAGCGGACGCATTTGTGACCTTTGCCGTGGAAAAGAAGAACCGCTGCACCGTAGAGCTGACCATCCGCGCCGCCAACGGCACCCTGTTCCGTGCCCAGGCCGAGGATCCCGACGGTGACATGCGGGGCGCCATCGACGGGACTGTCAGTTTCATCGAGCGCCGCATCCGCAAGAACAAGACCCGCCTGGCCAAGAACCTGCGGCCGGAGGTCATGGAGCCGGAGCTGCCGGAGTTCCATGTGGAGGAAGAGGATGAGTTCCACGTGGTGCGCACCAAGCGCTTCGCCGTCAAGCCCATGACCATTGACGAGGCCATCTTGCAGATGAACCTGCTGGATCATTCCTTCTATGTCTTCCGCAACGTGGCGGACGACACCATCTCCGTGGTCTACCGCCGCAACAACGGCGGCTACGGCATCATCGAGACGAAGGAATAATATATAGCTCAAAAAGCCACCCGAAAGGGTGGCTTTTTTTGTAGTGAAGAGAGAAAAGTGAAAAGTGAAGAGTTTCGGTATGCCGCCTGCGGCGGCATGATTGAAATTGTGCCGCAAAGCGGCACACCTCAGTTTTTCACTTTTCTCTTTTCACTGAACAAAGAAAAGGCGGCTCACGCCGCCTTTTCCTTTGTTTTTTAGTACGCCAGCTTCTCTGCCAGATAGGCCTTCAGCTCGCTGATGGGGATGCGCACCTGCTCCATGGAGTCACGCTCGCGGACGGTGACGCAGTTGTCGCCGGCCTTCTCCGCGTCGCCCACGGTGTCGAAGTCCACGGTGATGCAGTAGGGGGTGCCCACCTCGTCCTCGCGGCGGTAGCGCTTGCCGATGGAGCCGGTCTCGTCGAAGTCGATCATCCACTCCTTGCTGAGTTCCTCGTAGATCTTGCGGGCAGGCTCGCTGAGCTTCTTGCTGAGGGGCAGGATGGCGGCCTTGTAGGGCGCCAGCGCGGGATGCAGGTGCAGCACCACGCGGACGTCGTTCTTGGCCTCGTCCACGACCTCCTCGTCATAGGCGTCCACCAGCACGGCCAGCACGCTGCGCTCCACGCCCAGAGACGGCTCCACCACATAGGGGATGTAGCGCTCGTTGGTCTCGGGATCGAAATAGGTCAGATCCTTGCCGGACACGGTCTGGTGCTGGGTCAGGTCGTAGTCGGTGCGGTCGGCCACGCCCCACAGCTCGCCCCAGCCGAAGGGGAACAGGAACTCGAAGTCCGTGGTGGCCTTGGAGTAGAAGCACAGCTCCTCGGGATCGTGGTCACGCAGCCGCAGGTTCTCGTCCTTCAGGCCGATGCCCAGCAGCCAGTTGTGGCAGAAGGTGCGCCAGTAGTTGAACCACTCCAGGTCGGTGCCGGGCTTGCAGAAGAACTCCAGCTCCATCTGCTCGAACTCGCGGACGCGGAAGATGAAGTTGCCCGGGGTGATCTCGTTGCGGAAGGACTTGCCGATCTGGCACACGCCGAAGGGCAGCTTGCGGCGGGTGGTGCGCTGGGTGTTGACGAAGTTGGTGAAGATGCCCTGTGCCGTCTCGGGACGGAGGTACACGGTGTTCTTGGCGTCCTCGGTAACGCCCTGGAAGGTCTTGAACATCAGGTTGAACTGGCGGATGTCGGTGAAGTTATGCTTGCCGCAGGAGGGGCAGGGGATGTTCTTGTCCTCCACGAAGTCCTTCATCTCCTGCTGGGAGAAGGCGTCGATGGGCTTGGGCAGCTCAAAACCGTTCTGCTGGCACCACTCCTCGATCAGCTTGTCGGCGCGGAAGCGCTCCTTGCACTCCTTGCAGTCCATCAGGGGATCGGAGAAGCCGGCCAGATGGCCGCTGGCCACCCAGGTCTGGGGGTTCATGAGGATGGCGGCGTCCTGACCCACGTTGTAGGGGTTCTCCTGGACGAACTTCTTCCACCAGGCCTTCTTGATGTTGTTCTTCAGCTCCACGCCCAGGGGGCCGTAGTCCCAGGTGTTGGCCAGGCCGCCGTAGATCTCGGAGCCTGCGAAGATGATGCCGCGGTTCTTGCACAGCGCCACGATCTTATCCATGGTCTTTTCAGTGTTTTTCATGGTGATATCTCCTTTGTTCTTTATTATGATTCTTTCTCGGTTATTTATATTTAATCAGTTTTTGCCGCGGTTTATCCGTGGCAAAAACACCATAAAAGCGACCAACGGGAGCTCTCGCATCGACCAAAGCACCGCAGGTGCTGCGATAAATGCGAGTTCCTACTTGGAAAACAACGTTTTCCAAGTAATATAAAAAGCCCTGATACCGTCGTAACGGTATCAGGGCGAACTAAACAACTAGTCCGTGGTTCCACCTGAATTTGGATGCATCCACACTCTTACTGCCGGTAACGGGGCGTCCGGCGGGCATTTCCTCCCGCAGCTCCGGGCAGCCACGCCCATCATCGCCTGTTGCTTTGCCTAGAATAGCACGTTTTTTTGCGGGTGTCAAGGAAATTTGGGAAAAGCACCGCGGGAAAATACCGATATGCGCTGCCTTTTGCCTCATCCCCTGCGAAACTCTGCCGTACCTTTTCCAATCATGCCGCCGCAGGCGGCATACCGCAGCTCGTTACGCTTCTCTTTTCACTTTTCTCTGGTAAGGAAAAAGCTGCCAAAAGGCAGCTTTTTCCTTACTTTTTGTTGGGGTTATAGTAGTCCGTGGGTTCCTCCAGTACGATGGGCAGGCCGTTCTGATACACCGGCAGGGTCTGGAACTTGAAGCGGCTGACGGCGTGCTTGCGGTCGATGTCCGCCTTGATCTTCTCGTCCACCACGCCCCGGCGGATGTACTCGTTGACGGCGTGATAGGTGAAGCCCAGGTTGTCCTCGTCGGTGAGGCCCGTCAGACCGTCGGAGGGCGGCTTGATGAGGAACTTCTCCGGCAGGCCAAGGGCCCGGCCCAGGGCGATGACCTCCTCGGTGGTGTACATGCCCAGGGGAGAGAAGGCGCCGGCGCTGTCGCCGTAAATGGTGCAGTAGCCCACCCAGTCTTCGCTGAGGTTGCTGGTGTTGATGACGATGCCCTGGTCCACCGTCTGTGCCACGGCGTACAGGGTGGCCATGCGGACGCGGCTGGGCAGATTCACCAGCGTCTGGCGGCTGGGGGTCAGGCCCACCCGCTCCATCTCCTTCACCACGCCCTGCACGGCGTCGTGGATGTTGATGGTCACGTGGGGGATGTCCAGCACGTCCACCAGACCGTTGGAGTAATCGATATCCGGCTGCACACCGTCGGGCATCAGCACGCCCATGACGTTCTCCCTGCCATAGGCGGCCACCGCCAGGGCGGCCACGGTGGAGCTGTCCTTGCCGCCGGAGATGCCGATGACGGCGGTCTTGCCGTGGCAGGCGTTCATCTGCTGGTGCATCCACTCTAGCAGACCCGCCAGCTGCAGTTGTACATTGAATTCCATGGAGAGAGCCTCCTTTTTCAAATTTGGTCTATTGTAGCACAGTGGCGGTGAGAGCGCAAGGGGGAAAGAAGTACGGTCTGAAGGCCGCCCGCTGCAAATGGGTACGATAAATAGTGTGTAGGGGCGGACGACTCTGTCCGCCCCGTTTTGCGCTGTTATTTCAGCCCCGCCAGATAATCCAGCGACACCCGGTAGTATTTCGCCAGCAGAATGGCAATGTTCAGCGGTATTTCCCGCTCGCCGGATTCATAGCGGGCGTAGGTGGTTTTGTGCATGTGCAGGATCTCTGCCAGCTGCCGCTGACTCAGGTCGGCGTCTTCACGCAGATCGCGGATACGTTGATACATAGGCATTCCTCCTTGTTGACAGTGTACACCAAATGGTGTACAATTCTCCTATATAGACACCGAACGGTGTCCGAGGAGGTTATATGGAGGAAAAGACCTGTAAGAATTGCGCCTATTTCCGCCTGCATTACATCCGGTACGGGCGGGGAAGGTATTCGCCGCTACATTACGGTCATTGCGTAAAGCCGCGATTGAAGAAGCGTGAGGAGAATGAAAAGGCGTGCGCGTATTGGACAGAACGGAAAATGTAGGGGGCGATGGTACGATAGACAGTGTGTAGGGGCGGGGCTCTGCCCCGCCCGCCATTTAACAAAATTGCCATGTAAACCGGACGGGAAGGATACCCCAAGGGCACTCGTTCCGCCGTGTCATTCCGAGCCAGTGACCGATGTCACTGGCGTGGGAATCCGCATCCTGCTTTCACAAGAGGAGAAACGGATTGCCACACCAGTGTGCGCGCTGGTTCGCAATGACAGGGCAAGAACATTCTGCGTTTACCGATAGGGCGGGCAGAGTCGCCCGCCCCTACAACGGTATAACGAATCTGTTGTGATTATCATGCGGGCGGGGTAGAACCCCGCCCCTACGAATGGGTACAGTAGAACTCCGTAGGGGCCGATGCCCACATCGGCCCGCACGATAGACGCATATGGTTCTTCGGCGTAATATTCAGCGGCAGCGACGCTGGTGCAGAGGCGATCCTTTTAATGATACGAAAATGAAAATCTTATGTGAACGTGCGGCATGCAGTCACGATTCAGCACGGAGCATAGCGCGCCTGGAGGTGAAGGAACCGGAGGTTCCTTCCGGTGCTTTTGCCTACTTTTGTCACTGTTGACAAAAGTAGGTCGCGCCGGAGCGCGAAATATCCCCATATAAAAAGAAGGGCAAACACCCTTCTTTTTATGGTTATAAAGTTACGAAACGCTCTCAGTCGTCCTTTTCCACCTCGCCGATGATGGCAATGTGCAGCTCGTCCAGCTGCTTCTGCTCGACGACGGAGGGAGCGCCCATCATGATATCCTGGGCGTTTTTATTCATGGGGCGGCGACCATGCGCCGCCTGTGGCGGATGAAGCATGGAAGCCGCAAGGCAGCGCCCCGATTTGCACGGCCTGAACAGGTCTGCAAATCGGAACGGCGCAAACGAGGGCATTCCCCATATAAAAAGAAGGGCAAATGCCCTTCTTTTTATGGTTACAAAGCTATGATATGATTTCAGTCGTCCTTTTCCACCTCGCCGACGATGGCGATGTGCAGCTCGTCCAGCTGCTTCTGCTCGACGGTGGAGGGCGCGCCCATCATGATGTCCTGGGCGTTCTTGTTCATGGGGAACGGGATGATCTCGCGGATGGAGCTCTCGCCCGCCAGCAGCATCACCATGCGGTCCACGCCCGGGGCGATACCGGCGTGGGGAGGCGCACCGTAGCAGAAGGCGTTGTACATGGCGGGGAACTTCTTCTTCACGTCCTCCTCGCCCAGACGCACCAACTCAAAGGCCTTGATCATGATCTCGGGATCGTGGTTACGGACAGCGCCGGAGCTGAGCTCCACGCCGTTGCACACCAGGTCGTACTGGTTGGCGTAGATGTCCAGGGGATCCATCTCGCCCCGTTCGGCCTTCAGCAGCACCTCCATGCCGCCGTTGGGCATAGAGAAGGGGTTGTGGCAAAACTCCAGCTCGCCGGACTCGTCGCCGATCTCGTACATGGGGAAGTCCACGATCCAGCAGAACTCGTAGCGCTCCTTGTCCATGTGGCCCTCGCAGGCGGCGCCGAAGGTCTTGATCATCACGCCCACGGACTTGGTGGCGTACTGACCGGCAGCCACTACCACCAAGGTGTTGGGCTTCAGGTCCAGGACCTTGGCCAGCTCGTCCTTCCTGCCGGAGACAAACTTGGCGATGCCGCCGGCCAGCTCGCCGTTCTCGTCCACCTTGAACCAGTAGCCCTTGGAGCCGGACTGCACCTCGCAGTCGGTCAGCAGCTTTTCGATCTGCTTGCGGGTCAGGGTGCAGTTGGTGATGTCCACCATCTTCACGGTCTGGCCCTTCAGAGCCTCGAACTCGCTGTCGGCGAACAGCTCGGTCACGTTCTTGCAGGTCAGGTCGATGCGCAGGTCGGGCTTATCGGAGCCGTAGGTCTCCATGGCGGTGTTGTAGGGGATGCGGCGGAAGGGCGCGCTGGAGGCCACGTTGTAGGTGCCGAACTTGGCGAAGATGGGAGGCAGCACGTCCTCCAGCACGGCGAACACGTCGTCCTGGGTGGCGAAGGCCATCTCCATATCCAGCTGATAGAACTCGCCGGGGGAGCGGTCGCCCCGGGCGTCCTCATCGCGGAAGCAGGGCGCGATCTGGAAGTAGCGGTCAAAGCCGGAGGTCATCAGCAGCTGCTTGAACTGCTGGGGCGCCTGAGGCAGCGCGTAGAATTTGCCGGGATGCTTGCGGGCGGGCACCAGATAGTCGCGGGCGCCCTCGGGGGAGCTGGCGGTCAGGATGGGGGTGGTGATCTCCAGGAAGCCGTGCTCGGTCATGGCGGCGCGGAGGGCGGCCACCACCTGGCAGCGCAGAATGATATTCTGCTTTACGGCGGGGTTGCGCAGATCCAGGAAGCGGTACTTGAGACGGGCGGTCTCGTCGGCCTCGCGGCTGCGGTTGATCTCGAAGGGCAGGGAGTTGTAGCGGCAGCGGCCCAGCACCTCGATCTTGCTGGGGACCACCTCCACGTCGCCGGTGGCCTGCTTGGGGTTCTTGCTGGCGCGCTCGCGGACGGTGCCCTCCACGGAGATGGTGGATTCCTTGTTGAGGCCGTTGATGACGGACATCATGGTCTCATCCTCAATGACCACCTGGGTGGTGCCGTAGAAGTCGCGCAGCACCACAAAGGCGAAATTCTGGCCCACCGTGCGGACGTTTTCCATCCAGCCCACGATCTTCACCTGCTGGCCCACATGCTCCATGCGCAGCTCATTGCAGGTATGTGTACGCATCTGCATCATACTGTTTTTTCTCCTTTTATGATAATGGTTTGTATAATTAATAAAATAATATTACTGTTTGTTGTTGCTTTTAGGGCTTTTCGTGGCTGCAGCCACGGGAGCGGTCTCCGACGGCCCCTTTCTTTCAATAGCGAAAGAAAGGGGGAAAGAACGCCAGCAGGAACCAAGGTTCCTGCACCTCCTTGCGCGCTGCAATGTGTGCAAATTTGAAAGGACTTACCACGCGTTTGCGTACAATTCTTGTTTTGTTTGGTTAAAAGGATCGTCTCAGCACCGGCGCCGCTGCCGCTGATGCCTACGCCGAACAACGCTGTTGGTGCTACCGTTGAGAACGTTAGCGGCAGCGGCGCAGGAGGAAAGTCAATGCGTCATACGCAGCGAAAACAACCGTGTCCTGTGAACGCGCGGTAAAAATTATCAAGTGAAAATAGGGTATAGCGTGGGCGGATTCTTAAACCGCAGGTTTAAGTGGCGTTTTTGGGTACTTTTGCCGCCACGGGCAAAAGTACCTCGTCCCCGCGGGGACGAAACCCCTTTATTCCACAATGACCTTCCCCTTATTCCGCTCCGCCAGGTCGTCACGGATCAGGAGGATGGCGTCGGCCACGGGGAGCTTGGTCTGGGCGCCGGTGGTCATGTTTTTGCAGGACACCATGCCGGCGGCGATCTCATCCTCGCCCAGGAACAGCACGTAGGGCACACCCAGCTTGTCGGCGTAGTTCATCTTGGCCTTGAACTTCTTGGGCTCGGTGTACAGCTGGGTGCGGATACCGGCGCGGCGCAGGGCCGTGGCGGCGTCGATGGCGGGGGACAGCTCCTCCGTCATGGGCAGCACCAGCACGTCGCAGGGGGCGGTGGGCAGCTGGTCGTTCAGCATCTTCTGCTCGCCCAGCACATAGAACAGGCGGGTCAGGCCGATGGAGATGCCCACGCCGGGCAGCTGCTTGTCGGTGTAGTACTCCGCCAGATTGTCGTAGCGGCCGCCGGAGCAGACGGAGCCGATCTCCGGATGATCCAGCAGGGTGGTCTCGTACACCGTGCCGGTGTAGTAGTCCAGACCCCGGGCGATGGTCAGATCCACGGCGAAGTTTTCCTCCGGCACGCCGAAGGAGGAGAGGTACTTCACCACAGTCTTCAGCTGCTCCAGGCCCTCGTCAAAGACTTCGTTCCGGCCTGCGTAGCCCTCCAGGGCGGCGATGACCTGTGCGTTGTCGCCGGTGATGGCGATGAACTTCAGAATTTCCGCCGCCTGGGTCTCGTCAAGGCCTACGTCCTCCATCAGCAGGGTGCGGACCTTCTCCGGGCCGATCTTGTCCAGCTTGTCCACGGTGCGCATGATGTCGCCGGACTTCTCGGTGAGGCCCTGCATGGCGTAAAAGCCGTTGAGGATGCGGCGGTTGTTGACCCGGATCTGGAACCGCTTCAAGCCCAGCTCGGTAAAGGTCTGGTAAATGATGGCGGGGATCTCCGCCTCGTTGGTGATGTCCAGCTTGCCGTCGCCGATCACGTCGATATCGGCCTGATAGAACTCCCGGAACCGGCCCCGCTGGGCCCGCTCGCCCCGGTAGACCTTGCCGATCTGATAGCGGCGGAAGGGGAAGCTCAGTTCGTTGTAGTGCAGCGCCACGTACTTGGCCAGGGGCACCGTCAGGTCAAACCGCAGGGACAGGTCGGCGTCGCCCTTGGTGAAGCGGTAGATCTGCTTCTCCGTCTCGCCGCCGCCCTTGGCCAGCAGCACCTCGCTGGCCTCGATCAGCGGGGTGTCCAGCGGGGTGAAGCCGTACAGGCTGTAGGTCCTGCGGAGGATGTCCATCATCCGCTCCATCTGCTGCTGGGGGGCCGGCAGCAGCTCCATAAACCCGGATAGCGTCCGGGGCTTCATTTTCTCCATGGGTATCTTCCTCTCTTTATTCTTCGCTCTGGTTGGCCGCGGCCTCTTGGGCGGGGGCCTCCGGAGCGGGGGATCCTTCCTTGTCATACATATCCAGCGTATCGATGAGACCGTGGATATTGCTCTCGACGCTGAGGGCGTTGACCTTGTGGGCGTCCTCGCTTTCGCTCAGCTCGTTGACCACCTCCTGCCAGATGCGGTCGGCCTCGTCGCCCTTGCGCTTGCCGATCTGATAGCCCAGCACCGTCAGGCCTGCCGCCACCACGGCAAACAGCAGCCCCAGCTTGGGCACCAGGCAGATCAGCACGCTGCCGATGAACAGACCCGTAAATGCGCCGATGTCCCGGTACTGGGTGCCCACCCGGCGGAACACAAACTTCTTGTCCCGCAGGCGCTTCATGTGGCCCAGCTCCAGAAAAGCGACGATCACCCGCAGCACGCACAGCCCGCACACGGGGATCATGTAGTTATAGAGGTTGTCATACAACCAGTTCAAAGCGGTTTGTATCAATGTTTTCTCTCTCCTTGTTGTTTGTTCCGGGGTAGGGGGGATGCAAGTTCTGTCATTCCGAGACAGTGACCGATGTCACTGTCGTGGGAATCCGTCCTTGGCCCCCTCTGAGAGGGGGCTGTCACCGAAGGCGACTGGGGGAGAGAATAAAAGACTTAAATTCTCTCCCTCCGGCGCTTCGCGCCACCTCAGCTGTGCACGCCCCAGTGTGTGCACTGGGGTGCCTCGCAGAGGGAGGCTTTTGGAGGTGTGCCTCGCACCTTACGCCGTAAACGGCTTGGTCTTGGGGTTGACGATGTCGCGCCAGTCCAGATCGCCCCGGGCCAGGCCCAGCACCAGCATTTCGGCGCAGGCCAGATTGGTGGCGATGGGGATGTTGTTCTTGTCGCACAGCTTGGCGATATACAGAATGTCCTCGTGGGTGGTGCGCTTGTTGGGATCGTCGAAGCACAGCACCATATCGATCTCGTTGTAGGCGATGCGTGCGGCGATCTGCTGGCCGCCGCCGTTTTCAAAGGACAGAAAACGGTGGACGTGCAGTCCGGTGGCGTCCTGGACCTGCTTGCCGGTGTTGGCAGTGGCGCACAGGGTGTGCTGGGCCAGGATGCCGCAGTAGGCGGTGCAGAACTGCACCATCAGCTCCTTGCGGTTGTCGTGGGCGATCAGTGCGATATTCATATGGTTTTAGCTCCTTTACTGAGTTATGTATCTTTGTCACCACCGGGCCCGCATCAGGGGGACGCGTGCGCCGGTGATCCGTCTGGCAATGTTGTCATAGGCCCGCTGGGCGTAGTAGTTCATATCCCGCAGCGGTACGCCCCGGTTCAGCGCCAGGGGCACGTCCGTATCCTCCGGGATCACCCCCAGCAGGGGCAGGCCCGCCGTGTCCATGGCGTCGTCGATGGTGGCGTGGAGGGCCTTCAGCATTTTCTTCCGCACCCGGTTCACCACCAGGTGGACCTGTCCGGCGGGGAAGCGCCGCAGCTCCATGACGGTGCGCTGGGCGTCCCGCAGTGCGGCGGGGTCGGTGGTGGTGACC
Source organism: uncultured Oscillospiraceae bacterium (assembly GCA_934597585.1). Taxonomy (GTDB): domain Bacteria; phylum Bacillota; class Clostridia; order Oscillospirales; family Oscillospiraceae; genus Vescimonas. The sequence continues at coordinate 71,006 of CAKTSA010000003.1, forward strand.
ACCACCGCGCTGTCGGCCATGCCGGTGGCCAGGGCGAAGCCCTGTCCCAGTCCCGCCGGCGCGTCGATCAGGCAGTAGTCATACGTTTCCCGGATCTCCCGGGCCAGGGCACTCATGGCCGCCTGGTCGAACCGGGCGTTCACCGGCGCCAGCGGTGCGGCCAGCAGGGAGAGCTTCTGGTATTTGCGGTGCCGGACGGCGGCCTCCGCCAGGGTACATCGGCCCTCCAGCACGTCGGAGAAGTCCATGGCGGCACTGTCGGACAGGCCCAGGGCCAGGTCCAGGTTCCGCAGCGTGATGTCGCAGTCCAGCGCCAGGGTCTCATAGCCCATTTCCGCCAGGGCCAGCCCCACGCAGGCAGTAAAAGACGTCTTTCCCGTCCCGCCCTTGCCGGACACCACAGCAATGATCTTTCCCATGGGGGTTCTCCTTTCTTGTTTCTTGAGATTGGCGAAAAATCTTCGATTTTTGCCAAAAGGGTATTTTGCGCCTTCGGGCGCGAGGGAGTGTTTCGTGGCTCCGGCCACGAGTTACTTTTGCCCGCAGCGGCAAAAGTAACCAAAAACGCTGCTTAAACCTGCGGTTTAAGAATCCGCCCGCGCTATCTTGCGCTGCAATCTTGTGGCCTTTTGCCACGCGTTTGCGGGAAATATTTGATTTCGTTGCGTATGACGCATTGACTTTCCTTTTGCGTCGCTGCCGCTTACGTTCTCAACGGTAGAAGCAACAGCGTTGTTCGGCGTAAGCATCAGCGGCAGCGGCGCAGGAGCAGAGATGATCCTTTTAACCAAAACGAAAAAGGAAATCTTATGCGAACGTGTGGTGGGAACTTACATTCTGGTTCGAGGTGTAGCGCGCCCGGAAGTGAAGATACCGGAGGTTTCTTCCGGTGTTTTTGCCTACTTTTGTCACTGTTGACAAAAGTAGGTCGCGCCGGGGCGCGAAACACCCCTACTTCAACGGTGCTTTCTTCATCCTCGCCCAGCTTCTGGGGAACTGGATTGGGGTGTCCTTCACCTTGCGGATCACCACCACACGGTGGGTCACGTCCGTGCCGGGGATGGCGTAATCCCGGATGGCCTCGATCCTGCCGCCCAGCTGGCCGATGGCGCCCCGGGCGGCGGCGATCTCCTCATCGCTGTCCACAGATTTCATGGCCAGGAAGCAGCCGCCCACCTTTACCAGCGGCAGCGCCAGCTCGCTCAGCAGCGGCAGCGCCGCCACAGCGCGGGAGGTGGCCATGTCGTAGGCCTGCCGGTGCGCTCCGGCAAACTCCTCTGCCCGGGCGTGGACGCAGGTGACGCGGGCAAGGCCCATGTCGTCGCAGGTCTGGCGCAGCCAGTCGATGCGCTTGCCCAGGCTGTCCAGCAGCGTCAGGTCAAAGTCCGGCTCCATGATCCGCAGCACTATGCCGGGGAAGCCCGCGCCGGTGCCCACGTCCACCACCGTCTTGCCCCGGAAGTCCGCCATGGTCAGCAGCGCGGCGCAGTCCAGCAGGTGCAGGGCGGCCACGTCTTTCGGTTCCGTAATGGCCGTCAGGTTCATCACCTGGTTTTTCTCCAGCAGCCGCCGTGCGAAATCCAGCAGCTGCGGCGCGGCAGGGGAGGGGAGACCCAGCGCCGTCAGGCCATCACGCAGTGTGGCTTCCATCGTTGTTTTCCTTCAGCAGGTCCCGGATCTCCGTCAGCAGCTCCTCGGCGGTGGGGGCGGGATCCTCCTCCTCGGCGGGCTCCTCCTTTTTGCCGATGCTGCGCAGCTTGTTGATGGCCTTCACCACCAGGAACAGCACCAGCGCGATGATCAGGAAGTCCAGCACCACGGCGATGAAGCTGCCGTAGTTGACGGCGATCTCCGGGATCTCCGTGCCGTCCTCGGCCACCTCGGCGGCCTTCAGCACCCATTTCCAGGCGCTGAAATCCACGCCGCCGGTGATGCGGGAGATCAGGGGCATGATCACGTCATTCACCAGCGAGGTGGTGATCTTGCCGAACGCCGCGCCGATGACAACGCCGATGGCCATGTCCACCACGTTGCCCTTCATGGCGAATTCCTTGAATTCGGCGATAAATTTCTTCATTTTCTTCGTCCTCCTGATAGCTGATTGTATAGACGAAATGAAATATTACAAATTGTTGTCAGTGCTTGGGCACCAGAACGGCCTTGCCGCCCATGTAGGGCCGCAGCACCTCCGGCACCAGCACGCTGCCGTCCGCCTGCAGGTTGTTCTCCAGGAAGGCGATCAGCATCCGGGGCGGGGCCACCACGGTGTTGTTCAGGGTGTGGCACAGCTGCATCTTGCCGTCCTTGTCCTTGTAGCGGATCTTCAGGCGGCGGGCCTGGGCGTCGCCCAGGTTGGAGCAGGAGCACACCTCGAAGTACTTCTGCTGGCGGGGGGACCAGGCCTCGATGTCGCAGGACTTGCACTTCAAATCGGCCAGGTCGCCGGAGCAGCACTCCAGCTGCCGCACGGGGATATCCAGACTGCGGAACAGCTCCACGCTGTAGCGCCACATCTTTTCGTACCAGGCCTTGGAGTCCTCGGGCTTGCAGACCACGATCATCTCCTGTTTCTCAAACTGGTGGATGCGGTACACGCCCCGCTCCTCGATGCCGTGGGCGCCCTTCTCCTTGCGGAAGCAGGGGGAGTAGGAGGTCAGTGTCTGGGGCAGCTTGTCCTCCGGCAGGATCTGGTCAATGAACTTGCCGATCATAGAGTGCTCGCTGGTGCCGATCAGGTACAGGTCCTCGCCCTCGATCTTATACATCATGGCGTCCATGTCCGTCTGGCTCATAACGCCCTCCACCACGTTGCCGTGGATCATGAAGGGGGGGATGCAGTAGGTAAAGCCCTTGTCGATCATGAAATCCCGGGCGTAGGCCAGCACCGCCTCGTGGAGCCGTGCGATGTCCCCCAGCAGGTAGTAGAAGCCGTTGCCGGACACACGGCCCGCCGCGTCCAGATCGATGCCGTCAAACCGCTCCATAATGTCGGTGTGATAGGGCACCTCGAAATCGGGGGTTTTCGGCTCGCCGAAGCGCTCCACCTCCACGTTGCAGCTGTCGTCGGGGCCGATGGGCACGCTGTCATCGATGATCTGGGGGATCACCAGCATGATCTTGTTGAGGGCCGCCTCGGCCTGGTTCTTCTGCTCCTCCAGCTGGGCCATGCGGTCGGCGTCGGCCTTCACGGCGGCGTTGTTGGCGTCGATCTGGGCCTGAATGGCAGCCTTCTCCGCTTCGTCGGTGCACTTTTTCAGCTTGCCGAACAGGGGCCCGTTGGCCTTGGACAGCTTGTTGCGCTCGGCCTTCAGTGCCTCGCCCTCGGCGATCACCTGGCGGCGCTGGGCGTCCAGGGCAATGGCCTCGTCCACCAGGGGCAGCTTGGCGTTCTGGAACTTCTTGCGGATGTTCTCCTTGACAATATCGGGATTCTCCCGGACAAATTTGATATCAAGCATGATGCTTACCTCTTATGTGTTATTTGAATTGTTTCACGTGAAACACTTATTTTTTCAGTTGGTGCAGCGCGTCCAGCAGGGCGTTCAGATCGTCCACGCCGTAGTACTCCAGCTCGATGCGGCCCTTTTTCTTGCCGGTAACGATCTTGCAGGGGCGGCCCAACCGTTCGCCCAGCTCACGGGCGGCCTCGGCGGCGTAGTCCACGGCGGTGGCGTCCTTGGCGGGCTTGTCCTTCTTCTCCGCCGTCAGCTTTTTCACCAGCAGCTCCGTCTGGCGGACGGACAGATCGTCCTTGATAATAAGGGCGGCGGCGGTTTTCTGCAGCTCCTCCGTCAGCGGCACCAGGGCGCGGGCGTGTCCGCCGGACAACTTGCCCTCCTCCACCATGGCCCGGATGTCTTTTGACAGGTTCAGCAGCCGCAAAGCGTTGGCCACGGCGCTGCGGGACTTGCCCACCCGCTGTGAGGTTTCCTCCTGGGTCAGACCGTACTGGTCCATCAGCGTGCGGTAGCCCTCGGCCTCCTCCATGGGGTTCAGGTCCTCACGCTGCAGGTTCTCGATCATGGCCAGCTCCATGGCCTTGCGGTCGTCGGCCTCGATGACCACCACCGGCACCTGGCTCAATCCCGCCATGCGGGCGGCCCGCCACCGGCGTTCGCCGGCGATGATCTGATAGTAGCCGGACTGCAGCTTCCGCACCGTCAGCGGCTGGATGATGCCGTGCTGCCGGATGGAATCCGCCAGGTCGGCCAGCGCGTCGGGATCGAACTGCTTCCGGGGCTGGGTGGCGCAGCTCTCCACCTGGGAAATGGGGAGGAAGAGACTGCTCTTCACCTCCGGCTCGGCGATGAAATCGTCGCCGAACAAGGCGTCAAGGCCCTTGCCCAGGCCTTTTTCTTTTGCCATATATCCCGTACTCCTTTCACGCGGGGCGTAGGCCCCGTCAGGCGTTTTTCTTCAGAAATTCCACCGTCAACGCGGTATAGGCATCTGTGCCCCGGCAGGTGCGGTCATAGCTGTAGATGGGCTTGCCGTGGCTGGGCGCCTCGCTGAGACGGACGTTCCGGGGGATCACCGTGGCGTAGACCTTGCCGGGGAAGAAGCGCTTGATCTCCTGGGCCACCTGAATGCTGAGATTGGTGCGGCCGTCGAACATGGTCAGCAGCACGCCCTCGATCTGCAGCTGGGGATTCATGCCCCGGCGCACCAGGCGCACCGTGTTCATCAGGTCACTGAGCCCCTCCAGGGCGAAATACTCCCCCTGCACCGGCACCAGCAGGGAATTGGCGGCGCACAGGGCGTTCAGCGTCAGCAGCTCCAGGGAAGGGGGGCAGTCGATAAAGATGTAGTCATACCGGTCTGCCACCTGGCGCAGCGCCTGCTTCAGCAGGAATTGCCGCTCCGGAAGATTGATCATCTCCACGCCGGCGCCCGCCAGCGCCTTGCTGCTGGGCAGCACGTCGCCGTAGGGGGTGGTGACGATGACCTTTTCCGTCTCCACGCCGTTGATGATCACGTCATACACGCCGTTGGACACGGTTTTGTCCACGCCCATGCCGCTGGTGGCGTTGGCCTGGGGGTCAAAGTCGCACAGCAGCACCCGCTTGCCCGCCAGGGACACGCCTGCCGCCAAATTCACACAGGTGGTGGTCTTGCCCACGCCGCCCTTCTGATTTACGATCGCAACGATTTTTGCCACAGTTTTCATCCTCGCATTTGGTATTTCTATAATAGAAACAGTATACCACAAAAGTGATAGGTTTCAATACTTTTTTCAACGGCGCGTGACAATTTTTGCAGAAAACAGACGCCAATGTTTCACGTGAAACAGAGACGGCCATAAAAAGAGAGGGATGTTTCACGTGAAACATCCCCCATACAGAGTCGTTATACCAAAATCACCCCATCGCAGGGGGGCAGGTCGATGCGCAGCGTGCCGCCGCGCACCCAGAACCGCTGGCCGCTGACCGCGTCCACGGCGAAGCCATCAGGCCAGGGTAGCGTCACCGTCCGGCGCTGGCCGCCGGTGTTCAGCGCCGTATAGGTGCTCTCACCGTCCAGAGAGCGGCAATAGACCAGCAGCCCGCCGTCGGCGGTCAAATAGGTGATGTCGCCTGACTGCAGGGACTTCCGTTCCTTCCGCAGTCTGCCCAGCGTCCGGTACAGCGCCAGCAGCCGCCCATCCTCCCGGCCCCAGGGGAAGCCCCGGCGGTTCATGGGGTCCTCAAAGCCCTCCATGCCCGCCTCGTCCCCGTAGTAGAGGGTGGGGGAGCCGGGGAAGGTATACAGCAGCATGGCTGCCAGCGTCAGGCGGCGGATAGCGGTCTGTCGCGCCTCCGGCGACAGGTGGCAGGCGGCCCGGGCCTCCTTGCTGTCCGGAATGGTGTCCGCGCCCAGCAGCGTCAGGATGCGGGGCGTGTCGTGGGTGCCCAGGATGTTCAGGCCGCTGTAGAAGGCGGCGGGGGGGTAGTTCTCCCGCTGCTCCTCCATGGCGTCCCGGAAGGCCGCCGCGTCGCCGCCCCGGAGGTAGTTCAGCGCCGCCGTCCGCAGAGGGTAGTTCATCAGGCCGTGGGTCTCCCGGCCCAGCAGGTACTTGCGGCGGCGGGAGTAGGCGATCTTGTTGCTGCCGTCCTCCCACACCTCGCCCAGCAGAAAGCTGTCGGGCTTCTCCTGCTCCATGACGGCGCGGATCTCGGCGATGAAGTCGTCGGGCAGCTCGTCGGCCACGTCCAGCCGCCAGCCGTCCGCACCGCACCGCAGCCAGCGGCGGATCACGCTGTCCTGTCCCCGGATGATAAAGTCCCGATAGGCCGGCGCGTTCTCGTTGACGGCGGGCAGGGTGTCGATGCCCCACCAGGCGTCATATTTGTCCGGCCACTGCTGGAAGCAGAACCATTCGTACCAGGGGGAGTCCTTGCTCTGGTACGCGCCGGGGGTGGGGAAGAAGCCGCCCCGGTTGAAGTACCGGCTGTCGTCGCCGGTGTGGTTGAACACGCCGTCCAGCATCACGTGGATGCCCCGCTTCCGCGCCTCATCGCACAGGGTCCGCAGATCCTCCTCCGTGCCCAGCATGGGGTCGATGGTCAAATAGTCCGCCGTGTCGTACCGGTGGCTGCTGGCGGCGTAGAAAATGGGATTCAGGTAAATCGTGGTGACCGACAGGCTCTGCAGATAGTCCAGCTTGCCGCAGATGCCCCGCAGGCTGCCGCCGAAGAAATCGCTGTTCCACCGTCCCGTCAGAGGGTCCGCCCCCAGCCGGGGCTGGTCGTCCCAGCTGTGGTGTACCGTCCGCTGCCCCAGCAGTCCTTTGGGGTTGGGGATGGCGTCACGGCAGAAGCGGTCTGGAAAAATCTGGTATGTAACGCCCCGGCCGAACCACTCCGGCGTGGGGCGGTTTTCGTACACCGTCAGCTGCCAGGGCTGGCGGGAGGTCTGCTCTCCCAGACCGTTGCGGCCCAGATAGACGCAGCTGCCGTCGGGCCGGGTGAAGCGGAAGGTGTACCACACCAGCTCCGGCGTGTCCGGCGCGGTGAACACGCCGGAAAAGCCCTCCGGGCAGGGGAGGAGAGCCGTCTCACCGTGGACATCGGCGAATTCGCCGAAGGTCAGCAGCCCGCAGGCGCAGAACTCCGGCCCCGGCGTGACGGTAAAAGACACCGCCGCGCCGCAGCACACCGCCCCAAAGGGGTATTTGTAGTTTTCATCACGGGAATTGAAGATGGTCATAGAAATCGGTAGTTCCTTATCAGATTCCGCGCCGTTGGCGCGGGGAGTGTTTCGCGCTTCCGGGGTGGGGTATTCCGCGTCTCCGGACGCGGGACACTTTTGGCCGCGGCCCCAAAAGTGTCCTGTTGCGGTGCCCAAAATTTCTGCGCTGCCTTACGGCGGGCGCTTGAAATTTTGACCGCTGCCACTCGCTCACCTCGCTTTACCTGCCACAGGCAGCGCTCGGATCGCTCCCAACAGTGACAAAAGTAGGCAAAAGCACCGGAAGGAACCTCCGGTTCCTTCACCTCCCGGCGCGCTATACGTGGTACGGGTATGTTGGATTTTACCACACGATCACGTGGGATTTTCTTTTTCGATTCGTAAAAGGATCGTCTCATCACCAGCGCCGCTGCCGCTGACCGGTGCGGAGAAGATATCTTTGCGTCTACCGTGCGGGCCGATGTGGGCATCGGCCCCTACGAAAATCTACCGTACCCGTTCGTAGGGGGCGATGCCCACATCGCCCCGCCGTACAACGCAATAAACGTCTACCGTTCCACCGCATGAGCGGCAGCGGCGCAGAAAGGACAGACGATACGTCATACGATACGAAATCAAATATTTCCCGCAAACGCGTGGTAAAAGCTCACAAAATTGCAAAAGAAACAGCGTGGGCGGATTCTTAAACCGCAGGTTTAAGCAGCGTTTTTGGGTACTTTTGCCGCTGTGGGCAAAAGTACCTCGTGGCCGGAGCCACGAAAAACTCCTCGCGCCGGGGCGCGAAAAACCCCTCCGTTGGCGCAAAATACCTCACTTCAGCATCGTATTCTCCCCCACCACGTCGCCGCCGTTGACGCGGTCGGCGAAATAGGCGTTGATGATCTCCACGGCGGTGGAGGCCAGCGCCGCACCGGCGCCGCCCTTTTCGATGACGATGGCCACGGCGATCTCCGGATCCTCATAGGGTGCGTAGGCCACGAACACGCCGTTGGCAATCTCGGTGCCCACCTGGGCCGAGCCGGTCTTGGCACCCGCGGACACCACGCAGTTGGCGAAAGCGCCTGCCAGCGAGGTGGTGGTCAGCTCGTGCATGCCCTTGGTGACGGCGGCCACAGTGCTCTCGGACATCTCCACCGTATTCTGCGGCGGCTCGTCGTAGACGTACAGCAGCTGGCTGTTGTCGTACTTCTTCACGCTTTTCAGCAGGTGGGCCTGATAGTGCTCGCCGCCGCCCACAAGCGTGGCGATGTAGTTGGCCAGCTGCAGGGGGGTAAACAGGTTATAGGACTGGCCGATGGCCGCCGTCAGCGTCTGGCCGTCGGTCCACTCTAGATCGTGGGCCTCGGCGTACTCCGGCGAGGCCAGCGCGCCGACGCTGTCGCCGATCTCGATACCCGTGGAGCGGCCCAGGCCGAACTGGGTAGCGTAGTCGTCGATGGTCTGGATGCCCGTCAGCCGGCCTACCTCATAGAAGAAGTAGTTGCAGGACACGGCGATGGCGTCGCTGACGTTGACGCGCCCGTGGGTATAGCCCAGGGGCCACACCCAGCACCAGGGCTGAGGGTATTCGTAGAAGGTGTACACACCCTTGTCCTGAATGATGGAGGAGGGCGTGATGATGCCGGATTCCAGCGCCGCCACGGCGGTGTTCATCTTGAAGGTGGAGCCCGGCGCGTAGGTGCCGTTGACGGCCCGGTTGAACATAGGCAGCCGTTCGTCCTCCAGCAGCGCGCTGTAGTCCTGGGCGAAGGTGGACAGGTCAAAGGTGGGGTAGGAGGCCAGCGCCAGTGTCTCGCCGGAGCCCACCTTGATCACGGCGGCTGCGCCGCCTCGCTGGTCGCTGTCCTTGTCGATCATGCCCTCGATGGTGTTGGCCAGGGCGTCCTCGGTGGCGGCCTGCAGGTCCAGATCCAGCGTCAGCGCCACGGTGCCGCCGGGCTTGGGCTCCTGCATGTACACCTCGCCGGTGATCTTGCCCTTCTCGTCGGTGGTCACCAGCCGTGTGCCGTTGTTGCCGTGGAGCCAGTCCTCAAAGGCCCGCTCCACGCCGCTCTCGCCCACCAGGGCGTCCATGGAATAGCCCTTCTCCTGATACGTGGGCCAGTCCTCCGCATAGATGCGGGTGATCCGCCCCAGGATGTGGGCGGCATAGGGGGTGTTGTACTGCCGCATGGAGGACTGCCCCGTGGTGACCCCCGCGAAATCCCCGTCGGTGATCTGAGAGATCAGCTCCGTGGGCACATCCTCGGCAAACACATAGCTGTCCCGGCCCGACAGCTCGTACCGCACCCCGGCGATAAGCCGGGCCTGGGCGGTGGTATAGCTCTCGTCAATGCCGAACAGCGTCCGCAGCTCATTGAGCAGCTGGGTGGAGGAGGCCGTGGCCGTCAGCTTGTTCTTCTCCAGGAATTTGGTAAACGTCTCATCCTCCCGGGAGGACAGGTACAGATACGGCGCCCGCTGGGACAGGGGCAGCGTGTCCACCCACGCCGTGTCCGACTGCTGGCACAGCTCCACCAGCCGCCAGATGGCGGCGTTCAGCTCACCGTCGTCGGAAAAAGGCTTCTTACTGAAGGTCAGCGTATACGCCAGGCGGTTGGACACCATCACCTTGCCGTTGCGGTCGGTGATGATGCCGCGGCTGGCCTCCACCGACTGCCACGTGGCGTTGGAGGCGATGGACCGCGCCCGGTTTTCGCTGCCATGTACGATCTGCGCGTTGTACAGCGCGATAAAAAACAGCAGCATCATCAGCCCCAACGCCACCGTCAGCACGTTCATGCGGTTGTGGTCGGGGTGGGGATTCTTCATCATGGAGAGGTCGCTCCTTTCTGGGGATACGTTGGCAGGGGAGGGCTCACCGCCCGGAGAACCGCCGGTGGACGCGGGAGAACACCACGTGCACCACAATGGCGAAGGGCAGCGACAGCACCAGCTCCCGGGCCGTCAGCCACAGCGACGCCGCCAGCGGCGTGCCGGCAGAGTACGTCAGCGCCATGGTGTTGAACAGGTCCGTCACCAGCAGCGCCCCGGCGGACACCACCAGCGAGCACACCAGCCCCGGCATGATCAGCCGCCGGGCCGCCTGTCCCGCCAGCAGGGCGGAGACCGTCAGCGTCACGCCGTAAAAGCAGGGGAAGGCCCCGGTGAACAGCGTGTCGCACACCAGCCCTAGCACCAGCGCGAAGATGGGCCCCTCCCGCTTCCCCTCAAAGGAGGCGGCGATGGCCGCCAGCGCCGGCAGGATAAAGGGATGCACCCCGCCGACGCGGACATAGGGCAGCACCAGCTGCTGCACCAGCAGAAACGCCAGCGTCCACAGGCTGTAAAAGACCCATTTGATGGTCAGCATACGTCTCGTCATGGCTGCTTACTCCACCACGTCGAATTCGGTGATCAGAAACACCTGGGTCAGCGTCCCGATGGCCGCCTTGGGGGAGATCACCGCATACTGGGTCAGTCCGCCGGTGTCGGTCCGCAGCTCCGTCACCGTGCCGATGGACAGGCTGGCGGGGTAGTAGCCCCCCAATCCGGAGGTCACCACCAGGTCGCCGGCGATAAGATCTCCGGCGTTTTCCAGATACGTCAGCGCCAGGCAGCCCTGGCTCATCAGCCCCAGCTGCCCCTGAGCAACCGCCACCTGCTCCGTGCGGAACACCGTGGCGCCGATGGAGCTGGTGGTGTCCAGAATGGTGGCGACGGTGCACCAGTTCATGCCCGCGTCCGTCACCACGCCCACCAGGTTGCCGTACTCATCCACCGCGCAGTCGCCGATGGCCACTCCCGCGGAGGTGCCCTGGGTCAGCGTCAGCGTGTTTTCCCAGTTGCTGATAGAGCGCTCTGCCACCCGGGCGGATACCATCTTCAGGTCCCGCCGCTGGGTCTGCAGATCCAGCAGGATCCGCAGGCGCTGATTCTCCTCGCTGTCCTTCTGGGCCTGGCGCAGCTGCCGCTCCAGGTCGGCCACCTGGGCCCGGAGATCGTCGTTCTCCGCCTGCAGGTCCGCCACCTTGTCAAAGTGGTCGCCGATGCTGCCGAACCACCCCGCCACGGCGGACCCCGCCGAGCGGAAGGGGGAGGCGATCACGCCGGCGGCATTCCGCAGAAAGGGCGTGCCGGAGCTGACGGCGGAGATGATGCACAGCACCACCACGATCACCGCCACCGCGGCCAGCATCCATATTCCGTTTTTGGAAAAAAATCGTTTCATAAAAGCAAGTTCCTTGTGTTGAATCGGAAAGGGGGTGTTACAGCAGCGTCACGCCGAACTGGGCCAGCATGCGGCTCAGCAGCAGCAGCGGCAGACCCATCACGTTGAAGAAGTCGCCGTCGATGCGCTCCACCAGCAGGGAGCCCAGCCCCTGCACGCCGTAGGCCCCGGCCTTGTCCATGGGCTCGCCGCTGCGGATATAGGCTTTCAGCTCCTCCGCCGTGGCCTCCCGGAACCACACCTGAGTGGATTGTGCCCGGGTCAGCACCTTTTCACCCTGCCGCACCGTCACGCCGGTGCACACCGTGTGGTGCCGACCCTGCAGCTCCAGCAGCATCCGCAGGGCGTCGGTCTCGTCCCGGGGCTTGCCCAGCCGCTGGCCGTCCAGAAACACCATGGTGTCGGCGGTGATGACGATGTCCTCCGTTCCGGCCTGCACCGCCCCGGACTTCTGCCGGGAGATATGGCACACCGTCTCCTCCGGCGTCAGCCCCTCGGGGCACACCTCCTCCACCTGGGGGACGGAGACCGTGAAATCCCGGACGCCGATGCGTCCCAGAAGCTCCTGCCGCCGGGGAGACCCGGAGGCCAGAATGATGTTTGCCATATTCCTCACCTTCCCGTGGAGCCGAAGCCGCCTACGCCCCGCTCCGTCTCGTCCAGCTCGGCCACGAATGCCAGCGTGGGCTGCACCACCGGCAGCACCATCAGCTGGGCGATCCGGTCGCCGTCGTGGATGACGTAATCCGTGTCGGACTCGTTGTAAAGGGCCACCCGCAGCTCGCCGCGATAGTCGCTGTCAATGACCCCCACGCCGTTGGCCATGGTGATGCCGTGCTTGGAGGCCAGGCCGCTGCGGGCGCAAATCAGCGCCACATACTCGGCGCTGGGCAGGGCGATGGCGATGCCCGTAGGCAGCACCTGCCGCGCCCCGGCCTTCAGGGTCACGTCCCCGTCCAGGCACGCGCACAGGTCCATCGCCGCACTGCCAGGCGTGGCAAACCGCGGCGCCGGGATAACGTCGCCGATCTTCGGCGACAGGGCTTTTATCTGTAAGATCATGGTTTTTCTCCTGATGTTTGATTACGAATTGTAGAAATTATTCGAGATATTACGTAGTGGATACGATTTCGCGCCTCCTGCGCGAGGGGGAGTTTCGTGGCTCCGGCCACGAGTTACTTTTGCCCGCAGCGGCAAAAGTAACCAAAAACGCTGCTTAAACCTGCGGTTTAAGAATCCGCGCACGCTATTCCTTTTACAAATATGAGGCCTGATACCTCGCGTTCACAGAACACGGTCAGTATTGTTGCGAATGACGAATCGACTTTCTTCTGCGCCGCTGCCGCTGATGCGTTGCAACGGTAGAAGATAAATCGCTGTACGGCGGGACGATGAGGGCATCGCCCCCTACGAACGGGTACGATAGAATTCCGTAGGGCGGGGTGACCACACCCCGCCGCACGGTGAACGCATACGGTATTTCGGCGTAAAATTCAGCGGCAGCGGCGCAGAAGCAGAGACGATCCTTTTAATCAAAGCAAAAAAGAAAATGTTACGCGAACGTGCGGTGGAAACTTACAATTTGGCACAGGGTGCAGCGCGCCGGTCAGTGAAGGAACCGGAGGTTCCTTCCGGTGCTTTTGCCTACTTTTGCCGCTATTGGGAGCGATCCGAGCGCCGCCGGTGGCGGATGAAGCGAGGTGAGCGAGTGGCTGCGGTCAAAATTTCAAGCGTCTGCCGTAAGGCAGCGTGGAAATTTTGGGCACCGCAACAGTTCAAAAGTAGGTCGCGCCGGGGCGCGAAACACTCCACAACAACAATGAATCACTCCACCCCGCGGTAGAACAATCCCCTGGTAAACGCCTCCGGCGCCCACTCGCCCTCTCCCAGATACCGCTGCAGTACCGCGTCGCACTGGTCGGGGCTCTCGGTGGTGAACCGCAGCCGCGCCCAGGTCAGGCCGCAGCGCTGCCACTCCGGCTTATCCGCCAGGAACAGGGTGCGGCTGTTTTCGATCTCGCACCGGCAGCCGTACTGCCCCAGCAGGGGGAACCGCGCCCCCGTCCGGTCGGTGAGGGAATTCTCCCCCTGACACAGCCGCTTGTCGCCGTGGCAGTTCCCGGCATTGCCAATCATGCAGTTCTCGGTGATCATCAGCGGCAGCCGCCCGTACACGATCCCTTCGCAGGGCAGGTACTTCCGCAGCTCCCGCACCTGCTGGTGCCGCAGCTCAAAGGACACCGTCACGCTGTCCAGTCCCTGCCCTTGCCAGAAGGCCACAGCCCGGGAGTTGAACACGTTCAGTCCGAAGTCCCCCCGTTTTTCCAGGCGCAGCCCCTCCACGATGGCCATATGCCCCGCGTTGCCGATGGAGACCGCTGACAGGGCGGGGGTATTTTCCAGAATTTTCCGGAACCCCGCCTCGTCGCCGTCCCGCCACACCCGGGGCAGCACCGCGCACAGCTTGGCACGGCCCTGATAGTCCGTCAGGCCGGCCAGCAATTCAATGGGGACATACACCATCTCCACATGCTCCGCCACGGCGTCCGTCAGCTGATCCAGCCGTGCGATGGAGCAACTCAGCTTCGGCGCGGCGGGGGAGAAGGTCTTACCCTCCGGCAGCGCCGGGGTGGGGAAGCTGCGCCGTTCCGGCACAGCCGTCCGTGCCGCCGCCAGGGCGTCCAAAGCGTCCCGCCGCAGGCCGTTGATGGCCGACGCGGTCAGCATTAGTCCTTCGCCGACGGATACCTCTGCGACCTTGCACCGGAACACGGTGCCGCCGGTCTTCTGCAGCCGTTCCGCCGCGTCCTCCGCCGTCAGCGCCCGGTTCCGGGCCGCTTCCGGCACAGGGCCGGTGACAGTGACGGCATGGTCGCCGTCGCTGACCGTCAGCGCGGCGTTCCGGTCGGCAAAAATGGCGGCCTGCATGGTGATGGGGATCCGCTTATGCCCCCCATTTTCGTATAATTTCCGGGCCTCGCTGAACAGCTCCTTCGGCTCCGGCGCGTTCTCCGGCCGGGTGCCGAACATGGCCGGGCCCTTCCGATGGCGGTAGTAGCCGTCGGTGAACCCGCTGCGGGAAAAGGCCTGCTCCAGCGCCTGGGATTCCGCCGCCGTGGGGCCCCGCTTTTCGTCGATCAGCCGCCGGTAGATGGACGTGATCACCGCCACATACTCCGGCCGCTTCATGCGGCCCTCCAGCTTCAGACAGGCCACCCCCATGTCGTCCAACTCCTGCAGATACGCCGCCAGATTGGCGTCCTTCAGGCTCAGGGGGAACTGGTTTTTGCAGGGGCCGTTGACGCCGTAGGGCAAACGGCAGGGCTGGGCGCAGGCGCCCCGGTTGCCGCTGCGCTGGCCGATCAGGGCACTCATGGTGCACTGGCCGGAATAGCACATACACAGCGCCCCGTGGACGAACACCTCGATCTCCGCGCCGCAATTCCGGCACACATTGGCGATGTCCTCGCGGCTCAGCTCACGGGCCAGCACCACCCGCTCCATGCCCAGGCGCTCCGCCCAGCGCGCGCCGCCGGAGGTAAACAGGCTCATCTGTGTGCTGGCGTGAATGGGCAGGTCCGGCGTCACCGCCTGGGCCAGTGTCAGCACGCCCCAGTCCTGCACCAGCACCGCGTCCACCCCCATCCGGGAGGCCTTCCGCAGCACCTCCGCCGCCTGGGGCAGCTCCCGGTCCGTCAGCAGGGTGTTCAGCGTCAGAAATACCCGCACCCCACGCAGGTGGCAGTAGGCCACCGCGTCGGCGAACTCCTCGTCGGTGAAATTTTTCGCGTTTCGCCGGGCGTTGAAGGCGCCGAAGCCCATGTACACCGCGTCCGCGCCGGACTGCACCGCCGCCTCCAGCGACGCCCGGGACCCGGCGGGGGAGAGCAGCTCCATCATCGGTTGTTGTTTCCCTTCTGCTGGGCCTTGAACAGCTGGCGCTTCAGGTCGCTGGCCTCGCTCTTGGCGGCGGTGGCCTCGTCCAGATAGGTCTTCAGCTGGCGGCGCAGATTCTCCGTGCCCTCCTGCTGCTTATAGAGCTCGTCCGCCAGATTGATGGCCGCCAGCACCGCCGCGTCATAGCGGCTGACGTGGGCGCTGTCCATCAGCTCGGTCATCTTCTGGTCCACCAGCGCCCCCACCTTCTGCATATAGGCGGCGCTTTCATCGGCCACAAGGGTGTAATCCTGGCCGCAGATCGTCATCGTCACACGGTTTGCCATGGTCAAGTCCTCCTATGTCCATTCCTGAGAATTGCTCATACGAATACAGAATCCATTATACCACAAATTCACCCCCGTGGAAGAACTTTCTGTAAATTTCCGAAAATCTCGCCGCGGCGCTTTACGAAAAGAGAGTTTTCGTGTAGAATAGGGGAGAATTATTTCGCGCCGCAGGGCGTAGGGGAGTTTCGCCCTCCGGGGCGAGGACGGCCTCCGGCGGCCCCGTAGCTGTGCATAACTTCCGCCAGCCAAATCAAAGATTTGGGGCGTCAGTTGTCTTTCAATAGCGAAAGAAAGGGGGAAAGAACGCCAGAAGGAACCTCCGGTTCCTTCACCTCCCGGCGCGCTATACGTGGTGCAAAATTGTCATTGCATACCACACGTTCACAGAGGATTTCCTTTTTCGATTCGTCAAAGGATCGTCTCATCACCAGCGCCGCTGCCGCTGACTGGTGCGGGGAAGAACATTGCGCGTCTACCGTGCGGGCCGATGTGGGCATCGGCCCCTACGAAAATCTACCGTACCCATTCGTAGGGGGCGATGCCCACATCGCCCCGCCGTACAACGATTCATTTTCTACCGTTGCACCGCATCAGCGGCAGCGGCGCAAAACGGACAGATGATGCGTCATACAATACGAAATCATATATCCCCCGCGAACGCGTGGTAAACGGTCACAAATTTACAACGCAGAACAGCGCGGGCGGATTCTTAAACCGCAGGTTTAAGCAGCGCTTTTGCCTACTTTTGCCGCTATTGGCAAAAGTAGGTCGCGCCGGAGCGCGAAACACCCCCCCGCGCCGCAGGCGCGGAAAAGGATAAGTGCGTAGGGAGGCATGACCACGTGCCGCCGCAAAAAGCCTCGCAGAGTTCGCGGCGCGGACGCCGCGAAAAAATTAAATCATTTTTCTGACGACATGTGCGTCAGAAAAATTCTTCTCGGCCGCCAGTGTGTCCGAAGGGCGCGCGCAGCCGGCCGTAATCCCTTTGGCAGAAAAATCGCAGATTTTTCGCCAGGTTCAGAAAAGGAGGGACCACCATGGCAGGTTATATCACCCGGGGACAGGAAAAAAGCGTGGTCCTCTCCGCCTCGCAGGTGGACGCCCTGGTGAAGGGCGGCAATGGCGACGCGGCCCTTTTGTATCTGCTGCTCCAGCGGCTGGAGGGCCCCGTCACCGTGGAGACCCTGGCGGAAAAGCTGGGCTGGAGCCAGCTGCGCCTGGGCGCGGCGGAGACGGCCCTGCAGGACCTGGGCTTCCTGCGGCGCTCTCAGCCCCAGCCCGCCCCGGCGGACGAGCACCGGGCCTACTCCGCCAACGAGCTGGCCGACCTGCTGGAGAGCGACAGCGGCTTCCGCATGCTGGTGCCCCAGACCGAGGAGAAGCTGGGCAAAAAGCTGAAAACCGCCGACCTGCAGATCCTGGCGGGCCTCTATGACGACCTGGGCCTGCCGGTGGATGTGATCTACCTGCTGGTGTGCCACTGTGTGGAGCGGGCCCAGCGCCGCTTCGGCCCCGGCCGCCGCCCCACCCTCCGGCAGATCGAGAAGGAGGGCGCCTACTGGGCCCGCCTGGGTCTTTTGGACCAGGACAGCGCCGGGCGGTATCTCAAGGACTACGCCAACAAGCAGGAGAAGACCGCCGCCTATATGCAGGTGCTGCAGCTGGGCGCCCGTCCCCCGGTGGAGAGCGAGCAGCGCTATATCCTGGACTGGATCGACATGGGCTTCCCGCCGGAGACGGTGGCCCTGGCCTATGATAAGACGGTGTTCTATAAGAAGGAGCTGAACTGGCGCTATCTCAACGGCATCCTCCGCCGCTGGCACCAGCAGGGCTGGCACACCGCCGAGCAGGTGGAATCCGGCCAGCAGCGCCCCCCCCAGAAGCCCAACGCCAAGCCCGCAAAGACGGATTGGATGGATGAGTATATGTAACGTGGTTGGGGAGATTCCGCGCCTGCGGGCGCGGGACACTTTTGGCCGCGGCCCCAAAAGTGTCCAAAAGGGCCGCTTAAACCTGCGGTTTAAGAATCCGCCCGCGCTGTTTTGCGTTGTAAATCTGTGGCCCTTTACCACGCGTTCGCGGGGGATATATGATTTCGTATCGTATGACGCATCGTCTGTCCGTTTTGCGCCGCTGCCGCTGATGCGGTGCAACGGTAGAAAATGAATCGTTGTACGGCGGGGCGATGTGGGCATCGCCCCCTACGAATGGGTACGGTAGATTTTCGTAGGGGCCGATGCCCACATCGGCCCGCACGGTAGACGCGCAATGTTCTTCCCCGCACCAGTCAGCGGCAGCGGCGCTGGTGATGAGACGATCCTTTGACGAATCGAAAAAGGAAATCCTCTGTGAACGTGTGGTATGCAATGACAATTTTGCACCACGTATAGCGCGCCGGGAGGTGAAGGAACCGGAGGTTCCTTCTGGCGTTCTTTCCCCCTTTCTTTCGCTATTGAAAGAAAGGGGCCGCCGGAGGCCGTCCTCGCCCCGGAGGGCGAAACTCCCCTGCGTAGGCGGACAGAGTCGTCCGCCCCTACAGGAGGAAAAGTACCTCATGGCCGGGGCCACGAAACACCTCTACGCGCCGCAGGCGCGACCCCCCTCGTCCCCGCAGGGACGAAACCCCTCAAAAAAGGAGGCACCCCCATGTCATACGACGGAAAGATCATGCGCCAGGCCCTGGCGCGGTTTGATGAGGACAAGCAGCGCCGCGCCGCGGAGTTCCAGCGGCGGCGCGACCGCCTGTACGCGGCGGAGCCCCGGCTGAAGGAGATCGAGCAGCAGCTGCGCGCCACCATGCCCAAGTTGATCGCCTCCGCCCTGCGCCGGGGGACTGACCCCCTGCCCGCCGTGCGGGTCATCCGGGACGAGAACCTGGCCCTGCAGCAGGAGCGTACCCAGCTGCTGACCGGCATGGGCTACCCCGCCGACTACCTGACAGAGCAGCCCGCCTGCCCCCTGTGCGGCGACACCGGCTATTACGACGGCCAGGTCTGCCGCTGCCTGCGGGAGTACTACAAAAAGGCCCAGCTCTCCGAGCTGTCCAAGCTCCTGGACATGGGCAGCCAGAGCTTCGAGACCTTCTCCTTCGACTGGTACAGCGACGAGCGGGGCCAGCGCAAGCGCTCCCCCCGGGAGAATATGGAGCGCAACTTCGACATCTGCCAGGACTACGCCCGCCACTTCTCCCCGGCGGCGGACAACCTGCTGCTGACGGGCCAGCCGGGCCTGGGCAAGACCTTCCTCTCCGCCAGCATCGCCCGGGTGGTCAACGACCGGGGCTTCAGCGTGGTGTACGACACGGCGGAGCACATCTTCTCCCGGATGGAGGAGGAGAAGTTCCGCCCTGACGAGTCCTCCGCCGCCCACCAGGATGTGGCCCGGTATCTCAACTGCGACCTGCTGATCATGGACGACCTGGGCACCGAAATGGTCACCAGCTTTGTCCAGAGCGCCCTGTACCAGCTCATCAACAGCCGCCTGCTGGCGGGGAAGAAGACCGTCATCAACACCAACCTGGCCCCCCAGCAGCTGGGCGAGCGCTACTCCCCCCAGATCCAGTCCCGCCTGGAGGGCGAATACCGCGTCCTCCCCTTCTTCGGCGACGACATCCGCAAGCTCCGCCGGAGACAGCAGATGTAAAAGATCAAAAAAGCGGACCGCCTGACCGGCGGTCCGTTTCTGCTTTTTGGCGGGCCCGGAGGAAAAAGTTGCCTTTTTGTGTCCCCATAACGGCCCTTTATGTACCCTTTTTGCCCCCAAAAAGGGCTTTTATGTACCAATAAACGGTCGATATTAAATAAAAATACGCGAGAAAAGACGGGATTACAAAAACGACCGGGCACCGTCGATGGCGTGGATCTCGGTGCGGATATCCTCCAGCAGCAGCTGGGCCGCGGGGCTGAGCGGCTCGCCCCGGCGGGTCATCAGGTAGGATACCCGCTCCGGCGGCGGGTCGGTCAGGCGGCAGATGCGGGCCCGGCCCTCCTTCTCCAGCGCCCGGGCTGCCGCCACCGGGACGATGGCCCACATCATCTCGCTGCCCAGGAAGGTGTTCACCGCCTGCATGGAGTCGGCGTACAGCAGGGGGGTGGCCGTCAGGCCGAACCAGTGGTCCCGCCAGTCCTGCACCGCCTTGCGCCAGGACACCACGATCTCGTTGTGGGGGTCCAGCTCCTTGGGGGAGACCACGTCGCCATAGGGGCTGTCCGGCGAACAGGCCACCACCGTCTCCTCGCTGCACAGGGGGGTGATGTCCAGCTGGGGGTGATAGAAGCTGTCGCCGTCCATCAGGGCCATCTCCAGCTCGCCGCGGGCCACGGGCTGGGCCCCGTCATAGCCGGTGCCCGGCAGGGTCTGCACCCACAGGGATACCGGCAGCTTCCGGCGCAGGAAGCGGCGATAGGCCGCCGGCAGGATGTACTGGTTGGTGGAGAACACCGCGCCGATGCGCAGGTATTCCCGGGTGGCGGCCTCCGCCACGCCCTTGGTCTCGTCCAGCAGCGTCTGCCAGCGGTAGGCCAGGGGCAGGAACCGCTGGCCCGCCTCGGTCAGCTCGATGTGGCGGATGCCCTTGCCCCGGTGGAACAGCTGGGCGCCCACCTCCGCCTCCAGCGCCTGGATGCGGTTGGTCAGCGTGGGCTGGGTGATAAACAGCGCCTCGGCGGCGGCTGTCAGGGTGCCGTGCTCCAGCACCGCCCAGAAGGTCTCCATATCCGTATTGTTCATCCCATGGCCTCCCCTCAAAATATAAATTCCACTTATATTATATGGGGTTTTTATCCGTTTTACAAGAGAAAAAAACTGTGATACAGTATCACCACAACAGATGAGGGACACAGTTCCCCCCGTTGAATGCAAGGCCGCCATCCTTGCACTGAATTTACTTTCTACTTTTTTCTTTCTTATTTTCTCTCTTTGTTCCTGCATCCCTGTAAAGAAGAAACCGGACGTAAGTCCGGTTTTTTCTTTTGTTGGGGCATTTCGCGCCCCGGCGCGAGGGGAGTTTCGCCCTCCGGGGCGAGGTACTTTTGGCTGTTGTCCCAAAAGTACCCAAAAGGACAACTTAAACCTGCGGTTTAAGAATCCGCCCACGCTGTTTTGCGTTGTAAATTTGTGACCTATTACCACGCGTTCGCGGGGGATATATGATTTCGTATCGTATGACGCATCGTCTGTCCGTTTTGCGCCGCTGCCGCTGATACAACGCAACGGTAGGGGATGGATCGCTGTACGGCGGGGCGTCGAGGACGCCGCCCCCTACGAACAGGTACGGCAGAATTCCGTAGGGGCCGGCGTCCTCGACGGCCCGCACGATAGATGCAAAGACTTTTTCCCTGCACCGCATCAGCGGCAGCGGCGCAGAAGCAGAGACGATCCTTTTACGAAACGAAAAAGACAATTTCACGTGAACGTGTGGTATCATCCAACATTTTTACACACGGTATAGCGCGCAAGGAGGTGCAGGAACCTTGGTTCCTGCCGGCTCTTTTACCCACTTTTCCAGCTGCTGGGAAAAGTGGGTCGCCGAAGGCCGCCCTCGCCCCGGAGGGCGAAACCCTCAACCTCTCGGCCATGCGCTGTCCCTGGGCAGGTCCAGGACGTAGTCGGCGCTGACGTGGTAGTGCTGGCAGAACTTCACCAGATAGGCGATGGGCGGCGTGTTCTGGCCCGTCTCGTAGCGGGCGATCTGCACCTGGTGGTAGCCGATGGCCGCCGCCAATTCCCGCTGGCTCTCGTCGTGGTCAATCCGAATGTCGATCATCCGCTGTATCATGCGATAAGCCCCCTCAAAATGAAAATCTCCTTTGGAGAGATACTATTCATTCATTTCCGGTTTGGCGGTGCGGCCCAGCAGGTAGTCTACGCTGACATGGTAAAAGTCCGCCAGCTTTACCAGGTGCTCCGCCGTCAGGGCGATGACGCCGGTTTCGTATTGGGAATAGGTATTCTGCGAAACATTCAGCAGTTCCGCCAATTGCCGCTGCTTCAGATCGTTGTCCTCCCGCAGGGCGCGGATGTTGGGATAAAGCACGGATATCACCTCGGGTGTATTATGCTTTATCTCTCTTGCAGATATTTACTTTTATCTGTAATACAGATATACTATAGCGGGAGGTGACAATCATGGCGGATTACCGCAAAATGTATCTGCGATTGGCGGACGAGGTGGCGCGGGCGCTGGATGTGCTGGCGTCACGCCGGGACGGGGAGCAGCAGGTATTCCTGACCAGAGCCATGCTGACCGTGGCCCTGCAGGACTGTGAGGATATCTATGTGGAGACGGAAGAAGAATAAAAACCCGCCATTGCGAGGAGGGTATGAGCCCGGCGTGGCAATCCGTTCTCGGCCCCCTCTGAGAGGGGGCTGCCGAGCGGGGCGAGACTGGGGGAGAGAATAAAAGACTTCAATTCTCTCCCTCCGGCGCTTCGCGCCACCTCAGCTGTGCACGCCCCAGTGTGCGCACTGGGGTGCCTCACAGAGGGAGGCTTTGAAATCGCAATGACATCTCTTTCAACAGCGTGAAGCGAACCGCGAAGGTTCGCTTTTACTTATGTCTCCTACGAAAAACAGCTGCTTTTCTTTTGTCTCCTCTTGTGCTATACTGCTATTTGTAAGATTATGCGCAAAAGGGAGGTCGTCTCCATGTCGGATACCATTGCGGCCATTGCCACGGCGCTGACGCCCAGTGCCATTGGCATTCTGCGGCTCAGCGGGCCGGGTACGAAGGATGTGCTGGACGGGGTGTTCTTTCCCCGGAACGGCAGGCCCATGTCCCAGCAGACGCCCCGCACCATGGTGCTGGGACGGGTGCTGGACGGGGAGGGGCGGGTGCTGGACAGCGCCCTGTGCGTGCTGTTCCCCGGCCCCGACAGCTACACCGGCGAGGACTGCGCCGAGATCCACTGCCACGGCTCGCCCATCGTGCTGACGGAGGGGCTGAAGCTGCTGCTGCGCCGCGGGGCGCGGCAGGCAAAGGGCGGCGAGTTCACCCAGCGGGCCTTTCTCAACGGCCGGATGGATCTGATGCAGGCGGAGGCCGTGGTGGACGTGATCGACGCGGAGACGGCCCAGGCGGCCCGCAACGCCGCCGGACAGCTGGAGGGCGTGCTGAGCCGCAGCGTCCAGGGGGTGTACGACACGCTGATGGACGTGGTCAGCCGGTTTTACGCCATTGTGGACTACCCCGACGAGGACATCGAGGACGTGCAGCGTGAGCACCTGCTGGAGGCCCTGGCCCGGAGCGAGCGGGCGCTGGACGGCCTGCTGGCCACCTATTCCCGGGGCCGGGTGGTGAAAAACGGCGTGCCCACGGTGCTGCTGGGAAAGCCCAACGTGGGCAAATCGTCCCTGCTGAACGCCCTGGTGGGCTATGACCGGGCCATCGTCACCGACGTGGCGGGCACCACCCGGGACACGGTGGAGGAATCGCTGCTGCTGGGCCACGTGCTGCTGCGGCTCACCGACACGGCGGGCATCCGGGAGACGGAGGACGCCGTGGAGCGCCTGGGCGTGGACCGCAGCCGGAGGGCGGCGGCGGGGGCCTCGCTGGCGCTGCTGCTGCTGGACGGCTCTCAGCCGCTGGATCAGCAGGACGAGGCGGCCATGGCCGTGGCGGAGCAGGCGCCCCACCGGCTGGTGGCGGTCAACAAGAGCGACCTGCCCTGCGTGCTGGACAGGGCGGCGCTGGAGAAGCGGTTCGGCAGCGTGCTGGCCGTGTCCGCCAAAACCGGCGAGGGCATGGCGGCACTGTGCCAGGCCATCGGGGCGCTGTACCCCGCCGGGGGCGAGCCCCAGGGCCAGCTGCTGACCAACGCCCGCCAGGCCGACGCGGTGGAGCGGGCGCTGGGCTGCGTCCGCAACGCCCTGTCCTCCCTGCGGATCGGCATGACGCCGGACGTGGTGCTGACGGATGCCGAGGGCGCGCTGGAGGCCCTAGGCGAATTGAACGGAAAACACATCCGGGAGGATCTGGTGGACACCATCTTCTCCCGGTTCTGCGTGGGAAAGTGAGGAGACTATGGACTGGCTGGAATTGAAGATCGACACCGCCCCCGCCGGCATCGACCCGGTGACGGAGATGCTGACCGAGCAGGGCGTCACCGGCGTGATCATCGACGATCAGCGGGACTTTCAGGACTTTATGGCCCACAATCAGGCCTACTGGGACTATGTGGACGAGGCGCTGGTGAAGGAGAAGGAGGACCTTTGCCGGGTGACGTTCTATGTGGAGAACTCCCCGGCGGGGTACGGCACCATCGCCGCGGTGCGGATGGCCATGCAGGCCATGAAGCAGAAGCACCCGGAGTATGCGCCGCTGCTGCTGACCATGGAGAACGTGAAGGACGAGGACTGGGAGAACAACTGGAAGCAGTTCTATAAGCCCATGGAGATCGGGGAGCGGCTGCTGGTGATCCCCGCCTGGGAGCAGGCGGAGAGCCTGGATCGGGTGACGCTGACGCTGAACCCGGGGCTGACCTTCGGCACCGGCAGCCACGCCACCACCCGGCTGTGCCTGACGGCGCTGGAGAGCCGCATTCACGGCGGCGAGCGGGTGCTGGACCTGGGCTGCGGCAGCGGCATCCTGTCCATCGCCGCGCTGCGGCTGGGGGCAAAAAGCGCCTTCGCCTGCGACATTGACGAGAAGTGCATCGACGTGGCCTATGAAAACGCCGCGCTGAACGGCATCGGCCGGGACCGGCTGACGGTGCGGCAGGGCGACGCCACAAAGGAGGGGCCGCTGCGCACCGCCATCGGCACCGGGTACGACGTGGTGGTGGCCAACATTGTGGCGGACGTGATCATCTCCCTGGCGCCCCAGGTGCGGCACTTCCTGAAGGAGGACGGCTGGTTCCTGACCTCCGGCATCATCGACGACCGGGCCGACGAGGTGGCCGCCGCCCTGACCGCCGCCGGGTGGAACATTGTGGAATCCTGCACCAGCGAGGGCTGGTACTGCTATATCTGCCGCTAACGGCGGCGTGAGTGACGAGAGGAGGCTTTTCTCATGAACCAATACGACGTGATCATCATCGGCGCGGGCCCCGGCGGTATTTTCTCCGCCTATGAGCTGGTGCAGCGCAAGCCGGAGTGGAAGGTGGCCGTGCTGGAGGCGGGCAATCCGCTGGAAAAGCGCCGCTGCCCCATTGACGGCGTGAAGGTGAAGTCCTGCATCCACTGCAAGACCTGCGCCATCATGAACGGCTTCGGCGGCGCCGGCGCGTTCTCCGACGGCAAGTATAATCTCACCAACGCCTTCGGCGGCACGCTGTACGAGTATATCGGCAAGCAGCAGGCCATGGATCTGATGCGCTATGTGGACGACATCAACATGGCAAACGGCGGCGCGGGCACCAGGCTGTACTCCACCGCCGACAGCGGCTTCAAGCGGCTGTGTTTGCAGAACAATCTGCACCTGCTGGACGCCTCGGTGCGCCATCTGGGCACGGATATCAACTATAAGGTGCTGGAGAATCTCTACGCCCAGCTGAAGGACAAGGTGGAGTTCCACTTCCTGACGCCGGTGAAGGCCCTGACCATCACCGCAGACGGCCTGTACGAGGCCGAGACGGACAAGGGGGCCTTTGTGGGCCGCAAGTGCATCATCTCCGTGGGCCGCAGCGGCAGCAAGTGGATGGAGACGGTGTGCGAGGATCTGAACATCCCCACCAAGTCCAACCGGGTGGACATCGGCGTCCGGGTGGAGCTGCCCGCCGAGGTGTTCGCCCCCATCACCGACGAGCTGTACGAGAGCAAGATCGTCTATAAGACGGAGAAGTATCAGGACAAGGTCCGCACCTTCTGCATGAATCCCAAGGGCGCGGTGGTCAACGAGAACACCAACGGCATCGTCACCGTCAACGGCCACAGCTATGAGGACCCGGCCCTGCACACGGAGAACACCAACTTTGCCCTGCTGGTGTCCAAGCACTTTACCGAGCCCTTCCGGGACAGCAACGGCTACGGCGAGAGTATTGCACGGCTTTCCAACATGCTGGGCGGCGGCGTTATCGTCCAGCGGTTCGGCGACCTGATCCGGGGTCAGCGCAGCACGCCCAAGCGGATCGAGAAGGGCTTTATGACCCCCACTCTGGCGGCAACTCCCGGCGATTTGAGCCTGGTGATGCCCAAGCGCATCCTGGACGGTATCATCGAGATGATCTATGCCCTGGACAAGATCGCCCCCGGCACCGCCAGCGACGACACGCTGCTGTACGGCGTGGAGGTGAAGTTCTACAACATGGAGGTGGCCCTGGATGAGCATCTGGAGACGCCCCACAAGGGTCTGTTCGTCATCGGCGACGGCAGCGGCGTCACCCACTCCCTGTCCCACGCCAGCGCCAGCGGCATCTTCGTGGCCCGCTATCTGGCGGAGAACGAAGCGGAATAAAAGCAAAAAAGAGAGCCGTGGGGCTCTCTTTTTTTGCAGTGAAGAGAGAAGAGTGAAAAGTGAAAAACTGAGGTATGCCGCTGTTGGCGGCATGATTAGAAAAGCGGCGGGGTTCTTGCTATCATGTGTGGGGGCGGAGGACGCTGTCCGCCCACAAAAAAAGACCGCCCCGGCGGTCTTTTTTGTGTTCATGGTTCCAGATTCTCCTCCCGGAACAGGGGGGAATCGAAAAATTCCCGCAGGTCCATGGACAGGCCCTGGCACAGCTCGTGGAGCACCCGCAGCTTGACGGAGTCGTAGGCGCAGTTGACCACGTTGCCGATGGTGGATTTGGGTACGCCGCTTTTCAGGTATAATTGATACTGCGTCATGCCCTTTTCCGCCAACAGCTCCACCAACCGCCGGCTGACCGCGTCGTTCAGCTTCATGCTCCATCACCGTCCCTGTCACTGTACGGTTATTATAGGGAGCTTTTCCAGAAATTTAGTCCATGTAGCTGTACTAATCCGCTGTTTTGTGTTATACTGAGAGGCACAGAGGGAAAGGAGCGGCTATGAAGCAGGGCAGCGACAAGGACCCCGCCGCAGTATTACTTGCTCACAACGATATAGATGTTGTCGGAGAGCGGCGTGGCTGTGTGCCAGATTGCTTCAAATTCTGCGGTGGTCAGTTTTCGGTTATAGGGCGCATCGCCGCTGTCCGCGCTCTGGGCCAGGGAGTCCGCCAGATACAGGTATTGGTCGTCATATCCCACCACCACCAGATAATGGGTGTCGCCGGGGATGCTGACAAAGGCGATGACCGGCACGCCGGCGGCAAGGCGCTGCTTCAGGGTGGAGAGATTCCCGTGATACGCCTGGGCGGCGCAGCCGCGGGCCTGGAAAAAGGCCGCGATGCTGTTTGCCGGCACAAAGCCCAGCGTCCGCCGGATCTCCGGATAGACCGTCTCGCCGTCGGCTGGTTCACCGAGATGCCGCAGCACATAGGCCGCGGCATACGCCGCGCATTTGCCGTCGGTCTGAGGGGCGATGTAGTTGCCACGGGTCTCGCAGAAAAACGCCGGTGGCGGCGCGGCGGAGGCCCCGGTGTCCTTTGGCGGGTTTATCTCCATCATAAACGCCGCAGCCACCGCAGCCAGCAGAACGACCGCTATTGCGGCAACAGCGGCTCTGTACCGTTTTCTGTTTTTCAGGCGGATCACCCCGAATCTGATTGGTTTGTATTTATATGGCCGCAGCGGGCGACAACAAGAGCCCCGCTGCGTCTGCCGCCCACGAAGTGGCCGGGAGACGGCTGGCGCAACGGGAAAACCGCCGACGCGCTGCCAGCGGCAGGAAAAGCGAGGCGGTTTTAAGGAAGTGTCCTGACTGGCAGGCACAAATGTGACGGCCTGTCAGATGACACGACGAGGGCCGCACAGCCGAGTCGCACGCGAAAAAATATGCCGCCCGGATGGGTGAATTTTTGGAGCGGGCGACGGGGAAAGCGGCGCAGCGCTGCCTGTGGCAGATGAAGCAAGCCGCTTTCAAGGCAGCGCCCCGTCTGGCGGCCACGAAGTGGCCGGGAGGCGGTTGGCGCAACGGGAAAACCGCCGAAGCGCTGCCAGTGGCAGGAAAAGCGAGGCGGTTTTAAGGAAGTGTCCTGACTGGCAGGCACAAATGTGACAGCCAGTCAGATGACACGACGAGGGCCGCACAGCCGAGGAGCACGCAAAAAAACACCACCCGATTGGGTGGTGTTTTTTGGAGCGGGCGACGAGGCTCGAACTCGCTACCTCGACCTTGGCAAGGTCGCGCTCTACCAGATGAGCTACGCCCGCAAACGCAAGATTGATTGTAACACAAGCTCCCGCGTTTGTCAATTCCTATTCGCTAATTTTTCAGTAAAATTTCAATGATGCCTGCGGCGCTCTCGTTGGGGTAGAAGGCCACCTGCCAGGTGGGCTCCTGGGCGCCGGTGAGCTCCTGCTCCACCTGGGCGGCGATGTCCCGGACCTCCTGGGCCTGGTCGCGGAAATAGCCCACCTGGACCACCAGCTCGGCGGCCTGGTTCTCGGCGGCGGCGGTCAGCAGGGCGTGAAGGGCGGAGATGCTGGTGGCGTGGACGATGCCCTTCACCTGGGCCTCGGTGCGGCGATAGCCCAGGGAGAGCTTGATCTCGCTGTAGGAGCGGTTGTCCTGGGAGACGGTGTAGGTGATGTACTCCACGGCGTAGGCGCCCATGGGGGTCTCACGCTGGACCTCCTGACAGGCCAGCTCGATGGCCTGCTCCGGGTCCAGGGCGTCGCTGCCGGTGGAGGAGAGCCAGATGGTGCCCTCGGCCGCGTGGTCGTCCACCAGCACCAGCAGGGCGTTGACCAGGTCCTGGTAGTTCTCCGGCTGCAGGACGTCCTTGTCGGCGCTCTCATAGTAGGAGGAGTCGTGGCGCTCCACGCTGCTGTAGCTGCGCTCCAGCAGGGAGCAGCCCGCCAGCGGCAGGGCCATGGCAAGGGCCAAAAGCAGGGCGATGATGCGGCGTTTCATGGGAGTTCCTCCTTTTCTTCTCTGGCGAAAAATCTTCGATTTTTCTGCCAAAGGGATTGCGGCCCGCTGCGCGCCTTTGGCACTTGCCGGGCCGAGAAGTATTTTTTGCCACGCACATGTCGCGGCAAAAAATGATTTCATTTTTTTCGCGACGTCCGCGCTGCGAACTCTGTGAGACTTTTGTGCGGCGGGGTGTCGTCACCCCGCCCTACGAACGGGAAATAAGCTTTTGCGCCAGCTGTTACAGCAGCGTGATCTGCTTTTCGTCGCTGTCTTCGGGTTTTACGATTGCGCCGGCGGCGGGGAGGGTGCGGGTGCGGTAGCGGGCGGGGTTGGTGATGCCGGTCTGCTCCAGGGGCACCACCCGCTCCAGGTGGTATTTGGGCTTGATGGTCATGACCGCCACGCCCTGGGTGGCGCGGGTGGTCTTGGGGGACAGGGAGGCGGTGTGCATGAGTAGGCACCGGGGCTCGTTGGTGTACAGGGCCAGCTCCTGGTCCTCTCCGCAGGCCAGCATGGCGGTCAGGGGGGCCTTGTCGCTGTAGGCGCCGGTGAGGCGGCGGCGGTTGGAGGTGGTGGCGTAGGCGGTCAGGGGCACCTTGGCGGCCTTGCCGTTTTCGAAGAAGAACAGCATAAAGCCGCTGTAGTCCCCGGCCAGGGCCAGGTAGATGACGTTCTCGCCGTCGTCCATGCCCAGCTTGGCGCCCAGATAGTCCCCCAGGGCCGAGGCCTTGGTCTCGCTGAACTCGCTGGCACGGATCTTGTAGACCTGCTGGCGGTCGGTGAAGAACAGCAGCTCGGCGGCGTTGGTGGCCTCGAAATACTGGGCGGGGCCGTCGCCCTCCTTGTACTTCTGCTCGCCGGACATGCGCAGGGACTGGGGGGTGATCTTTTTGAAGTAGCCCTGGCGGCTGAGGAACAGGTGGACGGGGTAGTCGTCGATGGGCTCCTCCTCCGGCTCCTCCGGCAGCTCGTGGCCGTAGACAATCTCGGTGTGGCGGGGGATGGCGTACTTCTTCCGCACGTCGGTGAGCTCGTCGATGATGATGCGGCGGATGCGCTGGGGACGGGCCAGGGTGTCCTCTAGGTCGGCGATCTCGTCGGTGAGGGTCTCGGTCTCCGCCACCCGCTTGAGGATGTACTCCTTATTGATATTGCGCAGCTTGATCTCCGCCACGTACTCCGCCTGCACCTGGTCGATGCCGAAGGCGATCATCAGGTTGGGGATGACCTCCGCCTCCTCCTCCGTCTCACGGATGGTGGCGATGGCCTTGTCGATGTCCAGCAGGATTCGCTTCAGGCCCTGCAGCAGGTGGAGCTTATCCTGCTTCTTTTTCAGGATGAAGTACACCCGGCGCTTGACGCACTCGGTGCGCCAGGCGGTCCACTCCTCCAGGATGCCGCCCACGCCCAGCACGCGGGGCTGGCCGGCGATGAGGATGTTGAAGTTGCAGCTTACTGTGTCCTGCAGGGGCGTCAGGCGGAAGAGCTTGGCCATCAGCTTATCCGGGTCCACGCCCCGCTTGAGATCGATGGTCAGCTTCAGGCCGCTGAGGTCGCTCTCGTCCCGCATGTCGTTGATCTCCTTCACCTTGCCGGCCTTCACCAGCTCCGCCACCTTGTCCAGAATGGCCTCGATGGAGGTGGAGTAGGGGATCTCGTAGACCTCGATCAAATTCTCCTTTTTATCGTAGCGGTAGCGGCTGCGGACCTTGACGCCGCCCCGGCCGGTGCGGTAGATCTCCCGCAGCTCGTCCACGTCGCAGAGGATCTGACCGCCGGTGGGGAAGTCCGGCGCCAGCAGGGTGGAGGGGATGTCGTGGTCGGGGTTTTTCAGGTAGGCGATGGTGGTGTCGCACACCTCGCCCAGGCTGAAGCCGCAGATCTGGGACGCCATGCCCACGGCGATGCCCTGGTTGGCGCTCACCAGCACGTTGGGGAAGGTGGTGGGCAGCAGGGAGGGCTCCTTCATGGTGCTGTCGTAGTTGTCCACAAAGTCCACGGCGTCGCAGTCCAGGTCCCGGAACAGCTCGGCGCAGATGGGGGAGAGCTTGGCCTCGGTATAGCGGCTGGCGGCGTAGGCCATGTCCCGGGAATAGACCTTGCCGAAGTTGCCCTTGCTGTCCACAAAGGGGTGCAGCAGGGCCTCGTTGCCCTTGGCCAGACGCACCATGGTCTCATAGATGGCCTGGTCGCCGTGGGGGTTCAGGCGCATGGTCTGGCCCACGATGTTGGCGGACTTGGTGCGGCCGCCGGTGAGAAGGCCCATCTTGTACATGGTGTACAGGAGCTTCCGGTGGGCGGGCTTGAAGCCGTCGATCTCCGGGATGGCCCGGGAGACGATGACGCTCATGGCGTAGGGCATATAGTTTTCGTCCAGGGTGGCGGTGATGGGCTGATCCACCACCGCGCCCCGCAGGCCCATCACATTGGGATCCGCCGGGCGATGGACGGTACGGTCGGTTGGTGTTTTCTTTGCCATAGGAAACAGGTTCCTTTCTTATTTACTGGCATGAAATCTGACGATTTCATTGCCAAAAGGGATGGGGGTTGCTTTTGGTGCGTAGGGGGCGATGTGGGCATCGCCCCCTACAAACGTACAGCAGCCGAAAGTTTGCGGTAGTGCGTAGGGGCGGGGTTCTACCCCGCCCGTTACATAATACTGCGGGAATTTGCGTTTATCGGTGGGAGGGGCAGAGCCCCTCCCCTACACACATGAGAAGCGCATCTGCCACGTTGTTCAGACAAGCTTTTCTCAGCTCACGTCGATCATGTCCATGTATTTGTGGCCGTTTTCGGCGATGTATTCCTTGCGGCCGGAGAGGTTGTCCCCCAGCAGAAGGTCGAAGACGCGGGCGGTCTCCTGGGCGTCGGTGGGCAGCACCTTGATGAGGCGGCGGGTCTCCGGGTTCATGGTGGTCAGCCACATCATCTCCGGGTCGTTCTCGCCCAGGCCCTTGGAGCGCTGGATGTTGACCTTCTTGCCGGACAGCTCCCGGAGAATGTCGGCCTTTTCCCGCTCGGAGTAGGCAAACCAGGTCTTTTCGGCGGATTTCTCCCGGCAGGTGATCTCGAAGAGGGGCGTCTCGGCGATGTAGACCTTGCCCTCCCGGATCAGGGTGGGGCACAGGCGGTACAGCATGGTGAGGATCAGGGTGCGGATCTGGAAGCCGTCCACATCGCCATCGGTGCAGATGACCACCTTGCTCCAGCGGAGGTTGTTCAGGTCGAACTGGTTCAGGTCCTTGACGGCCTTGCCGGAGACCTCCACGCCGCAGCCCAGCACCTTCATCAGGTCGGTGATGACGTCGCTTTTGAAAATGCGGGGATAGTCGGCCTTCAGGCAGTTGAGGATCTTGCCCCGGACGGGCATCAGGCCCTGGAACTCCGCGTCGCGGGACTGCTTGCAGGCGCCCAGCGCGGAGTCGCCCTCCACGATGTACAGCTCACGGCGGTCCACATCCTTGGTGCGGCAGTCCACGAACTTCTGGACCCGGTTGGCGATGTCGATCTTCTCGGTGAGCTTTTTCTTCTGGTTGATGCGGGTCTTTTCCGCCGTCTCGCGGCTGCGCTTGTTGATGAGCACCTGGGCGGCGATCTTCTCGGCGGCGTCGTGATTCTCGATGAAGTAGATCTCCAGGCGGCTGCGGAGGAACTCCGCCATGGCGTCCTGGACGAACTTGTTGGTGATGGCCTTTTTGGTCTGGTTTTCGTAGCTGGTTTGGGTGGAGAAGTTGTTGCTGACCAGGATCAGGCAGTCCTGCACGTCGGGATAGGTGATCCTGGCCTCGGATTTCAGGTACTTGTTGTTCTCCCGCAGGTACTTGTCGATGGCGCCCACCAGGGCCAGGCGGGTGGCCTTTTCCGGGCTGCCGCCGTGCTCCAGGAAGCTGGAGTTGTGGTAGTGCTCCACGATGGACACCCGGTTGGAGAAGCACAGGGCCACGCTGAGCTTTACCTTGTACTCTGCCTTGTCGGCCCGGTCGCGGCCACGGCGCTCCGCCTCCCAGAACACCGGCTCGGTGAGGGGGTCGTCCCCCGCCAGCTCGGCGATGTAGTCCTGGATGCCCCGGGGGTAGAGGAACTCCTCGGTGTCGAACTGGCCCGCCGCCGTCTCGTTCAGCAGGCGGAAGGTGACGCCGGCGTTGACCACCGCCTGGCGCTTCATGGCGTCCCGGTAGTAGTCCAGGGGCACGGCGATGTCGGTGAACACATCCAGGTCCGGCAGCCAGCGGATGCGGGTGCCGGTCCTCTTCTTGTTGGCGGTCAGCTCCTTTACCTGCAGGCCGCCGATGTTCTCACCCTTTTCAAAGTGCAGGGTGTACTCCTTGCCGCCCCGCCAGACGGTGACGTCCATGTACGCCGAGGCGTACTGGGTGGCGCAGGAGCCCAGGCCGTTGAGGCCCAGGGAGAACTCGTAGTTCTCGCTGTTTTCGTTGTCGTACTTGCCGCCGGCGTACAGCTCACAGAACACCAGCTCCCAGTTGTAGCGGCCCTCCTTCTCGTTCCAGTCCACGGGGCAGCCGCGGCCCATGTCCTCCACCTGGACGGACCGGTCCAGATAGCGGGTGACGGTGATGAGGCTGCCGTGGCCCTCGCGGGCCTCGTCGATGGCGTTGGAGAGGATCTCAAACACGGCGTGTTCGCAGCCCTCCAGTCCGTCAGAGCCGAAAATGACGCCGGGGCGCTTCCGGACGCGGTCCGCGCCCTTCAGGCTGGTGATGCTGTCGTCGTTGTATACGTTCTTCTTTGGCATATGGGAAAAACCTCCAAGGGTGGTGGGATGGGTAGAACAGACTATCCAATATATTGTACCGCATTTTGTCAAGGGGCGCAAGGGGGATGCCGTCGACCGGCGGCGGTTTTGGGTCGGTTTTGCGGCAAAAGTTTGAAAGCGCGGCAAAAAATAATTTTTGTGCAACCGCCGCAAGTGCCTGTCACAACAGGGTTTTGCACAGTTTCCACATTGTTTTCCACCGTAGTTATGTAAACCACTTTTTTGCGGAAAAGTTGCGTTTTTTGCCTGTAAAAACCTGGAATTTCAGCGGGAAGGGCAGAAAAGCAGGGTATGCGCACGGCGCATACCCTGCTTTTATAACAGGTCGGTTGCCTTACTCGGCCTTGGGAGCCTCAGCCTTGGCGGCCTCCGCCTCAGCGGCGGCCTTGGCGGCAGCGGCCTTCTTCTCAGCCGCGGCCTTCTGAGCGGCCTTGAACTTCTCCTTCTCCTCGGGGGTGGGGATGGGCTCAATGGCGTTGCGGGGGCAGGCCTTGGCGCACATGGTGCAGTTGCGGCACTTGCTGTAGTCGATGACGGCCACGTTGTTCTCCACGTGGATGGCGTCGAACTTGCAGGTGCGCTCGCACATGCCGCAGGCGATGCAGCTGTTGGCGCAGACCTTGGTGACAGCGGGACCCTTGTCCTTGTTGGAGCAGTTGACGAACACCTTCTGCTTGTAGGGGACCTCCACGATCAGGTGGTGGGGGCAGGCAGCGCGGCAGGCGCCGCAGTTGGTGCACTTCTCCTTGTCCACGACGGCCACGCCGTCGACCACATGGATGGCGTCGAACTTACAGGCAGCGGCGCAGGAGCCGAAACCGAAGCAGCCGTATTTGCAGGCCTTGGCGTCGCCGCCGCAGACCTTGGTGGCGGCCAGGCAGTCCTTCACGCCGCGATACTCGAAGTTATCCTTGGCGCTGCAGCCGCCGTTGCACAGCACATGGGCCACCATCTTGTCGCCGGAGGGAGCCTCCAGACCCATGATGGCCGCGATCTTGGCGGCATTCTCGGGGCCGGCGGGAGCGCAGGCGGTGACGGGGGCCTTACCGGCCAGGATGGCCTCGGCGCAGCCGCCGCAGCCCGGATAGCCGCAGCCGCCGCAGTTGGCGCCAGCCAGACATGCCTGGATCTCAGGCAGACGGGGATCGACCTCGACCTCGAACACCTTGGCGGCCACCGCCAGGATCAGGCCGAAGATAATGGCAAGAGCGCCCAGAACAACGATTGCCCAAATCAAAGTACTCATATTCTCCTCTACCTCCTTACCAGACCTTCAGGCCGCTGAAGCCCATGAAGGCCAGTGCCATCAGGCCGGCGGTGACCAGCGCGATGGGGAAGCCGTCAAAGGCCTTGGGGTTGTCGCTGGAGACCTCCAGCTGCTCGCGGACAGCCGCGAACAGGAAGATGGCCAGCAGGAAGCCCAGACCGCCGGTGATGCCGTAGACCACGGACTCGATGAAGTTGTAATCATTCTGGGTGTTCAGCAGAGCCACGCCCAGAACGGCGCAGTTGGTGGTGATCAGGGGCAGGTACACGCCCAGGGCGGTGTACAGGGAGGGGATGTTCTTCTTCAGGAACATCTCCACGAACTGCACCAGGCCGGCGATGACCAGGATGTAGGCCACGGTCTGCATGAAGGCCAGGTCCAGGGCGCCCAGCACCAGGTTCACCAGGTAGCAGAAGGCGGAGGCCAGGCCCATGACGAAGGTCACGGCGGCGCCCATGCCGACGGCGGTGTCGATCTTCTTGGACACGCCCAGGAAGGGGCAGATGCCCAGGAACTGGGAGAAGATAAAGTTATTGGTCAGAATAGCGCCAAGAGAAATGGCGAGCAAAGTAGTAACAGACATAACTTACTTGGCCTCCTTTTTCTTTTCGCTCTTGGCCAGCGCCCACTGCATCACGGCAATGAGGCAGCCCAGGGTCAGGAAGCCGCCGACGGGCAGCGTCAGGACCTTGATGCCAAATTCCTCGGGGAACAGGACCACGCCGGGAGCGCTGCCCAGAGCGCCGCCGCCCAGCAGGCCGCCGCCGAACTTGCCGCTGCCCAGGAACTCACGGACCACGCACATGACGATCAGCACCAGCGTGTAGCCGATGCCCTGGCAGATGCCGTCCACCGCGGAGGCGCCCACGCCGTTCTTGGAGGCAAAGCCCTCGGCGCGGCCCAGGATGATGCAGTTGACGACGATCAGGGGGATGAACACGCCCAGGGAGTTGGACAGGGCGGGCACAAATGCCTTCAGCAGCAGGTCCACGCAGGTGACGAAGCCGGCGATGACCACGATGTAGCAGGCGATACGCACTTCATTGGGGATGATCTTGCGCAGCAGGGAGATAAAGATATTGGACAGGGTCAGGATGATCAGAACGGACACACCCATGCCCAGGCCGTTGAAGAAGGACGTGGTGATGGCCATGGTGGAACACATGCCCAGCACCTGCACCAGAACGGGGTTCTGGGTGATCAGGCCTTCCTTGAGTTGCTTACCGAAATTCATATTGCAGCTCCTCCTTTCTTAGCCCAAGACTTCCGCGGCAGCCAGGGCGGCATTGGCGCCCATGGTGATGCCCTTGGTGGAAACAGTGGCGCCGGAGATGGCGGTGATGGTCTTGCCCACCACCAGGGAGCCGGAGCCGGACAGGCCGATGAACTGGTCCAGAACAGGCACGCCGGCGGAGTTGGGCTCGTTGCCGACGACCTTGGTGCCGATGCCGGAGGTCTCGGAGTGGCTGACCACGGAGATGCCGGTGATGGCCTTGTTGGCGTCCACGCCGATCATCATGACGATGGTGCCCTGGGAGCCGGAGGCGGAGATCTTCATCACGTAGCCGTTGTCCGCGCCGCCGGTCTTCACGCCGTACAGCTCGGTGACCTTACCGCCCTGGGCGGCAGCGGCATCCAGCACGTCCTGGCTGATCTCCAGCTTGTCGGTGAATTCGCTGCCCTCGTCCACGACGGCGCTCATGGCGACGCGGGTGTTTTCGGCGTCGATCTCGGCGATCTTGTCGGCGGTCACATTGTTGACCAGGCCCAGCAGGGCGGCGATGACCAGGGAGATCACGGTCAGCGTGCCGGCGACTTTAAGAATAAACTTTCCGGAGATTTTCATTACTTTGCCGCCTCCTTCTTTTCTTTCTTCACCGCACCGTAGATGGTGGGGCGGATGTACTTATCCAGCAGCCAGGTGGTGCAGTTCATGATCAGGATGGAGTAGCACACGCCCTCGGGATAGGAGCCGAAGCGGCGGATGAAGCAGGTGATCAGACCGCAGCCGATGCCGAAGATCAGCTGGCCGGGCTTGGTAACGGGGGAGGTGGCATAGTCGGTGGCCATGAAGATGGCGCCCAGCATCAGGCCGCCGCCGAAGACGTTATACAGCATGTACTGCACGTTGTCGATGCCGGCGGGAGCGGAGATCAGGGTCAGGATGGCCACGGTGCCGATGAAGGCCACGGGGGTGTGCCAGGAGATGACCTTGCGGATCAGCAGCCAGGCGCCGCCCAGCAGCAGGGCCAGGGCGGAAACCTCGCCCAGGGAGCCGCCGATGCGGCCGATGAACATATCGCCCACGGTGTAGTTGGTGGTCAGCTCGGTGAACTTCTCCACGGTGCCCTCCTTCATGATCTGCAGGGGGGTGGCGGTGGAGACCACGGTGTCGATCTTGCTGGTGGGCAGAGACCAGGTGGTCATGGCGGTGGCATAGCTGGCCAGCAGAATGGCACGGCCGGCCAGAGCGGGGTTCAGGAAGTTGCAGCCGATGCCGCCGTAGAGCTGCTTGACCACAACGATGGAGAAGAAGGCGCCGATGATCAGCGTCCACCAGGGCAGCTCAGGCGGGCACACAAAGGCCAGCAGCATACCGGTGACAACGGCGGACAGGTCGCCGATGGACTGGGGCTTCTTCAGCAGCTTGCGGTACAGCCACTCCCAGAACAGGCAGGCCACGATGGACACCACCACGGAGATCAGCGCCTTGAAGCCAAAGTTGTAGATGGCCCACACCAGGGCGGGCAGCATGGCGATGATCACGTCCAGCATGATGGAGCGGGTGTTCTCGTTGGAACGGATATGGGGGGAGGAGGACGCGATCAGCTTCAGATTCTTGTAATCAGTCATGGTTTACGCCTCCTTCTTTTCGGCAGCGGCCTTCTCGGCCTCGGCCTTGGCCTTGGCGGCCATTCTCGCGTTGTTGACCTGCTGCTTGCCCAGACGGAACGCATGGGTCAGGGGCAGGCGGGCGGGACAGGTGTAGGTGCAGGCGCCGCACTCGATGCAGTCCATGCCGTGCAGCGTATTCTGCCAGGTGTCAACGTCGCCCTTCATCAGGTACTTGTACATGAACACGGGCTCCAGACGGATGGGGCAGACGCCCACGCACTTGCCGCAGCGGATGCACTGAGGATTCTCCTCGTACTTCTCCTCCTCGCCGGCGAAGGCCAGCATGGCGCCGGTACCCTTGCCCACGGACACGTCCACGCTGTACTGGGCCAGGCCCATCATGGGGCCGCCCATGATCAGCTTGTAGGTCTCGTCCTTCAGGCCGCCGCAGGCGTCGAACAGCTTGGAGATGGGGGTGCCGATGGGGCACTCGATATTCTTGGGCTCGATGACGCCGGAGCCGGAGACGGTGACGATCTTGCTGACGACGGGCATACCCTCGTACACGGCGCGGTAGATGGCGCAGGTAGTATTCAGGTTGAAGATGCAGCAGCCTGCGTCGGCAGGCAGCTTGCCGGAGGGCACCTGGCGGCCGGACACGGCCTGGACCAGCTGCTTCTCAGCGCCCTGGGGGTAACGGGTGTGGAGCACCTCCACCACCACGGGGGCGTTCAGCTCCTGGATCTTGGCGTTCAGCACGTCGGCGGCGTTCTGCTTGTTGGCCTCGATGCCGATGTACACCTTGTCCAGGCCGAAGCACTTGGCCAGGATGGTGGCGCCCTTGATCACCTGATCGGGACGCTCCAGGCAGGTGCGGTGGTCGCCGGTGATGTAGGGCTCGCACTCGGCGGCGTTGATGATGACGTAGTCCACCTTGCCCAGCGCGGAGGAGATCTTCACATGGGTGGGGAAGGTAGCGCCGCCCTGGCCGACGATGCCTGCGTTCTTGACGATCTCCACCAGCTGCTCACCCGTCAGGTTCTCGGGGTCAGCCGCGGGCTTCACGTCTTCGCTGATGGTGTCCTGGAAATCGTTCTCGATCACCACGGACATCATGGTGCCGCCCATGGAATAGGGGCGGGGTTCCACAGCCTTGACCGTGCCGGACACGCTGGCGTGGATGGGGGCGGATACGAATCCGCCGGGTTCGCCGATCCTCTGTCCAATTTTTACCTTGTCGCCCACTGCAACAATGGGTTTGCAAGGCGCACCGATGTGCATAGACATGGGGATGACCACCTCAGCCGGAGCTTCCAGCTTTTCGATGGCCTTTTCATTGGTCGCGGCCTTCATGTCATTGGGATGAACGCCGCCAAAGAAAGCTTGTGCCATTGTCTTCACCTCATCTTACTGCATTCGTATCTGATGGTGA
>CAKTSA010000004.1 GCA_934597585.1 uncultured Oscillospiraceae bacterium
TCTGCCCTATTTCTTCTTTGATACGACTAAAACGCCAGTTCTCGCATAACGAGAACTGGCGTTCTTTGACAGGCTGAAATGTGTGCGCCGTATTTCACGGCGCACACATTAATTATGATTATTGGTTCAGGTATGTAGTCAGCGCTCGAACGCCACCAGGTAGGAGCCCAGCACCTGCTGGCAGGGGATGGCGGCGGCGTTTTCCACGGTGAGGGGCTGGTGGGGGTAGATGTGCTGCACCTCGGTGGGGTAGGCGGGCAGGGTCTTGCCGATGCTGACGCCGTGGGCGCCCTCCGACAGGAGCCAGCGGAATGCACAGTCGCAGAACTCCTTATTGGCGGTGATGAGCTCTGGGGCGCGCAGCGTCTCCTCCGGGGTCAGGAAGAAGCAGCCGGCGTTGTCCTTTTCCGCCGGGCAGGAGCCGGCGACGCCTACGCCGGTGAAGGAGATCTCCAGAAGATCGGTGCGGAAGGTGGTGGTCTTGCCCTTCTGGGTGAAGGGGACATCGGTGCGGTGGGCGATGTTCAGCCAGCCCCGGAGGCCGTCCTTCTCGGCGGCGGTATTGAACTCCAGGTAGCCGGTATGACCGTCCCGAATTTCGGCGTTGATGCGCAGCACGGGGCGCAGGGAGGTGAAGCCCTCCGGCAGCAGGGCGCGGAGACGGTCCTGCTCGACGCCGTAGGCCATGACGAATTGCTGAATGTGCATGGGTGGTGCCTCCTTTGGTGGTTTTGATCGTTTTTTCTATTGTATCAGCTGCGGCGGGGAGATGCAAGGAAAAACGGGAAGTGGTTGACGGGCGGGGCGGGGCGCGGTACAATAGGACGGTATGCAAATGAGCGCGGGGGCGGCGGCCGCCGCGGAGGATGAGAAAGGATGGACCATGAATCAGAAGGAGCTCAACGAGATCCGCCGGCGGTTCAAGCTGGACAGGAACGCCATCAGCAGAGTTTACGGGTGCTACGTGAACAGCAATAAGGAGATCATCGCCGACATCGACGCGTCCATGGGGCTGATGTCCCAGGAGGAGCAGGAGATGTATCTGGGGCTTTTGAAGAAGGCGCTGTCCGGGGCGCTGGGGCGAAATCTCATCGACATCGAGTTTTCCACCGCCCAGGTGTCCAACAGCGACGAGCACCGGCTGCTGCAGACCATCCGGCAGACGGGACTGCAGGACCGGAACTCCCGGGAGACACTGTGCCGCAGGATCATCGACGCCATGGACATGGGGGAGAGCAACTATCTCATTCTGCTGGCGGCGGACGCCTATGACGTGCCCTATCGGGGGCGGGACGACGAGACCTTTGCCGACGGGTCCGACACGGTGTACAAGTACTTCGTGTGCAGCATCTGCCCGGTGAAGGCCCCTGCGCTGGAGCTGAAGTACAACAACGCGGACAGCGCCTTTCACAGCGCGTCCACGGGGCATATCGCCCTAGCGCCGGAGCTGGGGTTTCTGTTCCCGGCCTTTGACGACCGCTCGGCCAATATCTACAACGCGCTTTTCTACAGCAAGAACGCGGCGGAGCTCCACCAGGAGGTGATCGACGCGGTGTTCCGGGTGGCGGAGCCGCCCATGTCGGCGGAGGAGCAGCGGAATGTGTTCGGCACGGCGCTGGGGGATACGCTGCAGAAGGACTGCAGCTACGACGTGGTGCAGTCGGTCCACGAGCAGGTGCGGGGACGCATCGCCGAGCACAAGGAGAGCAAGGACCCGGAACCGCTGAAGCTGACGGTCCGGGAGGTGGGGGAGATGCTCTCCGGCAGCGGCGTGGCGGCGGAGAAGGTGGAGGCCTTCCAGCAGGAGTGTCGCAGACAGTACGGCGAGGACGCGGAGCTGAACCCCAAGAACATCGTGGAGAGCGGCAAGTTCCAGATCACCACGCCGGAGGTGAAGATCGCCGTGGCGCCGGAGTACAGCTATATGATCGAGGCCCGGGTCATCGACGGGCGGCGGTACATCCTGATCCCCGCCGACGAGGGGGTGGAGGTCAACGGCATTGCGGTGAATATCCCCAATCCCCAGAAGGGGGAGGAGGCGTAAGCCGCCCTTGACAAACGGGCGGTGCGCGGCTATAATCCAAAGCAAAGAGGGGCTGCGGCCCCGGAAGAGAAAAGCTGCCGGAGGCGGCTTTTCTTGAGATGGATGGTTAGCGGAAACTAACCGCA
The DNA here is from genome assembly GCA_934597585.1 of uncultured Oscillospiraceae bacterium. Classification (GTDB taxonomy): domain Bacteria; phylum Bacillota; class Clostridia; order Oscillospirales; family Oscillospiraceae; genus Vescimonas. The sequence continues at coordinate 2,170 of CAKTSA010000004.1, forward strand.
AAAAGCGCTGATGCTGCTGCCGGGCGGGGCGGCGGATAGGAAAAAGGAGAGGTGAGCTGCGATGGTATGGCAGACGATTCTGGAGGGCCTGGGCCTGGGGGCGCTGCTGGTGCTGGTGTGCGCCTTCGGCATCCGCAGGGGCGCGGTGGGACTGGTGCACCTCTATCACCAGGAGGTGCAGGACCGGTGCGTGGCGCTGGGGCTGACCACCCATGAGCAGATCCGGCGCAGCAGCGTGCGCTTCAAGCTGTGCTGCGTGCCGGGGTATGTGGCCTATGTGCTGGTGTGCGTGTATGCGGTCAACGGGGCGCGGGGCTTCTGGACGGGGTTCTGGCAGATGCTGGTGATCCTGTGGGTGATGAATGTCATCGACCGGCTGCTGGTGGACGAATGGTGGGTGGGCCACACGACGGGGTGGGTCATTCCGGGGACGGAGGATCTGATGCCGTACATCACCGCCCGGGACAAGCGGACCAAGTGGCTGGCCGGAACGGTGGGGCTGGCGGCCGTCGCCGGCGTGCTGGCCGGGGTGATGGCGCTGCTGTGCCCCTGAGAGGAGAGGGAGGAACGATATGCACGAGTATTATGCAAAAAAGCGGGGGAAGCTGCGGAAGACCATGGAGGGCTGTCCGGCGGAGGGGGAACGATGATGCGGGCTGCGGTGACGGTGGGATTCTGGCTGCTCTATTGGGGTATGTGCTTTCTGGCCACCGGGACGGATCGGAAAAATCTGATGGGGCTGCGCTCCTATCCGGAGGCGGTGCAGGAGCGGGTGCGGCGGGAGCCGTCCCTGGCGGGGATGGTGCCGCGGGAGAAGTCCATGGCGGCGATCCTGGGCGGCAACCTGGCGCTGAAAGGCGTGCTGGGGCTGGACAGCTATGGCGCGGCCTTCTGGTTCTTTCTGGTGCTGGGGGAGGGGCTGGGACTGTTTGACCTGGTGGTGATCGACCTGCTGTGGTGGCGCCATACGAAGCGGGTGCGGTTCCGCTTTCTGCCGGAGAAGGCGTACTATCAGGACCCCGGAAAGCACGTGGGATCGTTTCTGCGGGGTATTCTGCTGTTTGCCGCCGTGGCCGCGCTGGCGGCGGGGATCGTCACGGCGCTCTGACCGTTTACAGCGCCGGGAAGCGGTAGCGGGGCTTACCTAGGCTCTTTCTGCCGTATTCGATGGCCGCGGCGGGGCAATGGCAGATGCAGGCCATGCAGTGGGTGCAGTGGCCGCCCCAGACGGGCCTGCCATTTTGCGTGGTGATGTTATTCATGGGACAGAGGCGGGCGCACAGGCCGCAGCCGGTGCAGGCATCACTGACGGTGAAGGCCCTGGCCTTGACGAAGAGAGAATAGAAGAGGGGATTCACCGGGCCGCTCATGAAGCGGTCGTAGAGATTGTTGCGGGGCGGGGGAAACGACTGTCCTGCGGCGATGGCGGCGATGGCCCGGTCGATATCCGGTTCCGCCCGGGCCACGATCTGCCGGGCCTCGCCGGGCTGAGGGGCGTTGAACATGGCGATGTAGTTCTCGGGCATGACGATCTGGGCGGTGCCCATACAGGTGAGGCTTTTGGCCTGGCAGAGCCGGCGGTTGTAGGCGTCGGCATTGCCGATCTCGCTGCCGCAGGTCATGACGAACCAGGCCTGTCCGGCGCCGGTCAGCTCCGTTTTCAGCAGCCAGTCCTCCACAAGGCGGGGAATGCGCCAGGCGTAGGTGGGAGTCACCAGAATGAGGCGCTGGCCGGTCTCCAGGGGCGCGGTGTCGCCGGACTTGATGCGGTCGTTCAGGCGGAGAAGGGGGTCGGACAGGGCGTCGGCGATGCGCTGGGCCACGTAGTGGCTGTTGCCGGTGCCGGAAAAGCAGAGTACCATGGCGTCCTCCTGTTCAGATGATGATGCCGTCGCAGTGGTCGATCTCGTGCTGGATGATCTGAGCGGTCCAGCCGGTGAAGGTCCTGAGACGAGTCTGGAATTTTTCGTTCTGCCACTGGACCTTGATGGTCTGGTGGCGCTTTGTTTTCCGGCGGCCGGTGAGGGAGAGGCAGCCCTCCTCCGTCTCGTAGGGGCCGGAGCGCCTGACGATGACGGGGTTGAACATGACCATATATTCCCCCTCATTATCAAACGCGATGATGCGCTTGCTGACGCCGATCATGTTGGCGGCCATGCCTACGCAGCCGTCCCGGTGGGCGGCCAGGGTGTCCAGCAGGTCCTGGGCCACGCCCAGATCCTCCGGCGCGGCGGGCTGGGAGCTCTGGGACAGGAAACATACATCCTTGCAGATATGGCGGATCATAGCGCTTCCTCCCGGGGGGCGTTTTTCTTTTGGTAGTCGGTGCCCCAGGCCACCATGGAGTCCAGAATGGGCTTCAGGCTGCGGCCGGTGGGGGTGAGGGTGTATTCCACTCGCGGCGGTACCTCGGCATAGACCTTGCGGGTGAGAAGGCCCTGGGCCTCCATGTCACGCAGCTGGGCGGTCAGCACCTTCTGGGTCACGTGGCCGATGGATTTTTTCAGTTCGCCGAAGCGCTTGGTGCCGTCCATCAGGTCCCGCAGGATCAGCACCTTCCATTTGTCGCCGATGAGCATCAGTGTCGTCTCTACAGGACAGGCGGGTAATTGCATGGGAAAACCTCCATTTTGCGCAATAGTATTCTTTTGGTAACTACAGCACAATATTGTGCTTACTTTACGAATGGGCTGTATGGCGTTATTATAAGGGCAGCGAAAGAGAAATGCAAGCTTTCGAGAAAAGATTTTGGAGGAATGTATGATGAATAAGACTGCTGAGCGCGTTGTGACGCTGGACAAGGGCCGTGTGGACGTTTATACTGAGAACGGTATTACCCTGTATGCCTATCAGACCTGTGATCCCATCGACAACGAGGTGTTTGTGCTGGCCAGGAATGGCCGGGGCGTGGTGATCGAGCTGCCCTGCTTCTATGACAACATCCGGGAGCTGACGGATTTCCTGGCGGCGGAGGGCATTCGCGTAGAGGGCAAGCTAGTGGCCTATCACGCGGCGGGTGCTTCCTTCCTGCCGGAGGTGCCTGCCTACGGCACGGCGTCCTCTGTGGCCTACAACACCACAGGCGGCGGCGCGGCGCTGGTGGCGAATTTCAAGAGCGCCTTTGGCGACAGCTTTGACGCGGGACTGTGCGCCGTGGACCACGTGATGGAGGAGGGCGAGGCGGAGATCGCCGGTATCCGCTTTGTGGTGAAGCCCAATGCCGAGGCCTATGACCTGGAGATCCCGGAGATGAACTGCGTGTATACCCACATGATGGGCCACGACTGCCACTCCATCGTGGCGGGCTGCCCCCACGCCGACGGGATCATCTCCCAGCTGAACTACTACATCCGCAGAGGCTTTGGTCTGGTGCTGACTTCCCACTACACGCCGGAGGATCTGAAGGACGCGCAGACCAAGGTGACGTATCTGACGGCGCTGAAGGAGATCGCACTGACCTGCGGCAGCGCCGACGAGATGCGGGCGAAGGTACAGGCACAGTATCCCGATTACAGCGGGATGAATTATCTGGACATGACGGTGGGCTTTTTCTTCCCTGGGAAGTAAGCCCGGAAAGGAGCGCAGGATGACTCAGGCGGAGCGGCGGCTGTTTCTGATCCGGTCGCTATTGAAGGAGAACGCGGCATACCGGGACCTGCGGGTCCCGGCGGACGCGGACGGGCAGCGGCAGCTGCTGCGGAGCCTGATGAACGTCCGGGCGCCGGAAACGACAAGTGAGGCGTTTCTGACGGTGCAGGACGACTATCTGCGGCGGTACAAGACGGAGACGGGAAGCGGAATGAAGGTGATTTTCAATGTTTTCAAGGATACGGACCGGGAGATCTATGAGAGATTGCTCCGCAAAGCTTGAGCGGCTGCGGACGGCGCTCCGTGACGCGGAGGCGGTGGTCGTCGGCGCGGGAGCCGGACTGTCCGCCGCGGCGGGATTTACCTACAGCGGGGAGCGGTTTGGACGGTATTTCTCCGATTTCGCGGAGAAATACGGCATTGGCGATATGTATTCCGGCGGATTTTACCCCTTTTCCACCAAAGAGGAATTCTGGGCGTATTGGAGCCGGTATATCCTGGTCAACCGCTATCAGGACGCGCCGAAGCCGGTGTATGACGAGCTTCTGGCACTGGTGGCGGACAAGGACTACTTTGTGATCACCACCAATGTGGACCACTGCTTCCAGAAGGAGGGATTTGATAAAAAGCGGCTGTTCTATACCCAGGGGGACTACGGGCTGTTTCAGTGCAGCGGGCCCTGCTGCCAGGAGACGTTTGACAACGAGGCGGCCATACGGGAGATGGCGGCGCGGCAGGAGAGAATGCGGATCCCGCCTGAGCTTCTGCCCCGCTGTCCTCACTGCGGCAGGCCTATGACCATGAACCTGCGGTGCGACGACACTTTCGTCCAGGACGATGGGTGGCACGCCGCGGCGGTGCGGTATGAAAATTTCCTGCGGACCCGGGCGGGGCAGAGGGTGCTCTTTTGGGAGCTGGGGGTGGGGTATAACACCCCGGGCATCATCAAGTATCCCTTCTGGCAGATGACGGCGGGGAATCCGAAGGCCATCTATGCCTGCATCAACCAGGGCCAGGCGGCCTGCCCCCGGGAGATCGAAGGGCAGGCGGTCTGCATTGATGGGGATATCGGGGACGCGGTGCGGGCCCTGCGGGAAAAAGAAGGGACCTCCGGGTGAACCGGGGGCCCTGGTTTTTGTTATGGCGTCATGCGTCGCAGGCGGCCCAAAAGCGGCGGAGGGCGGCCTCGTATTCCTGGGGGGATATATAGCAGCTCATGGCGTGGTCGGCCTCCGGCACCACCAGGAGCTGGCAGGGGGCGGCGCAGGCGGCCCGGTTTTCATAGGCCATGCGCACGGGGACAAAGTGGTCGTCCTGGCCGTGGATCAGCAGCACCGGCTTTTTCGTGGCGGCCAGGGAAGCCAACGTGGAGCACTCGTCTGAGCCCACGGACAGCCGGGCGCGGCAGATGCGGTCGGCCATCCAGCCGCCCAGCAGGAAGGGGATGTGAAGGTTTTCCCGGGCCACATGCTGCCAGATGGCCCGGGGCGAGGTGTAGGCCGAGTCCGCGATGATGCCGTGGACGGCGGGCGGCAGCGGCAGGTCCGCCGCCATCAGCACGGTGGCGCCGCCCATGGAGACGCCCGCCAGATAGATGGGCAGGGCCGTGCCGGACCGCTCCGCTACCCACTGGGCCCAGGCCAGACAGTCGCGGCGCTCCGTCAGGCCGAAGCCGATGTAGTCGCCCTGGCTGTTCTGCTGGGCCCGCTGCTCCACATAGAGGACGCTGCATTTCTCCTGCTGCCAGAAATCGGCTATCAGGCCGAAGTCCCGGCACCAGGCGGAGTGCCAGCCGTGGAAGGCGATGATGATGCGCCGGGCATCGGGGCAGGGAAACCAGTGGCCCGCCAGACGCAGACCGTCATAGCTTTCGATGGTCACCACCTGGTGGGGGGTGGCGGCCAGACGCTGGGAGGCCGCCCGGCGGGCGGCGCGATAGGCGTCGTTGGGCGTCTCACCGGTCAGGCGGGAGCCGCCGTCCTTCTTTTTCCGCAGCCGGGGCGGCTGGCGGTTCATGGCCACGTCCATCAGAAGATGGGTCACGCCATAGGTGGCAGCGCCGCAGAGCGCGGCGGTAGACAGAACGGCGGCGGTGATCTTGACTGCTTTTTTCATGGTGTGGGTTCCTCCGTGGAATTTCTCAATAGACAAGGGATGGCTTTTTATGGTAAAATAGGGAGCAGTATGCTGGTAGGGGAGGTCTCGTATGCCTGTCAATGCAAAGCCCATGATCGCCGACGCGTTTTTGAAGCTGTCCCGGGAAAAGAATATCGACAAGATCACGGTGAAGGATATCGTGGACGAGTGCGGCATCTCCCGCCAGTCCTTTTACTACCACTTTCAGGACATTCTGGAGGTCATCGAGTGGTCAGCGGAGCAGGGGTTCCAGCGGCTGCTGGAGCGCAGCATGTCCACCGACGACGCGGAAGAGGTGTTCCGGGATTTCATCGCCGCCTCGGAGGGGGCCAGCGTCCTGCTGCGCAAGCTGATGAGCTCCCAGAAGCGGGAGCAGGTGGAACGGCTGATGGTGCGCTCTGTCCGGTCCTATCTGCAGGAGATGGTCCGGCGGAAGGGCCCGCTGACGGAGCTCCCCTATGAGGACGCGGAGACGGCGCTAAGCTTCTGCACCTACGGCATCGTGGGGCTGCTGCTGGAATACTGCGAGAAAAAGGATGTGGACCGGGATCAGCTGGCGCGGCAAATGTACCGTTTGCTGACCGGACGGGTAGCGGGAAGATCCGTGTGACCTATCATAACAGAAAAGCGTCTTTTTCTCTATAGGACATTTTTCCCAAAGTGTCAGGTTTTTTGACACTTTTGGGATTTTGTCATGACAAGAGGCGCAAACTGATAGTGGCGGAATGGTCCTCCCTCTGCTATGATGACACCATCACAGCAGAGGGAGGGCCACTGCCCATGTCAACAAAGAACGGGATATTTGCCGGCAAGCTCTGCGAGCTGGAGCGGCAGTATGAGCAGACCATACGCTGCCTCCGGTGCTGCCAGCGGTTGGACCACCGGGAGATCCGGCGGGCGCTGCGGTGCCTGCGGCAGGAGTACCGGGAGAATGATCTGCTGCTGCGCAAGAGCATCGACAAGAGCCATTCGCCCGCCGTGGCGGCGCTGTCCGCCGCCCAGCTGGAGTACGACCTGAGGATACAGGACATCTTACAGAATGAGCTGCCGGACTACATCCACAGCCAGGGTGCCGACGTGTCGGAGGATCAGGCGGAGGCCGCCAGTTTCTACGGCGAGTACGCCATCGACTTCGCCGCCCAGGCCATGCGCCACGCGCTGCTGGCGGCACTGTCGGCCATCGACCTGCAGATGAACTGCGAAGAACGGGAAATACCATCGGACATCCCGGAAAATACGGAGGAACAAGCAAATGAATGAAGTGAAATCACCGAAAAAACCGCTGCTGTATTACTACATGATCGTGCTGCTGGTGGTGCTGCTGTTCAATCTGCTGGCCATGCCGTGGCTGGCGGAGCACCAGATCAAGGATGTGGACTACAACACCTTTGTATCCATGACGGAGCAGGGCCAGATCGGCCAGGTGGAGATTCAGCAGCAGAGCAACCGCATTCTGTTTACCGGCAAGGATGAAAAGACCATCTACAAGACCGCCATCATCCCCGACGACGGGCTGGTGCAGCGCCTGCTGGACGCGGGCGTCTCCACCACCGGCGAGGAGATCCAGCAGAGCTCACTGCTGGTGGACATCCTGGGCTGGGTGCTGCCGCTGATCCTCTTTATCGGCATCGGGCAGGTCATCTCCCGCAGCATGATGAAGAAAATGGGCGGCGGGAACTCCATGATGTTCAACATGGGCAAGTCCAACGCCAAGGTCTACGTGAAGTCCGCCGAGGGCATCAAGTTTGACGACGTGGCCGGTGAGGACGAGGCCAAGGAGAACCTGCAGGAAGTGGTCAACTACCTCCACGATCCCAGTAAGTACAAGGACATCGGCGCCTCTATGCCCAAGGGCATTCTGCTGGTGGGCCCTCCGGGCACCGGCAAGACCATGCTGGCCAAGGCTGTGGCCGGCGAGGCCAACGTGCCCTTCTTCTCTATGTCCGGCTCGGAATTCGTGGAGATGTTCGTGGGCATGGGCGCATCCAAGGTGCGCGACCTGTTCAAGCAGGCCAAGGAGAAAGCACCCTGCATCGTGTTCATTGACGAGATCGACGCCATCGGCAAGAAGCGTGACGGCCAGTTGGGCGGCAACGACGAGCGGGAGCAGACCCTGAACCAGCTGCTGACGGAGATGGACGGCTTCGAGGGCAACAACGGCGTCATCATTCTGGCGGCCACCAACCGGCCCGAGTCCCTTGACCCGGCCCTGACCCGTCCCGGCCGCTTTGACCGCCGGGTGCCGGTGGAGCTGCCCGACCTGAAGGGCCGGGAGGAGATCCTGAAGGTGCACGCCCGGAAGATCAAGGTGGCCGAGGATGTGGACTTCAGCAAGATCGCCCGCATGGCCTCCGGCGCATCCGGCGCGGAGCTGGCCAACATCGTCAACGAGGCGGCGCTGCGTGCCGTCCGTGACGGCCGCCGCTTCGCCACCCAGGCGGATCTGGAGGAGAGCATCGAGGTGGTCATCGCCGGCTATCAGAAGAAGAATGCCATCATGACCGACCACGAGAAGAGGATCGTGTCCTATCACGAGGTGGGCCACGCCCTGGTGGCGGCCATGCAGACCCACTCCGCCCCTGTGCAGAAGATCACCATCGTGCCCCGCACCTCCGGCGCCCTGGGCTATACCATGCAGGTGGAGGAGGGCAACCACTACCTGATGACCAAGGAGGAGATCGAGAACAAGATCGCCACCTTTACCGGCGGCCGGGCCGCCGAGGAAGTGGTGTTCGGCTCCGTCACCACCGGCGCCTCCAACGATATCGAGCAGGCCACCAAGCTGGCCCGGGCCATGATCACCCGCTACGGCATGAGCGATGAGTTCGGCATGGTGGCGCTGGAGACCGTCACCAACCAGTATCTGGGCGGCGACGCCTCCCTGGCCTGCTCCGCCGAGACCCAGACCAAGATCGACCAGCAGGTGGTGGCCCTGGTGCAGAAGCAGCACGACAAGGCCATCAAGATCCTGATGGACAACCGGGAGAAGCTGGACCAGCTGGCCACCTACCTCTATGAGAAGGAGACCATCACCGGCGAGGAGTTCATGAAGATCCTCAACGGCTGACGGCCGACAATATGCGGGAAAAGGCGGCAGGACACTGCCGCCTTTTCTCGTCATTTCCGGTTGCGTATTGGCGCGGCATCTGCTACAATAGCGGCAGATGGGGAGGGGGCATGGCGGCGCAGGCCGCCGACACGGAGAAATGCTCCCGCAATGGAGAAGAAGCATGAGAAGGAGGTCATTCACATGAAAGCATTGCTCATCAACGGCAGTCCCCATGAGAAGGGCTGCACCTATACGGCGCTGGAGGAGTTGGCCAGGACGCTGGAGGCCGAGGGCATCGAGACGGAGATCGTCCAGGCGGGCCATACGGCCCACAGCTGCAACGCCTGCGCCTCCTGCAAGAAGACCCACCGGTGCGTCTATGACGACCTGGTGAACGAGACCGCGCCCAAGCTGGCGGAGGCCGACGCGCTGGTGATCGGCTCGCCGGTGTACTACGCGTCTCCGGCGGGGGGCATCCTCTCGTTTATGGACCGGCTGTTTTTCAGCACGCCCCATATTAACAAGACCATGAAGGTGGGCGCGGCGGTGGTCTCCTGCCGTCGGGGCGGCAACACCGCCACCTTTGACGCACTGAACAAGTACTTCACCATCACCGGCATGCCCATCGCCAGCAGCCAGTACTGGAACATGGTGTACGGCAGCACGCCGGAGGAGGTGCGGAAGGACCTGGAGGGCCTGCAGACCATGCGGACCCTGGGCCGCAACATGGCGTTCCTGATGAAGAGCATCCAGCTGGGCAAGGCGCAGTTCGGCCTGCCGGAGAAGGAGCCTACGGTCACCACCAGCTTCCACCACTGAGCGACATAGAAAAATGCCGGCCTGCTGGCCGGCATTTTTTATGTGTGCAGCGCCCGGGTGTAGCGGCGGATGGCGGCGGCGGTGTAGAGGGCGGTCAGCAGTTCGGTGATGGGCATGGCCAGCCACAGGGAGGCCGGGCCGGTCAGCACCGGCAGCAGCAGGATCAGCACGCCGCTGATGACCAGCCCCCGGGCCACGGAGACGATGAACGCCGCCCGGGGCTGCATGATGGACTGGAAGTAGTAGGTGGAGAAGATGTTGAAGGGCAGCAGCAGGAAGGACAGGGCATAGGTCCGGATAATGGCCGGGGCCATGGCCAGAATCTCCGGCGTGGGGCTCATGAACACCCGAATATAGAGGTTGGGGGCGGCGAAGCTGAGGCCCGTCCAGAACAGGGCGAAGGCCGCCGTGGTGTACAAGGCCAGCCGCAGCGTCTCGCGGATACGGCCGCCCTGTCCGGCGCCGAAGTTGGTGGAGATGATGGGCTGGGCCGCCTGGCCCACGCTGTAGGCGCAGCACTGGACGAAGGTGCTGACGTTGATGATGGGGCCATACACCGCCAGGGCGTCGCCGCCCAGATAGCGCATGATCTGGCGGTTGAACAGCACCGTCAGGATACCCATGGCCACGTCGATGAAGAAGGAGGAGAAGCCGGACACGGCGATCTCCCACAGCTTGCGGAGGGGGCGCTCCACCCGCACCAGGCGCAGGGTGTTCCGGCGGCGGAGGAAGTGGGATAGCAGCACCAGCAGGGAGATGACAGAGCCGATGGCCGTGGCCAGGCCCGCGCCGTAGACACCCATGTCACAGGGGAAGACGAAGAAGTAGTCGCCGAACATATTGAAGATGCCGCCGGACAGCACCCCCAGGGTGGCAAGGCCCGGGTCGCCGTCGTTCCGCAGAAAGGCCGCCAGCATCTGGTTGAAGAGAAAGATGGGGAACACGTACTTGATGGGCCGGAGGTACAGCCGGGCCAAGGCCAGCAGGGACTCGTCCGCGCCGAAAAAGGTCAGGAGCGGACGCTCGAAGAACAGCAGCCCCAGCCAGGCCAGCACCGCCAGCACCACAGAGCCTATCACGGCGGCGGTGAAGTACAGATTCTCGCCGCCGTCCCGCGTGCCGCTGCCCCGGCGGGCGCTGAAGATGACGCTGCCGCCGATGCCGGTCAGCAGGCCCAGACTGTAGATGACGTTCCACACCGGAGCCACCACCGCCAGGGCCGCCGTGCCCTCGGGGCCCTGGTACTGGCCCACCATGGCCATGTCCACCATGCCGTAGATGCTGGAGATCAGCGCGCTGCCGAAGGCGGCGGACAGATATCTGAAATACAGGGGCCGGATCCGGCCGTTGAGAAGGTCCATAGATGTTGTTCTCCTTTTCGGAATATGCAGGAGGGATACGCAAAAAAGCCGGATAAGGACAGGCATTTCAGCCTGCGCCTTATCCGGCTGCCGTTTCTGTGAACGACGCGCCCTCCGAGCGATCAAGCGGTATGGTAGCACACCCGGCGGAAAAAGTCAAGGGCGATGATCACGTCAGCAGCAGGCGGAGCACCAGCTGCGTCAGGAAGTAGATGGCCCAGCCCAGCAGCAGGGCCAGCCACGGGCGCACCACCACCATTTTGGCGTGGGGGACCTCCTGACGGTAGATGTCCTTGTTTTCCCGGGTGAGGCCCACCAGCACGTCGGGGTTCCGGTTGGTGATGGCGCTGATGACGGCGTCGGCATAGCGGCGGGAGGCGTGCTTGTCCAGGACCACCTGATAGCACCGGGCGTCGTGGGTCAGCATGATCAGGGCGATGCGCCGCGCCCACAGGAGCTTGCGCTGCTGCTGATAGACCCACGCCACGTCCGCCAGGGGCAGCACGATGTTCCGCCGCCGGGCGTACAGGAACGCCGTGCTGACGGTAACGGCGCTGCGATAGTCCGTGTCCATGTGGTCAAATTCGCTGACGGCCCGGTCCCACAGACGTGTGCTCTCCAGCCGCTTGCGCTGCTTGCCGAACTGCACGTCGTACACCACGGCGCAGGCCACCAGGATCAGCACATACACGATGGGCACCAGCAGGGCATAGAGCCAGTCCGTCTGCAGGTCTGCCGGGGTCAGCTTGCCGTCCAGATAGTAGTCGCCGTAGCAGGCGGTGAAATCCGCCTCGGACATGTCCATGTACTCGGCCAGGACCTGCATGGCCTCCTCCGGCAGCGTGCAGGCGATGCCGGCGAAGGGCACGGCGGCGGGCTTTGCCGTGGTCAGGGGCAGCGCTGCCGCCAGCGGCGCTGCCGTCGTGCCGCCGTCGCTGCTGGGGTCATCATCGCCGCTGCCGGCGGGGGTGTCCTGGGGTGTCAGCAGGTCGCAGTCGTCAGAGGCGGTGTATGCCACGATCTGCTGGTATTTCTGAAACTGCTCCTCGCTCATGGAGAGGACGAAGCCGTAGTTATCCCGGTCGCCGGCCAGATAGAAGACGTCGCTGGAGCCGTCGTCATAGTTGATGCGATAGATCCAGGAGGTCATGTACTGCACGTCCACGGTATAGTAGCTGCCCAGATAGACGTCTCCCGCGAAGATGTCCTGGGGCGTCATATCCGGCAGCTGCTTCCGGGCCAGGATGGCCGGAATGGAACAGGCCGCTGTGAAAAGGATCAGGACCAGCGCCGCGATCCAATAGCCGCGGGACTGCTTGACATACCGTTTCATGCTCATGGGGTTCTCTCTCCTTGTTTACTCTTTCTGGTGTGGTTTATGTGGCGGCGACGCTGATGTCGGTGGTGCGGTAGTTCTCCGGGGTGAAGCCGGTGCGCAGGGTCGCCGGAATGTGGCTGACGCCGTTGATGTAGCGGTAGGCCCCGTCGATGCGGCCCACGAAGTTATAGACGGTCTTCCACTGGCCGCCGGCGTCCTGAAGCTCCAGCTTCAGGGCGTAGAGATCGTCATTGATCCGGTCGATGGACTGGATGCGGTAGTCCTGGATGGCGCAGCCGGAGCGGGCGTACAGGTCCCGGTGGGCATCTTGGGAGTAGAATTCGCTGGCCTCGAAATGGCAGTATTCCACGGCCTTTTCGATGCCCTCGGTCCGGAAGGTGTGCAGATATTGCTCCGCGCACTGCTCCACGGCCCGCTGCCCGCCGCAGCCTGTCAGAGCCAGCAGCAGGATCACCGTCAACAACATCAGCAAAGTCTTTCGCTTCATACGCAAGCTCCTTTCCCGCTACGCGATATCCTCTGTCCCTATTCTATGGCGCGGTGCGCCAAAAGACAACCGACGGTCAGTTGAGTGGTGCGCGATTTTCTCTCCTTTACCTGTTATATGTCAGATGCTGGGAAAACCTGACAGGCTGCGGCGATATTTTTCGGGGGAATTTCATAGATATTGTCGTTTCGTGGTGGCAAAGGGGAAAATCTTGTGGTATACTGAGAGCCGCTCCTGCGGGAGCGGAGGAGGTGACGCTGTGGCGGCGGAATATGACGGCGCGTTCGACGCGCTGTATCTGGCTCATGTGGAGAAGCTGCTCCGCTATGCCCAGGGCCAGATCCAGAACCGGGAGATGGCGGAGGAGCTGGTGCAGGACACCTTCCACGAGGCGTATCTGAAATTCGACCAGCTGCAGCGCCACGAAAATCCCGGCGGTTGGCTGATGCAGACGCTGAAAAACAAGCTGGCCAACCATCAGCGTGCCCGCCGGCGGGAGAGTGCCCTGCTGGCCCACTGGACGGAGGGGGCGGAGCATATCGCCGCACCCGGCGACATGGCGGCGGAGCTGGCCCAGCGGCAGCAGGTGGCGGAGATCCGGGCCTTTGTGGCCGCCAGCTTTGACGAGGTGGACCGGCAGCTGTTCCAGCTGCTGCTGGTGGAGGACCGCAGCCACAAGGCGGCGGCCCAGCTCCTGGGCATCACCGTGTGGAACAGCCAGAAGCGGCTGGAGCGGATCCGGAAGCGGCTGCGGGAGGCTTTTCCAAAATTCTGAGGGGCGCTTGTCAGCTTTTTGACGCCGCGGACATATATGGAATAGAAGGAGGTTCAGCGTATGGAGAAACGAAGCACCAATCCCCGTCTGGACCAATTGCATACACAGGACGACGCCCGGCGCATGCTGGCGGAGTTCCACGCCCTGTACAACACGCCGGAGGGGGAGGGGAGCTCCCTGTACCCCGGAGAGGAACCGGAGGTATCGCGGAAGCGCTTCACCCTGCGCAAGACGCTGCTGGCCGCGGCGGCTGCCGCGTGTCTCGTCTTCCTGCTGGTGGGCACGGCGGTGGGGTTTGAAAACGTCTTTCAGATGATCGGCGTGTGGAATTCGGAGGAGCTGACCTTTGAAAACCAGTATGACGGCGAGGTGCCGGAGATGAACACCACCCCCATCAAGCCGGAGGAAGAGGTGGAATACGCCACGCTGCAGGAGGCCGTCACCGCCTATGGCATCACGGCGCCGGTGGTGCCGAAATACATCCCGGAGGGGTTGGGGACGCCGGTTGTGAATGTCCACGACAATCCCGGCTTTATGACGGATTTCTCCACGCTCTACCAAAACGAGAATGGCCGGGTCATAATTTTGATCATCGCCTGGGACGGCGACGATTCCTCCACCTTTGAAAAGGACGATTCCGAGTTGATCGAATACGTCAAAGGCGGCGTCACCCACTATCTGTACAACAACTCCAATTCCACCTGCGCCGCCTGGCGGGTGGGCAACCTGGAGTGCATGATCGACACCGACCTGGGCCGGGATGAGGTCATGGCCATGGTGGATTCCATTTACGAGTGATACATAGCGCGCAGTCCGCAGTCGGAGACGGCTGCGGGCTTTTTGCGCCGCTCCGGTCGGCTGGTGGGCACAGTCGGCGCACAGACGTTTCTTGGCGGAATACATCCTGATCTTGATGCAATTTTGGCGCATCGGACTTTGCTAAAACTTCTGCTTATGGAAACGGCTACTTTTACAACCAATACTGAATGATATTTTGGCTATTTTGCATCTGGCGCGGGGAAGAAAAAAGTGTATAATGATTTTTAATGTAGAATTTTATGTGCAGAGAAAGGAGAACCGTATGCAGCAGATCACACAATTGAAGAAGGTCCTGGTCGCCAACCGCGGTGAGATCGCCGTCCGTATTTTCCGCGCCTGTTACGACCTGGGCCTTCACACCGTTGCCATCTATTCCAACGAAGATACCTATTCCCTGTTCCGCACCAAGGCCGACGAGGCCTATCTGGTGGGCGAAAAGAAGTCCCCCCTGGGCGCCTATCTGGATATCCCCGGCATCATTGGCCTGGCCAAGCGCCGGGGCGTCACCGCCATCCACCCCGGCTACGGCTTCCTGTCGGAGAACGCCGACTTTGCCCGCGCCTGCGAGGACAACGGCATCCTGTTCGTGGGCCCGTCCTCTGACGTGCTGGCCAAGATGGGCGACAAGCTCAGCGCCAAGGAGATCGCCGTTCAGTGCGGTGTGCCCATCATCCCCGGCTGCACCGAGCCCCTGAAGGACGCCAACGATGCGCTGGAAAAGGCCGTCAGCTTCGGCTTTCCTGTTATCCTGAAGGCCGCTGCCGGCGGCGGCGGCCGCGGCATGCGCCGCTGCGACAAGCCCGAGGAGGTCAAGACCGCCTATGAGCTGGTCCACAGCGAGGCCGAGAAGTCCTTCGGCTGCGGCGACATCTTCATCGAGAAGTACCTGGTGGAGCCCAAGCACATCGAGGTGCAGATCCTGGCCGACAAGTACGGCAACGTCTACCATCTGGGCGAGCGTGACTGCTCCCTCCAGCGCCGGTATCAGAAGGTGGTGGAGTACGCCCCCGCCTGGTCCGTCCCCCAGGAGACGGTGGAGGCTCTGCGTCAGGACGCGGTGAAGATCGCCAAGTCCGTCAACTACGTCAGCGCCGGCACGGTGGAGTTCCTGGTAGACAAGTCCGGCCACCACTACTTCATCGAGATGAACCCCCGCATCCAGGTGGAGCATACCGTCACTGAGATGATCACCGGCGTGGATATCGTCCGGGCCCAGCTGCTGGTGGCGGCGGGCTATCCCCTCAGCTGCCCGGAGATTGGCCTGACGAAGCAGGAGGACGTCCACTTTGACGGCTACGCCATCCAGTGCCGCGTCACCACCGAGGATCCCTCCAACAACTTTGCCCCCGATAACGGCAAGATCACCGCCTATCACTCCCCTGGCGGCTTTGGCGTCCGTCTGGACGGCGGCAACGTGGGCGTGGGCACCGTCATCTCCCCCTACTATGATTCGCTGCTGGTGAAGGTCACCAGCTGGGACCGCAGCTTCCCTGCCGTGTGCCGCAAGGCGGCCCGCGCCATCAACGAGGTCCGCGTCCGGGGCGTCAAGACTAACATCCCCTTCGTCACCAACGTGCTGGCCCATCCCACGTTTGTCAACGGCCAGTGCCATACCAAGTTCATCGACGAGACGCCGGAGCTGTTTGAGATCATGGACTCCCGCGACCGCGCCACCCGCGTGCTGCGGTATATCTCTGAGATCCAGGTGGCCAACCCCAACGCCGAGCGCCACCAGTACGACATCCCCCGCTTCCCCGAGGCCAAGGCGCCTCTTGGCCCCGGCCTGAAGCAGCTGCTGGACGAGAAGGGCCCCGAGGCCGTGAAGCAGTGGGTGCTGGATCAGAAGAAGCTGCTGCTGACCGACACCACCATGCGTGACGCCCACCAGAGCCTGCTGTCCACCCGTATGCGCACCCGCGACATGGTGAAGGGCGCCGACGGCATGGCCGACATCCTGCGGGACTGCTTCTCCCTGGAGATGTGGGGCGGCGCTACGTTTGATGTGGCCTACCGCTTCCTGCACGAGTCCCCCTGGGAGCGTCTGCGGCTGCTGCGGGAGAAGATCCCCAACATCCCCTTCCAGATGCTGCTGCGGGGCTCCAACCTGGTGGGCTACGCCAACTATCCTGACAACCTGGTCCGGGCCTTCGTGGAGGAGGCCGCTCAGCGGGGCATCGATGTGTTCCGCGTGTTCGACTCCCTGAACTGGGTGCCGGGCATGGAGGTGGCCATGGAGGAGGTGCTTCGCCAGAACAAGCTGCTGGAGGCCACCATGTGCTACACCGGCGACATTCTGGACGAGACCAAGGACAAGTACACCCTGAAATACTACGTGGACCTGGCCAAGGAGCTGGAGAAGCGGGGCGCCCACATGCTGGCCATCAAGGATATGTCCGGCCTGCTGAAGCCCTACGCCGCCAAGAAGCTGGTGTCCACCCTGAAGCAGGAGGTGGGCCTGCCCATTCACCTGCACACCCACGATACCACCGGCAACCAGGTGGCCGCCCTGCTGATGGCCGCCGAGGCCGGCGTGGACGTGGTGGACGTGGCCTGCGCGCCTATGGCGGGCCTTACCAGCCAGCCCTCGCTGGATGCTGTGGTGGCCGCCCTCCACGGTACAGAGCGGGATACCGGCCTTGACCTGCGCCGCGTGCAGGAGCTGAGCAACTACTGGGCCGACGTGCGCCTGCGGTACGAGAGCTTCGACCACGGCCTGAAATCCTCCACCACCGACATCTACCGTTATGAGATCCCCGGCGGTCAGTACACCAACCTCCGCCCGCAGGTGGAATCCTTGGGCCTGGGCGACCGGTTCGAGGAGGTCAAGGAGATGTACAAGACCGTCAACGACATGCTGGGCGACCCGGTGAAGGTGACGCCCTCCTCCAAGGTGGTGGGCGATCTGGCCATCTTCATGGTGCAGAACGATCTGACGCCGGAGAACATCGTCCAGCGGGGCGAGGCCCTGGCTTTCCCCGATTCTGTGGTGTCCTACTTCAAGGGCATGATGGGTCAGCCCGCGTGGGGCTTCCCGAAAGATCTGCAGAAGGTGGTGCTGAAGGGCGAGCAGCCCATCACCTGCCGTCCCGGCAAGCTGCTGGCTCCCGTGGACTTCGACCAGCTGCAGCATGAGGTGGAGCAGTTCCACGAGAACCCGGAGAAGAAGGATCTCATCTCCTACGCCATGTATCCCAAGGTATACGAGGACTTCTGCCGCCACCGGAAGGAGTACGGCTACATCACCCGCATGGGCAGCCATGTGTTCTTCAACGGCATGGCCCTGGGCGAGACCAACAAGATCAACATCGAGGACGGCAAGACCCTGGTCATCAAGTACCTGGGTCTGGGCGACCACAACAGCGACGGCACCATCAACGTCCAGTTCGAGCTGAACGGCATGCGCCGCGAGGTCACCGTCCGCGATCCCCACGCCTCCGAGCAGACCCGCCAGGCCACCCTGGCCGACGAGTCCGATCCCCTGCAGGTGGGCACCTCCATCCCCGGCATGGTGTCCAAGCTCTGCGTCAAGCAGGGCGACCATGTGGAGAAGGATCAGGTGCTGATCATCATCGAGGCCATGAAGATGGAGACCGCCATCACCGCCCGCACCGCCGGCACGGTCAAAAACATCCGCGTCAAGGAGGGCCAGCCCGTCAAGGCCAAGGAGCTGCTGATGGAGCTGGAATAAGCCTTTCGCGTCTATACAGATCAGTCCCGGCCTTATGCCCCTGGCATAGGGCCGGGACAACTTTATCGCCGGGGGCGGCGGATAAAAAGAACAGAGGACAGTTTTCAAAATACGCTGTGCAAAAGGGCGGCGCTGTGATACAATATTGCCACAAATACGCAGGAGGTTTGACGTATGTACACAGACAGCGCACATCCCCAGTGGCAGATCCGGCCGCTGACAGAGGCGGACATGGAGGCCTACCTGGATATCTATCTCAATTCCTACCCGGCGTATAAGTCGCTGGATGCCGAGTGCCGCCGGTACTATCGGGAAAAGCACCGGCTGGAGCTGCGGGAGGACCGCCAGGTGCAGACGGTGGGGCTCTTTGAGGGTGACGTACTGATCGGCACCATGAAGCTGATCCGGTTCTCCATGAATTTTTTCGGCAGAATGCAGCCCGCCTGCGGCCTGATGGCGCTGGAGGTGCATCCGCTGCACAAGAAAAAGGGCGCGGCGCTGTTCATGGTGCGGTATTTCGAGGACTATGCCCGCCAGAATGGCGCGCTGCTGACGCTTCTGCTGCCGTTCCAGATCAGCTTTTACCGGCGGATGGGCTACGGCTTTGCGGGAAAGCTCTACGAATACCACCTGCCCACGGCGGTGCTGCCCAGGCTGGAGGCCGAGGCGCGGCAGCATCTGCGCCTGATGCAGCCGGAGGACTTTGACGAAGCCCTGGCCTGCCACAGCCGCTTCGCGGCGAAAAACCACGGCATGGTGGAGAAGTTCGAGGAGGAGATCCGGGCCGCCCGGGACGACATTCAGGTGCGGCGCATCGGCTTCTATGCGGGCGGGCAACTGAAAGGCTACGCTGCCTACCGCTTTGAGAGCACCAGCGACAGCAACTACACCCAAAACCGCCTTTCCGTGGAGGAGCTGGTCTATGAGGACGGCGCTGTTCTGCGGGCGCTGCTGGGTGCTTTGCGGCTGCAGGAGGATCTGGCCCAGACGGTGATCCTGTGCACCGGCGAGGAGGATTTCCACCACCTGCTGGACGATCCGCAGGATATCTCGAAGAACTACATGGACTATGGCTTCCTGCAGACCAACGTCTCGGCCATCGGCACCATGTTCAAGCTGGTGGATGGCGGGCGCTTTGTGGAAAAGACCGCCTACCGCCCCTTCCCTGCGGGGCATCTGACGGCGGCGTTTCGCTATCGGGACGAGATGGCAGACCGGGAGGAGCAGCTGCGCATCACCTTTGCGGACGGCCGGTGGGCCGTGGCCGCGGCGGACAGCGCGGCGGATGTGACCGTCATCTGCCGCCAGGGGGATCTGGCGTCGCTGCTGATGGGCTCGTGTGAGCTGGAGGCCATGCTGCGGCTGGGCGCGGCCACCGCCGACGACGGTGCAAAGGCCCGGGAGCTGGCCCGTCTGCTCCACTGGGGACAGAAGCCGTGGCTGAACGCAGACTATTGATTTGCACTGCAAGAAGAGGTGAACTTTTATGAAAGAGAGCTATATCACCCGGCATTTCCGGGAAACCACTGCACAGCGCTTTCCGGCGCGGGCGGAGGAACTGAACGCCGCCTTTGCGGCCCGGCTGCAGGCGCTGCGGGCGGAAAACGCCGGGGCCAGCAAGGAAAAGCAGCGGCACCTGGAGAACCAGATCCTGCCGGGGATCGCGGCGTATGAGACGCTGCAGACGGCCATGCCGAAGGAGGAGGCCCTGCAGACCGTCCACGGCTATGTGGAGCAGAAGGCATGGCGGATGAAGAAGATATTCCTCAGATTGATGCGCATTCCGGGGCTGTACCGGAGCGTGCCGGGGATCTTTGCCAGGCAGACGCCGAAGCTCTTCGGCCCGACGGCGGGCTTTGCGGCCAGGGATATCCAGACCACCGGCGGCGTCTGGCGCATCGACATGACGAAGTGCCCCTACCACGACGCCTGCGTGCAGTATGGCTGCCCGGAGCTGTGCCATTGCTTCTGCGACAGCGACGATATCACCTACGACGGGCTGCATCCCGAACTCTCTTGGCACAGGACAAAGACGCTGGGCCGCGGCGGCGACTGCTGCGATTTCTGCCTGAAGCTCCGCGGAAAATAAGGCGGCACATGGCGGACGCTGTGTGCGATGATCTGTCATGTGCCGGCCCGTCAGCGGAAGCGCGCTATTGGAACACGATGCTCTCGGCGTAGGTCAGCAGGGTGTCTGTGGAGAGGTTTTCTGTGATGATATAGCAGAACCAGACCTCACCCAGCTGCCACAGCAGCTGCCGCTGCTGCCCCTTTTCCACCAGCAGAGCGGCCTCGCCCTGAATGGTGACAGAGGAGCGCACTGCGTCTTCGGTGTCCAGCATCATGCTGCCGTTTTCCATATTCAAGACATCTGTATAGATGGCGCCGTCGCCTGCGTCGTGGTATTCATACCACCGGCCCATACCGCTGCTGCCCTCGTCTGTCAATTGGAAGCCCTCCGGCAGCTGAGCGCCGGTGATCTGCGGGCCGGCGGTAAGTGTGTCGGAAAAGCGGCCACCGGTGCCGAAGCGCAGCTCCACCCGGTCGTCGAATACCTCCATGACCATGTTCAGGGTTTTGACCCGGAAATCCTCGGAGGCGGCGAAGGCGGTGGTGAACAGCAGCATGGCCACCAGCGCCACCACGGCCACCCGGGTCACGATTCGGGCAAAGCTTTTGCCGGCGCGGCGCAGACGTTTCTCCGCCGCGCCGCGATCAATGGCGTTTCGGCACCGGCGGCGTACCGCCTCGGGGATCGCCGGCTCGCCGCTCTCCTGCAGGCGGCGGTTTTCCGCCAGGGCGGACCGGCCCTCTGTCTCCGCCAGCTCGTCCATCATCAGGGCGAACAGTGCGTCCTCGTATTGCTCCATCAGCATGTCCCGTCTTGTCATTGGGGTTCCACTCCCTTCTCCAGCATGATCTTCAGCGCGTTGCGGCGGGCGCGGGTCAGCTTCACCCGGACGCTGCCGGGCTTGCAGCCGAACAGCTGCGCCAGCTCCTCATCCGTCAGGCCCAGAAAGTACCGGCCCTCCAACACCATCCGGTCCGGCTCTGAGAGATGCTGCCACGCCTCGGCCAGCCGATGGCGGTTCTCCGCCGCGATCAGCAGCTCGTCGAAGGACGGCCCGGGCTGGGGGATATTCTCCAGCTGTGCGTCGTCCAGCGGCTCGCTGGCGGTGCGCTGGCGGCTGTGCTTTCGGATAAAGTTGAACGCCGTGTTTCTGACAGTAGAGACAACATAGGCGGTCAAAGTGCAACGCTCCAGCGTGCGGAGGGTGGCCACCTTGGGGATCAGACGGACCAGGCTCTCCTGCACGATCTCCTCCGCGTCGTGAAAGGTGGGGGCGGTTTTCAGCGCCGTGGCGAAGAGGAGCTTTTCGTATTCCTCGTACAGGCTGCGGATAAATTCCCGGTCGTCCGGGTCGTCCAGCGTGGACAGCATCATTGCAAGCATCCCAATTTCCTCTTTTGTGTGATATATGTATTATATAGTAGACAATGGCGGAGGGAAAATGCAACAGCATTTTCCTGCATCTGGAAAAAATTTCGTCCCCCCGCCGGGAGAGGCGGGAGGACGGGGGAGGGGGTCATTCCACCGGGATAGTCTGGTCGCCGAAGACGATGTGATCTACCTGGGTCACGTCGATGGGGGCGTCAAAGCAATAGTCGATCGCGGTATACTCCGGCCCCTGGATAGCAGAGCCGTCGGCGCCGATCTCCACGGCGCTGCCGTCCTTCATCACCAGCGCAAAGTTCTTTACACCGTAGCCCACATTGGTGCCCTCGGCGATGGTTTCGTCATACGGGTAGCTGTACTCGCCTACCACGGCCAGGGGCGAAATGCGGAAGTATTCCAGCGTGAGGGGATAGCCCGGCTCCGACCATTCGCTTTCGGTGGTCCGTCCGGACGCGTCCACATAGATGGTGGGCGACGGCTTGACGTTCCGGCCGATCTCAAAGCTCCAGTCGCCCTCCAGCAGCATCTCGTAGGGGAGATCCGTGTTCCAGGGCTTCCACCAGATGTTGTGGAACCGCAGTTGCTTGGACTTACCGTCCGTAAAGGATAGAACGGTGAAGTCCTCTCCCTCTGTTTCCTTAAGGCTGCCGATATCTCTGGTACTCAGGTATGACGACCTGAGCTTCACCACTACCTCCACAACGTTGTCGCCGGGGGTCTCGTCGAACCAGTCAAAGTTACAGCTCACGCCGGGGATATCGTACCCCTCGCAGGTGATAAAATCATGCCCTTCTGCATAATTCCACGGCTGCATGTTGCCCTCGCCCTCTTGGTACGTGTACAGCTCCGTTCCCTCCGGGGCCTCGATGCGCAGGCGGAGGTAATAGTTGTTCTCGTCGCAGATGGCCGCCAGGGGGGTGATGGTGGTGCCGTTGCTGGTGACGGGCTGCAGTTCCGTGGTGCCCAGCTCCTCCATCACCTGCTTTTGCTCCGTTGTCAGGTCGCCGAAATAGCCCTTGAAGCTGTCGGCCACGCCCAGCTTGGCGGCCACCACCGTGGCGGTACACAGCGCCGTGATAACGGCGGCGATCAGCAATGTTCTTGCGATACGGCCAGCTTTTTTTGCCGCAGGACGTCTGCCCTGCTGTTCCTCGATCTTTTTCATAGTCAGCTCCTCTATCCGGCGGAGGTCGGCTGCGTCGTAGGGGGAAAGCTCGATATCCTCGTCGGCGAACTCGTCCATCAGATCATAGATATTGTATTCCATGCCGCGCCTCCTTTCTTGGTTTCGTCATACGTGTCCTCCCGTGTCAGGAAGTCCCGGAGCTTTGCTCGGCCGCGGTTCAGCTTGGTGCGGACGGTGGATTCGTTCAGCTCCATGTCCGCGGCGATGGCGGCGGTTTTCTGATAGTAGTAATAGAACCGCAGAAATACCTCCCGGTCCACCGGGTTCAGGCTCAGCAGCGCCATGCGCAGCCGCTCCAGCTGGTCCCGGCGCTCCAGCGCCGCCTCTGGGGCGCGGTCATCGACGATGACGGCGTCCTCCTCCAGCGGCAGAGTGTCCGGCGCACGGCGCAGACGGCTGCGGGCCGTGTTGCGGGCCACCGTGCCCAGCCAGGCCTTTACGGCGTGGGGCATGATCCTGTCCCCGTTGTTCCACAGGGCCAGAAACACGTCGGAGGCGGCCTCCTCCACGTCGGCGTGGGACATGCGCTGGCCGATGACGTTGTAAATAATGGTGCTGACATACGCACCGTATCGATGGATGAACCACGCCAGCGCATCCTGCGAGCCCTGTTTCATCTGCCGCAGGGCCTGTTCCTCTGTCAAATCGCTCACTTCCTTTGGGAGTTTTTGGGTGTTCTTGACGGCCGTCATCTATCATAACGCAAACGGCGGCGGAATGTCTCAGCTTTTTGAAAAAATTGAGGAAAGTTTTTGCACTGCGGGCAGATATCCCCTCGACGGCGGCGGGGAGGGGTGCTATACTATAGAAAAAACGCAGGGGAGGGGAGCGCAGTGGCGTTTCAATATCACATCCGTGAGATGACGGCGGAGACCACGGCGGCGGAATTTGTGGAGCGCTTTGTCCACGTGGAGAAATTTCTGCCCGCCTGCCGCCAGTGCCATAATTACAACACCCGCTGGACCTGCCCGCCCTTCGACTTTGACCCCATGACAGTCTGGCGGGCCTATACCGGTCTGCGGCTCTATGCCCGGGTGCTGTATGCCGACGGGCCGGACCAGCCGCTGGAGGACGCCCTGGCGGCGCTGAAGGAGGAGAAGCGCCTGTACCGGGAGAAGCTCTATCAATGGGAGCAGGCCGTGCCCGGCAGCCAGATGCTGCTGGCCGGCACCTGCGACCTGTGCGATGTGTGCGAAAAAGCACAGGGACGGCCCTGCAGCCAGCCGGAGCACCTGCGCTACTCCATCGAGGCGCTGGGCGGCGACGTGGAGGGCTGCCTGCAGCGGTATTTCCACATGCCGGTGCTGTGGGGCAGGGACGGCAAAGCGCCGGACTATTTCGTCCTGGTGGGCGGATTGCTGATCAAGTGAAAAAAGACCGGACAACGCTGCGGTTGTCCGGTCTTTTCTTCACTTTTTTACCCCAGGTCCACGTCGATGGCGAACAGGCCGCCCGCACCGCCGGAATAGAGGTACAGCACGTTGTCGGTGGGCTTGAATTTGCCCTCCCGGGCCAGCTTCACCAGGCCGGCGAAGGCCTTGCCGGTGTACACGGGATCCAGGAACAGCCCCTCGTTCTCCGCCATCAGGCGGATGGCGGCGTTGCCCTCAGCCGAGGGGATGGCGTAGCCGGGGCCGCACATGTTCACCAGATGGACGTCCTCCACCGTGGGGACGAAGTCCAGCTCCAGCAGCCGGGCCGTCTCCTGCATGATCCGGGTGGTGATCACGTCGAAGGGGTCGCTGTCCACCATCATGCCCACCACCTGGGTCTCCGGCATGAACAGCTTGGCGCCCAGGGCCACACCGGCGTGGGTGCCGCCGCTGCCCTCGGCGCAGCAGACGTAGTCAAAGTGGACGCCCTGGCCCGCGATTTCCTGCATGCAGTTGACGTAGCCCAGCGCGCCGATGGCGTTGGAGCCGCCGCAGGGGATCTTGTAGTAGGGCTTGCCCAGCTCCCGGCCCACCCGGTCCATCTCAGCGTAGATGTCGTCGTAGCTGTCGGTGTCCATAAAGCGCACGTCGGTGTCCATGAGATATTCCAGCAGCTGGTTGCCCTTCCGGTCGGTGACGCCCCGCTTTTTCAGAATCAGGATGGGGGTCATGCC
Organism: uncultured Oscillospiraceae bacterium; assembly: GCA_934597585.1. Classification (GTDB taxonomy): domain Bacteria; phylum Bacillota; class Clostridia; order Oscillospirales; family Oscillospiraceae; genus Vescimonas. The sequence goes on from CAKTSA010000004.1 coordinate 26,981, forward strand.
CAGCTTTTTGGCGCAGGCCGCCGTCAGCATGGCGTGGTTGGACTGGGCCCCGCCGGTGGTGAACACCACCTCAGCCCCCTGGCGCTTGGCGTCCGCCAGCAGGAACTCCAGCTTGCGGACCTTGTTGCCGCCCAGGCCGATGCCCGTCAGGTCGTCCCGCTTGATGTACACATTGGTGCCCAAGATGCGGCTGATGTTGTCCAGCCTCTGGATGGGGGTGGGCAGCACCGCCAGCGGGATCCGGGGAAACTCCTGTAAAGACTTCATAAGATAAACCTCCTGGTTGAAAATGAAAATCGGATATTACCGGCTGCGGATGGCCTGCTCCATGCGGACGAGGCCCTCCTCCAGCACGCGGCGGGGACAGGCGATGCTCCACCGCTCGAACCCCGCGCCCTCCGCGCCGAAGTGATACCCCTCGGTGAAGAAGCAGCGGGCCTTTTCGCCCATGAACCGCTCCTGCTCTTTGGCATCCATCCCCAAAAAGCGGAAGTCCAGCCACGGCAGATAGGTGGCCTCCAGCGGCGTCACGCCCACCTCCGGCAGATGCTCCCGGCAGAAGTCCGACAGCAGCCGGAAGTTGCCGTTCAGCACCGTCAGCAGCTGATCCAGCCAGCCCTCGCACCGCTCCCACACGGCGATGCAGGCGGCGTAGGACAGGATATCCCGGCCGGAATCCTCCCGCATAGCCCGGTACACCCGGCGGCGCTCCTCGTCCGCCATCACCACCGCCGCGCCCTTGATGGCGGCGATGTTGAAGGTCTTGGTGCAGGAGGTGGACACGGCGCAGTTGCGCAGGTACTTCTCCTCCAGCGACGCCATGGACACGAAGCTGTGGCCCGGCAGGATCAGGTCGGCGTGGATCTCATCGGCGATGAGGAACACCCCATGCCGCAGGCAGATATCCGCCACCTGCTCCAGCTCGCCCCGGCTCCACACCCGGCCCACCGGGTTGTGGGGGTTGCAGAAGATCAGCAGGGAGGTGTCCTCCCGGCGGCACAGCTCCTCCAGCAGGGCAAAGTCGATGGTGTAGCGGTGATCTTTCCCCAGCACCATGGGACAGTCCAGACGGCGGCGGCCCAGCGGCTCCGGTGCGTCCAGGAAGGGGGGGTAGGCGGGGGTCAGCACCACGATGCCGTCTCCCGGTTTGGTAAAGACCCGAATCATCCGGTGCATGGCGCCCAGCACGCTGTCGGCGTCCACCACCCACGCCGCGGGGATGTCTACCCCGTGGCGGCGCTGCATCCACCGGCGGAAGGCGTCGATGTACGCCTGGGGTGTGCGGGTATAGCCGAATACCCGGCCCCGCATGAAGTCCTGCACGCCCTCGCTCAGCTCCGGCGGCGGCAGAAAGTCCATGTCCGCCACGGAAAAGGGCACGATCCCCCTGGGCACGTCGGGGCAGCGCTCCTTCATCAGCTCATATTTCTCCGCGCCGGTGTCCCAGCGGTCCGGCAGCGTGGTAAAATCATAGGTCATGGGATAGCCCTCCTATTTGATAAGGTATACCTGGATGGTGTGTACCCCCTATTGTATCGATTTTTGCGCCGGTGTCAAGCGCCAAAGGCGGTTGACAAATATTCCCGCCGCGCCTATAATAAAATCTGATTCACTGCGTAAAAAGCCGGTAAAGGGTCCAATTCGTTCTTGCAATCCAGAATCAACTGTGGTAAAATTTATATGAATTTTCGGGAATAGACACAGGGGGCCATAGGCGTTTTTGCTGAAAATTGTGGCATATACCTGTGAAAACCGTCAGTTGGTCCCTGTATCTTGCGTGACAAGTACATGAAAAACGCAAGATCGCAGCGGCCATTATTTTGCAGGAATCAGGAGGTGTTGCAGGTGCGGCAACCGATCAAGAGCAGTGCGCTGAAGCGGCTGATCATCGTGCTGGCAGTCCTGCTGGCACTGAGCCTTACGGCCCTGTGCATCGTTTTGGCGCAGCGGCGCTCCGCCCCGACAGCCGAGCTGTCCGGCAACCGGATCACCGCCCAGACCATGGCCTATACCCAGGCCATGCCCCAGCGGACGGCGGTGAAAACGCTGTCGTCCCAGTATCCCACCCAGAGCTTCGGCCGGGATGTGGGCATCGAGCTGTACAAGCGTCAGGCGGATTATAATGAGAGATTCACCTGGACTGCGGATGGCCCGATTTGGCCCGGTGACAGCATCACAAAGCCCTACTGCGTCCGTGTTTATCACACCGGTACCATCACGGTCCACTTCCGGGCCGACGTGACCGAGGATCAGCAGAAACTGGGCGAGGTGCTGCGGATCAAGGTCGAGTCCTGCATCAACAACAGCGGCGCCTGGAACAAGCTCTACGACGGCCTGATGAAGGACATGCCCACCTCCGTGGATACGCAGCTGCCCAACGGCAGCGACTACGTGGACTATCGCATCACCGTATCGCTGGCTGAAACTGTGGACAGCCTGTACGCTGATAAAGAGCTGAAGGCCAACTTCCGCTGGTGGGTCGAGGGCAGCAGCGGCAGCGGCGGCAATGGCGGCGGCGGACAGCTCATCGACGGCCCCAAGACCGGCGATACATTCCAGCCCCTGCTGTGGGGCGCCCTGAGCGTTGGCGCGGTCATCGGCATGGTGGTCGTGCTGCGGCGCCGTAAGGAGGGTCGCGCATGAAGACGAACCAGACTACCCGCAAGCGCCTGACCGGCGGCATCGTGGCCGTGATCCTGCTGACTATCTGCCTGGTGGTCACCACCTACGCGCTGGTGTGCTACACCGTGTATGTGCCCAACAATATTTTCCACACGGGCAAGGTGGATATTGAATTGAATGAGGGCAAACCGGTAATTGGCCCGGGGGCACCTATTTACCCGGGAGACGAAAATGTTTCCAGTCTCTTTGAGCCGGGAATGCGGGTCGTGAAGAAATTCTTTATCCGGAATCAGACCCAGTGGGATTGCTACTGCCGTTTATATTTCAGTGTAGACGAGAAAAACAGCGATATGGCTCTGGCAAAAGCGCTGCAGGTCACCGTCAAAGACAGTGACCAAAATGTGCTGTATTCCGGCACCATGAGTCAGTTGGAATCGAAAAACAACGGGACCTTTGTTTTGAAGGGGAATAAGACGATTCTGGAGGGAAAGAACTGGTACACGATGGAGTTCTACCTTCCCGGAAGCATCGGCAATGAGGTGCAAAAGCAAGAGCTTTATTTCGATATTTGCGCCGACGCAACCCAGATGAAGAACAATGGCTCGGATAGCAAGGGCGAAGACAAGAGTGTCAAGTTCAACGACTACGGCGAGAGAAACCATTTTGACGACAACACCCACGAGGACAAGCATATAGAGGAAAAGGGTACTAGTACACCCTGAGGGAGAGGAAACAACCTATGAAAAAAGCGTGGAATATCATCAAAAGCGTGATCACCTGGCTGATCGTGGCGCTGGCGGTGTTTATGATGGTCTTCACCATCATCTCCGTCACCACCTTTGACCGGAACGACCGCGCACTGTTCGGCTACAAAATGTATATCGTCCGGTCCGACTCCATGAGCGCCACCGACTTCAGCGCCGGCGACCTGATCCTGGTGAAGGAGGTGGACCCCTCCACCCTGCAGCCCGGCGATATCATGGCCTTTACGTCCCAGAACTCCTCCAACTTTGGCGAGACTGTGACCCATAAGATCCGCTCTCTCACCACCAGCGAGGACGGCCAGCCCGGCTTCATCACCTACGGTACCACCACCGGCACCGACGACGAGACCGTGGTCACCTACCCCTACGTTCTGGGCAAGTACCAGAAGACCATCCCCGGCGTGGGCAATTTCTTCCAGTTCCTGAAGACCACGCCCGGCTACATCATCTGCATCTTCCTGCCCTTCTTCCTGCTGATTTTGTTCGAGGGCATCAACTGTGTCCGCCTGTTCAAGCGCTATAAGAGCGAGCAGCAGCAGGAGCTGGCCGACCAGAAGGCCGACCTGGACCGCCAGCGGGAGGAGAACCAGCGCATGATGCAGGAGCTGCTGGAGATGAAGGCCCGTCTGGAGGTCAACGGCGCAGCGCCGTCCCAGCCCGCCGCACCGCAGAGTGCGCCGGACGAGCCTGTCGAGCCCAAAGTGTAATTTTGAATTGTGATCCCTGCCGCCGCGCGGGCGGCAGCCTGTCAGCAGGCAAGGGCAGCAGCCTTCGCCAACGTTCCACCTCTGGGGACGGAAGCGCCGCTGTCTCCGCGCACATTCCCGCCCGTGGATACGGGCAGTCCGACGGCGCTTTGTCAACGCCCCACCTCTGGGGGCGGAAGTGACGGCGGAGCTCAACAAGGTGTAACTACACACCTGCGTTGGCACCGAAGCAGTTTGATGGGGGGAGGAAATCCTGACAGGATCATCACGCGGTCTTGCATTCCTCTGTAGACCGTGGGTCCTGTTGTGCGCCTGGCAAACCGTTCTGGGCGGCAGCGTATCTGTGTAATTGCATAGATATTTTTAGGAGGTTAGACGCAAATGACTAACAAGAAAGCGACAAAGCGGGCATTGCTGACCAGTGTTCTGGCGATTGTCATGTGCCTGGTAATGCTCATCGGTTCCACATTCGCTTGGTTCACTGACACGGCATCTACTGCGGTAAACACAATCCAGTCCGGCAATCTGGATGTAGAATTGGAGTACAGCAAAGATTTTACCAGCTGGACCAAGGTGACCGATACCACCAAGGTGTTCGAGGACAGCACGTTGTGGGAGCCCGGCCGCACGGAAGTCGTATATCTTAAGGTGAAGAACGCAGGCACTCTTGCACTGAAGTATACCCTCGGTTTAGGTAATATCAGTGAAGGCAAGGGAAAGAATGTTGAAGGGAATTTTTATTTCCTTAGCGACTATGTGAAGATGGGGGTAGTGGAAGCCACAGCTGCGTATGAGAATCGTGCGGCAGCGATTAATGCTGTAACTGCTGTAGCAGATACAATCAAGACCATCGGGGAGAAGGGTGTTGCCGGTGAAACCCTTAATGCCAAGACACCGGGCAAGACTTATGCAATGGTAATTTATATGCCTACGGATGTCGGAAACGAGGCAAACCCGAAGAATGCAGATCCGTACTGGGCAGCAAAGCTTTCTTTCGGCGTTAAGGTCACTGCGACACAGGCAACGGTTGAAAGCGACAGCTTCGGTAATACTTACGATGAAAAGGCTTCTACCGATTTGTCGAAATTCAGCACTGGTTCCGGCACTTATGAGATTACCAACAATATTCAGGCGGACGGACGTACCGGTGCAGTAGAGACTACTAAAACCGCTCAGGTTACCATCAACGCCGATGTGTACGCTGTATACGCCAAGGGCGATGATGGCATTGGTGCAGCAATAGCTGTCTGGGCTCATGGGAGCAGTAAGGTTGTCATCAACGGTGGTGACTTCCGTCAGGTTGGTGCTCCCGCAGATGATGACTGTGATTTGATCTATGCAAGTGACAGTGCTCAGATTGAGATCAACAGCGGTACCTTCCAGGCTGCTGATCCTACTCGTACCTTGAACTGCAAGGATGGTTCTACTGCCAAGATCACCGTCAACGGTGGACGTTTCTATAAGTATAATCCGGAAACTGATAATCCTGGCGAAGTTGTTCTGGGCGAAGGTCATACTGTTACTCAGAATGGCGATTGGTTCGTTGTGAGCTAATTCACTTAGTCCTTTACATCAATTACACCTAAATCACCCCCTCCCCGGCGGTTTCCACGGGGAGGGGCAAGGCAAGGGCATAAGGCGCTTGTGTCCTTGCCTTGCCTGACGGGCCCCCGGGCGCTTGCCCGTGGCGGCGGATACCGCATATCCGAAAGGAGCGATCGGCGCAATGAAATGGAATCAGATCTTTAATCGGGGTAAGCGCGCAGAACAGGTGGCCGCCGGTTCCCTGCACTCGCTGCTGCTGCCCTCACTCCTGGGCATCTCCGTCTGCCTCCTCACCCTCTGCAGCCTCACCTGGGCCTGGTTCACCGCCCAAGTCCACACCGACACCACCACCATCCAGTCGGCCAACGTCGCTGTTACGGTCGCGACAAATGCTGCAGACCTTCAGACCGCTGGCGCGGCGACACAGGCGGATGAAGATGATACTTCTGCTTCTAAGTCGCCTAAAGTGCTTACTGTATATGCACCGAATACAACACCTGAAGAAGGTGGCTATGCAGCATATAACGTCAGTGATTTGACTGACAAAAAATTGTATTTCACCGCCACCGGCAACGCCAAAATGGCCTACCTGCGCATCCAGTGTGGTGACAATACGGATTATTACACCAACTACCTGCCCCCCGCAGAGCAGCCCACCACCAACACGACAACTGGTGAGGATACCAGTGATTCTACTATCGATACCCAGACGACAGAGAATAAGATTAAGGTCTACAGCGTGACATTGCCTGATGGGGTTACCGACTCAATTAAGATAGCCCTCTTCTGGGGCCCGCGGCCTACTGATATTGTTGAGGCGAATATTCTTCGTTGGGTAGGTGTTGATTTGACGTTGCTGTCTCCCGAGGTTATGCTTCCTCACGTTGTGGTCAATGACCCTGTGGGCAACACGCCGACCCCGGGTGTCCCTGAGACGCCTGATCAGTCCATCGCCGGCGACCAGACTCCCTCTGCCGGCGACAATCAGGATACTCCCCAAACCCCCGGTACCGATCCCACCCAGGGCGAGACCGGCGGCAGTTCCGATGGCAACACCCCCACCGAGAACACCAGCACCCCCACCGGCCAGCCGACGACCGAGTCTTCCGACACACCTGGAGACCCCGCCGCGTGACCCACAACCTATCACAAGGACGGCTTTCCGCCGTCCTTGTTTTCTGTGCAAATGACGGTTGACAACGCCCGCCGCCCCGCCTATAATGTGTCCCGGATTTTATGACACGGATTTTGTGATACCCCAATGAGGGAAAGGATCATCTATGATGGATTACTATCTTCTGGCGGACCTGGCCGCCCGGCTGGGCTGCCAGCTGGCCCTGGCCGGGGCCGAGACCTTCCGCGTGGAGGACACCGTCCGCCGCGTCCTGGCCGCCTACGGCCTCAATTGCGAGGTGTTCGCCATCCCCAACAGCCTCACCGTCAGCTTCGAGGCTGCCAACGGCAAGCCCCTCACCATTCTCAAGCGCATCGGTTTCCACGGCAACGACCTGGAGGCCCTGGAGCAGCTCAACGCCCTCAGCCGCCGCATCTGCCGGGAAAAGCCGGAGGTGGAGACCGCCTCCGCCTGGCTGCAGCAGACCATCGCCCAGTGCCGGGTCTACCGTCCCGCCGTGGCCTACCTGGGCAGCTTCCTGGGCGGCCTGGGCTTCGCCCTGGTTTTCGGCGGCACGCTGCGTGACTGCCTGTGGGCCGGTGCCATGGGCGTCATCATCGGCTTCGTCAACCGCCTGATGGACCGGTTTGAGGCCAACCCCTTCTTCAGCACCATCCTGGCCTCCTTCCTGATGGCCATTCCCGCCTACGTGGCGGCGAGCCTGGGTTGGCTGGACAACCCTGACGCCGCCATCATCGGCGCCCTGATGATCCTGGTGCCGGGCCTTCTCATCACCAACTCCATGCGGGACATCATCTATGGCGACACCAACTCCGGCGTGATCCGCATCGTCCAGGTGTTTCTCTCCGCCTTTGCCATCGCCCTGGGCACGGCGGCCGCCTGGCGTGTGACCGCGCCCATCTACGGTCTCAGCGCCGTGGTGGAGACGGCCTCCCTGGTCTGGCCCGCCTGGGCCCAGGCCCTGGCGGTCTTCATCGGGTGCTACGGCTTCTGCATCCTCTTCAATATCCACGGCAGGTGGATGTTCCTGTGCGTCATCGGCGGCACGGCCACCTGGATGGTCTACCTGCTGTGCGAGGCCCTGGGTCTGGATGTGTACACCATGAACCTCTACGCCACCATCTTCGCCGCCCTGTATGCCGAGGTGATGGCCCGGGTCCGCCGCTGCCCCGTCACGCCCTATCTGGTCATCGCCATCTTTCCCCTGCTGCCCGGCGCCGGCGTGTACTACACTATGAGCCTGGGCCTGCAGGGCGAGATGCTGGAGGCCCTGCGCAAGGGCCTGGAGACGGCGGGCATCGCCGGCTCCCTGGCCGTGGGCATTCTCCTGGTCTCCACCGTCTTCCGGGTGCTGACGGCCCTCCTGGCCCGCCGGGAAAACTGAATCAAAAAGCCGTCCCCGGCCATTCCGCCGGGGACGGCCTTTTTCAGCCGCGAGACAGGAATCTTTGTCAATTTCGACATGTTCTGACAGTGCATGTCGAAATGAAATGTACAGAAACGACAAAAACGGACAGGCGCCGTGTTGATTTTTGGGTAGAAAAATGGTAAAATAAGGCGAAATAAGAAAATAAACGGCAAAAACTGCCGCAAAATCAAATAAGGGAAGCGAGAGAAAATGGAAAGCAAGGAGATCAGCAAACCGGTGGGCATCAAGGATGTGGCGCGGTACGCCGGTGTTTCCATCTCCACAGTATCCAACGTGCTGAACGGGAAGCGGGCGGTCCGCGCCCGGCTGCGGGAACGGGTGCAGGAGGCCATCAACCAGCTGGAATACGTGGCCAACCCCATCGGCCGCCAGCTGAAGACGGGCCGCTCCCAGCAGGTGGCCCTGGTGGTGCCCTCGCTCACCGACGCCCTCTTCCCGTCGGTGCTGAAGGGCCTGCAGAGCGCGGCGGATGCCGCCGGCTACATGGTCAGCGTGTTCGCCACCGGCGGCAGCATAAGCCGGGAGCGCCGCATCATCGACTGGCTGCGCAGCCAGCGCTTTGAGTGCGTGTTCCTGGACTCCTGTGCCGATGCGGACGTACCGGAGACGGCGGACTATCTGGCGTTCCTCCGCGCGGTGGATTCCGCCCAGGAGCGGCCCATGCGCGTTATCTGCGCGGCAACGGCCATCAGTCCGCACCTGGACACCGTGGTCGTCGACGATGCCGCCGGCGTGGCCCAGGTGACGGAGCACCTGCTGAGGGGCGGACGCCGCCATCCGGCGTACATCGCGCTGTCCACCCCCTGCTGCCACGCAAAGGCCCGCCGCAGCGGCTTCCTGTCGGCCCTGGCCCACGGCGGTCTTTCCGCGGACGAGGCCCTTATCGAGGCGGACGGCGTCACCTGCCGCAGCGGCTATGAGGCCATGGCCCGCCTACTGGATGCCGGCCGGACCGTTGACGCGGTGGTCTGCGGCAGCGACCAGCTGGCCATCGGCGCCCTGCACTGCCTGGAGGAGCGGGGCGTACAGGTGCCGGAGGAGGTGGCGGTGGCGGGCTTTGGCGACACTGCGCCGGCCTCGCTGATGACCCCGTCCCTGACCACGGTGCGCGTCCCTTGGGAGGAGTTGGGCCGCCGGGCCTTCGCCCTGTTCCATCTGCACGACAAGCCCGCGCCATGCGGCGAGGAGGGACCAGATGACGGGGCGGAGCCCTGCCGGAAGGCACCGTCCTGTGACGAAGAGGCCCCCGGCGAGGAAGCGCCGTCCCGTGAGCCCACGCTGATCCGTCTGGATCCCCAGCTGATCATCCGCCATTCCACCGACAGCGATGCCCCAAGCACCTGGGCGCCGGACTGGTGATGAAAAAAGAGCCTTGGAGCCAAAAGCTCCAGGGCTTTTTTTCGTTATCCGATCAGCTTCACGCACCGGATATCCCGGTCCAGGGCGGCGGCAAAGCTGTCGCCGTCGGCCATTTCGCCCACGATGCAGCCATAGTGGGTGGGGACCGCCACCTGGGGATGGATGGCGTTGGCCAGCGCCGCCGCCTCGCGTGCGGTCATGGTATAGGTGCCGCCGGCCGGCAGGAAGGCCACATCGCAGCGGACCGTCCGGGCCTCCGGAATGTCGTCGGTGTCGCCGGCCACATAGAAGCACAGGCCGTCCAGCGTCACCACATAGCCCAGCCAGCGCTCCGCCTCCGGGTGGAATTTCTTGTTCTCGTTATAGGCGGCCACCGGCCGGAAGGTCACGTTCAGCACCTCATAGGTGCTGCCCGTGTGGACCGGCAGCAAGATCGAGGCGTCAAACCCCGCCTCCAGCGCCTTGTGATAGCAGGTATCCGGCAAAACGATAAAGCCATCCGGCGCCAGCACCTTGCGGATATCCTCCGGCGAAAAGTGGTCATAATGCTCGTGGGTGACAAATACCAATGCACCGTCGTGGGGCGCGCCCTCCACCCGGAAGGGGTCGAACCACAGCGTCATCCCGTCGCCGCCGCAGCGGATGCTGCTGTGGCAATTGATGGAGAACCGATTCATGATGTCGCACATATGCCGTACCTCCCATAGAATGTTTTCCTCTATAGTATACGGCAAATGGATCACTTTTTCAAGTGGCCAAACAGACCTTTCTTCTCATAGGGCGCACAGGCATAGCCCGTCACCTTGTAGCCGGTGGGCTCAATGACGCCCCGCAGGGCCTCCTCGCTGATCTCCTGCTCGCTGAGGATCACCGTCTCACCCTTGGTGTGGGAGGACGTGACCTTCTTCACCGGGAACTTGCCCCGCACCGCGTCGTTGATATGGCTCTCGCACATGCCGCAGGCCATGCCGTCGATGTTCAATGAGATCTGATACATGATAGATACCTCCATACAGAATAATGAATTGATTGGTTAGATAAGGCTAACTGCGCACCTTGGGAAATGCCGCGCACTCGCGGCATTTCCTCTGCACTCCGACAAGGGAGCAAAGAAATATGAAAGTGTGGGGTCACTGAGCCTTTTTTAGCTCCTGCACATCTCGGAACAGCCCTCGCACCGCAGACTTCAGTAGGTCCACATCGGCTTCCAGCCGCTCGGCACGGTCACGGGGACACAGCGTCTGGCGCAGGGTCTCCTGGCCCTCTGCCAACGCCTGGATGTGGGGAATGATGATGTTCTCCTGGGTCAGTTCAATCTTGGTGACGCGGGTGGTAAGATTCTCCAGCATTTCGCTGTGCTCAGCCAGCGTCTCGTTGATGCGCTCCAGCATGACGTCGTGCTTCGCCAGAAGTGCGCCCTGTGCAGCCAGCGTCTCGTTGATGCGCTCCAGCATGACATCGTGCTTCGCCAGAAGCGCGCCCTGTACAGCCAGCGTCTCGTTGATGCGCTCCAGCATGACGTCGTGCTTTGCCAGAAGCTCGCCTTGCTTTTCCAGGGTTTCGCCTTGCTTTTCTAACAGTGCTATGATCTTCTCTTCGTTGTTCATAAAGAACCTCCTGTGTCTATGGTGGTATGCCGCGCACCGGCGGCCGCAACGAGGGGAAAGATAGGCTTATTTTTTGAAGCTGTCCTTCAGGGACACGCTGCGGTTGAACACCAGATGCTCCGCGGAGGAGTCCCGGTTGTCCAGGCAGAAGTAGCCCACCCGCATGAACTGGAAGGTAGGCGCGTTGACGCCGGTGCGGTTCTCCTGCTTGTCGAACTCCGCCGCCACCTTGCGCATCTCCGGCTCCACCTTGCAGCCGGTCAGCACCGTCAGGCTGCCGGGGTTCAGGCAGTCCAGGAAGTCCTTGTCGGGGCCGTCGGGCGTGGCGTCGGAGAAGAGATTGTCGTACAGCCGCACCTCGGCGTCCATGCAATTCTCCGCGTCCACCCAGTGGAGGGTGGCGCCCTTCACCTTGCGGCCGTCGGCGGGATCGCCGCCCCGGGAGTCGGGATCGTACTCACACAGCACCTCGGTGACATTGCCATTCTCGTCCTTCACGCAGCCGGTGCACTTCACCAGATACGCGCCCTTCAGGCGACACTCCAGACCGTCGGGGGTCAGGCGCTTGTACTTGGGCACGGGGACTTCCATAAAGTCGTCCGCCTCGATCCACAGGTGGCGGGAGAAGGTGATCTCGTGGGTGCCCTGGCTGGGATCGGTGGGATTGTTCTCCACGGAGAACACCTCGCTCTTGCCCTCGGGATAGTTGGTGACCGTCAGCTTCACGGGGTGCAGCACCGCCATGGTGCGCTCGGCGGTGGCGTTGAGGTCCTCCCGCAGGCAGTGCTCCAGCGTGCCGTACTCGATGACGCTGGGGGTCTTGCCCACGCCGATCATCTCGCAGAAATTGCGGATGGAGGCGGCGGTGTAGCCCCGGCGGCGCAGACCGCACAATGTGGGCATCCGGGGATCGTCCCAGCCGGAGACGTAATGCTCCTCCACCAGCTTGCGCAGCTTCCGCTTGGACATGACGGTGTGATCGATGTTCAGCCGGGCAAACTCGATCTGCCGGGGCTTGTGATAGGGGATGGAGACGTTGTTCACCACCCAGTCGTACAGGGGACGGTGCTCCTCGTACTCCAGGGAGCACAGGCTGTGGGTGATGCCCTCCAGGGCGTCCTGGATGGGATGGGCGAAGTCGTACATGGGGAAGATGCACCACTTGGTGCCCTGCCGGTGGTGGTTGATGAAGCGGATGCGGTAGATGACGGGGTCGCGCATGTTGAAGTTGCCGCTGGCCAGGTCGATCTTGGCCCGGAGGGTCATCTTTCCCTCCTCCACCTCGCCGCTGCGCATCTTCTCAAACAGCCGCAGGTTTTCCTCAATGGGCCGGTCACGGTAGGGGGACACGGCGGGGATGCCGATGTCGCCGCGGTTGGCCTTGAACTCCTCCGGCGTCAGCTCGCAGACGTAGGCCAGCCCCTTCTTGATCAGCTCCACCGCGTACTCATAGTCCTTTTCGAAATAGTCGCTGCCGTAGAAGAAACGGTCGCCCCAGTCAAAGCCCAGCCAGTGGATATCCTGCTGGATGGCGTCCACATACTCGGTGTCCTCCTTGGCGGGGTTGGTGTCGTCCATGCGCAGGTTGCACAGGCCGTTATACTTCTCGGCGGTGCCGAAGTCGATGCACAGGGCCTTGCAGTGGCCGATGTGCAGATAGCCGTTGGGCTCCGGCGGGAAACGGGTGTGGACGGTCATTCCCTGGAACTGACCACCCTCTGCGATGTCCTCGTCGATAAAGTTCAGAATAAAGTTTTTGCTCTCCGCCACCGCCTCGGTCTCGGGGGTATTGGTCTTTCTTTCCTCGGTCATTGTCTCACACTCCTTGTAGGTCGTATTTTTGTATTTTTCCGGTAAAAAACCAGACCTATATTATACGCTGTTCGCCGTGGGATTGCAAGGGTTTTGCGGCGGAAATCCGCCCTTTTACAGCGCGGCCTCCAGATTCTGCCGGATGGCGGCGATGAACTGAGCGGAGGTAACGGCGTGGGCCGTAAACCCCTCGTCCACCAGACCGGCCAGATCCTTGGTCATGGTGCCCTGATTCAGCGTGGTGAAGCAGGCGGCTTCCAGCTTGTCGGCAAAGGTGGCCAGGTCGGCCAGGCCGTCCAGCTGCCCCCGGCGGCGCAGGGCGCCGGTCCACGCGAAGATGGTGGCCATGGGGTTGGTGGAGGTCTCCTCGCCCTTGAGATGCTTGTAGTAGTGGCGGGTCACGGTGCCGTGAGCGGCCTCGTACTCCGTCACCCCGTCGGGGGACACCAGCACCGAGGTCATCATGGCAAGAGAGCCGAAGGCGGTGGAGATCATGTCGCTCATCACGTCGCCGTCATAGTTCTTCAGCGCCCAGATAAAGCCGCCCTTGGAGCGGATGACCCGGGCCACCGCGTCGTCGATGAGAGTGTAGAAATAGGTGATGCCCAGCGCTTCAAATTGGGCCTTGTAGTTCTGCTCGTATTCCTCTTCAAAGATGCGCTTGAACTCGCCGTCGTACACCTTGGAGATGGTGTCCTTGGTGGAGAACCACAGGTCCTGCTTGTTGTCCACGGCGAACTGGAAGCAGCTCTTGGCAAAGGCGCGGATGCTCTTCTCCGTGTTGTGCTGGCCCTGCCACACGGCGGGACCCTTCACGGTCTGCACTGTCAGGGCCTTTTCCGCGCCGCTCTCGCCCTTGAAGGTCAGCGTGGCGGTGCCCGGCTCCTCTGTCACCATGTCCACGGCCTTGTACATGTCGCCATAGGCGTGGCGGGCCACGGTGATGGGCTTTTCCCAGTTCTTTACCACCGGGTGGATGAAGGGCACCACGATGGGAGCCCGGAAGGCGGTGCCGTCCAGATAGGCGCGGATGGTGCCGTTAGGGCTCTTCCACATCTCCGTCAGCTGGGGATACTCCTCCATCCGCTGCTTGTTGGGGGTGATGGTGGCGCACTTCACCGCCACGCCCAGCCGCTGAGTGGCCTTGGCGGCGTCGATGGTCACCTGATCCTTCGTCTCGTTCCGGTGCAGCAGGCCCAGATCGTAGTACTCGGTCTTCAGGTCCACAAAGGGCAGGATCAGCTCATCCTTGATCATCTGCCACAGCACGCGGGTCATCTCGTCGCCGTCCATCTCCACCAGCGGCGTCGTCATTTTGATCTTATCCATAATGTGTCCTTTCGTTGTATGTTGTGGGAAAAACGGTGTCATTGCGAGGAGCAAAGCGACGTGGCAATCCGTCCTCCTTCGGGCGTTACAGGGGTACGGATTCCCACACCAGTGTGTTCACTGGCTTGGAATGACAGTCTCGCCTACTCTGCCTGGCGTAGTGCTCCTCCGTAGGGCGGGGTGCCCACACCCCGCCGCCGGAAAACACGCCGGTTCTTATTACCGCCCGTGGGGGCCGGCGTCCTCGACGGCCCGTTATTGCCTCCCTCTGTGAGGGAGGTGGCATGACCGAAGGTCATGACGGAGGGAGAGAATCTGAGGGTTTTATGCTCTCCCCCAGTCTCGCTTCGCTCGACAGCCCCCTCTCAGAGGGGGCCAATGACCCCGTCGCCACGCATAGTATACGATGGCATTTCCGGTGAAACGGCGGGCCGATGTAGGCATCGGCCCCTACAAACCACCGGCAGCCATGCGCTCAGATCCGCTTGGCGTAATAATTCATCAGGCAGCCGTCCAGCAGGATCTCCTTCTCGTCGGCGGTCAGGCCCCGGACGTGCAGCAGCAGGTCGTGGACGCAGCCGTCCCGGCGGATCACCTGGGCGGGGATATCCTCCCGGCCCTCCTCAATGGCCTTGCGGATACCGGGGACGAACACGCAGTCGCCGGGCTCGTAATCAAAGGCGGCGTCCTTGTCCAGCGTGAAGGGCAGGATGCCCCAGTTGATGCAGTTGCTGCGATAGCGCTTGGTGGCGAACTCGTAGCAGATGTTGGCGAAGCCACCCAGCACCTTCTGGCAGGAGGCCGCCTGCTCACGGGCGGAGCCGTCGCCGGGCTTGTTGGCGAACACGCAGGAGCCGAACTGAGTGTTGGCGGCCAGTGCCTTGGCGTCGCCCACCTTGCCCAGTACCTCCAGAATGTGGGCGGGCACGTCGCCTGCGCGGCGCTGGGCCTCCTGTGCCGCCACCTCCTTGGCATGGGGCACATACTCCGGCACCCGGCGGCTGAGGGTGAACTCCGCCAGACGCAGGGGGTTGGAGCGGTAGGAGGAAGTCTCGCCGGAGGGGATCAGCTCGTCGGTGGTGGTAACGGGATCGTGGATCACCGCCGCCAGCTCTACCAGCAGATTCTCGGTGAGATCGTACATCTTGGGCCAGTCGGTGATGTTGGGGCCCATCACCAGCTCCACGCTGGGATCGGCCTTGCCGAAGCCGTAGTACAGCCGGTTGTCGTACACGGATTTATCGAAGTGATAGTCCCGGTGCACCGGCGCATAGTCCACGTCGGTGGCGGCGGTGATGCGTCCGCCGTTGGCGGCAGTGGCGGCGATGGAGCGGGCGTCCATCAGACACACGGCGGCAAACTGTCCCTCGCCGGGCTTGGAGCCCTCCCGGTTGGGGAAGTTGCGGGTGGTGTGCCGCAGGCTCAGCCCGTTGTTGGCGGGCACGTCCCCTGCGCCGAAGCAGGGGCCGCAGAAGCTGGGTTTGATGACCGCGCCGGTGGTCAGCAGATCCGCCGTCACGCCGTCCCGGGTCAGCTCCAGCGACACAGGCACGGAAGTGGGGTATACGTCCAGCGTAAACGCGCCGTTGCCGGTGCTGCCGCCTTTCAGAATGTCCGCCGCCTCGGTGATATTGTCAAACAATCCGCCGGCGCAGCCGGCGATGACGCCCTGATCGGCCCACACGCCGCCGTCGTGGATCTTGTCGGTGAGATGGGGGTGGGTCTTGGGGAAGCGCTTGGCGGCGTCGGCCTCCACCTTGGCCAGCAGCTCCTGGGCATTCTCCAGAAATTCGTGGATCGTCCACGCGTTGGAGGGGTGGAAGGGCAGGGCAATCATGGACTCGATCTTACTCAAATCGATGGTGATCATCCGGTCATAATAGGCCACCTCCGCCGGGTGCAGCGGCGCGTAGTCCCCCGGCCGCTGATGGGCGGCGTAGAAGCCCTGTGTCTCCTCGTCCGTCTCCCAGATGGAGGAAAGGCAGGTGGTCTCGGTGGTCATCACGTCCACGCCGTTGCGGAAGTCGATGGGCAGCTCACGGATGCCGGGGCCCACGAACTCCAATACCTTATTATTCACAAAGCCGCTCTCGAAGGTGGCCTTCACCAGGGCGATGGCCACGTCGTGGGGGCCGATGCCCCGCCGGGGCTTGCCGGTGAGGTACACCATGACCACCTCCGGCAAGGGGGCGTCCCAGGTGTTCTTCAGCAGCTGCTTGGCCAGCTCCGGGCCGCCCTCGCCCACGGCCATGGTGCCCAATGCGCCATAGCGGGTGTGGGAGTCGGACCCCAGGATCATGGCGCCGCACTTGGCCATCTGCTCCCGGGCGTAGGAGTGGATGACGCTCTGGTTGGCGGGTACGTAGATGCCGCCGTACTTTTTGGCGGCGGACAGGCCGAATACGTGGTCGTCCTCGTTGATGGTGCCGCCCACGGCGCACAGGCTGTTGTGGCAGTTGGTCAGGGCGTAGGGGATAGGGAACTCCTTCATGCCGCTGGCCCGGGCCTGCTGGATGATGCCCACATAGGTAATGTCGTGGGACACCATGGCGTCAAACCGGATCTGCAGCTTCTCGGGGTCGCCGGATACATTGTGGCCTTGCAGGATGCGCCACGCCATGGTGCCCTGCCGGGCCTCCGCCGGAGAGACGGCCGCCTCCTCACAGGGCACGCCGCCCACCAGATACATGCCGTGGTTCGTCAGTTGGATCATAGTTGATAACCTCCTCGGGTGCGTATATTCATTGCTCCTATTTTATACGCACCGGGCGGCAAATGTAAACTGCTTTTTCCACAAAAAACGCCCCTCCGGCGGATTTCTCCCTTTTGACGGGACACCCCCCCTGGGATATGCCCCGCCATGGTGAGTTTTGTTTCCTGAAAATAAAATTTTGGCGAAAAATGTTGACGAGCGATAAAAATTGTGCCATACTATGTGGTAATATACCGCCCTGTATCCATTTTTGCGGGGCGTCAGAGAGGAAAGGAGTGACCACCCTTTGAGCAGACTTGACATCAAGACCCCCAGCAAAGCGCAGACTGTGGTGGATAACCTTTACCGCGACGTTGAGCGCCGCATCGCGGCGTCCCCTCCCGGCCTGTGCCCGGTGGACATGTCGCTGACCTTTTTGCAGCTGTGCCATGCCCAGACCTGCGGCAAATGCGTCCCCTGCCGTATCGGACTGGGCCAGCTGACCAAGCTCATCGAGATGGTGCTGGACGGCCAGGCGGACATGTCCACCCTGGCCATCATCGAAAAAACCGCCCGCAGCATCGTCAACACCGCCGACTGCGCCATCGGCCGCGACGCCGCCCGTCTGGTGGTGGACGGCCTGGAGGGCTTCCGGGACGACTACATCGAGCATATCCAGCACCACCGGTGCCTGGCCAGCCTTGCTCTGCCGGTGCCCTGCGTGGCGCTGTGCCCCGCCGGCGTGGACGTCCCCGGCTACATGGCCCTGGTGGGCGAGGGCCGCTGCGCCGACGCCGTGCGCCTCATCCGCAAGGATAACCCCATGCCCGCCTCCTGCGCCTATATCTGCGAGCACCCCTGCGAGGCCCGCTGCCGCCGCGACATGATCGACGCGCCCCTGAACATCCGCGGCCTGAAGCGCTACGCCGTGGACAACGCCGGCGACGTGCCCCAGCCGGAGTGCGCCCCCGCCACGGGAAAGACCGTGGCCGTCATCGGCGGCGGCCCCAGCGGCCTCAGCTGCGCCTACTATCTGGCCCTGATGGGCCACAAGGTGGTCATCTTTGAGGAGCGCCACCAGCTGGGCGGCATGCTGCGCTATGGCATCCCCAGCTACCGCTTCCCCCGGGAAAAGCTGGACGCGGAGATCGCCTCCATCCTCTCCCTGGGCATCGAGGTCCACACCGACGTGACCGTGGGCAAGGAGATCACCTTCGAGCAGCTCCAGCAGGAGTACGACTGCCTCTATATCGCCATCGGCGCCCACCAGGGCAAGGGCGCCGGCATCCCCGGCGAGCACAGCAAGAACGTCATGTCTGCCGTGGAGATGCTCCGCGGCATCGGCGACGGCGACATGCCCGACTTCACCGGCAAGCACGTGGTGGTCATCGGCGGCGGCAACGTGGCAATGGACGTGACCCGCAGCTCCATCCGCCTGGGGGCCGAGAAGGTCTCCTGCGTCTACCGCCGCCGCATCGAGGATATGACCGCCCTGCCCGACGAGGTCACCGGCGCCATGGCCGAGGGTGCGGAGATGCTGACCCTCATGGCCCCCGTCCGCATCGAAGCCAACGAGAACGACGAGGCCGTGGCCCTCTGGGTCCAGCCCCAGATCCCCGGCGAGGCCGACAAGACCGGCCGTCCCCGTCCGGAGAAGGCCGACCTGCCGGAGGTCCGCGTAGAGGCGGACGTCATCGTGGTGGCCATCGGCCAGGGCATCGAGATCGCCGGGTTCGAGCAGTCCGGCGTGCCCATCAAGCGGGGCACCTTTGTGGCCGCCAGCTCCAGCCAGGTGGGCAATATGAATAATGTGTTCGCCGGAGGCGACTGCGTCACCGGCCCGGCCAGCGCCATTCGCGCCATCGCTGCCGGTAAGGTGGCGGCAGCCAATATCGATGAGCATCTGGGCTTCCATCATGATATTACCGTGGAGCTCGACATCCCGGCGCCCAAGCTGAACAACTCGCCGCCCCACGGCCGCATCAACACCACCGAGCGGGAGGCCGCCCAGCGGAAGAACGACTTTGAAGACATCGAATGTGGTCTCACCTGGGAGGGCGCCTGCACCGAGGCGTCCCGCTGCCTGCGCTGCGACCACTACGGATACGGGATATTCAGAGGAGGTCGGAACAGCAAATGGTAACGTTGACCATCGACAAGAAAACCATCTCCGTGCCGGAGGGCACCACCATCCTGGAGGCCGCCAAGAGCGCCAATATCAGCATCCCCACCCTGTGCTATCTCAAGGGCATCAACGAGATCGCCGCCTGCCGCATCTGCATGGTGGAGGTAGAGGGCCACGCCCGTCTCGTCCCCTCCTGCGACAACGCCGTGGTGGAGGGCATGGTGGTCCACACCAACTCGCCCCGCGTCCGTGAGGCACGGCGCGTGAACCTGCGGCTGATCCTCAGCCAGCATGAGATCTGCTGCACCAAGTGCACCCGCAGCGGCAGCTGCAAGCTGCAGACCCTGTGCAACGACTATAATCTCCTGGGCGACCACTACATCAAGGACCTGAAAAACATCCCCACCGACTTCTCCAACCCCGTGGTGCGCATCGAGAACCGCTGCATCCGCTGCATGCGCTGCATCCAGGTGTGCGAGAAGATCCAGGGCATGAACATCTGGGACGTGGTGGGCACCGGTACCCGCACCACCGTGGGCGTGGGCCGCTTCCGCACCCTGGGCGAGTCCGACTGTACCTTCTGCGGCCAGTGCGTCACCCACTGTCCCGTGGGCGCCCTGCAGGAGCACGACGACACCGGCAAGGTCTGGGACGCCCTGGCCGATCCCAACAGGATCACCGTGGTGCAGGTGGCTCCCGCCGTCCGCGCCGCCTGGGCCGAGTACTACCATCTGGACCCCAAGTTCGCCACCGCCCAGCGGATGGTGACGGCCCTGAAGGAGATCGGCTTCGACTACGTGTTTGACACCGACTTTGCCGCCGACCTGACCATCATGGAGGAGGGCAGCGAGTTCCTGCAGCGCTTCACCCATCATGACCAGTATAAGTGGCCCATGTTCACCTCCTGCTGCCCCGGCTGGGTGCGGTTCGTCAAGGGCCAGTTCCCCGAGTACACCACCAATCTCTCCACCGCCAAATCCCCCCAGGCCATGTTCGGCGCGGTGGTCAAGAGCTACTTTGCCGAGAAGATCGGCGTGGACCCCCACAACATCTGCGTGGTGTCCATCATGCCCTGCACCGCCAAAAAGGCGGAGCGGGCTATCCCCAACCTCAACAACGCCTGCGGCGACCCGGACGTGGACGTGGTGCTGACCACCCGCGAGTTTGTCCGCATGCTGCGGGGTGAGCAGATCAACCCCGCCGTCATGGAGGAGACCCCCTTCGACAGCCCCCTGGGCACCGGCACCGGTGCGGCGGTGGTCTTCGGCGCCACCGGCGGCGTCATGGACGCCGCGCTCCGCAGCGCCTACTTCCTGGTCACCGGCCACAACCCCGACCCCGACGCCTTCACCGGCGTCCGGGGCATGGATGGCTGGAAGGAGGCCACCTTCGACATCCCCGGCGCGGGCCGCGTCCGTGTGGCGGTGGTCAGCGGCCTGGGCAACACCCGCAGGCTGATGAACGCCCTGCGTGACGGCAAGGCCAGCTACGACTTTGTGGAGGTCATGGCCTGTCCCGGCGGCTGCGTAGGCGGCGGCGGACAGCCCATCCGGGACGGCGTAGAGCTGGCCGGTCCTCGGGGCGACATCCTGTGGAACCTGGACAAGAACGCCGCCCTCCGCTTCTCCCACGAGAATCCCGACGTGCAGGCCATGTACAACCAGTACTTCCACAAGCCCCTCAGCCACCGCTCCCACCAGCTCCTGCACACCGACCTGACCGCCTGGAAAATGCCCACAGAGGAGTAAACCGCCCTCTCTGACGGAGGTAACGCCATGAAAAAGCTGATCGCTCTGCTGCTGACCGCACTGTGCGTTTTCGCGCTGGCGGGCTGCGGAAGCACCGAATGGACCGTGACGATGAAGGGACAGGAGAGCCGGCTCTCCACCCGGGACGCCGCCGCGGTGGACCGGTGCTTGAAGGCCAAGGACTGGCAGGACGGCCTAACAGACTGCTGGGGGGTGCACCTCACCGACGGCAGCGGCAGGCGCGTCGACTACTGTGCCGACTGCGGCATCTTCAACGATCTGGCCGCCGGACGGTACCTGACCCTCAGCGACAGCGCCAGAGATGACATGAACACCCGTCTGGGCCAATACGGCCCCCTGTGGGACATGGGTTAAACAAAAAAGAAGTGCTTCCCGATAGGAAGCACTTCTTTTTCACCGGTTCCTCTTCGCCAACGCCGACACCAGCGGGAACTTCCCCGTGATGTACTCATAGCTCCCCCGTCCGTGGGGCAGCATGCAGGCGGAGCAGTCCTTGATGCCGTTGTCCAGCCATTTGAAGTTGCCGCCGCACCGGCTGCCCAGCGCGTACAGCGGGCAGTAGCAGAACAGACAGTTGAAATCCTCCGGGTGGCTGGTGGCGTGGCAGGGAAAGAACTCGCACTCCCTGTGCTGCATGAAGGAATAGCGGCACTCGCTGGGCTTCTTGTCAAATATGGTATCGCTCATGATCATCGACCTACCTTTGTCCTGATGTGCCCCCATTGTACCAGTCCCGCCTCTGCTTGTCAACGGACCGCTCTTCTGGTTATTTTCGTGAAAAATGACAAAGAAGATTGGATGACCTTTGGAAAAGAGCACAAAACCGTGAAAAATGGCAAAAAATAGTTGCAATTGTTGCCCAGTGTGCTAAAATAATTACGAAACTTCGGCTGTGCAGCCCTTCTGCGCAGCCTCATACGCAAAACCCGCTTGCGGGTTTTGTGCTTTCTTTCCTATTCGAAAGCACAAAACAGCCCTCCGCTTCTGGACGGGCAGCGGGCCTCCACACGGCATGACGATCGCGGCGGAACAGAGGCCGCCGCGGTCTGATGCGTCTGACCTCCCCTGATGGGCAGGCAGAGCTGGCAGCAGCGCTGCCTGCCCTGTCGGACAACGGGGGCCAGGCAATACGCGGGCGTCTCCGGGCGATGCCGGACCGGACACGCTCTGATCTTCCGGCAAATATTCTAAAACTGGGGAGGACATGAAATAATGTCAAACAAAAAAGCGACAAAGCGCGCATTGCTGACCAGCATTCTGGCCATCTGCCTGTGCCTGGTCATGCTCATCGGCTCCACCTTCGCGTGGTTCACCGACACCGCCAGCACCGGCGTGAATCAGATCGTGTCCGGTAATCTGGACGTGGACATTGTTGGCGTAGACAGCACTGACCATGTTGAGAAGCTGAACTTCACAAAAGCTGCTGGTGCGGGAAGCGAACAGCTTCTCTGGGAGCCGGGCGTCCGCTATCTGACTGAGGGCTTCAGAATTGCCAACAACGGCAATCTGGCGCTGAAGTGGAAGGCCGAGATCAACAAGGACAGCGTCGTCAACGGCAAGGTGGTTAATACCGCCAAGGACGGCGTGAGCCTGTTGGACGTGATCGACTTTTATGTTGTAACAAGCACCGATGAAACCGCAGATGCGGTCGCGATTGAAGACTTCGTCGGCAATCTGGGAAAGACTGAAACCAGCGAGGTATATTACATCAAGGGTGTCATGAAGACTACTGCCGGCAACGACTACCAGAACCTGACCCTGGACGGCATCACCATCACCGTTTACGCCACTCAGGATACTGTTGAGTACGATAGCTTCGGTAAGGATTATGACGCAAACGCTACCAACCGTGACGAAGCACTTTCTGCATTTGCCAAGGGTGGCACTGTTGCTGTCAGCAAGGACATTATTGCCGATGCTACGAAGACCACAGTTGATGATCGTTTGACGATTATGAATCCCACGACTTTGGATCTGAATGCAAAGATTGTTTCTAATGGCGAACTCATGAGCAGTAAAAACTTCTGTGCCTTGTTTGTGCAGGCCGATACCACCATCAATGCCAATGCAAACGGTGGTATCCAGTGTACTGATGCTGTTGATGAAGACGGTCCTTACAGCACTTATGGAATTGACGTTACAGATGGTGCTACTCTGACCATCAATGGCGGCACTTATTACTGCGGTGGTACGGTGGCTCAGGTGGAGAAAGGTCATCTGATTATCAATGGTGGCCACTTTGAAGTGATTCCTTTCGGTGCCCCTTACGGCTATGGCTATATGCTGAATTGCATTGACTCCGCTTATAAGAATGGCACCGCCAAGATCACCGTCAAGGGCGGCACCTTCGTGAACTTCAACCCAGCCGACTGCAAAGCTGAGGGCGCTGGCACCAACTTCGTCGCCCCCGGCTACACGGTCGTTTCCGAGGCCCACGGCTCCGACACTTGGTACACCGTCGTTCCCGAATAAACCCAACCCCATTCCGGTTTCGTGACCCAAAAACCTCTGCCGAAACCGATTCCCCATGAAAAAACGCTCCCCACCCCGGGGAGCGTTTTTTGCGCCGCCCCCTTGCGTTTTTCCCCTATATTCTATATAATAATCCCACTTTCCCACATTTTTTCTCCGGAGGTGCCGCCATTGGAAAAGAGATCCCATCCCGCCCTTGCCGCCGTCCGCGCCGCCTTTCCTGGCACCGTCCCCGTCCTGACCGGCTACCTGGTCCTGGGTGTCGCCTACGGCGTGCTGATGCAGACCAAGGGCTACGGCGTGCCCTGGGTCCTGCTCATGTGCTGCCTGGCCTACTGCGGCAGCATGCAGTTCGTAGCCATCACCCTGCTGACCACCGCCTTTGACCCCCTCCAGGCCTTTCTCATGAGCCTGATGGTCAACGCCCGCCATCTCTTCTACGGCGTGTCCATGCTGGGCAGATACCGGGGCCTGGGTGCCGCCAAGCTGCCCCTCATCTACACCCTCAGTGACGAGACCTTCTCCATCGTCTCCTCCGTCGAGCCCCCCGCCGACGTGCCACGAAAGGACTTCTACCTGGCCGTATCCCTCCTGAACTACGGCTACTGGGCCGCCGGCTCCGTCCTGGGCGCCGTGGCCGGCCAGTTCATCACCTTCGATACCACCGGCCTGGACTTCGCCCTGACGGGTCTCTTCGTCGTCCTGTTCATCGAGCAGGTGCGAGATCCCCAGAACCGCGCCAGCGGCATCATCGGCCTTGTCTGCACCGCCGCCGCCCTGGCCGTCTTCGGCGCGGACAACCTGGTCATCCCCGCCATGGTGCTGGTGCTGATCGTATTGCTGATCGGGAGGAAGAAGCTATGACACTGACAACCACACAGGCCCTCATCATCGTGGCCGCCGTCGCTCTGGGCACCATCGTGACCCGTTTCCTGCCCTTCCTTCTGTTCCCCGACAACAAGCCCATCCCCAAGGTGGTGGAGTACCTGGGCCGCACCCTGCCCGCCGCCATGATGGGCCTTCTGGTGGTGTACTGCCTGCGGAACGTGGACGTGGCCGCCGCCCCCCACGGCTTGCCGGAGCTCATCGCCCTGGCCGTGGTTACCGCCCTCCACCTCTGGAAGCGCAGCGTCCTCCTCTCCATCGGCGCCGGCACCGTGGTCTACATGCTCTTGGTGCAGCTGGTCTTCGCCTGAATAACAAAAACGCTGCCCCCGCAAAGCGGGGGCAGCATTTTTTTGCTCGAATTTATGCCTTTTCAAATACCGCCTTCATGCACCGGTACGTCATGTAGCAGTCCAGCTTTGCCACCGTCTCATAGGGCGCGTGCATGCTCAGCACCGGCACGCCCGCGTCGATGGTGTCGATGTTCCGCTGGGCCATGAACTTGGCCACGGTGCCGCCGCCGCCGGCGTCGGTCTTGCCCAGCTCCGCCATCTGCCAGAACACCTTTTCCTCGTTCAGCAGCCGCCGCAGCTTGCCCACCACCTCAGCGCTGGCGTCGGAGGCGCCGGACTTGCCGCCCGCCCCGGTGTACTTGCACAGGCCCACGCCGTAGTTGATGAACGCGGAGTTCCGCTTGTCATATACCTCGGCAAAGTTGGGGTCATAGGCCGCCGTCACGTCGGCGCTGACGCAGAATGACTTGGCAAAGCAGTCCCGCAGCAGCACGCCTTGGCTGTCGCACAGCTCGCCCATGAACTTGTCAAAGGCCGCGGACAGCATGCCCGACACGCCCTCGCTGCCGATCTCCTCCTTGTCGGCAAAGATGCACACAGCCGTCCGCTGGGGCGCCACCGCGTCGAACAGGCCCGCCAGCTCCGCATAGGCGCACACCCGGTCGTCGTGGCCGTAGCTGGCGATAAAGCTGCGGTCAAACCCGATGTCCCGTGCCTGCCCGGCAGGCACAGCCTCCAGCTCGGCGGAGATAAAGTCCTCCTCCACCATGCCGTACTTCTCGTGCAGCAGCTGCATCACCGCCAGCTTGAACCGGGCCTTCTCCTCCTGATCCGCAATGGGCTCCGAGCCGATGAGAATGTTCAGACTCTCGCTGGGAATGGCCTCGTTCAGCGGCTTCTTCCCCTGCTCCCGACCCAGATGGGGCAGCAGGTCGTTGATGATGAACTGGGGATCCTCCGGCTTGTCGCCGATGTGGACCGGCAGCACCGTCCCATCCGCCAGCGTCACCACGCCGTGCAGCTCCAGCGGGATGGTCACCCACTGGTACTTCCGGATGCCGCCGTAGTGGTGGGTCTTCAGATAGGCCATCTCCGCCTCCTCATACAGCGGCCGGGGCTTCAGGTCAAGGCGGGGCGCGTCGGTGTGGGCGGCGGCGATGTTGGCACCCTGGCTCAGCGACGCCTTGCCGATCACCGCCAGCATGATGCCCTTCCCCCGGTTGTTGCAGTACACCTTGTCCCCGGTCTTCAGCGCCATACCCGGCACGAACTCCACAAACCCGTGGGCCTTCGCCAGCTCAATGCAGTACTCCACGCACAGCCGCTCCGTCTTTCCGTGGTTCAGAAAGTCCTTGTACGCCTCGCAGTAGTCGTGCATGGCGGCCTTTTCGCCCTCCGCCAGCCGGTCATAGCCATTCTCCGGCGCATACAGCAGCGCCTTGCTCAGCTTGCTTTTTTCACTCATCCGAGATGCCTCCTTTTGTTTTTCTTTTCCCCGCCAGCATACCACACAACGCCCCCCAATGCAAGCAAAACAAGCCGCCGCCCCTGTCCCCAAGAGCGGCGGCCCTGCCAAAAAGCCTCGCAGAGTTCGCAACCCGGCCCAAAAAGCCTCGCAGAGTTCACGCCGCGCACGGCGTGAAATCATCAAATCATTTTTCTGACGACATGCGCGTCAGAAAAATTCTTCTCGGTCGCCAGTGCACCCAACGGGTGCGCGCAGCCGACCGCATCTCCCTTGGCAATGAAATCGAAGATTTCATGCCAGTTTAAAAGACGTGGCAGATCACCACCGTCAGCACCACGCACAGTCCCAGACACGTCATCAGCAGTCCGAAGGACAGACTGTGGGTCATGCGGTCCAGCAGATCCTGCTTGGTCTCCAGCCGGTCGGCGGCCTTCTGTGCGGCCTCGTCGCCGCTCTGCCGCGCAATGGCCTGCACCAGCGGGGAGTAGGACTGCACCTCTTTTTCCTTACTATACCGCAGCAGCACCCGTTGCACCCCCAGCACCACCACGTCAAAGGCGTCGCAGGCGAGGCGGCACACCACGCCCACCACCGCGAACAGCGCCCGGAAGAAGGGCTTATAGACGCTGTCCTCCAGGCTCAGCCACTTGGGCCAGCGGCTCAGATAGACGCCCTCCTTCGTCATCAGCACCGTGCGGATGAACAGGAAGTACACCACCATGCCGATGGCCAGCGAGATCACCACGCCCTTCAGATTCGTCCACGCGAAGTAGTGGATGGCGTGATCAAAGGCGTGTCCGCCGGTAAAGTCCAGCGTCGTGCCGCTGATCTTCTCGGCGATGGCGTGGGGCGTCACCCCCAGCACCGGCAGCGCCACCGCCGCCAGACACAGAGCGATCACCGACGCCGGCTTACCCCACCGCTTGCCGGTCTCCTTGCCCTTCTGCCAGAAGATGGCCACATAGATCTTCGTCAGATACGCCGCCGTCAGTCCGCCGGAGAACAGGAACAGCCACTCCACCACCGTGATGAGGGTCATGCCGCTCATGTGGGCGTATTCCACCAGCGCCTCATGCACCAGCGTCTTGCTCAGGTATCCCAGGAACCCCGGAATACCCGCCAGCGAACAGGCCCCGCACAGGAACAGCACGTGCAGCAGCGGCTTGCCCCGGCCAAAGCCCTTGATGTCGTTCAGATCCAGGGCGTGGGTGTTGTAGTACACCACGCCGGCGAACAGGAACAGCGCCAGCTTCACCAGCGAGTGGTTCATCATGTACAGCACCGTGCCGTTGGCGGCCAGTGCGTTGTGCTCACCCAGCAGGCAGATCATGGACGCTCCCACCGTGATAAACCCGATCTGGGACAGGGACGAGCAGGCCAGGATGTACTTCAGATTGGTGGAGAACACCGCCAGCACCGCGCCCAGCACCATGGTGATGGCCCCCAGCACCAGCAGCAGCATCCCCCAGTCGTGGTCCCCCGTCAGTACCTGGCCCGTCAGCAGCAGGACGCCGAAGATACCGGCCTTGGTCAGCACGCCGCTCAGCAGGGCGGAGGCCGGAGCCGGCGCCACCGGGTGTGCCTTGGGCAGCCAGATGTGCACCGAGAACAGACCCGCCTTGGCGGCGAAGCCGAACAGGATGCACAGCGCGGCGGCCCACAGCCGTCCCCGCTCCATGGCGGCCACGGCGTTGTGGAGCTCTGCGATCACCAGCGTCCCCGTGGCGGTGTACAGCAAAAACAGGCCCATCAACGTCACCAGGCCGCCCAGCACCGCAATGGTCAGGTACGTCTTGCCGGCGTCCATGGCGTCCGGCGTCTCCTCCTGCACCACCCACACATAGGAACTCAGGGACATCAGCTCGAAGAACAGGAAGGTGGTGTACAGGTCGGCGGACAGGAACACCCCCGCCGTGAAGCCCAGGCAGATGAGGAAGAAGAAATAATACCGCTTCAGATGGTGGTGTCCATCAAAATACTGGGGACTCAGCAGCGCCGAGACGAACCACATAAAGCACACCACGATGCCGTACAGCTTCTGGAACCCTCCGGTCCAGAAGCTCAGGCGCATCACCGGCACGGTGACGGTGATGCCGTCCGCCGTGGCGGCCACGTATACCATGGCC
The DNA here is from genome assembly GCA_934597585.1 of uncultured Oscillospiraceae bacterium. Classification (GTDB taxonomy): domain Bacteria; phylum Bacillota; class Clostridia; order Oscillospirales; family Oscillospiraceae; genus Vescimonas. The sequence goes on from CAKTSA010000004.1 coordinate 55,120, forward strand.
AGCAGCGTCAGCAGCGTGAATACGATGGCCAGCGAACCCAGCCGCTTCCCGCCGTCGTGGCGGTCCGGCAGCACCGCGATGACCAGCGCCGCCAGCACCGGCAGCAGCACGACGGCCAACAGCATGATCGTTGTCATCACAGCATCACCGCCTTTCCGATCACATCAAGCAATACCTCCGGGAACAGGCCCATCAGCAGACACAGCGCCGCCAAAATCAGCATGGGCACGATCATGAAGGGCCCCGCCTCATGGGCGCTCTCGGGAGTGGGAAGCACCGTCCCCTCCGTGGGGAACCAGGCCTTCACCACCACCTGGAACATATAGATAGCCGTCAGCAGCGCGGAGATCAGGATAGCGATGAACCCCAGATAGGAGGCCACACTCCCGCCGCTCACCGCCGCCAGGCCAATATACCACTTGCTGACGAACCCGTTGAAGGGCGGGATGCCCGTCAGCGCACAGGCCGCTGCCGTGAAGCAGGCAAAGGTCAGCGGCATCCGCCGTCCCAGCCCCTCCAGCTCGCTGACATACTCCCGGTGGGCGTAGTGCAGCACGCTGCCGGCGCAGAAGAAGGCCATGATCTTCACCACCGAGTGGACGATCAGATGCAGGAACGCGGCCACCACGCCGATGGCGTTCATAAAGGCCACAGCCAGCAGGATGTAGCTGAGGTTGGACACGGTGGAATAGGCCAGCCGCCGCTTGAAATGCCGCTGCTTCAGCGCCATGGCGGAGCCGAACACCACCGTGATCATGGCCAGGGCCATGACGGTGTACTGTCCCCACGTGCCGTAGAGAATGTCCACACCAAAGGCATAGTAGGTCAGCCGGATGCAGGCAAAGGCGCCCGCCTTGACCACCGCCACCGCGTGCAGCAGCGCCGTCACCGGCGTGGGCGCCACGGCGGCGCTGATGAGCCAGCTGTGCATGGGCCAGATGGCGGCCTTGACGCCGCAGCCCACAAAGGCCAGCACGAACACGCTCAGCAGCAGCGTCATATTGCCGCTGTACTCCGCCAGATGGCCGCCGGGAACGAACTCCTGGGCGTCGTTGACGATCAGGAACACCATGCCGATAAAGGCCAGCGCCGCGCCCGCGATGGAGTAGGCGGCGTATTTTACGCCCGCGTGGATGGCCTGTTTGGTCATGGCGTGCATCACCAGCGGGATCGTCGCCAGCGTCAGCAGCTCATAGAACAGGTACATGGTCATCATATTGGCGGCGAAGGCGATGCCCAGCGTCACGCCGAAGGATGCCGTGAAGAAGGCCCAGAACATGGGCTTGTGGCCCTCGTGCTTCATGTAGTCCCATGCGTACACCATGGTAAAGGGCCACAGCGAGGCCGAAAGCCCCGCGAACAGCTTCGCCGCCCCGTCCATCCGCAGGGTGAAGTGCAGCGAGTCGGTGAACCGCAGGAACGTGAAGCTGGAGCCGTCACATTGCAGAATCGCCAGCCACGCCAGAATGGTGGTGGCCCCGATGATGACAGCGTACAGGGTGTGCCGCCCCCGGTCAGTGCGGAAGGGGATGAAGTAGGCCGCCAGCCCCGCCACGATGGGCAGGAACACCGGCAGACAAAGCAAAATTCCATTCATAGCAGCACCTCCCTTACGCGATGGCCCCGGCGATGGACTCCATCACCGACAGTACGCCGTTGGGGAACAGACCCATCAAGGCGCAGATGGCCGCGAAGATCACCAGCGGAACGGTGATGCCCAGCGGCTCCCTGATGGGGGACAGGTCCAGTCCCTCGGTATCATGGCCGGGGAAGAAAGCGGAGATCACCGGCGGGAACAGGTATCCGGCGGTGAACAGCGCCGACAAAATCAGCGTCACCGGCACCAGATACCCCAGCGCGCCCGGCAGCGCTTCCAGCGCCGCCGTTGCCAGATACCACTTGCTGTGGAACCCGCCGAAGGGCGGGATACCCACCAGCGACAGGGAAACCAGCGCGAAGCAGATAAACGTCACCGGCATCCGCCGTCCCAGTCCCCGCAGCTCGTCCACCCGCGTTTTGTGGGCCAGCAGGATAATGGAGCCGGCGCACTGGAAGATGGCGATCTTGGCCGCCGCGTGGAAGAACAGCTGCAGCATGGAGCCGGTAAACCCGTCAGGCGACAGGATAAACAGGCCCAGCAGCACATAGGAGATCTGGGAAATACTGGAATACGCCAGCCGCTTCTTCAGCTCCTTTTCCAGGCATCCCATGAAGGAGCCCATGAAAATGGAGATCAGCACCAGGATCAGACACACCGTCTGCACCCACGTCCCCCGCAGGAGCCCCGCCCCCGCGGTAAAGAAGATGGTGCGCAGCACGGCGATGACGCCCGCCTTGGCGATCAGACCGCTGAGGAGCGCCGACGCCGGAGCCGGAGCCGCCGGGTGGGCGCTGGGCAGCCAGTTGTGCAGCGGGAACAACCCCGCCTTGGCGCCAAAGCCCAGAATCATGCAGAACACCGCCGCAAGTGTCAGCGGCGTGGCCTCCGTCATGGTGCCCCCCGCCACGAAGGAGAGGGAACCGCAGTGGAAGTACAGCACCACCACGCCGAACAGCGCCACGAACGCGCCGCCCACCGAGTAGAACAGGTACTTGTACGCGCCGATGATGGCCTTTTTCTTCAGCTCGTGCAGCACCAGCGGCGCGCTGCACAACGTGGTCAGCTCATAGAACAGGTACAGCGTCACCATGTCTGCCGCCAGCGCGGTGCCCAGCAGCACCGCCTCGGTGGTGAACAGGAACACGTAGAACCGGGGCTCTCCGCCGCTGTGGGGCATGTACACGGCGGCATAGGGGATGGTCAGCAGCCAGCACACCGCCGTCACCACCGTAAACACCGCCGCCACGCCGTCCATCTTCAGCGAGAAGGTCAGCGATTCGGTGAGATATACCACATTGGTGGCCCAGTCCCTGCCGGACACCGCGGCGTAGATCACCAGCGCCGTCAGCACCGTCTGTGCCGCCGCCAGCACCGGCGTCAGCCGCCGGGCGTTCTCCCCCTTGCAGAAGGCGCAGCCGATCCCCAACAGGAAGGGCAGCAGAAGGATCCAATACAACATACGATACAGTCCGCTCCTTTCCTTAATATTGGCAGAACAGGCCGAAGCCCTGCTGCAGCAGCGCCGTCAGCGGCGCGGAGTGGATACCGATGACAAGGCCGATGGCCAGCAGCACCACCGCCGGGATGGCCTTGTACCACACCTGCTGCTGCACGGCGTAGCTGCTGCCCTCTCGCTGGGGCAGCCACAGCACCATGGCCGTATACAGGAAGTACAGCACGTTCAGCAGCGTGGACACCGCCAGCGCCAGCAGCACCGGCCACTTCTCCCACGTCAGCGCGAAGGCCGCCTGGGCGAACTGCAGCTTGGGGATAAACCCGATGAACAGCGGCACGCCCACCATGCTGAGAGCGCCCGCCGTAAACAGCACGCCCGCCGTCACATTGCGGTGCCCCGCCCCCTGCAGGCTCTGGAAATCCTTGCGCCCGCCGGAGACATCCCGAAGTCCGGATACCGACAGGAACAGCATAGGCTTGGTCAGTGCGTGGGAGAAGATGTGCAGGAACGCCGCCAGCAGCGCCGCCTGGGTCCCCATGCCCAGTCCCATGTAGATATAGCCGATCTGGGCGGCGGAGGAATACGCCACCATGGTGGTCAGCCGCTTGGAGCGGATGGCCGACACAGAGCCCACGATCATCCCGGCAATGCCGAAGAGCAGCAGCACCGACTGGATGCCGCTGGCGGCAAACACCTCAATGCCCACCGCCCGGTAGATGATCTTGATCAGCAGCAGAATATACGCCTTGGACACCACGCCCGACAGAATACCCGAGGACGCCGGCGTAGCCCGTCCGTAGGTATCCGGCATCCAGAAGTGGAAGGGGAACAGGCCGGACTTGATGGCAAGACCTGCCGTCATCAACCCGATGGCCACCGTCATGGAGAAACGATATGTCCCCTCGGTCCACAGCGCCGCAATGGTCTCATGCAGCTGCGGAAACAGCAGATGGCCCGTGATGGAATACGTGTAGATCACGCCGATCAGGAACAATCCCGAGCCCACCAGCGCAAACACCATATACCGGGCCGACGCGATCAGCGACCGCCCGTTGTCCCGGGCCGACAGCAGCGCGCAGGAGGCGATGGTGCAGATCTCGATGAACACGTACCCCGTGAAGATATCGTTGGTATAGGACAGCGCCAGCAGGGACACCAGCGTCAGATCCACCATGCTCCAGTAGAGGTGCCGCCGCTTGTCGGGGATGTCTTTGAGAATGTGGTCCATGCCCCCCAGCACGCTCAGCAGCATCACCGCCGAGAACAGCAGCGCCATCAGCGGCTCAATGACCCCCGCGGCGATCTCGTTGCCCCAGGGAGCAGGGAAGTGGCCCATCATATAGGAGTAGCTGGTGTTGTTGCTGGCGCAGAACCACAGCACGCAGCCCTGCAGCACGATGGACACCGACAGCAGTCCGATGGTCAGCCTACGGCCCCACTTATCGCCCGCCACAAAGGTGGTGACGGCGCACAGCAGGCACAGAATGATAGAGAAGAAGGGAAAGTTCTGTATGATATTCATACGCGCCCTCCCTTCCGCCGGTCGGACATCATCACATACAGCGCGTCCATATCCAGCGTGTGGTACTTCTTATAGATGCGGATGGTCAGGCTCAGCATCAGCGCCGACACGCTGACCGACACCACGATGCCCGTCAGCACCAGTCCGGCGGGGATGGGGTTGATGTAGTTGGCCATATCCGTCACGCCGTCGGTGATGATAGGCACCGTCCGACCGGTGATATACCCCCGGTCCGCCAGCAGCAGGAAGGTGCCGCTGTCCATGATGTCCAGCCCGATGACCTTTTTCAGCAGATTCTTGTCAAACAGCAGCATGCACATGCCGATGGCGAACAGGATCACCGCCACGCATGCCTCGTAATTTTCCGACAGGTGGGTAAACATGTTGTTCATCACAGCTCCCCCCTTTGGAAATACATGTAAAAGCTATACATGGTGCAGCACACCACGAAGCCCACCGCCACGTTCAGCGGCAGGATCAGTCCGGCGGACAGGATGCGGCCCGGCACGCCGGGAGAGATGATGGAGTGCAGATGGTTGGCGCCGGTGAAGAAGGAGTACGTCTTGGAGCAGGCGTAGAAGCCCAGGGCGCACAGCACGATGATCTTCAGCACCTTGGCGGGGATGGCTTTGGAGGCGCGCTCGCCGCCCCACACCAGGCCGTAGATGATCAGGGCCGAGGCCATGATGGCGCCGCCGGAGAAGCCGCCGCCGGGGGACAGGTGGCCGTTCAGCAGGATGTACACGCCGAACACCAGAATGATGGGAATGACGAATTTGCACACCGTGCGGATGATGGGGTCCTGATAGTAGTCCAGCACCTCATAGTCCAGCTTGCGGACGCGGCGCTTGCCCGGCGCGTTCATCAGCATGGTCACCGCGCACATGGCGGTAAACAGCACAAAGGATTCGCCCAGCGTATCGAAGGCACGATAGTCCAAAATCATGCCCGCCACGGTGTTCACCGCGCCGGTCTCCTCCGTGCCCTTCTCCACATACCGCTCCGCCACCTCGTTGACGGTGGGGGCGTTGTCGCTGCCGTAGCCGGGCAGGTTGGCCACCGTCAGCAGCATGAACACGGCAAACACGATGCACGCCACAATGGCCAGCACCGTATAGGCGATCTGTCCCCGCTCCAGGGATTCCCGCGCCGAATCGGCGTCGTACCGGGGCTCATAGGGGGCGGCCGCCTCTTTCTTCACGCTCTTTTCCTGCTCCAGCATGGCCGACCAGTCCACCTGGCCCTCCAGCCAGCGGCGGAGGAAGCTCTTCTCACTCATGGCCATCCTCCTCTCTCCGCGCCTCTTCCAGGGCGGCGTGCTGCCGCAGGGATTCCTCCTCGTGCTTGCGGTGCTCCTCATCCCGGTCGATGAGATTCAGCCGCCGCAGCGTCAGAAACAGCAGCAGGCTGGTGATGCCCGCACCCACCGCCGCCTCCGTAATGGCCAGATCCGGCGACTCCAGCATGATCCAGATCACCGACATGATGACCGAATAGGCCATGTAGATGATGACCGCCTGCATGGGCTTTCTGGTCAGCGCCGTAGCCGCGGCGCACACGATCAGTCCGATCAGCAGAACAAGACGGAAAAACGTCATCATTGGGCGGTCACCTCCTCTTTCTCTTGGGTCTCCTCCGTGTGATACTCCGCGTCGCTCAGATCCAGGTGCTCGCCCAGATTCTCGTCGGCGCGGTATTCGAACATACTCAGCATATGGCTGCTCAGGGGCGAGGTCAGCCACTGCAGCACCAGCACCAATATCAGCTTCCACACCACCGCATGGAACCCCACGGCGATCAGGATGCCGATGGTAAACAGCAGCAGACTCAGCGTGTCGCCCAGCGCCGCGGCGTGGATGCGCTGCAGGGCGAAGTCAAAGCGGTACAATCCGATGATGGACACCACCATAATGAACAGTCCCGCCAGCAGAAACGCGGCGCACAGGCCGAAACGGATCCATTCACCGATCATGATGTTCCTTCTCCTTTCGCCTGCGGTCATACAGGTTGATGTAAATGCGGCACAGCATCATCACCGCGATGAAGGACATGACCACGTAGATCACGGCGATGTCCGCCAGATAGTCCTCTCCCAGGATGTACGTCAGCGCACAGATGACGATCACCACCAGCGTGCCCACCAGGTTGATGCCGATGATGCGGTCCACCGTCAGCCGGGCCTTCAGGATGTACACCAGCACCGCGATGACGCACAGCGCCAGCGCCGCCAGCACACCCCAGAACAGGTAGCTGTAGCATTGTTGGATCAGTTCCATTCCTCGCCCTCCATTTTCCGCAGCATTCTCGTCAGATTCCAGTCGGGGATGCTGTCGGCGTTGGACTTGTCCAGACACAGCACCAGAAAGTCGTCGCCGCTCTGCTCGATGGTAACGGTCCCCGGCGTCAGGGTGATGGAATTGCTCAGGATGACCCGGGAAATATTCTTCTCAAAGGGGATCTTCAGCCGCACGATGGCGGGATGATACCTGTGGGGCGGCACCAGGATGATCTTCACCACCGCCAGGTTGGCCTTGATGATCTCCCAGATCAGCACCGCCACATACACCACGTAGCCGCCCAGCCGCTTCAGAAGCCGCCTCTCGTGGCTGGGATGATACCCCAGGGCGTACACGCAGAAGGCGTACACCGCCCCGGCGATCACCACGCCGAACAGGCAGATCTCCACCGTGACCCTGCCGTTCAGCAGCACCCACAGGGCAAACAGAAACACACACATGATCATTGCTTTGTTCTCCACTCCAATCCTTACAAATAACCGCCAAATGCATGCGTCTGTACAGAAACAGGGATGTATCCGGCGGTGGCTCGACTACTTTATCATGTCAAACAGGAAAGTGTTAACCAATTGTTAATTTTAACACAGACCGCTGTACATTGCAACAAAAAACCGCCGGGTTCGACCAGTTTCTTCTTGGGAAAAAGTGACAGACTTCTGCCGTTTTTCACAAGATTTCCTGGGCGTGTGCACCACCTAACGACAGAAAAGCCGATTTTGTCCCGCAATGTCAGAGAAAGGCAGGGAAGTCTATTAAAAATGTGGCAAATGCAACAGACGTGGTAACAGGCGCGGGGTATACTATGACCATCAGTTGACAAGGACAGACACGGTTTTGACGGGCAGAAATGTGCCCATACTGCGTCAAGCCCCTTGACAATACGGCAAGTATTCTCTGCGGGTCTTTTCTTGCCTGGACACATTTCTGCTCCGGCAAAACTGTCTTACACCTGCCAGCGATGTATTTTCGAGTGATTTTTGGTTTTTGAGACGCAGGTGGGCTGACGCCCACCAAGGCGAAAAATGCAAAAAGCGCCGGAAAGACACGCTGTCAGGCGTGTTTGTCCTTGTCAACTGATGGTAAATCAAAATCTAATCAGGAGGTCATGTCCATGATCCGCAAGATCATCCATATCGACGAAGAGAAGTGTAACGGCTGCGGCGCGTGCGTCAACGCCTGTCACGAGGGGGCCATCGGCCTGGTGAACGGCAAGGCCCGCCTACTGCACGAGCATTACTGCGACGGTCTGGGCGACTGCCTGCCCGCCTGCCCCACCAACGCCATCACCTTCGAGGAGCGGGAGGCCCCCGCCTATGACGAGGCCGCCGTCCTGGCCGCCAAGGCCGCCAAGGACCGCCCCGCCCACACCGGCTGCCCCGGCGCCGCCATGCGCCAGCTGCGGCACAAAGCGCCCGCCGCTCCGTCTGCCTCCGCCGCGCCGGAGAGCCAGCTGACCAACTGGCCGGTGCAGATCAAGCTGGTCCCCACCCAGGCCCCGTACTTTGACGGCGCGTCCCTGCTGGTGGCGGCGGACTGCACCGCCTTCACCTATGCCGACTTCCACCGCCGCTTCCTCTCCGGCCGGGTCTGCCTCATCGGCTGCCCCAAGCTGGACGGTGTGGACTATACCGAGAAACTGACGGAGATCATCCGAAATAACGACATCCGCTCCCTGACCATTCTCCGCATGGAGGTGCCCTGCTGCGGCGGGCTGGAGTTCGCCGCCAAGACCGCCCTGCAGAACAGCGGCAAATTCATCCCCTGGCAGGTGGTCACCGTCAACATCGACGGCACCCTCCGGGAAAATTGAGGGACCAGCCCCGAAAACGGCATATTTTCCAGAAAATGGAAAAATCCGGTGTCCATAACCGCCCTTTATGTACCGGAACTGCACCCAATAACGGCCTTAATGTACCAATAAAACCGCAAAAACGCACCCCGAAGGGTGCGTTTTTACATATAATATAAGTGGGTTGTCCGCCGGTGGAGGACATTTTCGGTATCCCTTTCGGCGGTCACGGGGTGCTTACAGCGCGCACTTGCCCCGCTTCAGGTACTGGCCCTTCACGTCCTTGACGGCGCCGTTCTCCACCGCCAGCTGGCCCCGCAGATACACCGCGGCAATGCTGCCGGCGGTCCGGAAGCCCTCAAAGGGCGTGTAGTCGCAGCGGGAGACCATCTCCGCCGCCTGCAGCGTGTGGTCCGCCGCCGGGTCATACACCACGATGTCCGCGTCCGCCCCCGGTGCGATGCAGCCCTTGCGGGGGTAGAGGCCGTACAGCCTGGCGGGATTCTCGCTGAGGGCCCGGCAGAAGGTGGGCAGGTCGATGCGGCCCGCCGCCACGCCGGTGGTGTACACCACCTCGCCCCGGGTCTCCACACCGGGCAGGCCGCCGGGAATGGTGGTGAAATCCCCCTGTCCCGCCAGCTTCTGCTTGGTGGTGAAGGAGCAGTGGTCGGTGGATACGGTGTTGACCCGGCCCTCCTTCAGGCCCGCCCACAGGGCGTCCTGATCCGCCTTCTTGCGGATGGGAGGGGAGCACACGAACTTGGCGGAGGACAGCCAGTCCTCCTGGTAGTACACGCTGTCGTCCAGGGCCAGGTACTGGGGGCAGGTCTCGGAATACACCGTCTGGCCCCGGCCCCGGGCCTGGTCGATCTCGCTGAGGGCCGCGGCGTTGGTGGTGTGAACGATCACCACGGGAGCCTCCGCCGCCTGGGCGATCCGCAGGATGCGGCCCACGGCCTCCGCCTCCAGATAGTCCGGGCGGGTCTGGGGATGGCAGGAGACGGTATTCTCGCCCTTTGCCCTCTTCTCGGCCACCAGCGCGTCGATGACGCCGCTGTTCTCGCAGTGGACGCCGCAGATGCCGCCCCGGGCCTTCAGGGCCTTCAGGGCCCGGTACAGGTCGCCGTCCGGCAGCATCATGGCGGGATAGGTCATGTACATCTTGAAGGAGGTGATGCCGGCGGCGAACATGTCGTCCAGCTCCGCCTCGATGCCGGGGTTCCAGTCGTCGATGGTCATGTGGAAGCCGTAGTCACAGTGGCAGTTCTCCGCCTTTTTGTGCCACAGCTCCAGGCCGTAGGCCAGGGTCTCGCCCTTGTTGGGGCAGGCGAAGTCGATGACGGTGGTGGTGCCGCCCCGGAGGGCGGAGCGGCTGCCGCTCTCGAAATCGTCGGCGGTGGTGGTGCTGCACACGTCCAGGTCAAAGTGGGTGTGGGCGTCGATAAACCCCGGCAGCAGCAGCTTGCCGGTTACGTCCACCGCCTGGGCGTCAGGCGCGTCGATGTGGGGGGCCACGGACACGATCTTCTCGCCGTCCACCAGCACGTCGGCGGTGACAACGGCGCTGCCGCTGACCACGCGGCCGCCGGTAAAGAGTCGTTTCATAGGAAAGTGCCTCCTTGCTTAATTTTCTCCATTATAGCACCATGCTTCCGGCATGGATACAAAAAATTTTTGTTTTTTGAAAATTTTTCGTTGAAAAAAAGAGGGAATCCGGAAGTTATCTTGTATAATAGTATAAGGTAAAATGCTGACATGCCGCGGAAGGGAGGAGTACACCGTGTTTCCACACAGCTTTCTGGACGAGCTGACTGCCCGCAACGACATTGTGGAGGTGGTGGGCTCCTACGTACCGCTGACGCTGAAGGGCGGAAGCTACTGGGGCTGCTGTCCCTTCCACAATGAGAAGACCCCGTCGTTCCATGTGCTGCCGGACAGGCAGTTCTATCACTGCTTCGGCTGCAAGAAGGGCGGCGGCGTCATCAACTTCATCATGGAGATCGAGAACCTGTCCTATCCCGACGCGGTGCGGTTTCTGGCCAAGCGGGTCAACCTGGATGTGCCGGAGGACCGGGCCTCGATGGAGGAGGAGCGGCAGCGCAAGCGGCTGCTGGAGCTGAACCGGGAGGCCGCCCGGTGGTTCTATGAGGTGCTGCAGGGGCCGGAGGGCGCCGGCGTCCGGGCGTATCTGGACAAGCGGGCCATCTCCCGGAAGATCGCCGTGCGCTTCGGCATGGGCGCGTCGCCCAACCGGTGGGACGCGCTGCTGCGGACCATGACCGCCCGGGGCTACAGCAAGCAGGAGCTGCTGACGGCGGGGCTGATCGTGTCCAACAAGAACGGCGCCTTTTATGACAAGTTCCGCAACCGGCTGATGCTGCCGGTCATCGACGTGCGGGGCGACGTGGTGGGCTTTGGCAGCCGCGTCATCGACAAGTCAGAGCCCAAATATATGAACAGCACCGAGACGCCGGTATACAGCAAGCGCCGGGTGCTGTACGGCCTGAACCTGGCCAAAAAGACCAAGCGCCCCAACATGATCCTATGCGAGGGCAACCTGGACGTGGTGACGCTGCACCAGGCGGGATTTGACAACGCCGTGGCCTCCATGGGTACGGCGCTGACCATCGATCAGATCCGGCTGCTGGGGCGGTACACCAAGGAGCTGGTGCTGTGCTACGACAACGACAACGCGGGACAGCAGGCCACACAGCGGGCGCTGGAGCTGCTGAAGAACACCGAGTTCACCGTCCGGGTGCTGAATCTGCCCAAGCGGCTGGTGGACGGTGAATATGTGAAGCAGGACGCCGACGATTTCATCAAATTCCAGGGGGCGCCCGCCTTTGAGCGGCTGCTGTCCGGCAGCGAGAACGGCGTGGAGTTCCGCATGTCCCAGGTGGCCGCCAAGTACGACCTGAAAAGCGACCAGGGGCGGATCGACTACACGGCTGAGATCAGCCAGGTGCTCTCGGACCTGTCCAACGCGGTGGAGAGGGAGGTCTACGCCGCCCGGGCCGCCGAGCTGGCGGGCATTTCGCCGGAGGCCATGCGCCAGGAGGTGGAGCGCTCCGCCCGCACCCGGTACTACAAGGGCAAGCGAAAACGGGAGCGGCGGGATATGAACCCCGCCATAACGGTCCAGCCCGCCGTGCGGGGGGGACGCTACAGCAATGTCCGCAGCGCCATGGCGGAGGAGGGGATCATCCGGCTGCTGTATCTGGAGCCCACGCTGTTCGGCGACACGCCGCCGCTGGCGGAGGAGGAGTTCTCCTCGCCGCTGCTGGGCAGGATCTTTGCCGCCATGTGGCCCAGGCGGTATGAGCGGACAGGGCTTTCGTCGCTGACGGGCGAGCTGTCCGGCGACGAGATGAGCCACCTGACCACGCTGCTGCAGAAGCCGGAGTCCACCGCCAACGCGCCCCAGGCCCTGGCGGACTATATACGGGTGATCCGGGAGGAGCAGACCAAACGGGACGACTCCGGAGTGGATCCCCTGCTGCTGGCACAAGAGAAATTCAAAGACAAGAAACGATATGGAGGAAAGCGCACATGACGGACAAGACGTACACCAAGCAGGAGCTGGAGGAGATGGCCAACACCCTGCTGGCCGAGGACGACAAGAAGAAAAAGACCGCCGAGGCCGCGAAGAACGCCGGAGCTCAGGCGGAGGCCAAGGAGGACGAGGCCAAGAAGGACGGAAAGGACAGCAAGGGAAAGCTGGACGAGAAGACCATCGCGTCCCTGCCCGCCGCGGCGCTGATCCAGGCCAATGAGAAGCTGCGGGACATGCTGATCAAGGGCAAGAAGAAGGGCAAGCTGGACTCCAGCGAGGTCAGCGACGTGCTGGACGAGATGGACCTGGAGAGCGAGCAGATGGACCGCATCTACGACTCGCTGGAGGCGCTGGGCATCGAGGTGGGCAGCGAGGAGTTCCTGGTGGACCTGAACGACGACGTGGAGCCCCCCATGGAGGAGATCGCGGAGATCGAGGAAGAGGAGCTGGTGGACCCCAACACGCTGGTGGACAGCTTCAACATCGACGATCCCGTGCGGATGTATCTGAAGGAGATCGGCCGGGTGCCGCTGCTGAACGCCGACGAGGAGATCGTTCTGGCCACCGCTATGTCCGCCGGGCGCGCCGCCCAGGAGCGGATCGACCAGGCTGCCGAGGACGGCGAGACCATCCCCGACGAGGAGCTGGAGCAGCTGAAGAAGGACATCAAGGAGGGCAACAAGGCCAAGCAGAAGCTGGCCGAGGCCAACCTGCGTCTGGTGGTGTCCATCGCCAAGCGCTATGTGGGCCGGGGCATGCTGTTCCTGGACCTGATCCAGGAGGGCAACCTGGGCCTCATCAAGGCGGTGGAGAAGTTCGACTATACTAAGGGCTACAAGTTCTCCACCTACGCCACGTGGTGGATCCGCCAGGCCATCACCCGGGCCATCGCCGACCAGGCCCGCACCATCCGCATCCCCGTACATATGGTGGAGACCATCAACAAGGTCATCCGGGTCAGCCGCCAGCTGCTGCAGCAGCTGGGCCACGATCCCTCCCCCGAGGAGATCTCCGCCGAGATGGGCATGCCGGTGGACAAGGTGCGGGAGATCCTGAAGATCGCCCAGGAGCCGGTGTCGCTGGAGACGCCTATCGGCGAGGAGGAGGACAGCCATCTGGGGGACTTCATCCCCGACGAGGGCGCGTCCGAGCCCAGCGAGGCCGCCAGCTTTACCCTGCTGAAGGAGCAGCTGGTGGACGTGCTGAGCACCCTGACACCCCGGGAGGAGAAGGTGCTGAAGCTGCGCTTCGGCATCGAGGACGGCCGCACCCGCACGCTGGAAGAGGTGGGCAAGGAGTTCAACGTCACCCGTGAGCGCATCCGCCAGATCGAGGCCAAGGCCCTGCGCAAGCTGCGCCATCCCAGCCGCAGCAAGAAGCTGAAGGACTTTTTGAACTAAAGGAGAACTGTCCATGATCCTTGATTTTGATACCATGCCCGCCAACGCCGTGGCCCACTTCAAGGGGGGCGAGGGACAGGCCATCGTGTGCAAGTACGACGATCCCCGGATGGGAGCGGTGGTGCGTCTGACGCTGCCGGCGGGGTCCTCTATCGGACTGCACACCCACACGGGCAACTGCGAGATCATCTATGTGCTGTCCGGCAGCGGGCGGTGCATCGACGACGATGCGGAATATCCCGTCGCCGCCGGGATGTGCCACTACTGCCCGGAGGGACACACCCACAGCATCATCAACACCGGCGAGACGGAGCTGGTGCTGCTGGGCGTGCTGCCCCATGTGAAATAAGGGCCGGTCTTGGCGTGGACGGGCCGAAAGGAGAATTTCTCTATGGATAAGACCATTGGCTATATCCTGTGCACCCAGTCGCCGGGGCTGTTCCTGGCGGCGGTGATGCTGCTGCTGTTTTATTTCGTCCGGCGGGGGGAGCACCACGCCCGGGCGGTCATCGACCTGGTGCTGGCCATCGTCTGCGTGGCGGGGGGTGTGGCGCTGTACTTTGTGGGTATGGGCGCGGGACACTTCACCATTCAGAACTTCTATGCCATCCGCACGCCCGGCTGGATCGGGCTGGGACTGGTGGTGCTGTTCAACGTGTGGCTGGTGGTGCGGGGCTTTCTGGCGGTCAACCGCCGGCGCACGGCGGAGAAGAACGCCAATCGCGCCGCCAACCGCGCCGCGCTGCAGCGGGATCAGGGGATGAAGGACCCCATTGCCACGGACAGCAGGATAGAAGATAAGAAATAACGCGGATAGCAAAAGACCTCCGGCCGGTGGGCCGGAGGTCTTTTTTCAGGTGCTGCTGCCGGGGCGCTGGGGGCGCTGGCCGCCGGAGGGCATCTCCGGAGGCTGCTGGCCGTCGCCGGGCTGGAAGTCGTCCATGCCGCCGGGGCCGCCGCCCATACCTCCCATACCGGAGGAGATGGTGCCGCTCTGGGCGTCGGCGGTCAGGGTGGTGTCGTCGCAGGTGAGGGTGCAGGTCTCGTCCGCTGTCAGGGCGTCGGAGGAGAAGAGGAGGAAGGCGGCATTGCACAGTGCGGTGCTGCTGCAGAGGGTGGTGCCGTCACTGTCGGTGATGGTGAAGGCGGCGTCTTTGGCGAGGGTGGAATTGCTGCTGCCCGTGTCGCCGGGGCGGCCGCCGCCCATGCCGCCGATGGAGCCGAAGGTGACGCAGGGCTGGGTGGCGGTCAGGTTCATGCCCATGCCGCTGCTGCCGCCGGCGGCCAGAACGGTGCCGCCGGAGATGGTGATGGCGCCGTCGGCGTCCAGGGGCTGGTTGTCGGCGGTGTTGGCGGTCCAGACGGTGACGCTGCCGCCGGAGATGGTCAGGTCACCGTTGGAGTCGAAGCCGTCGCCGCTGGAGGAGCAGGCCACGATGGTGCCGCCGGAGATGGTCATGGTGAAGTCGTAGCCGCTCAGATCGGAGTTGGCGGCGTTGAGGCAGTCGTCAGAGGAGAGGATGCTGACGTCGCCGGAATAGATGTTCAGCTCCGCGCCCTCCAGACCCTCGTAGCACTCCGTGATGGTAATGGCGGGGCCTTCCGTATCCTCCGCGCCGATGTTCAGCACCAGGTCGCTGTGGATGGCGTCGTCGGCGGCGGAGATGGTGAGGGTGCCGCTCTCCACGTTCAGGGTCTGCTCGGCGTTGATGGCGTCGTTGACCGGGGCGTCGATGGTGAGGGTCAGCTGACGGATGGTCAGGGAGGCGTCGCCCTCCTCGGTGGTAGAGGCACCGGACTTGATGCCGTTTTTGCCGTTGGCGGTGATGGTCAGGCTGCCGGTGCCGGCCAGAGTGACCTGAGAGCCGTCCTTGCACTTGATGACGGCGTTCTCGGCGTTTTCGTTGTCGGGATGGTTGTCGTCATTGTTCTGTGGGCTGTCGGCCAGGCAGTTGGTGGAACCGTCGGCCGCGATGATGGTGACCTGGGTGGACTTATTGCAGGTGATGGGGGCGGTGTCGCCGCTGGTCAGATCCAGGCCGTTGAGGACCAGGGTCACGCCGGTGGTGCCCTTTTTCACGGTGATGGAGCCGTCGGCGCAGGTGCCGGTGACGGCGTAGGTGCCCGCGCCGGTGATGGTCAGGGCTGTGCCGTCGATCTCGTAGCCGGTGTCGCTGCCGTCCTGGGCGGTGACGCCGCTGTCGGTAAAGGTGAGAACGGTGGCGTTTTCTAAGGAATAGGTGGTGCTGGCGGCGGCCGTTTCGCCGCCGGAGGCTGCCGACGTGCCGCAGCCTGCCAGGGACAGGGCCAGCGCCGCCGCACAGAGAAGAGAGATGAGCTTTTTCATGAGATGACCTCCTTTGTCATGGCTTGGTTTTCTGTTGTGGCCCCATCATAGCCTTCGTTCCTAAAAGCAACCTAAAAGAAAATATTTATTTTTCTTTAGGTTCATTTTAGGAGAGTTCTGTATGATAAGGCCAGCAAAGGAGGTTTGCACCATGGCAACTGAGATACAGAACTGCTTTGAACGCTACGAAAAGAAGTACCGCCTGACGCCGGCGCAGCAGCAGGTGATCCTGGCGGGTATGACACCTTATATGAAAAGGGACGCCTACGGGGCGTACACCATCTGCAACATCTATTATGATACCGACGACTGGCGGCTGATCCGCACCTCGCTGGAGAAGCCAGTGTATAAGGAGAAGCTGCGGGTCCGCAGCTACGGCGTGCCGGAGGACGGCGGCAAGGTGTTTGTGGAGCTGAAGAAGAAGTACGACGGCGTGGTGTACAAGCGCCGGATCACCATGGCGCCGGAACAGGTGGAGCCCTTCCTTGCCGGACAGACGCCCGGCGACGCCTTTGGCCAGATCGGGCGGGAGATCCGCTGGTTCCAGCAGTTCTACCGGGCAGAGCCCCGGGTGTTCATCGCCTATGACCGCCTGGCCTTTGCCGGCATCGACGATCCCGAGCTGCGCATCACCTTTGACACCAACCTGCGCTGGCGGGACACGGACCTGGACCTGCGGCTGGGGGATCACGGCGCACCTATCGATGACCCCGGCATGATCCTGATGGAGATCAAGATCCCCGGCGTGTGCCCCCTGTGGCTGAGCCGGCTGCTGTCCCGGGCGGGGGTGTATCCCACCTCGTTTTCCAAATACGGCGCGTGTTACCAGAACCATATCTTACCGAAAATAAAGGAGGCGCTTTACTGTGCTTGACTCGATCATTGGAACGGACCTGACGCTGTCCGCATTTCTTATCTGTACTGCCGCGTCGCTGGTGCTGGGCATCGGCCTGGCCTTTGTATCCCAGTTCCGCGCACGGTCTACCCAGAGCTTCGCCGTGACCCTGGCCATCCTGCCGGTGGTGGTGCAGGTGGTGATCATGCTGGTGAACGGCAACATCGGTGCTGGCGTGGCTGTGGCGGGGGCTTTCAGCCTGGTGCGCTTCCGCTCCGTCCCCGGCACGGCCCGGGAGATCGCCGTGCTGTTCCTGGGCATGGCCATCGGCCTTGCCACCGGCATGGGGTATGTGGGACTGGCGGCGCTGACGTTTGTCATCGTCTCCGCCGCGCTGCTGGGGCTGACGGCCCTGGGCCTGGGGCAGAAGGACAGCGGCGAGCGGATATTGAAGATCACCATCCCGGAGAATCTGGACTATGAGGACCTGTTTGAGGACCTGTTCGCCCAGTACACCAAATCCCACAGCCTGGTGAAGGTGAAGACCACCAACATGGGCACGCTGTATGAGCTGGAGTACCGGATCACCCTGCCTGAGGACCGCATCCCCAAGGCGTTCCTGGACGCCCTGCGGTGCCGCAACGGCAACCTGAACATCGTCTGCGGGCGGGAAATAGTGAAGGACACGCTGTAAGCTTGCAATTTTTACTTTGATTCACTATACTATCCCTATCAAGCAACACGAGGTGATGATCCATGCATCTGCTGATCGCGGAGGATGAGCTGGACCTGGCGGAGGCGTTGACGGTGTTTTTCGAGAAGAACCACTTTACGGTGGACGCCGTCCACAACGGCTTTGACGCCTACGAATACGCGGCTTCCGGCGCCTATGACGGGGTGATCCTGGATGTGATGATGCCGAAAATGGACGGCATCCAGGTGCTGGAGCGGCTGCGGGCCGAGGGGTGCAAGACCCCCATCATGATGCTGACGGCCAAGGGGCAGAAGAACGACCGGATCACCGGCTTCAACGCCGGGGCGGACGACTATCTGCCCAAGCCCTTTGACCCTGACGAGCTGCTGAGCCGGGTGCGGGCCATGCTGCGCCGCAGCGAGGCGTATCAGCCATCGGTGCTCTCCTTCGGCGATGTGACGCTGGACCCGGCCACGGGGCTTCTTGCCTGCGGCGGACAGTCGCTGCGGCTGAGCGGGCGGGAGTTCCAGGTGATGGAGCTGTTTCTGCGCAATCCCCGGCAGGTGTTCTCCGCCGAGCGGATCATGGAGCGTGTCTGGGGCTGGGACAACGAGGCGGAGATCAACGTGGTGTGGGTGAACATCTCCAACCTGCGGAAGAAGCTGAAATCCATCGGTTCCCGCCTGTCCCTGAAGGCCAACCGGGGGCTGGGATATGTGCTGGAGGATGAGGTATGATCAGACGTCTGCGCAATCGGTTTATCCGCATCGCCACGCTGTCGGTCATGGCGGTGATGCTGCTGCTGACGGTGATACTGAACGTGGCCAACTATGTGTCCACCGACGCTGACCTGCGCAGTACGCTGGCGCTGATCTATGAGAATCAGGGTACCATCCCCGTCTCCGGCGGGGAGGCCCTGCCGGAGCCCGACGGCGGCGATGTGCCGCCGCCTGCGCCGCCCCAGGAGGATCCCGGCAGGCGGGACGGACACTTTACGCCGGAGACACCCTTCTCCACCCGATATTTCGTGCTGCGGTACGAGGACGATGGCACGCTGGTGCTGGCGGACCTGACGAAGATCGCCTCGGTGACGGACGACGATGTGGCGGAGTATCTCTCCGCCGCCGTGGAGAACGGCGAGGGCTATGGCCGCTGGGGCAGCTTCCGCTTTTTCGTGGCCCACACGGGGGAGAACCAGAATATGGCTATCTTCCTGGACGGCTACCAGCAGTTCCGCTCCCTGCGGACGGTGCTGCTGTGGTCGCTGGCGGCGGATGCCGGGTGCATCCTGCTGGTGGTGCTGCTGGTGGTGCTGCTGAGCCGGCGGGCCATCGATCCGGTGGTGCGCAGCGCCCAGCAGCAGAAGCAGTTCATCACCGACGCCAGCCACGAGCTGAAAACGCCCATCACCGTCATCGCCACCAGCCTGAAGGTGCTGGAGATGGAGGTGGGGCAGCAGAAGTGGATCGACAAGGCCCAGGCCCAGACGGAGAAGCTGACGGAGCTGGTGAACTCGCTGGTGACCCTGAGCCGTATGGACGAGGAGGAGTCGCCGCTGAAGATGGAGCCCTTCCCCGTCAGCGAGGCGGTGGGGGAGACGGCGGAGTCCTTCCGGGATCTGGCGCAGTCCAGGGGGCACCAGCTGGAGCTGGCGGTCCAGCCGGGGCTGACGTACCGTGGGGATGAGTACGCGGTGCGGCAGCTGACGTCCATCCTGCTGGACAACGCGGTGAAATACGCCGCGCCGGAGGCACCCATCGCCCTGACGCTGGAAAAGGGACGCCGGGGCGTGGTGCTGCGGCAGAGCAACCGCTGTACGGACCCGGCGGGCATCGACACCGCCAAGCTCTTTGACCGGTTCTATCAGGCGGATCCCTCCCGGGGGAGCGGGGGCTTCGGCATCGGGCTGTCCATCGCCCGGGGGATCGCCGAGAGCCACCACGGCAGCATCCGCGCGGGGATATCCGGCGACACCATTACCTTTACCGCCGAGCTGCGGTGAGATAAAAACGGCGCAGGACCATGGAGGTCCTGCGCCGTTTGGCGTCGTCTGGGGTAAACTCAGTCTCTGGACTTTTTGCTGCGGCTGATATCGAAGCCGAAGATGCGGTGGACCTGGAAGGCCTGCATCAGGGCGTCGTAGGTGCCGATCTGAAAGGCGAACTGGGGGTAGCGGCTGGCCCACTGCTCTGCCAGCTGGCGGGCGAAGACCGCGGCTGCGCCGCCGAAGGCCATGGCGGCAGGGACGGTATACAGGGCGAAGAGCTGCTGCAGGTCGAACAGTGTGGTCTTGCGGCGCAGGGGGCGCAGCAGCGTGCCGCAGTGGTCCGTCAGCAGCCCGGCGGCCTCTGCCGCCGCCTCCTCTGTCATGGCGGCGAACACCGGCTGGGCCAGGGCGCTGTAGCGCTGGAAGGCGTCGGCATACGCCTCACGGGTGAATTGTGCGAGATAGGTCCGGTAATCGCCGGGGAGCAGCTGGCGTGGGTCCATGTTATCGACCGCCTTTCTGTGGTTTGGGCCATTATACCACAGTATGCTGCCGCGGCGCAAGTCCGGGGCGGCAGGGCTTGACAAACCGGTCCCTTTGCCGCAAAATAAAGGCATAATCAACTGTATCAGGAGGAGCATGCCATGCGCAGAAAAGAATGTGAACGGGACGAGGCCTTTGCCTGGGAGGTGCTGAAGAATTCGGTGTACTCCACGGTGTCCATGGTGGGGGCGGACGGGATGCCCTATGCCACGCCCCTGAACGTGGTGGGGGACGAGACCTACAGGGTGCTGTATTTCCACTGCGCGGGAAAGGGCGAGCGCTGGGAGATCGTGAAGGACGGGGCGCCGGTGTGCGTGACGGCGGTGTCCACCGCCACGCTGATCCCCAACGGGTTTACCACCGCCTACCGCAGCGCCATGTTCCGGGGCAGGGCAGAGGTGGTCACCGACGAGGGGGAGAAGATCAAGGCCATGCTGCTGCTGTGCACCGCCTTTGACCCCAAGGCCATGGGGCGGTTCGAGCAGGCGATGGCTCACTGTCCCGCCCAGGTCGTCAAAATCGTGCCGGAGGCCATCACCGGCAAGGAGCACGAGATGCACCAGGCGGCCAAGGGAGGACATGGGTGCGGGGGGGAATAAGAGGGGGGCGCGTCCCCCGGGCGCGAGGGGGAGTTTCGCCCTCCGGGGCGACCTACTTTTGCCCGCGGCGGCAAAAGTAGGCAAAAACGCCGCTGGGGGAGAGGGATTTCGTACTCCCTCTCCCCCCGTCCCCCTCTCTAAACGACCGAAGGGGGGCTTCGGCCCCCCTTTGGAATCCCCCGGGGGAAAGAATGGGGGACGTTTTCGTAGGGGCGGCCCTTGCGGCCGCCCGAAGGGGGCGCGAAATCTCCTGAATCTGCTGTCAAAATATCCAAAAATTACCGTCGCTATTTATGTATCCTGCCGAAATGTGCGGAAAGTGACAAAAAAGGTTGCAATTATTTCCCAAAGTGCTAAACTGTCTTTACAGAATACATCACGAAACCCATGGGTTTCGCTGTTTTTTCTCCCTTTCAGGGAGAGAAAAAACAAGAGAAGCATCGTTTTCGTAAGGCATGACGATCACGGGGGCTGAGAGGCCGCCGGGGTCTTAATGCGTCTGACCTCCCCATAATGGGCAGACAGGGCTTTTGTTGCTTGGCCCTGTCTGCCCGCGTCAGATTCCAATGGGGAAGGGACAGGCTTATATGCGGGCGGCGCCGGGATACCGGACGGCGGCGCTTTGATCCACCGGTAAATATTTTTGAAATGGGGAGGACATCAAGAAATGTCAACCAAGAGAGCGACAAAAAGAGCGCTGCTGACCAGCATCCTGGCCATCTGCCTGTGCCTGGTGATGCTCATCGGCTCCACCTTCGCGTGGTTCACCGACACCGCATCCACCGGCGTCAACAGGATCGAATCCGGTACGCTGAAAGTGGACATCGTCAAGCCGGAGGCGAACGCTGAGGACAAGTACACCAGCCTGGAAGGCGAGAAACTGGCGTTCCAGAAGGTTGCTGCCGCAAGTAGTGAAGCTATTCTGTGGGAGCCCGGCTGCACCTATGTGACCGAGGGCTTCAAGATCAAGAACGACGGTAATCTGGCCCTGAAGTGGAAGGCCGAAGTCAACAAGGACAACGTTACTAACGGCAAAGCGTCTGATGATGCCAAGGACGGCATGAGCCTGCTGGATGTCATCGACTTCTATGTGGTGACTGACAACACGAGCAAGGATGCACAAGCGGTTTCTATTGATGAGTTCGTTGGCAATCTGAAGGCCGATGAGCTCAGCGATGAGACCTATTACATCATGGGCCGCATGCAGGAGAGCGCCGGCAATGACTATCAGGGCCTGACTCTGGACAATATCTCCATCACCGTTTACGCCACTCAGGATACTGTGGAGAATGACAGCTTCAATAACCAGTATGATAAGGCCGCTTACTACTATGACAAGGACACCGCTTACCAAGGTTCGCGGATGCTCACCACTGGCGGCACCTACGTTCTGAGTGATGGCGCCGTGGTTCAGGAAACTGATGAAAATCCGATAGCTGTGTTTGCAAGCGGTGAGGGTACCGATGTCACCATCACCGGCGGCTACTATGACGGTGGTTCCGGTCGCGATTATAACGTTGCCATTTGGGCGAATGTGGGCGCTAAAGTTACCATTAAGGACGGTTACTTCACTGTAGGTGCTAATAAGGATGGCGATACCAACTCTGTCATCTATTCGACTGGTGGCAACATCACCATTGAGGGCGGCTTCTTCCAGACGGACTGCGCTACCGCAAGTGGCTGGTATTATGTCCTGAACCAGAATAATAGCAACCCCGGTACCATCACCGTCAAGGGCGGTACCTTCGTCAATTATGATCCTTCCAAGGGTGATGACAACCTGGGCGGTAGCTTCGTTGCTCCTGGCTACAAGGTCGTTTCCGAAAATCAGACCAACGGTGATACCTGGTACACCGTCGTTGCTGAATAAGTCTCCCCATATGGTTTCGTGATCCAGACCTCTGCCGGAACCGGACACAAAAAATCACTCCCCACCCGGGGAGTGATTTTTTCGTAAGTTCATTCACTTTTCCACACCCAGGTGGGCGTGTTTTTTGATGGCCTGGAAGGATTCGTCGCTGATCACATGCTCCAGCTTGCAGGCGTCCTCGGCGGCCACTTCGGGGGATACGCCCAGGCGGGTGAGAAACTGTGTCAGCAGCGTGTGGCGCTCGTAGATCATTTCGGCCACCTCGCGGCCGGGCTCCAGCAGGGTGATGAAGCCGTTTTCGTCCACCCTGATATAGCCGCCGTTTTTCAAAAGGCCCATGGCGCGGCTGACGCTGGGCTTGGAATAGCCCATATACTCGCCCACGTCGATGGCCCGCACGTGGGGCGACTGCTTGGTCAGTACCAGGATCGTCTCCAGGTACATCTCGCCGGATTCCTGCAAATGCATGTGATCACTCCTTGCTTTTATTACGGTAAAGTATAGCACAAGGAGCGGAGAAATGCAAGTTACTTTTGGCTAACTGCGCTGACTTTACGGGAATTACTTGCCTACGGCGGCCTTGAGAGCGTCGACGCGGTCGGTCTTCTCCCAGGTCACGCCCAGGTCCTCGCGGCCCATGTGGCCGTAGGCGGCCAGCTGGCGGTAGATGGGCTTGCGCAAATCCAGGTCGCGGATGATGGCGGTGGGGCGCAGGTCGAAGACCTTCTCCACGGCGGACTCCAGCACGTCGTCGGCCACCACGCCGGTGCCGAAGGTCTGCACCAGGACGCTGACGGGACGGGCCACGCCGATGGCGTAGGCCAGCTGCACCTGGCAGCGGGTGGCAAGGCCGGCGGCCACCACATTCTTGGCCACCCAGCGGGCGGCGTAGGCGGCGGAGCGGTCCACCTTGGTGGGATCCTTGCCGGAGAAGGCGCCGCCGCCGTGGGGGGCGCTGCCGCCGTAGGTGTCCACGATGATCTTACGGCCGGTCAGGCCGCTGTCGCCCTGGGGACCGCCGATGACGAAGCGGCCGGTGGGGTTCACATAGAACTTGGTGTTCTCGTCCAGCAGCTGGGCGGGAACGGTGGGCTTGATGACCAGCTCGATGATATCCTTGCGGATCTGCTCCAGAGAGACCTCGGCGGCGTGCTGGGTGGAGACCACCACGGTGTCCACGCGGGAGGGCTTGCCGTTTTCGTCATACTCCACGGTGACCTGGGTCTTGCCGTCGGGACGCAGATAGGTCAGCAGACCCTGCTTGCGCACGTCGGTCAGGCGCTTGGCCATCTTGTGGGCCAGGGAGATGGCCAGGGGCATCAGCTCGGGGGTTTCGTCGCAGGCGTAGCCGAACATCATGCCCTGATCGCCGGCGCCGTTGTCCAGCTCGCTGTCGCCGTTGGCCTTGGCCTCCAGGGATTTGTCCACGCCCAGGGCGATGTCGCCGGACTGCTCGTCGATGTTGGTGATGACAGCGCAGGTGTTGCAGTCGAAGCCATAGGTGGCGTTGTCGTAGCCGATATCGCGGATCACCTCGCGGGCGATCTTGGGGATGTCCACATAGCAGGAGGTGGTGATCTCGCCCATGATGTGGATCAGGCCGGTGGAGGCGGTGGTCTCGCAGGCCACGCGGCCGTTGGGGTCCTTCTCGAAGATGGCGTCCAGAACAGCGTCGCTGATCTGGTCGCAGATCTTATCGGGATGTCCCTCGGTAACAGATTCGGAAGTAAACAGATGCTTTGCCATGATTTTGATCTCCTTTCATTTCGCGGAAATACGCAACAAAAAAGCGCCCTGCCTGAACCGACAGAGTGCTGAACTTTCTTGCCCTTTCCTCATCTTTCGATTCATCGTCGGATTTGGCACCTTGAAAAACAGGTTGCCGTGGCTTCATTGGGCCGTTCCCTCCGCCACTCTTGATAAGGTATGAAGTTGTTGGGGATATTAGCTAAACTATATTCTACCATCTTTGTCAGAATTGTCAATAGGGAAGTGTGAATTTTTTGTAAAATCAAGAAAAAGGACGCAACAAAGCCTCCCTCTGAGAGGGAGGTGGCGCGAAGCGCCGGAGGGAGAGAATGAAAATCTTAAATTCTCTCCCCTAGTCTCGCTATCGCTCGACAGCCCCCTCCCAGAGGGGGCCTTGAATTCTGCAAAATCATGCCATTCCGGCCAACCGGCCGCTGCTCCAGGCCCACTGCAGGTTGTACCCGCCGCAGTCGCCGTCGATGTCCAGTACCTCGCCGCAGGCGTAAAAACCTGGCACCAGACGGCTCTCCATGGTGCGGGGATCGAATTCGCCGCACCGCAGGCCGCCGGCGGTCACCTGGGCCTGGTCGAAGCCGCACACGCCGGTGATGGGCAGGGGGAAGGCCTTCGCCTGTGCCGCGATCCGTGCCAGGTCGCTGTCGGACAACCCGGCGGCGCTCTGGTTGGTGAAGCCCGCCGCCTTGCACACCATCTGGCCCAAGCGGCTGTGGAGGGCGCCGGTCAGCAGGGAGCCGGCCTCGCGGCTTCCCGCGCTGCTGCGGCGCTGGCGCAGCCAGTCCAGCACCTCCCGCTGCTCCCAGTCCGGCAGCAGGTCCAGGGTCACCGTCAGGCCCTCGCCGCCGGTGGCGACGGTGCGGGAGATATCAAAGATCGCCGGGCCGCTGACGCCGTACTCGGTGAACAGCACCTCGCCCCGGTTCTGGGCCAGCATCTCGCCGCCGCGGTGGATGGCGACGGCGCACTCCGCCTTCACGCCCTTCAGGGCCCGGGGGTAGGTGGGATCGGTCCTGATCTGCACCAGGGAGGGGTACAGGGCCGTGCGGTGGTGGCCCAGGCTTTTGGCCAGCTGATAGCCGTCCATGACGCCGCCCACCTTGCCGCCTGCCGCGCCGCCCGCCGCCAGGATCACCCGGTCGGCGGTGAATTCCTCGCCGGATTCGGCGCGGACGAGAAAGATATTGCCTTTTTTGCGGATGCCCGTTACCGGACAGGCGGTATGCAGGTCAACTCCGTGGTCTTCCAGCGCGAAGCGCAGCACGTCCAGCACGCTGCCGGCCGTGTTGCTGAAGGGGTACACCCGGCCGCTGTCCTCTGCCGTGGTGAGGAGCCCCAGCCTGGCGAAGTACAGCAGCGTATTTCCCACGTCGAAAGCCTCCAGCGCGTGGCCGCAGAACCCCTCGCCGCCGTGGTAGTGGGCGGGGGAGACATGGTGGTTGGTGAGATTGCACCGGCCGTTGCCGGTGGCCATCAGCTTGCGGCCAACGCGCCCCTGCCGCTCCAGCAGCGTCACGGCGTGGCCGTTCTCCGCCGCCGTCAGGGCCGCCATCATCCCGGCGGCTCCACCGCCGATCACCAGTACTCTCATGCCTGCTTCTCCAGTCGTTTCCGGGTCAGATAGCTCTCCAGCATCAGGGAGGCCGCCACCGCGTCCACGGTTTTCTTCCGCTGCTTGCCGTTCTTGCCGTTATGGAATAGGATGGCGTGGGCCTCCACGGTGCTGCGGCGCTCGTCCCACAGGGTAACGTCCAGCCCTGTGGCCTCCCGCAGGGTGTCGGCGTAGGCGGCGCACTTCTCGGCCCGGGGACCCAGGGTGCCGTCCATGTTCTTGGGGTAGCCCAGCACCAGCTCCGTCACGCCGTGCTCCTGTATCAGACGGCAGAGTTCCGCCGTCACCACGTCGGCCTTGCGGCTGTCGATGACGGTGGAGTACCCCGCCAGCGTTCCGGTGGCGTCGGAAATGGCCACGCCGGTGTGGGCGTCGCCGTAGTCGATGGCCATGATCTTCATAAAAACCTCCTGAGGGGGGAATATTTCCATCTATCATACCGCGTTTTCCGTGATTTCGCAACAGGGAAAAGAGAAGGGGAGCAAATCGCTATCGATGATTGGCGCGTAGGGGAGGGGCTCTGCCCCTCCCGTTCGATTTGCGACGACATTTCCGATAAACGGCGGGCGGGGTAGAACCCCGCCCCTACGAAAGGCTGCTTGGCAACACTCTCTGCGTATGTATAGCACTGATAGAATACGACCTTGTAATAATCCCGCAAAAATCCTCCAAAAATCCCGCAAAAAGAGGTTGACCTTGCCGGAAAAGTATGCTATCATGGACATTACCTGTGAGTGGGTGCTTTCTTTTTGCGCGCTTTTTCGCTTTGGGCGCGGAGGAAGAACGGCCACGATAACAGGGAGGCAAACGGGTATCCCAGAAGGGAATACCTAATCTAATAAGGAGGTGCCGTTACATGCGCGTGAAAATCACTCTCAGATGCAACGAGTGCAAGCAGAGAAACTACAACACGATGAAGAACAAGAAGAATACCCCTGACAAGCTTGAGCTGAACAAGTATTGCCCCTTCTGCAGAAAGCACACCGTCCACACCGAGACGAAGTAATCGGAAGGAGAAACTACGATGGCTGAAGAAAAGAAAGTCAAGGATCGCGGCCGCTGGTTCCGCGAAATGAAAAGCGAGCTGAAGAAGGTCGTGTGGCCCTCCGGCAAGGAGACTGCCAAGAACACCGGTACGGTGCTGCTGTGCTCCCTGATCGTCGGCGCGTTCATCTGGATCTTCGACGCGGTTGCCGTTCTGGCAGTCAACACATTGATCGGCTTGTTCGCGTAAGGAGCGGGCTATGGCTGACAATGCGAAGTGGTATGTGATCCATACCTATTCCGGCTACGAAAATGCGGTCAAGGCCGCTATTGAGAAGTCCGTGACCAATCGCCACTGCGAGGACATGGTCCTGCGCATGGAAATCCCCATGGAGACCGTGACGGAAGTCACCGAATCGGGAGTCATGAAGGAAGTGGAACGCAAAGTGTTCCCCGGTTACGTGCTGATCAAGATGGTGCTGACCGATGAGACGTGGCATATCATCCGCAACATCCGCGGCGTCACCGGCTTTGTGGGCGAGGCCAACAAGGCCATCCCCCTCACCGACGAGGAGGTCCGCCAGATGTCGCTGGAGAAGCACGAGATCGTGGTGAAGTACAACGTGGGCGAAACCGTGAAGATCACGGACGGCCCGCTGGCCAGCTTTACCGGTATCGTGGAGGAGATCGAGCCCGAGAAGAACAAGGTTCGCGTGGTGGTCTCCATGTTCGGCAGAGAGACGCCGGTGGAGCTGGAGCTCGACCAGGTGGAGGTCCTGTCCTGACGCGCAGCAGCCTCTGCGCAAGTGGGAGAGACGCAAAGGCATACGCGTCTCGCCAAGAGCGGTTCTTACACCGGGTAAGCCGCTACCACATTTTATTAAAGGAGGTGCCTTAAAATGGCACAGAAAGTCGTTGGTTATGTGAAGCTGCAGATCCCTGCAGGCAAAGCAACTCCCGCACCCCCCGTTGGCCCCGCTCTGGGTCAGCACGGCATCAACATTGCCGCCTTTACCAAGGAATTCAACGAGCGCACCAAGAATGACATGGGCCTGATCATCCCCGTGGTCATCACCGTCTATGCTGACCGTTCTTTCTCTTTCGTCACCAAGACTCCCCCCGCTGCCGTCCTGATCAAGAAGGAATGCAACATCGAGTCCGGTTCCGGCGTGCCCAACAAGGAAAAGGTCGCCACCATCTCCAAGGCTTCCATCCAGAAGATCGCCGAAATGAAGATGCGCGATCTGAACGCTGCTTCCCTGGAAGCCGCTATGAGCATGATCGCCGGTACCGCCCGCTCCATGGGCGTTGTCGTCGGCGAGTAAGGAGGGTGTAACGATGTTTAGAGGTAAGAAATATAAAGAGATCGCCAAGCAGATCGACAAGGCCGCCCTGTATGATCCCAAAGAGGGTCTGGAGCTGATCTGCAAGACCGCCAGCGCCAAGTTCGACGAGACCGTCGAGCTGCATGTGAAGCTGGGTGTTGACTCCCGTCACGCTGACCAGCAGGTCCGCGGCGCCATCGTGCTGCCCAATGGCACCGGCAAGACCGCCCGCGTCCTGGTGTTCGCCAAGGGCGACAAGGCCGACGCTGCCCGCGAGGCCGGCGCCGACTACGTTGGCGATATGGATATGGTCGAGAAGATCCAGAAGGAAAACTGGTTCGATTTCGATGTGGTCGTCGCTTCTCCCGACATGATGGGCGTTGTGGGCCGCCTCGGTAAGATCCTGGGCCCCAAGGGTCTGATGCCCTCCCCCAAGGCCGGTACCGTCACTCCCGACGTGGCCAAGGCCGTCAAGGAAGTCAAGGCCGGTAAGGTCGAGTATCGTCTGGACAAGACCAACATCATCCACTGCCCCATCGGCAAGGTCTCCTTCGGTGCGGACAAGCTGTATGAGAACTATTCCGCTCTCATCGGCGCCATCATCAAGGCCAAGCCCGCCGCTGCCAAGGGCCAGTATATCAAGTCCTGTGTGGCCGCTTCCACCATGGGCCCCGGCGTGAAGATGAACGCCGCCAAGCAGCTGTAATTTGGTGGGGATCTGCGGCATAGTCCCCGACACGCACTCCGCTGGCATCTTTTCCGCCCTGCGGCGTTAACGGTTTTTGAAATACACAAAGTATTCCTGCAAACCGTTGTCTTGCATGGCGAAAAATCTGCTCACCGGCCTGCATGTCAGGTCCTATCCCTTGACCCCAGGTTGTTTCCCAAGACATTTTGGGAAGAAAACCGTTATCTTTTGCTTGACAATCCGTCGGGCAATGGGTATAATACTAGATGCGTTCCAAAGACAGCAGGTGGCGTATGCCGTAAATCCTGCCGAGGATGGCAATATTTCATGATTGCTGACACCATCCTCATGTCTTTCCGGCATGGGGATGGTTTTTTCTCTAAGAACGCACCTCGACCCCTGGCACACATGGGTGTGCCGCAAAATCTCATGGAGGTGAACAAGAAGAATGCCCAACGCAAAAGTACTGTCTGAAAAGCAGGCGATCGTGGCGGCTCTGACCGATAAGGTGCAGAACGCGGCTGCCGGCGTCCTTGTGGATTACAAGGGCATCACCGTGGCGGAGGATACCGCGCTGCGCGCCAAGTGCCGTGAAAACGACATCGAGTACACCGTCGTCAAGAACACCCTGCTGCGCTTTGCATTCAACAACTGCGGTCTGAACGAGCTGGACGATCAGCTCAACGGCACCACGTCCCTGGCCATCTGCGCCGGCGATCCTGTGGCTCCCGCCCGCGTTATTGCTGAATTCGCAAAGAAGCTCAATGGCAAGTTCGAGATCAAGGGCGGCTTCATGGAAGGCAAGGTCGTTTCCATGGACACTGTCAATGCTCTGGCTTCCATCCCCGCACTGCCTGTCCTGCAGGCCCAGGTGCTGGGTACCATGCTGGCGCCCATCTCTGCTCTGGCCTGCGTCATCAAGCAGATCGCCGAGAAGCAGGGCGCGCCCGCCGAGGCTGCTGCTGAAGAAGCCGCTGCCGAGTAAGCATCCCCCTATCTAACACAAAACATTATTCTAACAACAGGAGGCTATTACAATGTCTGAGAAAGTTACTGCTATGATCGAAGAGATCAAGGGTCTGACTGTTCTGGAGCTCAGCGAGCTGGTTCACGCTCTGGAGGAAGTTTTTGGTGTTTCCGCTGCCGCTATGGCCGCTCCCGCTGCTGGCGCTGCTGCTCCCGCTGCTGAGGAGAAGACCGAGTTCGACGTGGTCCTGACCGGTTTCGACGCCGCTCAGAAGATCAAGGTCATCAAGGTCATCCGCGAGGTCATGGGTCTGGGTCTGGCCGAGGCCAAGGCTGCTGTCGAGGGCGCTCCCACCACCATGAAGGAAGGCCTGTCCAAGGACGACGCCGAGGCTCTGAAGAAGCAGGTCGAGGAAGTCGGCGGCAAGGTCGAGCTGAAGTAAGTTTCTTACAAGCGATAAAAAACAGGAGATGCATCGCATCTCCTGTTTTTTTATGCTTCCCACACTACGGAGAACCACTCATTCTCCGCCGCGCAGTCGGTCAGCACCTGTTCCAGTGCCGTGGTGTAATGGCCCAGCGCCGTTTTCAGCGCATCACCGTTGCGGATCACCAGCTCCGTGGGCTCGGTGATGTCCGTCAGGCAGTCGTGGAGGGCGTCCAGGTTGCCGCCGTACCAGTCCGGCAGCTGCAATCCCGCCGCCAGGGTCTGGTGCAGCGTCTCGCGGCTGCCCACGCTGCCGCCGTCCAATACAAATCGCATGGTCATTCCTCCCCGTACAGCAGCTGGAAGCTGGCGTAGTGGTCGCCGGTGTAATAGATCAGGCCGTCGTTGGAGAACACGATCCGTTTGGCGCCCCGGCTGTCAGCGCCCAGCGTATCGATGTCACACTCGGTGTAGGTGCGGCCATCGGCCTCCGGCAGCAGGCCCTCGTAGTTGCCGAACCGGCTGCCGCCGATGCACATTCCCGGTGCGTAGGGCTCCAGCGAGCCGCCGCTCCAGCCCAGGGCCTGGGCTTCCTTCTTGGTAATGAAGTTGCCGGGCAGATGGCCGTAGGTGTGGATGTACAGGGCCACGTCATCCTTGCTGGTGTAGCTGCCCTCCTCGTCGATGGCGGGGGCGGCGTCGCTGCTGTCATCCGCCTCGGGGAGGTCGGAGGGCTGGGTGTTGTCCGGCAGCAGGTCCTGCTGCTGTTGCTGCGGCTGATCGCCGCCGGTGGTCACGCCGATGACGGTGACGTCGTCGGCGCAGCCCACCAGGGTCAGCGCCATGACAAGCGCCAGCAGCCACGCGGTCAGTCTCTTTTTCATGGGTTACCTCCTGTGGTTGATTGGGTATATCCTACCACAGAACCGAGGAAAAATCCACCCCATCATGGCGCAGACGGCCCCTCCGACGGGCGATTTCAGAAGGGGAAGAGCGCCTGTTTTCCGGCGCACTCAAAAATTTTTGGAAAAATTCGAAAAAAGGTCTTGCCAAACGCGGAACTCTGTGTTACAATGCCTATAGTTCTGATAGGGAAAACAAAAACATCTGCCGCAAGGCAGTTTTTTAAGACACATGGGTTAGCATACGCTAACTATCGGAACGACGACCATTGTAAAAAAACTGCCCTGCGGCAGCTTTTTTAAGACCAGCGAGTTAGTCAACACTAACCAGCGAATAGCGGAGACGATCCCCCCACATACTAGCAGACGAAAGGAGGCGGCGTATGTCAGAAGAAATTTTGGTCAAACAGTGTGCCCCCACGTTGGCAGGCATCAAGACAGGCAGCTTGTTCCCCTGTCCCTGCGACGATCGGGTGTCGCTGCTGGCGGACATCCGCCGCCTCAACCGTCTGCTGGTACCCAAGGGACTGTGCCTGCTGCCTATCCGCTACCGGGACGATCAGGCGCTGCTGTACCTCTACCGTCCCGCCGAGCTGCGGCGCGACCTGGAGAGTACCCTGGCCCGCGACATCCTGCAGCGGGTCGGCTATGTCTGCGACGGCTGTCAGCGCTGCGTGGCCCGTCTCATCCGCCGCTTCCGGGAGGAGGGCGAGTTCCCCCACGAGGTGGGCCTGTTCCTCAGCTATCCGGCGGAGGATGTCCAGGGCTTCATCCAGCACGGCTCCCGGGACTTCAAGTGCGCCGGCCTGTGGAAGGTCTACGGCGATGAAGAAAAGGCCAAGCGCATGTTCGCCCAGTTCCGCAAATGCACGGAGATTTACTGTGCCCTGTGGCGCTCCGGCTCCGGCATCGATCAGCTGACCGTCGCCAGCTGAAAATAGAAAAGTAAATAATTATTTAGCAATATAAGAAAGGACGAAACACATGAAGAAAACTGCTGTAATTTACTGGAGCGGCACCGGCAACACCGAGGCCATGGCCAACGCCGTGGCGGAGGGCATGAAGGAAGCCGGCGCCGAGGTCACCGTCATGACCCCTGACCAGGTGGACGCCAATGCCCTGAGCTATTCCGCCATCGCCTTCGGATGCCCCGCCATGGGCAGCGAGGTGCTGGAGGAGGTGGATTTCCAGCCCATGTTCGACGGCTGCAAGAACCGCCTGGGCGGCACCAGTGTGGCCCTGTTCGGTTCCTACGGCTGGGGCGACGGCGAATGGATGCGCTCCTGGGAGAAGGACTGCAGCGACGCCGGCGTGAACCTGGTGTGCGAGAGCGTCACCTGCTGCGAGGCTCCCGACGATGCGGCTCTGGCCGCCTGCCGTGCCCTGGGCAAGACCCTGGCGCAGTGACCTGAAAAGTTTACTGAACGATTATTTACTGTCAATTTTCCCTCACTTATACTTCACACACTTTACTGACTCACTTCACTTACTCACACATTTACACACTTACCCAATCATTCTTACGTAACCCTTTTAATTTTTCTTCCCTCAACCCAATCAAAGTAATCCAATCACTTACTCACCTCTCTTCTCTATCACTCTTAACGGGAAAAAGGCGGCCTGCCTCGGAAACAGGCCGCCTTTTTCGTTGTCATGGCGGGGGAGACAGATCATCCCGCCTTTGCCGCCAGCGTCACCCGGGCAAAGGCGTCGGCGAAGATCCGGGCGCTGCACAGCGCCTCATCCAGGGAGTTGCCCGCCGCCCCTACCTCCACCAGCATGGAGCCCAGGGACTTGTGCTGGTTATAGTTGGAGTTGCGCAGCGTGATGGGCCGCATCACCGTGGGATGGTCCGTCTTGATGGCCTCGGCAATGGCCACGGCCATCTTCAGATTTTCCTGCCAGCCGTCGTGATTGCTGCCCATGATGAAGCTCAGCTGGGCGGCGTGGGGGTTCTCCTGGGAGATCAGCTTGTACTGCCGGTGCTGGGCGTCCTCCACCGCATCCCGGTGGATGTCCAGGATGAACACCAGGGAGGGGTACTTCTCCTGATACGCCTCGATGCCCTCCACCGACCGGCTGTAGGCCCCCTCGTACAGCGGATCGTCGTACAGCGTCCGGTCATGCAGCACCGAGATGCCGTACTCCGACAGCACCGACGCGATCTCATCCCCCACCCGCACCACATTCTTATTGGTGTCGCTGGTGCGGCATGTGCCGGTGGAGACGTAGTCCTGGCCCTCCGGCATGGTGTATGCCTCGCTGCCGTGGGTGTGGATGATCAGCACCTGGGGCGCCTCGTCCGTCAGCTGGGCGGCAAAGCCCTCCGCCGCCAGCGCGGCGGCGTCCAGCGTTTTGTTGGAGGCGTTCTTGATGCACACCCCCCGCACCACCGTATACCCCGCCGTGTTGGTGATCTTCACCGTCTGCGACGGCACGCCGTTGTCCAGAAACGCCAGCGCCGTCCGGTCCCCTGCCGCAGGCAGCGGCGGCAGCGGGGCGGGGGAGGGCGTGTCCTCCTCCGGCGCGGACTGGGGCTCGCCGCCGTCCTCCGGCGCGGCATCCTGCTGGGCGGTGAAGCTGGCCACCTCCGCCCGGGCCGACAGCAGCAGGGGCGACTGGCCCAGGGCCAGCGCCGTGGCGGGGGAGAGCCCGTCCGGCGGCAGCCAGCTGCCCATGGTCCACTGCAGCAGCCATCTGGCGGCGCTCTGCCCCGTTGTATCGCCGCTGCCGTCCGCTGCGGCGGCCACCGTCACCAGCGTCGCCGCCGCCAGCACCAGCGCCGTGCCCCGGCGCAGCCATCGTTTCACCATGTGTATCACCTCGGACAAGTATATGCACCCGCCCAAACGGATATGACAGAAATCCCCTCTTGTCAAATCCCCTCCGCTATGCTACAATACGTATATAATACGAAACTCATATAGCCGCGCCGGAACGGGGTGCGGCGTCTCTACGGCGTCACCGATGACGCCACTATGGGTGCTTTGCCGCATGGCGCGGCGGGGCGCTCATTTTATTTTGTCTGAAAAGAGGGATCGTTCCATGACACAGGTCTTGAAGGGCCACATTGTTCACGCCCCGGCGCTGGGGCGGGTGGACATCACGGAAAACGGCTTTCTGGTGCTGACCGACGGCGTCATCGCCGGGGTCTACCACACCCTGCCGGACTGCTACGCCCACGCGCCGCTGCGGGATTTCGGCGACAAGCTGATCATGCAGTCCTTCGCCGACATGCATCTGCACGCCCCCCAGTACCCCATGCTGGGCATGGGCATGGACCTGCCGCTGCTGGACTGGCTGAATACCTACACCTTCCCCACCGAGTCCCGCTTTGCCGATCTGGACTACGCCCGCCGCACCTATCAGCGGCTGGCCAGCGACCTGATCACCAACGGCACCACACGGGTGGCCATGTTCTCCTCCCTGCACACCGAGGCCACGTGGGTGCTGATGGAGGAGCTGGAGAACGCCGGTGTCACCGGCTATGTGGGCAAGGTGAACATGGACCGCAACGGCCTGCCCGGCGTGCTGCAGGAGAGCACCGAGGGCTCCGTCCGGGAGACCCTCCGCTGGCTGGAGGGCTGCCATTTCGAACACGTGAAGCCCATCATCACCCCCCGCTTCACCCCCAGCTGCACCGATGACCTGATGGCGGAGCTGGGCCGCATCGCCAGTGAAAAGGGCCTCTACGTCCAGTCCCACCTGTCCGAGAGCCTGGGCGAGATCCAGTGGGTGCGGGAGCTGCACCCGGAGTGCAAGCGCTACTGGGAGACCTACGACAAGTACGGCCTGTGGAAGGACCACACCCTCATGGCCCACTGCGTCCATTCCGACGCGGCGGAGCGCCAGGCCATCAAAAACGCCAACGTGGTGGTGGTCCACTGCGGCGACTCCAACGTCAACATCTGCTCCGGCGTGTGCCCGGTGCGGCGGATGCTGGACGAGGGCGTCTGGGTCACCCTGGGCAGCGACATCGCCGGCGGCGCCCAGCTGCCTATGTACAAGGTCATCGCCACCTCCATCCGCACCTCCAAGGTCCGCCGCATCAGCGACGACTGGCACACCGATTTCCTGACGGTGGGGGAGGGCTATTACCTGGGCACCACCTCCGGCCACAAGTACTTCGACGCCGGCGAGGGCTTCGCCGTGGGCGATAAGCTCCACGCCATCGTGGTGGACGACAGCGACTTCCCGGAGGCCAGCCACCTGCTCACTGTGGAGGAGCGCTTCGAGCGCATCATCTACATGACCCACCGCCACAACATCGTCTCCGTCTGGTCCGACGGGCGGGAAGTGGTGAAGCGATAAAGAATTCCACAAGGGCGGGGGTTTCCCGCCCTTTTTCTGCAAAAATGGATAAAAATGGTAATAATAGATAAACCCGGCGCGGATCAGCGCCAAAAAGTTGCACATTTTTTGCCAAAAAGGGATATAAAATTTGGGACAAGTATTGACTTTTCAGTGAAGTGTCGGTATACTGAGCTTATATATGGGATAGTGTCCTTACCCCTGAACCCCATGGGGTTCGCGTTTTTCACGAGTGAAAAACAGATGATCTTCCACGGTGTTCATCAGGAGTGGGAAACGGCCCGTATACGCAAAAATTTGAAAGAAAGAGGTAATCGACATGAAAAAAGTATTGGCGATCCTGCTGGCGCTGACCATGGCCCTGAGCCTGTGCAGCACCGCATGGGCCACCGAAGGCGCGGTCGAGACCGAAGGCGAAGCCAACGCTCCTGTGGCGCAGGAGACCGGCACTGTCGCAGCCGAAGGTGAAGTCTCCGGCCCCGTGGTGCAGGAGGGTACTACTACGCCCACCTACGTTGCCCAGATTGGCGAAATTAAGTATGAAACCTTGGCCGCCGCCGTGGCTGCTGCAGGCAAGGGCGCTGTCATTACCCTGCTGGGCAATTGCCAGGGTGAAGGCATCTCTGTTGCAGGCGATAAGGATATTACCATTGATTTTGCTGGCTACACTTATACGCTTACCAAGGGCGCGGGTTCCAAGGGCACACGCACCAATGGCTTCCAGCTGTTGATGGGCAGCAAGGTTGTCATGAAGAATGGCAAAGTGGACATTATCGCGGACAATAAGACCGTCGAAGTGGCTGATCCTGAAGTTAGCGGACGTCTGCTCAACGTAATGCGCTTTGTGCAGAGTTATGCGGATGTTATGCTGACGAATATGGTGTTCGACGCGGCCAATCTGTACAACATGCAGGATTATGCTCTTAGCTTTAATAAGGGCAATGTGCTGATCAATGGCAACACCACGGTCCTGAACTATCCGGATACTAAGATTTTGTTTGACTCCTGCGATGGCAGCTGGGCTTCCAGCGGTGTTTACAGCACAGACCCGGTTACCGCTATTACGATTGACACCACGGCCACCCTTCCCGGCAAAGTGGCAATGGGCGGCGGACATCTGAATGTCAATAAGGGTACGGTCAACGTGGTCCTGGATTCCAACAGCCCGGATTTGATTGTCGGAAAGGACGCCAACGTTACCCTGGACCTGGCTGGCAAGGCGCTGACAGGCCCGACTTCTGACACCATTACCAACAACGGTACGCTGACCATCAAGGACAGCAGTACTGCAAAGACCGGCAAGATCAACAGCGCTGAGGGCAAGGCTCCCCTGAATAACAGTGCGAACGTGACCGTGGAGGCTTCTGCGGCCAATGCGCTTGCTGTGAATAATGTTGCTGGTAGTAACGCAGCGGCAAAGCTGGGCGACAAGACCTATATTGGTGAAGGTGCCATCCAGAATGCTGCTAAGAGCGCTCAGGACAAGGATACTCTGGAGATCATCCAGGGCAACGTGTCCCTGACTGGCGTTGCCTCCGGCGTTATCGTGTCTGTTGCCTCTGGCGCCTCTGCCACTGTCAATAATACGGTCGTTTCTGCTGGCACGAACTACACCGTTCCTGCTTCCGGCGAGGCTTCCAAGAACGCTGCCAAGATCGGCACCACCGAATATCAGACCCTGGCCGAGGCCGTGGCTGCTGCCAATGATGGTGATACCATTACCCTGCTGAACAACGTGACGCTGACCGAGACCCTGTCCATCCCCGCTGACAAGAAGATCACGCTGGACCTGAACTCCTATAAGATCAGTGCAGCTCTGAAGGGCCCCCACATGATCTGCAACGCCGGTGACCTGACCATCACCGACAGCAGCGCCGCCAAGACTGGTGAGATCGCCAAGACCGGCGCGAGCACCGATTACGGCTATGTGATCGAGAACCACGGCACCATGGTGCTGAAGTGCTGCAAGATCTCCAGCACCAGCGCCATGAGCAGCGCTATTGAAAACGGCTGGTTTACGCCCAGCCAGAATGTCAGCAAGAAGAACTGTGTGATGACCATTGTGGACGCCGAGGTGCTCAGCGTGAACGCTGCTGGCGGCCTGTATACTATCAAGAACGATGACTATGGTGTAATGGTCATTAATGGCGGCACCTTCACCAATGGTACTGCGGGTGCCGGCGCTGTGCTGAACTGGAATGACCTGACCATCAACGGCGGCAACTTTAACGGAATCTCCGCAGTCCGCACCCTGAAGTCCGGCGATGTTGCTTATGAGATTGGCAAGACCGTCATCAAGAACGGTGTTTTCAATGGTAAAATTGATACACTGGATAAATACAACCAGGGTATCACCGTTGAAGTTACTGGCGGCGTCTTTACCGACGATGTGACCTCTCGGGTTCCTGTCACGAATCCTGTTACCCCCATCGCCAAGATTAAAATCGGCAATAAGACCACCTTCGTCGTTGGCGCTGAGAACATCCAGAATGTCGCTAAGACTGCCAAGTCCGGCGATGTCATCGAGATCACCCAGGGCAACGTCACCCTCACCGGTATCGCTGGCGGCGTGACTGTCAAGACGCCCGGCACTGCCGCTGCCACTGTCAACGGCACTGCTGTCACTGCAAAGGCCTATCCCAACGGCTACACCGTGCCCACCTATACGGGCGGCGGCACCGGCGGTGGCTTCCCCAGCAGCGGCACCAAGAAGGATGATACCAAGAAGGACATCAAGTCCGCTACCACCTTCGATGCCGGCATCGCCCTCTACGTGGGCATGAGCATCCTGTCCCTGACCGGCACCGCTGCCGTCATCGGCAAGAAGAAGGAGTTCTAAGCTCCGCTCCCAACATGAAAAAAGAGACGCCCCCGGGCGTCTCTTTTTTTCGCGTCCGCAGAAAAAACAGAGACGGCTTTCGCCGTCTCCGTCATTTTTCAGTTCTGCCGCACGAAGATCATGTTTTCCATCAGGTCGATCTTCTCGATGGTGCCCACCACGGCGGTGGGGACGCCCAGAATGTCGCTGAATACCAGCTTGTCCCCCTCAATGGTCATGGAGGCCACATTCTTGCAGACCTCCTGCTTCTCGTTCCCCTTCAGGGTGTATACAGTGGAAAGACACATGGTTTTACTCCCCCTTCAGCAGCTTCAGCGCCTCGTCCAGCTTTTCGTTGCCCAGGTTGAAGTCCAGAATGGCGTCGTGGATCAGCTGGGCCGCCTCGTCGTCCATGCTGTGGGCCAGGTCGTGGAGCTCCTCGGCGTGGTGGCGGTTGTGCTGCACCATATAGGCCAGCAGCGCCAGCGCCTCCTCCGGCGAGTGGTGCTGGTGGCTGTGCTCGTGGCCGTGATCGTGGGTGTGGGAATGGGTATGGGTGACGCCGTCGGCGTGGGTGTGTTCGTGGTTATGGTTGCACATGGATAAGCCCTCGCTTTCATTTTTTCCTATTCTACCACGTTCCGCCCTGCAAGTCAAACCGGAAACCACAAATCCCCCCACCCCCCTTGCAAAATCCGGCCCGCTGCGGTATCATAAACAGCAGAAAAAGCGATCCGAAAAGGAGCAATGCGCCATGTCCAACGAACCCCACACCCACGCCGACGGCACCACCCACACCCACGCCGACGGCCACGGCCATACCCATTCCCACGCCCATACCAAGGCGGTGCTGAACCGCCTCAGCCGCGCCCAGGGCCACCTGGACGCCGTCCGCCGCATGGTGGAGCGGGGCGAGGACTGCTCCCAGGTGCTGGTGCAGCTGTCCGCCGTCATCTCCGCCCTGAACTCCACCGGCCGCGTGATCCTGAAGGATCACATCGCCCACTGCATCGTGGACGCCGTGGAGGACGGCGACACCGCCGCCATCGACAGTCTCAACGACGCCATCGACCGCCTCATGCGCTGACGGCCGCCCTTGACAGCGGCGGCTTGACAGCGGTGGTATCATATAGGTAAAGAAACCGAAAAGAGGCGATACGATGCCCGATGTGAAAACCGTCGCCCGCGTCGGCGGCAAGGCGGTCAAGGCCGCCGGAAACATTCTGCCCAAGCTGGGGCTGCTGGGCAAGACCCTGGCCGTCATCTCCGGCACCATGGCGGCCCTGACCGCAGCCGGCTGGGCCATCACCCGCGCCAACGAGAAGAAGCGGGAGAAATAAAATGGCAGGGAGATGCGCAGCATCTCCCTCTCTCTGCAGAAAGGACGATCTACATGCGCAAAAAACAATTCAAAGCCGAGTCCAGGCGCCTGCTGGACCTGATGATCAACTCCATCTATACCCACAAGGAGATCTTCCTGCGGGAGATCATCTCCAACGCCTCCGACGCCATTGACAAGCTGTGCTACCTCAGCCTCACCGACGATCAGGTGGGGCTGCACCGGGACGACTTCCGCATCACCCTGACGGCGGACAAGGACAGCCGTACCCTCACCGTCAGCGACAACGGCATCGGCATGGACGAGGACGATCTGGAGCACAACCTGGGCGTCATCGCCAACAGCGGCAGCTTCCAGTTCAAGGGCCAGCTGGAGGGCAAGGAGAC
Organism: uncultured Oscillospiraceae bacterium; assembly: GCA_934597585.1. GTDB lineage: Bacteria > Bacillota > Clostridia > Oscillospirales > Oscillospiraceae > Vescimonas. Next base: position 95,134 of record CAKTSA010000004.1, read on the forward strand.
CCCCGACACCGACATCATCGGCCAGTTCGGCGTGGGCTTCTACTCCGCCTTCATGGTGGCCGACCAGATCACCGTCATCACCAAAAAGTACGGCGCCGACCAGGCCTACCGCTGGCAGTCCGCCGGCGTGGACGGCTACACCATCGAGCCCTGCGAAAAGGACACCGTGGGTACCGACGTCATCATGCACCTCAAGCCCGACACCGACGAAGAGAAGGACGAGTACAGCCAGTACCTGCAGGAGTACACCCTCAAGCGCCTGGTGAAGAAGTACAGCGACTATATCCGCTTCCCCATCCGCATGCTGACCACCCACTCCCAGCGGAAGGAGGGCAGCCCCGACGACAAGCCGGAGTACGAGGACGTGACCGAGTGGGAGACCCTCAACTCCATGGTGCCCCTGTGGCAGCGGAAGAAGAGCGAGGTCACCAAGGAGGAGTACGACAAGTTCTATCAGGAGCGCTTCGGTGAGATGGCCCCGCCCCAGTCGGTGATCACCGCGTCGGTGGAGGGCGCGGTGACCTATAAGGCCCTGCTGTTCATCCCCTCCCGCATGCCCAACCAGTACTTTACCGAGGATTTCAAGCCCGGTCTGCAGCTGTACAGCTCCGGCGTCATGATTATGGATCACTGCGCCGACCTGCTGCCGGAGTACTTCAACTTTGTCCGGGGCGTGGTGGATTCCCCCGACCTGAGCCTGAACATCTCCCGCGAGCTGCTGCAGCACGACCGCCAGCTGAAGGTCATCGCCAACAACCTGGAGAAGAAGATCAAGGCCGAGCTGCTGCGGATGCTGAAGGACGAGCGGGACAGCTACGAGACCATCTACCGCAGCTTTGGCCGCCAGCTGAAGCTGTGCGCCCTCAACAACTACGGCGTCAACAAGGAAAAGGTGCAGGATCTGCTGCTGTTCTACTCCTCCAAGGAGAAGAAGCTGGTGACCCTGGATGAGTACGTGGAACGCATGCCGGAGAGCCAGAAGTTCATCTACTACGCCACCGGCGAGAGCGTGGACGCCATCGACCACCTGCCCCAGACGGAGCTGGTGAAGGACCACGACTACGAGATGCTGTACTTCACCGACAACACCGACACCTTTATCCCCGACCTGTTCGGCCAGTACAAGGACAAGCCCTTCCGCAGCGTGGTGGACGGCGAGCTGGAGCTGGACGACGAGAAGAAGCCCGACGAGACCGATAAGTATCAGGAGGTCTTCACCTTCCTCAAGGACACCCTGGGCGACAAGGTGACGGAGATCAAGGCCAGCACCAAGCTGAAGACCCACCCCGTCTGCCTCTCCAGCGGCGAGGGCCTTACCTTCGAGATGGAGAAGTACTTCACCGCCGTGCAGCCGGACCTGAACATGAAGGCCAAGCGCATCCTGGAGATCAACGTGGATCATCCCGCCTTCATCAAGCTGGAGACCGCCCGCCTCACCGACCCGGACAAGGCGAAGAAGTACGCGGAAATTCTCTATAACCAGGCCTGCCTCATCGCCGGCCTGCCCATCGACGACCCCAGCGCCTACACCGACCTGCTGTGCAGCCTGTGGCAGTGACCTACATAAAAAAGGTACCCGATTCACCAGAATCGGGTACCTTTTTTTATGCTATTCCCGGATACCGCTGATGTTTTCATACAGCAGCTGCAGGTCGTATACGTCGATGGCGTAGTCGCCGTTGATGTCGGCGGCCTTCCGGAAGGTGCTGGCCTCCATAGCGGCGGGGATCGCGCCGGTCAGCAGATAGTCATACAGAACCTGCATATCCGTGCTGTCAATGCTGCCGCTGCCGTTCAGCGCGCCGATCTTCACCGAAAAATCGGTGGGGGAGAGGAAATACTGCTTTGCCACAGCGGCGCTCTCCTCATCCAGCTGGTGATTGTTCAGCTGGGCCTTCAGATAGTGAGAATGTACCATAGGCCCCGCGTCCCACGTGGGGTCCGCCTGGTACCACCGGGCGCCGATCTTCACCAGGTTCCACCCGTGAAGTCCGGCGGGGACGCTGCCCGACACCACCCGGGCGTTCACCCCTGCCATCAGCGCCAGCCGGTACAGCAGCACCGCGTAGCCCTGGCACACGGCGGTCTTGTCCACCAGCGCCGCATAGGCGGAGTGCTTCAGTGTGCCTGTGCTCTCATGGTCATAGGCCACGTGGGCGCAGATCCAGTCATAAATGGCACCCATCCGCGCTGTCTCATCCGCCATGTCTGCCACGCCCAGATAGTCGATCAGCGCCGCCGCAGCCTGGTCCGCCTCCGCCTCCTGTTGGGCGGTGGTGAAATAGGTAAACGTGATGGTCACGCCGAAGAAATAGCCGTCCCACGACGCGGCATAGTTGACCTTGCGGTACTGATAGCGCATGTAGTCGCCGCCGGTGGGGTCCTGCCTGTTGTGGCGGAAGGCCTCCGGCAGCAGCTGATCCTCGATCAGCGTGGCCAGGTACTTGGAAAAGCGCCGCCGCCGCAGGATATTCTCGTGGGACGCGCCGCCGTTCACCAGGGTCTGTTCATCGTCGGTGTAAGCCGCCGCGGCCTCCGCTTCCGTCAGCTCCAGAAAGGGTCCGCCCGCCGGGTAGGCGGTGTAGAAGAACAGCATCTGCTCCCGGGCCTTGAACTGCCGGCGCACATAGGCGACGGCTGCCGCCGCGGAGGTACATTCAACGCCGAAGTCTGCGTTGTTCTCCTCCGCCAGCATCGCCGCCGGTGCGTCATAGGAGATGCGTCTCTCCACGCCCGCCTCCGGGTACAGGGGATTGCCGCAGGTCACGGCGGCGGACAGGAACGTGTCCTCCTCCGCGTTATACATCTCTGCCCACACCTGCCCGGGCAGCAGCGTCAGGGCCATTACCGCGGCGCACAGCACCGCCGCCAGGCGCTTCCATCGTATCCGCATGTTCTCCTTCGCCTCCCTTTCGGAACTTCCATTTACTGCCATTTTACCAGCATTTCCGTCCCTTGACAAGCGGAAATACCTGGAAAGCGCAAAAGAAAAGCGCCCCAAGGCGCTTTTCCGCTCACCTTGAGGCAGTTCCGCGCGAGAGCGCGGAAAAAAAGCTACCCGCTAGGCGGGTGGGATTTAAGCTTAAGCAGGGCACTAGCCAACAGTGATAGAATAGTGGATGTTCAGGCCATTAAGACTATCAAAGGAGGAAGTGCCCTATGGCAAACAGTTTAGCACATACGAAATGGTTATGTAAATACCACATTGTATTTACACCGAAGTACCGAAGGAAAGTAATATACAACAGCATAAAAGCAGATATACGAGAAATAATCCGAAATCTGTGCAAATGGAAAGGTGTGGAGATACTGGAAGGTCACTTGATGCCGG
>CAKTSA010000005.1 GCA_934597585.1 uncultured Oscillospiraceae bacterium
CAGGAGGAGAACGTGGTGCTGCTGATCGAGCAGTGGGAGACCGAGGAGCACCAGCGCGTCCACATGCAGCAGCCCCATATGACCCGGCTGCGGGAGCTGAAGGCGAAATACATCGACGACACCGAGATGGGAAAGGTCCAGCTGGTATGACGCTGTTCGACACCCACGCCCACTACGACGACGAGGCCTTTGACGCCGACCGGGACGCGGTGCTCTCCGCCTTTGACGGGCTGGTGATCGACCCGGGCTGTACGCTGGATTCCTCCCGGGCGGCCGTTGCGCTGGCGGCGCGGCATCCCCATGTGTACGCCGCGGTGGGCATCCATCCGGAGAACTGTGGGGATTTCGTGCCGGAGCACGTGGACGCGCTGCGGCAGATGGCCCGGCAGCCAAAGGTGGTGGCCATCGGCGAGATCGGCCTGGACTACTACTGGGCGGAGAACCCGCCGAGAGACTTCCAGCAGCAGGTATTCCGGGCCCAGCTGGAGCTGGCGCTGGAGCTGGACCTGCCGGTGATTGTCCACGACAGGGAGGCCCACGGGGATTCCCTGTCCATTGTCAAGGAGTACCCCGCCCTGCGGGGCGTGTTCCACTGCTATTCCGGCAGCGTGGAGATGGCAAGGGAGCTGCTGGCCCTGGGCTGGTACCTGGGCTTCGACGGTCCTGTCACCTATAAGAACGCCCGCAAGACCGTGGAGGTGGCGGAGATGGTGCCCCTGGACCGTATCCTCATCGAGACGGACTCCCCCTACATGTCCCCCGTCCCCCTGCGGGGCAAGCGGAACGACTCCCGCAACGTGTTTTACATGGCGGAGAAGCTGGCCCAGATCAGGGGCATGACCACCCAGGAGATGGCGGACATCACCCTGGAGAACGGGAAGCGGCTGTTTGGCATCCAATAGAAAACAGGATGAAGGCCCCCTCACACAGGGGGCCTTTGGCTTTGCGGGCAGCTTTTTTCGACAAATTTCATTTTTTCTCTTACATTTTCTCCCAAAATGTGCTATACTGATCGCAAAGAGAGACTGCATGGCCGCCGGGCCGTGCTTTTTTCAGGGCCGTGTATTGTGTGGAGAGAGGAGAAGTCATGTTTGCAGCGGGAGATCTGGTCATTTACGGCGGGGAAGGCGTCTGCCGGGTGGAGAGTGTGGGCACGCCCGATACCTCGGGCTATGATACGACGCGGGAGTACTATACCCTCGCGCCCCTGTACCGCTCCGGCCAGGTGATGACCCCGGTGGATACCACCGTGCTGATGCGCCCGGTGATGACGGCGGCAGAGGCCGCCGCGTTTCTGGCCGCCCTGCCCGCTCTGCCCGCCCAGGAGCCGGAGGGCACCGGCCAGCGGGCCGTCAAGGATCACTATCACGCCGTGGTGACCTCCTATGACTGCGGGCGCATGGCCGCCATGATCAAATACGCCAGCCATCGCCGCCGCGCCGCCCAGCAGCGGGGCCGCAAGGTCAGCCAGCTGGACGAGCGGTATCTCCGCCGGGCCGAGGATCAGCTCTACGGCGAGCTGGCCGCCGCCCTGGGCATCGATCGCCGGGATGTGTGTGCGTATATTCAGCGCGATTACCCGGCATGGCCGGAGGAATAAGAAAAAAAGACGGGATGCGGTGCATCCCGTCTTTTTCAGTGAAAAGGGAAGATGCCGCCGGGGCGGCATTTTATAGCTCATTGGGCTGCAGGGCGATCTTCTGGCGGAAGGCGGTGGGGGACATGCCGCGGAATTTGAGAAAGTTGCGGCTGAAGGTCTTGACGGTGTTGTAGCCCACCTCGAAGGCGACGTCGATGACGCTTTTGTCGGTGGTCTTCAGCAGCGTGCAGGCCCGGTTGATCCGCAGGAAGTTGAGAAAATCCGAAAAGTCCCGCTCTACCTGGTAGAGAAGCAGCGTGTTCAGTTCCTTCACCGACAGGCCGAAGCGGGCCGCCGTGTGCTGGGGCAGCAGGTCCCGGGCGTAGTTGTGATAGAGGTAGGACACCACCTCATACGCCGTGGGATCGTCCCGGACGCCGCACAGGCCGCCCACCCGGCGATAGACCTCCCGGAACTGGCTGGCCTTCATACCCAGCCGGGCGGAGAACACCTTGCTGATATGGGAGCTGTCCACAAACCCCAGGATCTCCGCCAGCTGCTCCATGGTCAGGTCCGTGTACATGAGAAAGCTGATGGACTTGCCGATACGCATCTCCCCCAGCAGGTCGAAGAAGGACAGCCCTGTGGTCTGGGTGATGTAGGCGCTGATGGCGGACTCGCTGAGGAAGAACTGGCGGCTCAGCTGGGCCAGGGTCAGCTTTTCCCCCAGATGGGTGTACATATAGTGGAGGATGTCGCTCTTTTCGATGGCCCGCCGGGCGCTGTGGCCGTGGCGCCGGCCCAGGCGCAGGAAGGCGATGACCACCTCCGCCAGCTTGTTGGCGATGTACAACTCCCGCAGGGGGTCGCCCTCCGGCTGGGCCGTCTCCTGCCGCAGCCGCTCCAGGAGCTGCCGCAGGTCCGCCGCCGCCTGGTCCGGGCACTGCACCACCGGGGCGGCGGCCATGTCCTCCATCAGGTGCAGCGGCGTCTGGCCCGCCTGGCCCAGGGCCTTTACCGCCATGTTCACGTTGTCAAAGTAGTAGGTCAGCAGATAGTACTGCAGCGGCTCGGCCACCGCCGCCACATCGGAGATCTGCCACGGCAGCACCGACACCAGCGTCCCCGGCCCCACATGGTACTGCCGGTCCTGCAGCAGGATGGTGCCCCGGCCGCCGGTGAACAGCCAGAAGCGGGACATCTGGTGGATCATGGGAGTGGTGGGAGCGTCGATGGTCTCCACCGTCACCCGGCAGATCTGGCTGTAGTCCGCGGGGGAGCAATATAGTTCCTGTATCGGCAGCGCCTCTCTGTCCACGGCCGCACCTCCGTTCTCTTTCTCCCCAGTGTACCATATCCCGCGGCCCGGCGCAATGGCCGATTGACATTCCGCCGCCGCCGCGCTACAATGGGAAAGAAGAAAAAGGGAGGGGACGATATGGACATTCACGGACTGCAGAAGCTGACGCTGCTGGATTTTCCCGGCCATGTGGCCTGCACGGTGTTTCTGGCGGGGTGTGATCTCCGCTGCCCCTTCTGCCACAACGGCGGCTTGGTGCTGGGGGGCATGGACCCGGTCATGGACGACGCCGGGCTGCTGGATTTCCTCCGCAGGCGGCAGGGACTGCTGGACGGCGTGGCCGTCACCGGCGGCGAGCCGCTGCTGCGGCCGGAGCTGCCGGACCTGCTGCGGGCCATCAAGGCCCTGGGCTACGCCGTGAAGCTGGACACCAACGGCACCCACCCCGCTGCTCTGCGCTCGCTGGTGGGGGAGGGGCTGGTGGACTATGTGGCCATGGACATCAAAAACAGCCCGGAGAAGTACGCCGCCACTGTGGGTCTGCCGGGCTTTGACTTGAACCCCATTCAAGAGAGCGCCGCCTTTCTCCTTTCCGGCGGGGTGGACTATGAGTTCCGCACCACCGCCGTGGCGGAGTTCCACGACGACGCGTCCTTCGCGGGCATCGCCCGGTGGCTCTCCGGGGCCAGGCGGTACTATATCCAGTGCTTCACCGACCGGGAGTCCGTGATCCGACCGGGCCTCCACGCCCCCACAAAGGCGCAGCTGGAGCGCTGGGCAGACATTGTCCGCCCATCCATCCCAAATGTGGAACTAAGAGGGGTGTGAGGGGAGGTTTCGCGCTTCCGAGAGCGAAATACGCTCTTCACGCCACAGGCGTGGGACACCACCATATCTTGTGACTATTAAAAAATTTTATATACCAGATATAGGTGTTTTGCCTTGACAAGGCCCATATATGTGGTATACTTGGAGATACGGCTGACACAGCTGCGTCTCATTTTTATTTTCCGCCCTCTGGGCGCTGTATACGAGAGAAGGAGGATCATCACATGTACCGGGTAACCAAACGCGACGGCACCATCGCCGAATTCGATATCGCCAAGATCAGCTCTGCCATCACCAAGGCCTTTGACGCCATGGGCAAGCAGTACCACCCCAGCGTCATGGATATGCTGGCCCTGCGGGTCACCGCCGAGTTCGAGCCCAAGATCAAGGACGAGCTGGTGGCCGTGGAGGATATTCAGGACTGCGTGGAGAAGGTGCTGAGCGAGGCGGGCTACGCCGACGTGGCCAAGGCCTACATCCTGTACCGCAAGCAGCGGGAGAAGGTCCGCAACGTGGGCAGCGCCCTGCTGAACTACAAGGATCTGGTGGACAACTATCTGCAGATCAACGACTGGCGCGTGAAGGAGAACTCCACCGTCACCTACTCCGTGGGCGGCCTGATCCTGTCCAACTCCGGCGCCATCACCGCCAACTACTGGCTCAGCGAGATCTATGATCCCGAGGTGGCCGAGGCCCACCGCAACGCCGACCTGCATCTCCACGACCTGAGCATGCTGACCGGCTACTGCGCCGGCTGGAGCCTGAAGCAGCTGATCCAGGAGGGCCTGGGCGGCGTGGTGGGCAAGATCACGTCCTCTCCCGCCAGCCACCTCAGCACCCTGTGCAATCAGATGGTGAACTTCCTGGGCATCATGCAGAACGAGTGGGCGGGCGCGCAGGCCTTTTCCTCCTTCGATACCTACCTTGCCCCCTTTGTCAAGGTGGACAACCTGACCCAGAAGGAGGTCAAGCAGTGCATCCAGTCCTTCGTCTACGGTGTCAACACCCCCTCCCGCTGGGGCACCCAGGCGCCCTTCAGCAACATCACGCTGGACTGGACCGTGCCCCGCGACCTGATGGACCAGCCCGCCATCGTGGGCGGCCGTGAGCGCGAGTTCACCTATGGCGAGTGCCAGAAGGAAATGGACATGGTCAACAAGGCCTTCATCGAGATCATGATCGAGGGCGACGCCAACGGCCGCGGCTTCCAGTACCCCATCCCCACCTACTCCATCACCCGGGACTTCGACTGGAGCGAGACCGAGAACAACAAGCTGCTGTTTGAGATGACCGCCAAGTACGGCACCCCCTATTTCTCCAACTACATCAACTCCGACATGGAGCCCAACGATGTCCGCTCCATGTGCTGCCGTCTGCGCCTGGATCTGCGTGAGTTGCGGAAGAAGTCCGGCGGCTTCTTCGGCTCCGGCGAGTCCACCGGCTCCGTGGGTGTGGTCACCATCAACCTGCCCCGCATCGCGTATCTGGCGGAGAACGAGGCCGATTTCTATGCCCGTCTGGACAAGCTGATGGACATCGCTGCCCGGTCCCTGAAGACCAAGCGCACCGTCATCACCAAGCTGCTGAACGCCGGTCTGTACCCCTACACCAAGCGGTATCTGGGCACCTTTGACAACCACTTCTCCACCATCGGCCTGATCGGCATGAACGAGGTGGGCCTGAACGCCAACTGGCTGCGGAAGGATCTGACCCATGCCGAGACCCAGCAGTTTGCCAAGGACGTGCTGAACCACATGCGGGAGCGCCTCAGCGACTATCAGGAGCAGTACGGCGACCTGTACAACCTGGAGGCCACCCCTGCCGAGTCCACCACCTACCGCTTCGCCAAGCACGACAAGAAGCACTATCCCGACATCATCACCGCCAACGAGAACGGCACCCCCTACTACACCAACTCCAGCCACCTGCCTGTGGGCTATACCGAGGATATTTTCTCCGCCCTTGACGTGCAGGACGAGCTGCAGACCCTGTATACCTCCGGCACGGTGTTCCACGCCTTCCTGGGCGAGAAGCTGCCGGACTGGAAGGCGGCCGCCCAGCTGGTGCGGAAGATCGCCGAGAACTACAAGCTGCCCTACTACACCCTGTCCCCAACCTATTCCGTGTGCAAGAACCACGGCTATCTGTCCGGCGAGGTGTCCACCTGCCCCGAGTGCGGCGAGCGGACTGAGATCTACAGCCGCATCACCGGCTATTACCGCCCCGTCCAGAACTGGAACGACGGCAAGGCCCAGGAGTTCAAGGATCGCAAGGTCTACGACATCGGACACTCCCACCTGACCCACCAGGGTGTCCTGCACCCCGAGGTGAAGCCGGAGCAGCCCGCCACCCCTGTGGCGGAAGCGGCCAACAACGCCCACGGCGCGGTGAAGCTGTTCGCCACCCGCACCTGCCCCAACTGCAAGCAGGCGGAGAAGCTGCTTGCTGACGCCAACATCCCCTTCACCCGTCTGCTGGCGGAGGAGAACGGCGCCGAGGCCGCCCGCCTGGGCATCCGTCAGGCCCCCACCCTGGTGGTGGGCGACGGCGAGGACAAGTACGTGGGCCTGGCCGCCGTGCGGAAGTTCATCGCGGAGTACAACGCCTGAAATAAGGCCGTTTCATGTACCAATAAAGCCGTTTTATGTACCGAAAAAGCCCCCTTTCAGGGGGCTTTTTACCCCAATAAAGGAGGCAAGCACTATGTATGATATTATCGTGGTGGGCGGCGGGCCCGCTGGGCTGACGGCGGCGCTGTACGCCGCCCGGGCGGGTAAGACCGTGGCCGTAGCCGAGCGGGAAAACACCGGCGGCCAGATCGTGTACTCCCCGCTGGTGGAGAACTATCCCGCCGTGCCCGCCGTGTCCGGCGCGGACTTCGCCCAGCGGCTCACCGAGCAGGTGGAGGCCCTGGGGGTGGAGATCCTCTATGACGAGGTCACGGGCCTTGTCCGTGACGGCGCGGGCTTTATCGTCCGCTGCACCGGCGGCGATCAGCGCTGCCGGGCGGTGGTGCTGGCCACCGGCGCGGCCCACCGCCACTTGGGCCTTCCTGGCGAGGAGGAGCTGGTGGGCTGCGGCGTGTCCTACTGCGCCGTGTGCGATGGGGCCTTCTACACCGGCCGGGATGTGGCGGTGGTGGGCGGCGGCGACACCGCCCTGCAGGACGCCCTGTTCCTCTCCAACAGCTGCCGCCATGTGACGCTGATCCACCGCCGGGATCAGTTCCGGGGCGAGGACCGTCTGGTGCGCCGCGTGGAGGGCCGGGAGAACATTACCATTCTCTACAGTTACACCGTGGAGGCCCTGCATCAGGCCAACGGCGAGCTGACCGGGATCACGGTGAAGGACGTGAAGACCGGCGAGACGCGGGAGCTGGCGGTGGAGGGTTTGTTCGCCGCCGTGGGCCAGCTGCCCCAGAGCGGGCCCTTCGCATCGATGGTGAACACCGACGGCGGCTACTATCAGGCGGGGGAGGATACCCTGACGGACCAGCCTGGTGTGTTTGCCGCCGGGGATGGCCGGGTGAAGACCGTCCGGCAGCTGACCACCGCCGTAGGCGACGGCGCGGCAGCAGGCCTGGCGGCATGTCAATACGTGGACGCGCTGTAAGCGTATCTGTAAATACCGGAAATCAAAACCTCCGGCTAAGCCGGAGGTTTGACCAGGCCCTATAAGGGCCTATTACGGACGAAGCCCCTTAAGGGGCCCGAAAGGTCTGCCGACCGCATTCCTTTTTCGGGCTACCCCTTAAGGGGTTTTTATTTATGCCTTGGGATTCTTACTACCCGTAAACGGGTCTATAAATTCCTTTATGCTGATTTGGTCAGACATTTTGTCCTCCTCCAGCTGATTCTGTATGTATGCCTTTATCGCTTTCTTGTTTCGGCCTACTGTATCCACAAAATAGCCTCTTGCCCAAAAGTGCCTGTTCCCGTACTTATACTTCAGGTTGGCATGTCGGTCAAATATCATCAGGCTGCTCTTTCCTTTCAGGTATCCCATGATCTGCGATACACTGTACTTCGGTGGGATGCTTATCAGCATGTGGATGTGGTCTGGGCATGCTTGTGCTTCTATGATTTCTATGCCCTTTTGCTGGCATAACTTCCGCAGTATAATCCCTATGTCCTCTTTTATTTTTCCATAAATCTCCATCCGTCTATATTTCGGCGCAAACACTACATGGTATTGACAACGCCAGCTGGTATGTTCTAAACTACTTACATCTACTTCTTTCATGAATTAGTCTCCTTGTTTTTGTAAGTTTTGGTCGGCAAACCTCATCCTTACTCTAACTCGGAGACTTTTTCTTGTCTACTTCTCCCCTCGCCATAGGCTTTTTTCTCCCCCCGGCAGAGCCGGGGGTTCTCTTTTGTAACCAATATGAAGAGGAGACGGTTCACTGGACCGTCTCCTCTTTGATCTCCTGCAGGTATTTGTACAGCGTGGGCTGGGCGATGTGCAGCAGCTGGCATACGGTGCCCACGGCGCCCCGGGCGCCGAAGATGCCCTTGTCATTCAGCCGCTTGATGAGCCGCAGCTTGGCCTCCTTGCTGTCGATGTCGGCGGGCTTCATGCGGGATATCTCCGCCAGGATCATCTTCATCACCACGTCATCCAGGGTGTCCTGCTCCGGCTGTACCCGGGCCACGGCGGGCCGGTCGCCGATGAAGGCATCCAGCAGCTGCTGGAGGTTCACATAGGCGCTGATGTCCTGATTGACGCACAGCACGTAGTCCAGCCGCCCCGCCGCGTCCCGGAAGAACAGGGACGAAGACCGCAGGGGCGTGCCCTGGCGGCTGAAGCTCTTGTAGCCGGTGGTGTAGTCAAAGCCCTCCATGGCCCGCTGTCGGGCCACCATCTCCATGGCGGGCAGCAGGTCCTGCTGGCCCACGGCCCGGCCGGTGATGTGGCCCTGGGCGATCCAGATGATGAAGCCCTCCCTGTCATGGAGCACCACCTCCGTCTCCGGCCCCATCACGTGGGTGAGGAAATCGCAGAATTTGATCAAAAGTTTCTCCCGTTCCATGGCGCTTCCGCCCTTTCCAGATAAGATTTTATCTAAATTGTACACGCGGTTGACAGGGATTGCAAGACGTGTTACACTCCAGATTGTAGAAAATTTTTATATCAATAGATAATTTTTACATAGCGAGGTGAATACCATGGCGTGGGAAGGGCTGCTGCGGCAGGGAAACATCGTCTTTCTGGGGGAGGCCGGATGCGGAAAGTCCGAGCTTGCCGTCCATCTGGCGCTGGAGCTGGCGGGGCAGGGGAGAGAGGTCCACTTCTTCGACCTGGACCAGACCAAGCCGCTGATGCGCTCCCGTGACGCGGAGGGGCTGCTGGAACAGGCGGGCGTCGCCGTCCACTTTCAGCAGCAGTGCGCCGACGCGCCCACCCAGGTGGGCGGCCTGATCCCTCTGCTGCTGGACGAGGGCAAGACCGTTATCTTAGACGTAGGCGGCAACGACACCGGCGCGAAATTGATCGGCGGCTACGCCCACCTGCTGAAAACCGCCGACGTGTGGTTCGTGGTGAACCCCTACCGCCCCTGGTCGGCCACCACGGAGCATATCGACGGGACGCTGTCGGCCATTCTGCGGGCCTCCCGGCTGAAAATGCCCCGGTTTTTGCTGAATCCCAATTTAGGGCAGGACACCACACTGGCGGAGTATCTGGACGGCATCCGGCAGGGACTGGAGATGCTGAGTCCCTACGTCGCCGTAGAGGCCGCCGCCGTGCCCGCCGGGCTGTATGAACAGGCGAAAGGGGAGACGGCGCTGCCGCTGATCCCCATTACATCCCATATATCCGTCCCGGAAGCGGGACTTGAGTGAGTGATATCAGTGAATTGAAGGAGGAAACACTATGCCGCAAGTCACCATCCGCGCGGAGAGCTGCAAAAGCTGCGGCTACTGCGTGAAGTTCTGTCCCAAGGGCGTGCTGGCCGTGGGACACGACGTGAACTCCAAGGGCTACCCCTACGTCACGGCGGCCCATCCGGAGAACTGCATCGGCTGCGCCATCTGCGGCCGCATGTGTCCCGATGCCGCCATCGAAGTGTATAAGTAAGGAGGGAAGAACATGGCAAGAGTATTCATGAAGGGCACCGAGGCCATTGCCGAGGCCGCGGTGCGCAGCGGCTGCCGGTTCTTCGCCGGCTATCCCATCACCCCGCAAAACGAGATCCCCGAATATCTGGCCCGCCGCATGCCGGAGGTAGGCGGCACGTTTGTCCAGGGCGAGAGCGAGGTGGCCTCCATCAACATGGTCTACGGCTCCGCTGGTACCGGCACACGGGCCATGACCAGCTCCAGCTCCTGCGGCATCAGTCTGATGAGCGAGGGCATCAGCTTCTGCGCCAGCGCGCGGCTGCCCATGGTGTACGTCAACGTGCAGCGGGGCGGCCCGGCCATCGGCACCATCCAGCCCGCCCAGCAGGACTATACCCAGGCCACCAAGGCCAGCGGCAACGGCGGCTTCCGCATGATGGTGTTCTCGCCCGCCACGGTGCAGGAGGCGGTGGACATGACCTACGCCGCCTTCGACTATGCCCAGCGGGATCATAACCCCGTGCTGATCCTCACCGATGGCGTCATGGGCACCATCATGGAGCCGGTGGAGCTGCCGGAGATGCGCTCTGCCGAGGAGGTAAAAGCGCTGAAGGATGCCCTGCGTGCCACCTCCGCCGTGGGCCACGACTCCACCAGGGAGCCCCGGGGCATCGTGGCGGCGGGCCGCTGGTCCACGAAGGATCAGGAGCAGGCCTGCCGGGAGATGGAAGCCCTCTACGACAGCTGGAAGAAGGACGTACAGGTGGAGACCCTGTTCCTGGAGGACGCGGAGATCGTGCTGACCGGATACGGCATCTGCGGCCGTATCGCCCGCAGCGCGGTCAAGCTGCTGCGAGCCGAGGGCTACAAGGTGGGCTTCATCCGCCCCAAGACCCTCAATCCCTTCCCCTATGATACCTACGGCGGACTGGACTTCGGCCGGGTGAAGGCCATTCTGGACGTGGAGATGTCCATCCCCGCCCAGATGATCCACGACGTGAAGCTGGCGGTCATGGATCGCTGCCCCATCCACACCTGCCTCCACGCAGGCGGCGAGATCATGGGCCGCGACGAGGTCATTCAGGCAGCCAAGGCGCTGCTGGAACGCTGAAAGGAGGCGCCGGAATATGGAAAAAGTCTACGCGAGAACGAAAGGCATCCGAGCCGACATGGTGTCCGGCTTCTGCCCCGGCTGCATGCACTCCACCATCATCAAGCTCATCGGCGAGGTGCTGGAGGAGATGAATCTGCTGGACAAAGCCGCCTGCGCCGTGGGCGTGGGCTGCTGCGGCCTGCATATGGATTACATCACCTACGACTATCTGCTGGCGGCCCATGGCCGGGCCTGTGCGGTGGCCACCGGCGCCAAGCGCTCGAACCCGGAATCCCTGGTGTTCACCTATCAGGGCGACGGTGATCTGGCCTCCATCGGTCTGGCCGAGACTATGTCCGCCGCCAACCGGGGCGAGAATTTCACCGTCATCTTCGTCAATAACGGCATCTACGGCATGACCGGCGGTCAGATGGCCCCCACCACACTGGTGGGTATGAAAGCCACCACCGCGCCCAAGGGCCGGGACCCCAAGGAGCATGGCTACCCCATGCACATGTGCGAGATCCTCAATCAGCTGACGGCCCCCTACTATCTGGAGCGCACCAGCTGCAACACCCCGGCCAACGTGGCGAAAACCAAGGCAGCTATCAGGAAGGCCTTCCAGAATCAGCTGGACGGCAAGGGCTTCTCTATGGTGGAGATCGTCACCAGCTGCCCCACCAACTGGGGCCTTGACCCCCTGGAGTCCCTGGACTTCCTGGAGCAGAATATGCTGAAGGAATTCCCCTTGGGCGTCATTCGGGATAAGAGCAGGGAGGAGGCGTGAATATGGAACGGAATCTGATGGTAGCCGGCTTCGGCGGACAGGGCGTCATGACCCTGGGCAAGTTCCTGGCGGAAGCCACCTGCGACAGTACGGATAAAAATGTTACGTTCTTCCCCTCCTACGGCGCGGAGCAGCGGGGCGGTACCGCCAACTGCTACGTGGTCATCTCCGACGACGACATCGGCGCACCGTTGGGCGACAGCATGGACGACCTCATTGTCATGAACGATCCCAGCCTCAACAAGTTCCTCTATAAGCTGGTGCCCGGCGGCACGCTGTTCATCAACAGCTCCATCGTCACCAGCGAGATCACCCGCCAGGATGTGAAGGTGGTCAAAGTTCCCGTCACCGAAATGGCTTTGGAGATGGGCAATGCCAAGGTGCTGAACATCATCATGCTGGGCGCTTACGTGGGCTATACCCAGGTGGTGCCGGAGGATGTGGTGTGGCAGACCATTGAACACAAGCTGGGCAAAAAGCCCAAGCTGCTGCCCCTCAACAGGCAGGCTTTCGAGGCTGGCCTGAAAATTGGCAAAGAGGCCCGGTAAGCGGCAATAGATTTCTTGATACGAAACAGAGCCCTGTGGATGTTTCTCCACGGGGCTCTTGTGTTTCATTGAATCATTTGGTAAACTGGTAAAGAGAGCGTGAAAAAAATCACAGAATAAACATATCTGGAGGACTTCCCTATGAAACAACTGAACCGCTGGGTCTACGCCATCGTGGGCGTGATCGTGCTGCTGTTCGCCGGTCTTGTCTACGCCTGGAGCGTGCTGAGCACCCCCATCGCCGCCGAGTTTACCAGCTGGACCAAGGCGCAGCTGAGCCTGACCTTTACCATCGTCATGATCCTGTTCTGCATCGGCTCGCTGCTGTGCGGCCTTCTCAGCGGCAAGCTCAGCGCCAAAATGTCCGTCCGCATCGGCGCGGTGCTGTTTCTGCTGGGCTTCTTTCTGGCCAGCCGCACCCAGTCGGTGGCCATGCTGTATGTTGGCTTTGGCGTGCTGTGCGGCCTCAGCTCCGGCCTGTGCTACAACGCCGTTATGAGCACCATGGTCCGCTGGTTCCCCGACCGTCCCGGCCTGATCTCCGGCGTGCTGCTGATGGGCTTCGGCGGCGGCAGCTTCATCATCGGCAAGCTCTATCAGGCCTGGACCCCCGACTGGATCGGCGGCTGGCGCGTCAGCTTCGTGGTGCTGGGCATCATCATCTTTGTGGTGCTGGCCATCTGCTCCTTCTTCTTTGTGGCCCCCGGCGCGGACTTTGTGGCCCCTGCCGCCAAGGGCGGCAAGACCGCCGTCAAGGCGGCGGGCCGGGATCATAAGCCCCTGGAGATGGTGAAAAAGCCCACCTTCTGGCTGTATTATGTCTGGGCCATCGCCGTCAGCGCGGCGGGCCTCGCCCTGATCTCCCAGGCCAGCGGCGTGGTGTGGGAGGCCAGCGCCGACCAGACCGCCTCCTCCGTGGCCACCATCGTGGGTCTGATCTCCATCTGCAATGCGCTGGGCCGCGTGCTGTTCGGCGGCATGTATGATAAGTATGGCCGCAAGGTGTCCATGCAGCTGGTGAACGTGCTGTTCATCATCACCGCCGTGGTGCTGATCCTGGCCCTGAGCACCCGCAGCATCGTGGTGGTCATCATGGGCTTTGTGCTGGGAGGCCTGGCCTATTCCGGCGTGACGCCCACCAACTCCGCCTTCTGCCGGGCCTATTTCGGCCCCGGCCACTATCCGGTGAACTTCCCGCTGATCAACAGCAACCTGATCTTCGCCAGCTTCGGCAGCACCATCTCCGGCGCACTGTTTGACGCCAGCGGCTCCTATAACGCCACCTTCTTCCTGATCATCGGCCTGGCCGCGGCGGGCATCCTGTGTTCCCTGGGCATTTCGGTGTGTGACAGAAAGAACAAGTAAGGAAAACCCGATCATGTGCTGTGTAGGGGCGGCGTCTTCGACGCCCCGCGCATAGATCGGAAGCTTGACATAAAACGAACGGGCCGTTGAGGATGCCGGCCCCTACAAAAGCTTTTTCCTGACTCCCGCGCATCGCGCGGGAGTTTTTCTCCAAAATCTCCTTTACAAACCGTATAACAGCGTGTATAATTTACAAGCTGTATTCGGTCGAAAACGGCAAAAGAAAGAGGAAATAAGGGAGAGAGAGCAACATGGCAACTGATTTTTCCCGTACCCTGTCCCTGCTGCGGCAGGAGGCGGGCATCTCCCAGCGGAAGGCGGCCGCCGCGCTGGGGATATCCCAGGCGCTTTTAAGCCACTATGAAAACGGCATCCGCGAGCCGGGTCTGGCCTTTGTGACCCGGGCCTGCGATTTCTACCACGTGTCGGCGGACTATCTGCTGGGCCGCAGCTCCAGCCGTGACGGCAGCATCATCGAGGCGGCGGAGCTGTATGACGCCAGCGATGAGAAGGGCACCCTGAAGGGCAGCATCCTGGCCACACTGCAGAAGAAGCTGGTGGTCAACACCACCGGCGTTCTGTTCGACCTGCTGGGCAGGTGGGGCGACCGGGCGGCCATCACCGCCGCCGGCGACTATCTCAGCACCGGATTGTATACCCTGCTGCGGCACTTCTACCGCCACTCCGGCGGCAACGAGGACTTCTTCGCCATCCAGGCGGTGGACTTTGACGCCGGCGTGATCGATGCCGCCATGCTCCGCAGCCGGGCTGCCTATCTGCGGGCCCTGTCCGCCGCGGACAAGCTGCCGGAGCTGAACTCCGACGCCCTCACCGCCGCCCCCGGTCTTGGCCAGAGCACCGCCCAGGTGGTCCACAATGTGGACGAGCTGGCGGGACGGCAGTAAAGGCACTTCAAAGGCCCCCTCTGAGAGGGGGCTGTCACCGAAGGTGACTGGGGGAGAGAATTTGAGACTTTTATTCTCTCCCTCCGTCATGACCTGCGGTCATGACACCTCCCTCACAGAGGGAGGCTTATCCTGACACTTCCTCAAGGAGGCTTTACGATATGTTTGACCAATCTCACATTCGAAATTTTTCCATTATCGCTCACATTGACCACGGCAAGTCCACGCTGGCGGACCGGCTGCTGGAGAAGTGCGACGCCGTGCCGGAGCGGGAGATGGAGAACCAGCTGCTGGACAACATGGACCTGGAGCGGGAGCGGGGCATCACCATCAAATCCCGGGCCGTCCAGATCTTCTACAAGGCCCAGGACGGCGAGACCTACGCCCTGAACCTGATCGACACCCCGGGCCACGTGGACTTTAACTACGAGGTCAGCCGCTCTCTGGCCGCCTGCGAGGGTGCGCTGCTGGTGGTGGACGCCACCCAGGGCGTGGAGGCCCAGACCCTGGCCAACACCTACCTGGCCATGGACCACGATCTGGAGATCCTGCCCGTGTTCAACAAGATCGACCTGCCCGCCGCCGATCCCCTGAAGGCCAAGCAGGAGGTGGAGGACATCATCGGCCTGCCTGCCCTGGAGGCGCCGGAGATCTCCGCCAAGCTGGGCATCAACATCGACGCCGTCCTGGAGGACGTGGTGAACAACGTCCCCGCCCCCAAGGGCGACCCCAAGGCCCCCCTGCGGGCCCTGGTGTTCGACAGCCAGTATGACCCCTATGTGGGCGTGGTGGTGCTGTTCCGCATTATGGAGGGCACCATCCGCAAGGGTCAGACCGTCCGCATGATGGCCAGCGGCGCGGAGTACACCATTCTGGAGTGCGGCTATCTCAAGCCCCTGGGCAACGAGCCTACGGACTGCCTGCAGGCCGGCGAGGTGGGCTACTTCACCGCCAGCATCAAGAACGTGAAGGACACCCGCGTGGGCGACACCATCACCGACGCCGCCGAGCCCGCCACGGAGCCGCTGCCCGGCTATCGCCCCGCCCAGTCTATGGTGTACTGCGGCATCTACACCGAGGACGGCAGCAAGTACCCCGACCTCCGGGACGCGCTGGAAAAGCTCCAGCTGAACGATGCCTCCCTGACCTTTGAGCCGGAATCCTCCGTGGCCCTGGGCTTCGGCTTCCGCTGCGGCTTTTTGGGCATGCTCCACATGGAGATCATTCAGGAGCGGCTGGAGCGGGAGTTCAACCTGGATCTGGTCACCACCCTGCCCAGCGTCATCTACCACGTGTATAAGTCCGACGGCACCATGGTGAAGGTGGACAACCCCCACAACTACCCCGACCCCGGCACCATCGAGCACGCCGAGGAGCCCTATGTGAAGGTGTCCATCATCACGCCCCAGGACTATGTGGGCAACATCATGCCCATGTGCCAGGACCGCCGGGGCGAGTTCAAGGACATGCAGTATCTGGACACCCACCTGGTGGAGCTGCACTATCAGATGCCCCTCAACGAGATCATCTACGACTTTTTTGATACCCTCAAGGCCAATACCAAGGGCTACGCCAGCCTGGACTACGAGCTCAGCGGCTACCGGCCCAGCGATCTGGTGAAGGTGGACCTGCTGCTCAACGGCGACGGCGTGGACGCCCTCAGCTTTATCGCCCACCGGGACAAGGCCTATGGCCGGGCCCGCCGCCTGTGCGAAAAGCTGAAGGAGAACATCCCCCGCCAGCTGTTCGAGGTGCCCATCCAGGCTGCCATCGGCGGCCGCATCATCGCCCGCGAGACCGTCAAGGCCATGCGCAAGGACGTGCTGGCCAAGTGCTACGGCGGCGACATCACCCGCAAAAAGAAACTGCTGGAGAAGCAGAAAGAGGGCAAGAAAAAGATGCGCAACCTGGGCACCGTACAGGTCCCCACAGAGGCCTTCATGGCCGTCCTCAAGCTGGACAGCGAATGAGAAAGAACACAAAAAGAAGCACCCCGGCGGGGTGCTTCTTTTTTGTGCTTTTGTGCTTTTGTGCTGCTGCGATTTACTTCACGCAGATGGTCTCGATCTCCACCAGCGCACCCTTGGGCAGGGCGCCGACTTCCACGGCGGAGCGGGCGGGGTACTGGCCCTCGGTAAAGAACTCGGCGTACACGGCGTTCATGGCGGCGAAATCGCCCATGTTCTGCAGGAACACGGTGGTCTTCACCACGTTGTCCATGGTCAGGCCGGCCTCGGTCAGGATGGCCTTGATGTTGGTCAGCACCTGGCGGGTCTGCTCGGTGATGCCGCCGGGAACGAACTCGCCGGTGGCGGGATCGAAGGGCACCTGGCCGGAGGTGACAACGAAAGTGCCGCAGTCGATGGCCTGGGAGTAGGGGCCGATGGCGGCGGGGGCGTTGGTGGTGGAAATGATCTTCTTCATGGGAACATCCTCCTTATTTGTTACGGTACGTCCATGGTACACCAACCGGGCAAAAATGTCAACGAGGAACCAATCCTCCCCCGGTGCCGTATACTGATGCAGGGAGAGCTTTCTCCCGCAAGGTTTTATGCAGAAGAGGGAGGCGCATATGAACCATATCATTTCCATCCGGGACGCCGCCCTGACGTATCAGGCCCGCAACGGCGAGGTGGAGGCCCTGGGCGGCGTATCCTTCGACGTGGCGGAGGGGGAATTCGTCAGCATCGTGGGGCCCTCCGGCTGCGGCAAATCCACGCTGCTGGGGGTGCTGGCGGGGCTGGAGACCCTGGACGGCGGCACGGTAGCGCTGTACGGCCAGCCCATCGCAGGGGCCAGCGGACAGATGGGCTTCATGCCCCAGCGGGATCAGCTGTTTGAATGGCGCTCCATCCGGGACAATGTGATGCTGGGGCTGCAGATCCGGCGGGACCGGGACCCGGACCACCACGCCCACGTGGAGACGCTTCTAAAGCGCTACGACCTGTCGGAATTCGCCGCCAAGCGGCCCGACCAGCTGTCCGGCGGCATGCGTCAGCGCTGCGCCCTGATCCGCACCCTGGCCACGGGGCCGGATATCCTGCTGCTGGATGAACCCTTCTCCGCCCTGGACTATCAGACCCGGCTGGCGGTGTCTGGCGACATCTGGCGCATCATCCGTTCCGAGGGCAAGACCGCCCTGCTGGTGACCCATGATATCTCCGAGGCCGTCAGCATGTCGGACCGGGTGGTGGTGCTGTCCCGGCGGCCCGCCACGGTGAAGGCGGTGTTTGACATGGGGGAGCTGCGGCAGCTGGATCCCATGAAGCGGCGGGAGAGCCCCGCCTTTCCCCGGTATTTCGACGCCATATGGAAGGAGCTGGAGCTGCGTGAATGAAACGGCCCTGTCGCCCAAGCGGGCGCTGTATCTGCGCCGGGAGCGGCGGCAAAGCCGCCGGGTGCGGCTGTGGCAGCTGGCGATCCTGGTGGGCTTTTTCGCCTTCTGGGAGCTCAGCTGCCGGGTGGGACTCAGCGATGGGTTCCTGGTCAGCAGTCCCAGCCGCATCGCGGCCACATTTCTGAACCTGTGCCGGTCCGGCGACGTGCTGGTCCACGTGGGGGTCTCCTGCTGGGAGACGGCCATCGGCTTCCTGCTGGGCACCGCCGCGGGGACGGTGGTGGCCGTGGCCATGTGGTGGTGGCCCACCCTGAGCCGGGTGCTGGACCCGTATCTGGTGGTGCTCAACGCCCTGCCGAAAACGGCGCTGGGCCCCATCTTCATCGTGTGGATGGGCGCCGGGACCGGGGCCATCATCGTCATGACCCTGGCCATCTCGCTGATCGTCACCATTCTCAACATGTACGAGGGCTTCCGTGCCACGGATGCCCAGAAGACCCGGCTGATGGCCGCCATGGGCGCCAGCCGCTGGCAACTCCTGTGGATGCTGGTGTTTCCCGCCAACTATGCCACGCTGCTGAACACCCTGAAGGTCAATGTGGGCCTCTCCTGGGTGGGCGTTATCATGGGCGAGTTCCTTGTCTCACGCTCCGGGTTGGGGTATCTGATCGTCTACGGCTCCCAGGTGTTCAACATGGACCTGGTGATGACCAGCGTCCTGCTGCTGCTGGTGGCCGCGGTGGTCATGTACCGGCTGGTGCTGTGGGTGGAAAAAATACTGTATCATTTATTGGGGGTAAAAGCATGAAAAAGATCATCGCGCCTGTGCTCTGCGCCCTGTTGCTGCTGCCGCTGCTGTGCGGCTGCGGCGCGGGGACGGCGGAAGCGGAGCTGACCACGGTACGCCTGAACGAAGTGACCCACTCGGTGTTCTACGCGCCCCAGTATGTGGCGCTGGAAAAGGGCTTCTTCCGGGAGGAGGGCCTGGCCATTGAGCTGACCAACGGCGGCGGGGCCGACAAGGTGATGACCGCCGTGGTGTCGGGCCAGAGCGACATCGGCCTGGCCGGGCCGGAGAGCTGCGTCTACATTTACAACCAGGGCAAGGACGACTATCCGGTGGTGTTCGGCCAGCTGACGGCCTGCGACGGCGCGTTCCTCATGGGCCGGGAGGATGTGCCCTTTGACTGGGAGGACCTGCGGGGCAAAACCATCATCGGTGGCCGGAAGGGCGGCGTGCCGGAGATGACGCTGGAGTACGTGCTGCGGCAGCACGGCCTGGAGCCCCAGGTGGACGTGACCGTGGACACCAGCGTGCAGTTCAACATGATGGCCGGTGCCTTTACCGGCGGCCAGGGGGACTATGTGACGCTGTTCGAGCCCGCCGCCACCCAGGTGGTCGCCTCCGGCGAGGGGTATATCCTCTGCTCCATCGGGGCGGAGAGCGGCGCCATCCCCTACACCGCCTATTTCGCATCCCAGAGCTATCTCCGGGACCATGACGAGGTGATCGCCGCCTTCTGCCGGGCCATTGCCAAGGCGCTGGATTGGGTGGATTCCCACACCGACCGTGAGGTGGCCGAGGCCATCATCGCCCAGTTCCCCGACACCAGCCTTGACACGCTGGAGGCCGTTACCGCCCGCCACCGCCAGATCGGCGCGTGGAACACGCCCCTGACCATGGAAAAGGCCACCCTGGAGCGGCTGGAGACCGTCATGACCCAGGCGGGGGAGCTGACGGAGGCGGAATGGGTGGACTTCGACAAGCTGGTGGATAACCACTGGGCGGCGGAGGCGCGATAAAATAAGCAAAGAAACACTGCCTGCGGGCAGTGCTTCTTTGCTTATTTTTGATTATTTCCGTTTCTTGCCGACGAGCCATGTGCCGCCGGCGAGGCTCAGGAGGGCCATAGCGCCGTACAGGGCCACGCCGGGGTCGCCGGTCTGGCCGGATTTGACGGTTTTGGCGTCATCCTTTTTCCCGTCGTCCTTCTTGCCGCTGAAGGGGAAGCCGCCGCCGGTGCCGGAGGTGAGCCGGGAGGTCACGGTGTCCTTCTGTCCGATCTCCTGGGTGGTTTTGGCGTCCTTATAGTACTTGCCGCAGTCGGGGCAGTACCAGTACTCGATGTTGCCCTCGGCGAAGGTGGTGGCCGCCTTGGCGGGTTCGTGCTTCAGGTTGCCGTCGTGGTTATTGGGGGCGGTGCTGCCGTATTCTCCGCCGCAGGTGGTGCACTTGGCCTTGGCGGTGCAGGTAGCGGTACCGCCGGAGCAGTTCACCGTTTCCGTGTGGCTGGTGTCACGCTTGCAGGTGCGGGTGTGGGTGTCGTTGCCGTTGGGCTTCCATGCGTTCCAATCGTGGTTGGCGGGGTTCGTTTCGCCATACGCCTTGCCGCAGTCCTTGCAGACCGCCTTTTCAGTGCAGGTAGCCGTACCGCCGGTGTGCTGGGCATAGCCAGCTTTCTCTGTATTATTGTCCTTCACATCGCAGTAGTCGTTGGCGCACTCGTGCCAGTGATGCGTCGCGTCGGATGCCCACTCAGTCTTCCAGCTGTGGCCGGTGGCGTCGATCCGCCCATCTTTTGTCGCGCTGCATACTTGACAGGTATATCTCTTTATGCCCGCGGTCAGGCAGGTGGCGGGTTTCGTTACCGTGCCGCTGTCCCAATCATGAGCGTCCTCGTCAACCGCCTGACAGCTGGAGCAGGTACGGATGTGGGTATCGGTATCGGCGTCGTTGGGTGTCCACTCGCCCCAGGTGTGGGTATGGTCATTGGTCTGCCAGGTGAATCCGGGCAGAATCATGTTGTTCCCCTCCTTGGACACGCTGTCCCACGGGTCAGTTCCGGTGCGTTCGCCAGCCTTGAGCGCCGCCAGCACCGTGCCGTCGGCGAAGGCCCTGGCGGGCTTGGCTGTTGCTTCGGCATCTTCCCTTGTGCCTTCCAGATAGTAGCAGTTCTGAATCTGAACAGGGCCGTCGCCGCCGCCAACGATTCCGCGGACTGTTTCTTTCTCATATTTAGGGTCCAAAGCTTTAACGCTGCCCGCATTGTAGCAGTTATAGACAGAAACCGAGCCGTTGGCCGCCCCTACGATACCGCCGAGTATGCGGCTGTAGCCCTCAACTTCCCCCACGTTATAGCAATCATAGATCTTCACATTTGTGCCTACTCCGACGATGCCGCCGCCATTACTACCGTCGCCTTTACGGACCAAACCGGCGTTATAGCAGCCGGTAACCGTCAGATCGGAAGCAAAACCGACGATACCGCCGCCAGGCTTCGATCCATGAGCAATTACCGCACACAGGTTTCCGCAGTTTTCGATGGTGCCGCCGACAGCATAGCCAACGATACCGCCAGCCCTGTCGCAAGCTCTTCCGTCTACCAACCCAGCCACTGTCAGATTCTTAATAGTGGCATCTTTCGTATAACCGAACAGACCGCTCACAGAAACATCTACATATAGTCCGCTGATGGTATGACCCTGCCCGTCAAAGGTACCGGAATATGCCTTCATTTCGTCATAGCCAGATGCATATCCGATCGGCTTCCATTCCTCGTTGTTCAGGTCGATGTTCGCCGTCAGCTTGGCGCAGGCGGCGGTGTTCTGGGGCGGCAGAACCGCATTCTGATTGTTGGTCTGGGCGCCGTTGACGATCTGCCGGAACAGCTTCAGCTGGTCGGCAGTGCCGATCTGATAGGGGGACTCCTTGGTGCCGAGGCCGTCCATACGGACGGTTTGGAAGTCGTCTCCCCCGCTCACAAGCTGAAGCGCGTAATCCATCGACACACCCTTGTCGACCTGCGCGTTGTCGCTTCTGATGAACAGGGGCACCTGCCACGGGTAGCTGGCGTCATTTGTCCCGTAAATGCCGCTGCCGCTGCGGGCCGCTTCGCAGCCGGTGATGCGGGCGTTTCCGCTCATAGCCAGCTGGCAGCCGGAGCCCATGTACACGCCGCCGCCGAGACCGGCGACGTTGTCGGGCGTATCCGCGGCCTTGCAGCCGGTGATGCTGCCGCCGGACATGGTAAACATGGTGGGTGCAATGCCGGTGTTAGCCTGCCGCAGCTCAACGCCGCCGCCCAACAGGGCCTCGCAGTCGGTGATGCTGCCGTTGGTCATGGTAAAGGTACCGCTGCTTTGTATATTCACACCGCCGCCGTTCACGGCTTTACAGCCGGTGATGGTACCGCCGGTCATCTCGAACGCGGAAAGGGTAGTCGAGCCCGCGAGCATAGCGCCCACACTTACACCGCCGCCGGTGCCGCCGTAAGTATCGCCGGCCTTACAGTCGGAGATGCTGCCGCCGGACATGATGAACACGGGCTTGCGGTCCTCAGACGTACTCCCGGGGCCGTAGCCCTCTGTTACCACGCCGCCGCCCTCAGTAAGGGCTGTGCAGCCGGTGATGGAGCCGCCGGTCATGGTAAAGAGGCAGTTATCCCCCACACATACACCGCCGCCAATCCTGGCCGCGCAGTTCTCGATCTTCGCGCCGCCCTCCAGCGTGAAATAGGAAGAGATTATTGTGCGCTGTGGATCATTCTTCTCATAGGGGGCACAGCTGTATTGCACCAGCACGCCGCCTCCAACGAATGACGGCATTCCAGTAGCTGTACCGCAGCCGGAGATCACGGCCTTGCCGCCCATCGTGAAGGTGCTGGCGCACACCCATACGCCCATCTGCCTCTGATTTTCGATTCTGCCGCCGGTCATAGCCGCCGTGCCCCGCAGGATGGCTATGCCGGTCATATCAGGAATGCCGTTGATCTCGCCCGAATACGAATTGGTAATGGTGCCGCCGGTCATGGTCAGCGTGCCGCCACCGGTCACAAATATCGCGACGTCGTTCACACCCGTCATTTCCAGCCTGCCGGTGGCCGCTTCGCTGCCATCCGTCAGCGTCAGCTGGCCGCTCTGACTGCCCTGAAATTCGACCAGAATGCCGATCGGGTAATTTTTCGTGAAGCTGGTGTTACGGCCGTATGTTGTTATCGAAATTTGTCTAGGATTCGCAAACTTCAGCGTAAAGCCGTTCAGATCCAGCGTGACAGCGCGGGTGACGGTCAATGTGCCGTCGAAGACAATGTTCGCCGTCAGCTTGACGGTGGTGACAGTATAATCTTTAATGGCCGCAGTCAGCTCCTCCGCGGTGCTGACCGCTTTTTCCGCGGCGTTGGTCAGGGTATTCTCGCCCTCGCCGTTCAGCAGGGCCGGGGTATTTTCGCCCTCGGCTTCCAGCTGGGGTTCCGGGTTTGCTTCCGGCTGCTGTTCCGGCTGCTGGGGCTGTTCCGGTTCCTCCGGCTGGGCCTTCTGCTGCTCCTGCTGGGGCTCCTCCGCTGTGGCGCCGGTTCCGGCGGCTTCACCGCCGGACGCGCCCGCCGCCGCGGGCGCGTTGTCAACGCCCTCCTCCGCCGCAAAGGCCGCCGCAGGCAGCAGCGTCAGCGCCAGGCACAGGGCCAGCAGAATGCTGATGATCCGTCGTTTCATGTGTCGTCCTCCTTGTCGTTTTCCCGCGGCCCGTGCCGCAGGGTCTTGTCCCTCTATCCTTATCGGAATATCGTCCGTCTTCTGCGTGGCACACGTGCCATTCTATACTATATTTTACCACACTCCCCGCCCAAAGGCAAGCACTGTTTGCCGCCCCGCCACGGCGGCTGCCGCATTTTTCCTTTTTTGGAACATTTTCCCTGCCCGGGGTGTCTTTTACAGGGGGACCACCGCCTAAATATGGTGGTTATCTGACAAAACTCCCCAATTTTTTGTGTTTTTTTCGTATTTTTTGTAGACAAGGGCGGCGCCGGATGCTATACTGACTTTGAATATATTATGTAAAGCGGTGGAAAGGGTTTTTGCCGTTCCGGCTTTGCATTGTCTGCGGATTCTGACGAAGAGTGAGGAAAACGGTATGAAGCTATTACGAAAAGGTACCGCCCTGCTGCTGAGCTTTGCCATCGTGCTGGGCCTGGTGGGCAGCGGCCTGCTGCTGCAGACCCTGGCTGAAACGGCCATGACCTGGTACAACGCCAAATATGACGCGCTGAGCCGCTATTATGAGATCGGCAACAGCAGCAGCGGACCCGGCTGCATCGCCTCTACCCCCGGCGATCCCGGCGGTATCTCCTATGGTCTGTACATGTTCGCCAGCCGGGCCGGCACGCCCTATGCCTTTGCCCAGTGGTGCCAGAGCAGCAGCACCAGCGCTATCTACCGGGACATCGGCGATCGGCTGGTCTACGCCTATAACAACCCCAGCCCCGGCTACGGCACCAACTTCAACAACGCCTGGGAGGAAGTAAACCTGCTGTATAAGGAGACCTTCGGTCAGGCGCAGTATGACTATACCATGGCCAAGTTCTACACCCCCCTGGTCAGCGCGGTGGAGAGCAGCGTGGCGGGCTTTAAGATCGACAACTACTCCGTGGCGCTGAAGAATGTGTTCTGGAGCCGCGCCGTGCAGCACGGCGTCAGCGACGCCTGCTCCCTGATCCAGCGGGCCTTTACCGCCCTGGGGGGCTTTGCCAACCAGCCGGAGGGGCAGCTGATCCAGGCCATCTATAACGAATCCGGCCGCCTGGTGACCCCCGAGGAGCTGCGCAGCGAGAACGGACGCACCGGCGAGACCATGTCCGGCAACGACGCCAACAAGTACGGCATCACCGGTAAGATCATGCGCTACTACTATGGCTGCTCCGGCGATGTGCAGTTCGGCGTCTACTCCCGCCTGCGGGTCCGGGAGCCTGCCGACGCCCTGGTGATGCGGATGAACAACAAGAGCGCCTCCGTGGCCGAGGGCAGCTATCAGATCCTGCTGAACAGCGTCGACCAGAAGCTGGCCCTGGACGCCGCCGGCGGCACCGCGGCCCTGAACGGCAGGGACGTCGAAAACAGTGTCCAGACCTTTACCCTGACCTATTACGAGGGGCAGTTCTATACCCTGTCCGCCACCGTGGGCGGCGCCACCCTGCGCCTGGCTGCCAGCCAGAGCGGCGCGGTCCTGGCCAAGCCCGATACCTCCGACAGCCAGAAGTGGCTGCTGGAGGACGCCACCTCCGGCAAGCTGCTGAAGAACGTGGCCACCGGTACATATCTCTCCGCGGCGGACAATAAGCTGGTGATGGCCGCCTCCACTGCTGAGTCGCCCGCCTCCGCCTGGTATCTCTCCCCCAAGGTCGGCGATGCGGCGGACTGGACCACAGAGGGGATCATCTATCCCACCAAGGATAACGTGCTGGTGGCAAAGAACTCCAGCTTCCCCGTCCGGGGCGTCATCTCCTGCTCGGCACCCATCACCAACGTCACCTTCCGGGTGACCACCGCTGGCGGCGGCGCTGCCATCAACGCCACCGCCAGCCCCAACGCCACCGCCTATGACCTGATGAATCTGGACAACGCTGTGGCCTACAGCAGCCTGTCTGCCGGTGACTATACCCTGACCCTGACGGCCACGGCCGGCGGCAGCACCGTCACACTGGCCGAGTCCCAGTTCACCGTGTCCCCCAACAACGGCCAGGTGGGCGACGACGAGACCTATACCGTCACCTTCGATCCCAACGGCGGCACTCTCAGCGGCAGCAGCACCAAGAGCGTGAAGCTCAGCGACATCGTCTACGGCAAGCTGCCCACCGCCAGCAAGGAGGGCTTCTCCTTCATCGGCTGGTTCACCGCCAAGGAGGGCGGCGAGCAGATCATGGCCGGCAACAAGATCGTTGCCAGCAACCTGACCCTGTATGCCCATTACGCCAATGTGTATACCTACACCTTCCTGGATGCCGACAACGAGACCTATATGGTGGGCACCGTGGCCGAGGGCGAGCTGATCCCCGCCCCCCTGGGCACCCCCGCCAAGGCCCCTGACGGCAAGTATACCTATCGCTTCAGCGGCTGGGACGGCTACACGGAGGGCAAGACGGTCATGGAGGCCCAAAACATGGTCTTTAAGCCCATCTATGCCGCCACACCTCTGGAGGAGCTGCCCGGCAGCGCCGGCTACTGGAAGGGCCTGACCCCCGGCATCACCGCCGGACAGCTGGGCGGCGGCGCCGTTGTCTATGACGGCAAGACTGCGGTGTCCTCTACCACCACTATCTCCACCGGCATGACCGCCGTGGTGAACAACAAGAGCTACACCCTGGTGGTCAAGGGCGACGTCAACGGCGACGGCCGCATCACCATCACCGACGTGGTGGCCCTGCAGTCCCACGTGGTGGGCAAGCAGACGCTGACCGGCGCCTATAAGGAGGCCGCCGACCTGAACGGTGACACCAACATCACCATTACCGACGTGGTCAAGGCCGCCCGCGTCATCGTCGGAAAAGACAGTCTCAGCTGATAGGAGGATATCACGATGAAGCAGAAGACCTCTTCCCTGATCAAGCTC
The DNA here is from genome assembly GCA_934597585.1 of uncultured Oscillospiraceae bacterium. Lineage (GTDB taxonomy): Bacteria > Bacillota > Clostridia > Oscillospirales > Oscillospiraceae > Vescimonas. Next base: position 26,182 of record CAKTSA010000005.1, read on the forward strand.
GTGCTGACGCTGGCACTGACCCTGCTGATCCTGCTGCCCCAGCGGGCAGAGGCCGCCAGCGCCTCCCTGTCCGGCAACGGCACCGTCCAGGCCGGCAGCACCGTCACGCTGACGCTCAGTGTCTCCGGCAGCAACATCATGGGCGTGGACGCCACCCTGGAATACGACAGCAGCGCCCTGGAGTTCACCAACTACGATCAGAAGATCAGCGGCTGGACCATGGACTACAGCAACAACAAGTTCGTGCTCTACGGCGTCGGCAATCCCATCAACTCCAGCACCAGCGTGCTGACCGTCACCTTCCGCGTGAAGAGCGGCCTGGCCAGCGGCACGGCGCTGAACGCCGACTTCAAGAACATCACCGTCTCCAACGGCGAAAAGGACGAGAGCATCTCCAGCGCCTCCTGGTCCGGCAAGGTGGACGCCCCACTCAGCAGCAACTGCGACCTGAGCTCCCTCAGCTGCTCCAACGCCACCCTCAGCCCCGCCTTCAGCAAGAACACCACCTATTACACCGCCACGGTGCCCTATTCGGTGGAGTCCCTGAACCTGAGCTATAAGGCGGCGGACGGCTCCTCCAAGGTGGCCGTCAGCGGCAATACGCTGGTGGTGGGCAGCAATACCGTCACCCTCACCTGCACCGCCGCCACCGGCGCCAAAAAGACCTATACCATCACCGTCACCCGGGAGCAGGACCCCAACTACAAGCCCAGCACCGACGCCCTGCTGAAGGAGCTGACGCTGGATGTGGGCACCCTCAGCCCCACCTTCTCCGGCGCGGTGACCGACTATGTGGCCTACGTCCCCTATGAGACCCGCACCGCCACCCTGACCGGCGTCGCCAAGGACGAAAAGGCCCTGAACGTCACCGAGTCCACCATGCAGCTGGGCAAGGAGGGCGACAATGTGATGACCGTCACCTGCACCGCAGAGGACGGCACAACCTCCAAGACCTATACCGTCCATGTGTACCGCATGCCCAAGTACGAGGGCATTATCCCCACCATGGAGATCGTCGATCCCGACATTCCGCCTGAGCCCCCCACCTACTCCGTCCCCATGACGGTGACGCTGCCCCTGGTGGGCGAAATGGCCACCACCATCGCCCTGATCATCGGCGCGGCGCTGCTGGTGATCATCCTGCTGCTGGTGGGCTTCCTGCTGGGCCGCATCGGCCACGGCGGCGGATACGATGACGACGACGGCGATGACGACGATACGCCGCCCCAGCCGCCCCGGCCCGACCGCGGTGCGTCCCGGCCCCAGGCCCAGCCTGTCCCGCCGGTAAAGACCGCCCCGCAGCCGCCCCAGCGTCCGGTGCAGAAGGCCGTCGCCCAGCCGTCCCAGCGCCCCGCAATGCCTGCCGCGCCCCAGCGCAAGGTGTCTGACGATACCCTGACCAGTCCCTTCGTGGAGGACCTGTCCGCCAAGATGCAGCAGGAGCTGGCCCAGCGCCAGGCGGCGGAATCCGCCCGCCAGGCCGCCGAGGCCGAGGCCGCCCGTCAGGCCGCCGACGCCGCCCAGCGGGCAGCTGACGCCGCTGACCCCGCCGCAGCCGCCGAGCGCAAGGTGGACAACATGTCCCTGGACGAGCTGTTGAACGACATCCATAATATGTAAAAAGCAAAAAGGGAGGTGTACCAGGAGCACACCTCCCTTTTTGGCAAAAAACCGGCAGGAGGTATATCCTCCTGCCGGTGGCTTTATTGCGCACTGCGCAGATACATGTACAGGGCCAGCGCGTCACGGATGGCGTCCTTGTCCGCCTGGGATACGGTCAGGTCATACTGCTTTCCCCCGTCGCCCTGGAAGCGGATCAGCGCCTCATCCGACTCGGCAATGGCGGCAAACAGCCGCAGATCCGCAGCCTGGGCGGTATAGTCGATGTACTCCCACACCAGGTAGCCCTCGTTGTCCCGTTCAATGTCAAAATAGTTGAACGTGCGGCTGTCGGTCTCGCCGTCGATCTGGTAGTACAGCTGCTGCCAGAAGACCCAGTCGCGGCCCACGTAGTCATAGCGGATCCGCATCCAGACCGAGGTGTCGTCCTGCCCCACGTAGCAAAGGGCATATTCCGGTCGTCGATGTATTTGGGGAAGTGCTGCGGGTAATAGAACACAGCGTCGCGGACCTTGTCTTCCGCCAACCGCATCCGGCCCAGGGCGTCCTCACCTGCGATGCGCAGGGCCTCTGCCGCAGCGTCGGCCAGCGTCTGGTATTGACGCTCTGCCTCCTGCAGGACAGCATAGTTGGTCACTGCCGCCTGGGCCTCCGGAGAGGCGGCGTCGTACCGCTCCCGGATCGCCTGCAGCGTGTCCTCGGAGGACAGGGTGACCTCGCCCATGTTGTCGATCAGGTCTATGATCACCAGGGCGTCATAGCTGTCCCGTGCGGCCTGCAGCGTTTCGGCACCCTCCAGGTCGGCCATGTCTTCCTCACTCAGCGCAGCAACGGCGTTTTCCGCCTTCAGGATCGCGCTGTTGCTGTCGAGCGTCACCTCGCCGATGGCATTGATGAGGCCTTCGGCACTTTTCACGGCCTCACTTTTGCCGCAGCCGGCCAGCAACAGCAGCAGCGCCAAGGTCAACAGCCAAACAGACAGTTTCTTCATGTGATTCGGTCTCCTCTCGCTTTTTTCTGGAAGAGAAATTACTTCACATCAAAGGCGCTGACGGTGTCCAGGTCCACCTTGTCGCCCTCAATGGTGTAGGGGATCTCCACAGAGTGGCCGTTGCTGTCGTAGGTACAGACGATGTATCCCTTCTGGATCACATAGGTGCCGCCGTTGCTGCCCAACTGGGTCTTCAGATTGAAGCTGTCGCCCTTGAAGGTCAGCTCATAGGTAATACCGTACATGGACAGGGAAAACCTGTAGTTGGTGATGTAATTCTTCACAAAGGCGGCAGTTTCGGCATCGGCGGGCTCACGGGCGGCCATGGCGGCGGCGTAACCGTCGGGATCCACAGCTTTGGTGATTTCCTCATCGCTGTTGAAGTGCTGGATGTCGTCGGTGGTGAAGTGGATCTCGGTTATATCCGCAACATCGGAGTTGCCAAGCGTCACGGTCTTGCCGGCAGCCAGGTCGCCCTCCGGCACCAGGAGCGTGGATACCAGTTTGAAGGTGGTACCCACATAGATATCCTCCAGGTAGCTGTGATAATAATAGCTGTCAGCATATTCGTTGGCGTCGGGGTAGTTTTCCGCCGTGTAGGTGTTGGTTTCACCGATTGTCATGTACAGGCTCTTGGAACTGGTCTTCAGATTCTCCTCTGCAGGTGTCAGCGTCATAAAGACATACACCATGCGCAGGGGGCTTTCGTCCTTGTCACGGTAGGAATCGTCCACGCAGACCGCATCAATGGTCACGGTTTTCGAGGACATCACCGCTTTGGAGCTGCTGCCGCTGCCGCCGCTGCCGCCGCTGCCGCCGCAGGCCACCAAGGACAATGCTATGACCAGAGCCAGGATCAGAACTGTGATTTTCTTCATCATTTTTTCTCTCCTTCATTTTTATACTTGGCCGTCCGACGCACCGGACGGCCATGCGCAGAATATAATTTCATTATATCTCCCCGCTCTGGCCCGGACAATTACCTGGCTGCATAGTATCCGGCATAAATTTCAGCAAAAAAAGAACCGCCGAAGCGGTTCTTTTCCTGTTTTTGGGGAGAAAGCCCTCTTATTTGATGCCCATAGCCAGCTCGGCGATCTGGACGGTGTTGGTGGCGGCGCCCTTGCGGACCTGGTCGCCGCAGCACCAGAGGTTCAGGCCGTTGTCGCTGGTGAGATCGTCCCGAATACGGCCCACGAACACGATGTCCTGGTCGGAGGTATCCAGCGGCATGGGGTACTGCTTGTTCTGGAGATCGTCCACCAGACGGCAGCCAGCCGCCTGGGCGATGGCGGCCTTTGCGTCGGCCACACTGATCTTCTCCTTGGTGCGCACCACGATGGACACGCTGTGGCTGCGGACCACGGGAACACGGACGCAGGTGCAGCTGACCTTCAGATCCGGCAGGTGCAGGATCTTGCGGCCCTCGTTCTGCATCTTCATCTCCTCGGAGGTGTAGCCCTCAAAGGCCTCGCCGCCGATCTGGGGGATGACGTTATAGGCGATCTGATACTGGAACACCTTGGGCTGGTAGCTCTCACCCTTGCTGAGGGCGTCCACCTCGGCCATCAGCTCGATGGGGCCGCCTGCGCCTGCGCCGCTGACCGCCTGATAGCTGGAGGCCACGATGCTCTCGATGGGGCTCAGCTTGTTCAGGGCGTTGATGGCCACCAGGGACACGATGGTGGTGCAGTTGGGGTTGGAGATGATGCCGCTGTGCCACTTCACGTCCTCCGGGTTGATCTCGGGGATCACCAGGGGCACGTCCTTGTCCAGCCGGAAGGCGCTGGAGTTGTCCACAAACACCGCGCCGGCCTTGACGATGGCGGGGGCGTACTGCTTGGCGATGTCGTTCTCCGCCGCGCCCAGCACCAGGTCCAGCCCCGCAAAGGCGCTGTCGGCGGCGGCCACCACCTCCACCTCGCCGCCGTTGAAGGGCAGCTTGGTGCCGGCGCTGCGCTCGCTGGCGATGGGACGCAGCTCCTCCACGGGGAACCTGCGCTCCTCCAGGATCTTCATCATCTCGCGGCCCACCGCGCCGGTGGCGCCCAGGATACCTACCTTAAACTGCTTCATTTCGCAACTTCCTCCTTTACAAAGCTGTCATACAGGACACGAATGGCCTGTTCAAAATCCTTTTCCTCCACGCCCACGATGATGTTCAGCTCCTCGGGGCCCTGGGTGATCATGCGGATGTTCACGCCGTGCTCGCCCAGCTTGCTGAAGATCTTACCGGACACACCCAGACGATAGGCCATCTTCCGGCCCACCGCTGCCACCACGGCGATGTGCTCCGTCACCTTGATGGTGTCGGGCTGCACCTCCTGCTGGATCTCCCCCAGCATGCTGTACAGGCACGGGGCGGCCTTGGCGGCCTCCACCACCAGGGACACGGTGTCGATGCCGGAGGGGGCGTACTCCACGTTCACCTGGTGCTTGGCCAGGATGGACAGCATCTTCAGCAGGGAGCCGGGCTCCGAGGACATGCCACTCTTGGCGATGGTGATGATGGAAAAGCCCTTCTTGCCGGCGATACCGGTGATGAAGCTCTCGTCCTGCCCCTCATCGGCGATGCTGCTGAGGATCATGGTGCCGTCGTGACTGGGGTCGTTGGTGTTGCGGATGTTCAGGGGGATGTTCTTCTCCCGGACGGGGAACACCGTGCCCTCGTGCAGCACCTGGGCACCCAGGTAGCTGAGCTCACGCAGCTCGCTGTAGGTGACGCGGCGGATGGGCTCGGGGTTCTCCACGATGCGCGGGTCTGCCATCAGGATGCCGGACACGTCCGTCCAGTTCTCGTACACGTCGGCGTCCAGGGCTGCCGCCGCCAGAGCGCCGGTAATGTCGCTGCCGCCCCGGGTCAGGGTCACCACCCGGCCATCGGGCATGGCGCCGTAGAAGCCGGGGATCACCACCCGCTGGCCATCCGCCGCCTGGCGCAGGGCCTCGTAGCTGGACTCCTGGTCCACCGTGCCGTCAAACTTGAACCGCAGCCACAGCGCCGCGTCCAGGAAGGTATAGCCCAGATACTCCGCCATCAGCCGGGCGGCGAAATACTCGCCCCGGGAGGCCAGGTACTCCTGGTCCGCCTCGCCGGCGCACATCCGCTGCCACAGGGCGTCGAACTCGCCCTTCAGGTCCAGGCCCAGACCGCAGTCGTCGGCGATCTGCTGATACCGCTGGCGGATCAGATCAAAAATTTTCTCGCAGCTGACGCCGTATTTCAGGTGGGCGCTGCACAGATACAAGAGGTCCGTCACCTTGTGGTCGTCCTTGAAGCGTTTGCCGGGGGCGGACACCACGATAACGCGGCGGGCGTCGTCGGCCTCCACGATGGCCTTCACCTTGGCAAATTGCACGGCGTCCGCCATGGAGGAGCCGCCGAATTTTGCTACTTTCAACATATCGATAGTCCTTTCTTCGGGTGCAAAGTATTTTCACCGGTGGACAAAAAGACACTATCTGACATTTTGTCCACGAATAAAAAACACTTGACTTTTTATGGGAAACAATATATCATAACCCTCGTGAAAATGCAAGGCGAAATTTTTGCTTTTTTCAAAAATATTTTCAGTGAAAATGACCGGAGGAAACATCCCATGATGGAATACCAAAGCACCCGCGACCCGAAATTACACGCCACGGCGGCCCAGGCGGTCCTGCAGGGCCTGGCCCCCGACGGCGGACTGTACACCATGCCCTCCCTGGCGGACATCCGGCTGGACTGGCAGGCCCTTCTGCCGCTGGACACCCTGGCCATAGCCCGGGAGATCCTGGCGGCGCTGCTGCCCTCTTATGATAAGGAGGAGATGGACCGCCTGGTCCGCGCCGCCTATACCGGCAAGTTCGAGACACCGGACCTGACCCCCACCGTGGCCGTGGGCGACGACGCGGTGCTGGAGCTGTTCCGGGGCCCCACCAGCGCCTTCAAGGACGTGGCCCTCAGCATGCTGCCCCAGCTGATGACCGCCGCCCGGGAGAAGTGCGGCGTATCTGACGACATCCTGATCCTTACCGCCACCAGCGGCGACACCGGCAAGGCTGCCATGGCCGGCTTCCAGGACGTGCCGGGCACCAAGATCATCGTGTTCTACCCCCACGGCGGCGTCAGCGCCGTGCAGCAGCGGCAGATGGAGAGCCAGCTGGGCCGCAACGTCTGCGTCTGCGCCGTCCGGGGCAACTTCGACGATGCCCAGACCGGCGTGAAGGACATCTTCGCCGCCGTGGAGCGGGAGCACCTGCTGTCCGGCAAGGGCGTGCGCCTGTCCTCTGCCAACTCCATCAACATCGGCCGCCTGGCCCCCCAGGTGGTGTACTACTTCCGCTCCTATGCTGACCTGTGCCGCATGGGCCGCATCAAAGCCGGCGACAAGGTGGACTTCGCCGTACCCACCGGCAACTTCGGCGACATCCTGGCGGGCTACTTCGCCCGTGAACTGGGCCTGCCCGTGGGGCGGCTCATCTGCGCCAGCAACGCTAACGACGTGCTGACCGAGTTCCTGCGCACCGGCCGCTATGACCGCAACCGCCCCTTCTATAAGACCGTGTCCCCCTCCATGGACATCCTGGTGTCCAGCAACCTGGAGCGGCTGCTGTACCTCATGAGCGGCGACGCCGTCCTGGTGGCCGGCCTGATGGCCCAGCTGAAGGAGCAGGGCTTCTACCAGGTGCCGGATGCCCTGCTGGAGAAGATCCAGTCCGTGTTCTCCTGCGGCTGCTGCGACGACGCCGCCACCAAGGCGGCCATCGGCAGGCTGTGGAAGACGCACCACTATCTGGCCGACACCCACACCGCGGTGGCCTGGCAGGTGGCCCAGGACTACAAGTCCACCCATCCCGACCACGCCCCGGTGGTGGTGCTGTCCACCGCCTCCCCCTACAAGTTCCCTGCCGCCGTGCTGGAGGGCCTGGGCGAGGCGCCGGGAGACGACGAGTTCGCCGTCATGGAGCGGCTCCACGCCCTGACCGGCGTTCCCATCCCCGCCAACCTGGCCGGCCTGCGTCAGGCCCCCGTGCGGCACCGGGATGTCATCGACCGGCAGGATATGTTGTCCTATGTTCTCAAGAAAGCAGGTGAAGCCGTATGGAGCAAGTAACTGTCCGTGTCCCGGCCACCACCGCCAACCTGGCGGCGGGCTTTGACGTGCTGGGCTGCGCCCTGGGGCTTTATAACACCCTGTCCTTCACCCCCGCGGACCATCTCAGCTTCTCCGGCTGCGACCAGCAGTACCAGACGGAGGAGAACCTGGCCTACGTGGCCTATGCCAAGGTGTGGCAGGAGCTGCGGCGGGGCGATATCCCCCCCGTCCACATCCACATCCAGGCGGACATCCCCGTGTGCCGCGGCCTGGGCTCCTCGGCGGCGCTGATCGCCGCCGGCGCTTCCGCCGCCAACATCATGGCCGGCAAGCCCTTCGACAAGCGGCAGCTCCTCTCCCTGACCACGGAGATCGAGGGTCACCCCGACAACCTGGCCCCGGCACTGCTGGGCGGCCTGACCGCCTCCATGCTGCTGGGGGGACAGGTGTACACGGTGGAGTATCTGCCCCACCCGGAGCTGCGGTTCGTGGCCCTGTCGCCGGATTTCCCCCTCAGCACCCACGAGGCCCGGCGTGTACTGCCCTCCATGGTGTCCCACGCCGACGCCGTCCGCAACGCCGGCTACCTGGCGGTGCTGCTGCGGGCCATCGAGCAGGGGGACGAGGCGCTGATCGCCGCCTCCCTCCAGGACCGGCTGCACCAGCCCTACCGCCGCCGCCTGATCCCGGAATATGAGCGGATCGAGACCCTGGCCCACCAGAACGGCTGCCAGGCCGTGTGCATCAGCGGCGCCGGCCCCACCATCCTGTGCATCACCCGCGACCCGGCCTTCGCCGCCCGCATGGAGCGCTCCGTGCTGCCTCTGGAGCACCGCTGGCAGGTCCGGGACCTGCCTGTGGACTACCACGGCACGGTGAAGCTGTCCTGAACAAAATCGCTGTAAAAGCCGCCGGAACTGGGGTCCCGGCGGCTTTTTGGCCGAAAATTCACAATTTTGACTTTCCTTTTCCTTGCTTTTCTGGTATATTAAAGTGTTGTAATGCATTTCACCCCGAGGAGGAACCCCTATGAAACGAATTCTTTTGCTGCTTCTGTGCCTGCTGCTGGCCCTGGCCCTTTTCGGCTGCGGCAAGGCGAAGGAGGCCGACGCCGCCGACGCGGCGGACAACACCATGATCGCCAACAGCGCCCAGCTGCCCATTACCGAGGCCAGCACCCTGGAATATGACAACGGCCAGATCACCTGCCGCTTCCGCCGGGACGAGGACGGCTGGAAGTGGGTGGATAACGAGAAATTCCCCCTGGACGAGAGCTATGTGACGGAGATCCTGACGGCTCTGGAGACCATGTCCGCCTCCCTGGCGCCGGTGCAGCCCGCCCCGGAGAGCGCCGACTGCGGTCTGGAGGAGACCGACAGCTACCTGACCGTCACCGTGGGCGAGGAGGTCACCACTCTGCGCTTCGGCGACCAGCGGGACGACGGCCAGTGGTACATGACCATCGACGGCCAGGAGGATATCTATCTGGCAGCCGACGAGTTCATGCAGCTGCTGGACCGCAGCATCTACGACATGGCGGTGCTGCCCACCCTGCCGGAGCTGACGGACGACAACCTGACCGGCATCACCCTCCGCCAGGACAGTGACAGCAAGACCGTCCGCCTGGTGAAAAAGGACGCGGGCTGGGCCAACGGCGGCAAGACCATGCCCGACGGCATCGCCGATATCGAGGCCGCTCTGGCGGAATTCACCTTTGACAAGTGCTTCAATTACGAGCCCTCTCCCGACGCCGCGCCCCTGTGCGGCCTGGACGTCCCCACCGTGGTGATCGAGCTGTCCTACGTCAACACCGTGGGCACCGAGGCCACCGTGACCCTGACCCTGGGCACCCTGCGGGAGGACGGCGCCTACTACGCTACCCTCAATGACGACACCACCGTATACCTGCTGAACCAGGACAAGATCGCGCCTCTGCTGGCGCTGCTGTAAGTAAGGAGGGCGTGTCATGCGTCTTTTGATCGTGGAGGATGAGCAGCGCCTGGCGGACACCCTGCGCCAGCTGCTGCACCGCCAGGGCTACACCGCCGATGTGTGCTATGACGGCGTCAGCGGCCTGGACAACGCCCTGACCGGCATCTACGACCTGCTGATCCTGGACGTGATGCTGCCGGGGATGAACGGCTTTCAGGTGGCGCAGAAGCTCCGGGCCGCCAACGTCGCCGCCCCCGTGCTGATGCTGACGGCCAAGAGCAGCCTGGAGGACCGGGTCCACGGCCTGGACAGCGGCGCGGACTACTACCTCACCAAGCCCTTCGAGCCGGAGGAGCTGCTGGCCTGCGTCCGCACCCTGCTGCGCCGCTCCGGCGGCCCATTGCGGGAGAGCGGCGCCCTCACCTGGGGCGACCTGTCCCTGGAGCAGGGCACCTTCACCCTCTCCTGCGGCAACCGTGAGGTCCGCCTCAGCCGCCGGGAGTATGACCTGATGGAGCTCCTTCTCCGCAACGGCAGCCAGGTGGTCACCAAGGAGCAGCTGCTCATCAAGGTCTGGGGCTACGACTCCCAGGCGGAGGACAACAACGTAGAGGTCTATATCTCCTTCCTGCGGCGCAAGCTCACCCACCTGCGCTCCCAGGTGAAGATCAAGACCCTGCGGATGCTGGGCTACTGCCTGACCCAGGAAGAGGAGGCCCAGCCATGATCCGGAAGCTGCGCTGGAAGATCACCGGCGTCACCATGGCGGTGGCGTTCATGGTGCTGCTGGCGGTATTTGCCGGGGTGTATTTCTTCTCCCGGGCCAATATCGCCGCCAGCTATACCTTTCAATTGCAGCAGGCGGTCCAGGGCGGTGTCGCCACCGCCCGGTTCCCCTGCTTTGTGGCGGAGGTGCTGCCCAGCGGCACCGTCCGCGTCTCCGGCAGCAACTACTACGACCTGGACGACGAGGATACCCTGCTGAGCCTGGTGTCCCAGGCCCTCAGCGATGGGGGCGAGAGCGGCGTGCTGTCCCGTCAGCATATGCGCTTCTACCGGCAGGACGGCCTCCTGTCCACCCGCATCGCCTTTATGGACAGCACCTTCGAGCAATCTACCCTCCGCTCCCTGGTGAAGGTCTGCCTGCTGATCGGCCTGGGCGCCCTGGCGGTGCTGCTGGCCGTCAGCTGGCTGCTGAGCGGCTTTGTCTCCCGCCCGGTGGTGCGCACCTGGCAGGACCAGCAGCAGTTCATCTCTGACGCCAGCCACGAGCTGAAGACCCCCCTGACCGTGATCCTCTCCTCCGCCGATCTGCTGGAGGAGTCCGCCCAGCCGGAGCAGCGCCAGTACGTGGACAACATCCTGGCGGAATCCCGCCGGATGAAGGCCCTGGTGGCGGACATGCTGACCCTCTCCCGGGCCGAGAGCGGCCGTGCCGCCGCGCCCTTCGCGCCGCTGGATCTCAGCGACCTGGTGACCGACGCGGCCCTCCGCTTCGAGCCGGTGGCCTTCGAGGCCGGCCACCCCCTGGAGTACGACATTCAGAACGGCCTGTCCCTCACCGGCGACTGCCAGCAGCTGGACCAGCTGGTGGACATCCTGCTGGACAACGCCGTGAAATACGCCGCCCCCGGCGGCGCCATCCGCCTGACCCTGAACGCCGCCGGCAAAAACGCCATTCTGGCGGTGGAAAATCCCGGCGAGCCTATCCCGCCGGAAAAGCTGCCCCACCTCTTCGACCGTTTCTACCGGGTGGACGACGCCCGCACCGGCGCAGGCGGCTTCGGCCTGGGACTGGCCATCGCCCGCCAGATCGTGCAGCGGCACAAGGGCGCCATCACCGCCGCCAGCGATGAGCGGGCCACCCGCTTTATCGTTACGCTGCCCCTGCGGCACTGATCTCACGTAAAATCGAGGTTTTTCCCATGTTTGATACCCTTCTCCGCGGCGGCACCGTCATCGACGGTACCGGCTGCGCCGCGTTTGCGGCGGATGTGGCCATTGAAAACGGCAAGATCGCCGCCGTCGGTCAGCTGTCCCACACGGAGGCCCGGGAGACGATCGACTGCACCGGCCTGACCGTCACCCCCGGCTTCATCGACATCCACCGCCACGCCGACGGCGCGGCTTTCCGGCCCGGCTTCGGCGAGTGGGAGCTGTGCCAGGGCCTGACCACCATCGTCAACGGTAACTGCGGCCTGTCCGCCGCCCCCTTCGGCCCGGACAACGAGACCGCCATCCGGGCCTATCTCCAGCCCATCACCGGCACCCTGCCGCCCCGGCTGGATACCCGCACCCTGGCGGGGTACTTCCGCTCCCTGCCCGCCCTGCCCCTGAACGTGGGCATGCTGGCGGGCGCGGGCACCCTTCGGGCCGACGCGGCGGGCTATCAGCTGACGGAGCTTCAGGACGGCCATTTCGCCGCCATCCACCGCCAGATGGAGCGCGCCCTCTCCGACGGTGCCCTGGGCGTCAGCCTGGGCCTGGGCTACGCCCCGGAGTGCTTCTACTCCACCGCCGATCTCATCCGGGCCCTGCAGCCCGTAGCGGGGACGGATATCCCCGTCACCGTCCACATGCGGCAGGAGGGCGGCGGCGTTGTGGACTCCGTGGAGGAGATGATCTCCGTGGCCCGTGCGCTGGACTGCCCCGTCCATATCAGCCATCTCAAGGCCATGGGCCGGGACAACTGGGGCAAAAAGATCCCCCAGGTGCTGGCGCTTTTAGAGCAGGCACAGAACGAGGGCCTTGCCGTGGACTGCGACGTATACCCCTACACCGCCGGCTCCACCCAGCTGCTGCACATTCTGCCGCCGGATTACCTCACCGGCGGCATGGAGGCGGTGGTGGAGCGCCTGAAGGACAAAGAGGTCCGCCGCCAGCTGGCGGCGCGCATCGAAAGCGGCGTGGACTTTGACGACATCGCCAAGCTGGCGGGCTGGGACGGCATCTACCTCACCTCCCTCCACTGCCCGGAGGATCACCCCTACCAGGGCCACAACCTGATGGAGATCGCCGCCCTGATGGGCCAGGACCCCCTGTCCTCCTGCTGTGAGCTGCTGGCCCGTGAGCACGGCCAGATCACCATGATCGACTTCATGGCCTCCGAGGAGGACATCTGCGCCATTCTCCGCTCGCCCCTGTCCTGCGTCATCTCCGACGCCACCTATCCCACCGAGGGTCAGCTGCACCCCCGTGTCTGCGGCAACGTCACCCACCTGCTGGAGCACTTCGTCCGGGAGAAACAGGCCCTCACCTGGGAGCAGGCCGTCCACAAGCTGACGGACCGCCCCGCCCAGGTGCTGCGCCTGAAGGGCAAGGGCCGTCTGGCGGCGGGCTATGACGCGGACGTGTGCGTGTTCGCTCCGGAAGCCCTCCACGAGCGGGCCACCTATACTGAGCCTCAGCAGACCTCCCAGGGCATGACCCACGTGCTGGTGAACGGCGCCTTCGCCCTCCGGGACGGCCAGCGCACCGGCGTAAACAGCGGCAGCGTGGTGACGCCCTGACAATGATCCTTCCTATGGCCCGTGCCTACCGGCACGGGCCGTTTTTTGCCCTATTGTTCACAAATAATTCAACTCTCCGCCCCTTGACATTCTCTCTGTACGGTGGTACACTGAGTTAGCACTCAGGAAGAACGAGTGCTAATGGAGAAATATCATGGAACTGACAGCGCGAAAAAAGCAAATATTGAAGATCGTGGTGGAGAGCTACATCGACACCGCCGAGCCGCTGGGTTCCAAGACCATCGCCGAGCGGATGCCGGAAAAGGTCAGCTCCGCCACCGTGCGGAACGAGCTGGCGGAGCTGAGTGATATGGGCTACCTAGAGCAGCCCCACACCAGCGCCGGGCGCATCCCCTCCCCCCTGGGCTACCGGCTGTACGTCAACGAGCTGATGGAGCGCAAGCCCATCTCCGCCGAGGAGGCCGCCCAGATCAACAGCACCCTGCGGCAGGAGCTGAAGGGCACCGATCAGGTCATCGCCAAGACCGGCCAGATGGTGTCCAGCTTTGTGGACTACCCCACCTACGCCGTGGCGGACCACACCGCCGACGCCACCGTGCGCCGCTTCGAGCTCATCGCCGTGGACGGCGCGTCCGTCATCGCGGTGGTGATGCTGTCGGACAGCCGGGTGAAGAGCCGCCTGATGCAGCTGAGCCTCCCGCTGGAGGCAGAGACGCTGCCCCAGATCAGCCACCTGCTGAACACCCACTTCACCGGCATCGGCCCCAGCGAGATGAACGCCCATCTGATGAACCTGTCGGATCAGGTCAGCGGCCAGTGGTTTTTGCTGCTGAACCAGGTGGTGGAGTACGCCGCCGAGCTTCTGAAGGAGTCCCAGCAGCACGAGGTGTTCACCAACGGCGCCAGCCAGCTGCTGAAGTTCCCGGAGTTCCGGGATATCGACAAGGCCCACGACCTGATGCACTTTATGGTGGACAGCAAGGAGCAGCTCCCCGTCCCCGCTGACGGCAGCGCCATGCAGATCCTCATCGGGCCGGAAAACGTCAACGACGCCCTGAAGGAGAGCAGCGTGGTGGTGGCCAGCTACGACATCGGCGATGGCATGCGGGGCCTTGTGGGCGTGGTGGGCCCCACCCGGATGGATTACGCCACCGTGGCCGCCCGCCTCAGCTATTTTGCCGAGAGTCTGACCCGCATGTTCGGCAAGCATCAACTTCCCCCAAAGGAGAATGAGTTACCATGAGCGATAAAAAGAAAAAAGACATCCCCGCCCAGGAGCCGGAAAAAGAACCCGCCGCTCCCGTGACGGAGGAGACCGAAAATAGAGAGGAGACCCCCGCCCAGGACGCCGCCCCCGAGACCTTCACCGTCACGAAAGAGCAGATGGAGAAGATGGAGAGCCTGGCCAAGCTGGTGGCGGACGTCAACGACAAATACCTGCGCCTGGCCGCCGAGTACGACAACTACCGCAAGCGCACCGCCAAGGAGAAGGAGAGCGTCTACAGCGACGCCAGGGCCGACACCATCAAGCCCCTGTTGGCGGTCTACGACAACCTGGAGCGGGGCATCGCCCAGTATGACGAGGCTGACGTCCACCGCCAGGGTCTGGAGCTGATCCTGCGGCAGTTCAGCGAAACGCTGACCAAGCTGGGCGTCACCGAGATCGAGGCGCTGAACCAGCCCTTCGACCCGGAAAAGCACAACGCCGTCATGCATGTGGAGGACGATACCGCCGGTGAAAACACCGTGGTAGAGGTCTTCCAGAAGGGCTTCACCCTGGGCGACAAGGTCCTGCGCTTCGCCATGGTGAAGGTAGCCAACTGAAAGGAGCGACCCATATGAACGGAAAGAAGCTGTATCGCAACACGGAAAACAAGATGCTGGCAGGCGTCTGCAGCGGCATCGCGGATTATTTTGACATCGACCCCACCCTGGTCCGCCTGGGCTGGGTGCTGTTCAGCCTGCTGGGCGGCAGCGGACTGCTGGCCTATATCATCGCCGCCATCATCATCCCCGAGCGTACCTGTTGAATCAGATAATAAATAAATTGATATAAAGTATTTCAGGAGGCAATCATTATGTCTAAAGTTATCGGTATCGACCTTGGCACCACCAATTCCTGCGTCGCCGTCATGGAAGGCGGCGAGGCTGTCGTCATCCCCAACGCGGAAGGCAACCGCACCACCCCCTCTGTGGTGGCATTTTCCAAAACCGGCGAGCGTATGGTAGGCCAGGTGGCAAAGCGCCAGGCCATCACCAACCCCGACCGCACCATCTCCTCCATCAAGCGTGAGATGGGCACCGACCACCGCGTCTCCATCGACGGCAAGAACTACACCCCCCAGGAGATCAGCGCCATGATCCTGCAGAAGCTGAAATCCGACGCCGAGGCCTACCTGGGCCAGACCGTCACCGAGGCCGTCATCACCGTTCCCGCCTATTTCACCGACTCCCAGCGCCAGGCCACCAAGGACGCCGGCAAGATCGCCGGCCTGGACGTGAAGCGTATCATCAACGAGCCCACCGCCGCGGCCCTGGCCTACGGCGTGGATAAGGAGCAGGCCCAGAAGATCATGGTGTACGACCTGGGCGGCGGCACCTTCGATGTCTCCATCCTGGAGATCGACGACGGCGTCATCGAGGTCCTGGCCACCGCCGGCAACAACCGCCTGGGCGGCGACGACTTCGACCAGTGCATCATGAAGTACCTGGTCAGCGAGTTCAAGCGCACCGACGGCATCGACCTGAGCGGCGACAAGGTTGCCATGCAGCGCCTGAAGGAGGCCGCCGAGAAGGCCAAGATCGAGCTGTCCGGCGTCACCAGCAGCAACATCAACCTGCCCTATATCACCGCCGACGCCACCGGCCCCAAGCATCTGGACGTCACCCTGACCCGCGCCAAGTTCAATGAGCTGACCGGCCACCTGGTGGACGCCACCATGGGCCCCGTCCGTCAGGCCATGTCCGACGCCGGCCTGAAGCCCTCTGACCTGGCCAAGGTCCTGATGGTGGGCGGCTCCAGCCGTATCCCCGCCGTCGTGGAGGCCGTGAAGAACTTCACCGGCTCCGAGCCCTTCAAGGGCATCAACCCCGACGAGTGCGTGGCCATGGGCGCCGCCCTGCAGGCCGGCGTGCTGACCGGCGACGTCAAGGGCCTGCTGCTGCTGGACGTCACCCCCCTGTCCCTGGGCATCGAGACCATGGGCGGCGTGTGCACCCGCCTGATCGAGCGCAACACCACCATCCCCGTCAAGAAGAGCCAGATCTTCTCCACCGCCGCCGACAACCAGACCTCTGTGGAGGTCAACGTCCTGCAGGGCGAGCGTGAGATGGCCGCCGCCAACAAGAGCCTGGGCCGCTTCCACCTGGACGGCATCGCTCCGGCCCGCCGCGGCGTGCCTCAGATCGAGGTCACCTTTGATATCGACGCCAACGGCATCGTCAACGTCAGCGCCAAGGATCTGGGCACCGGCAACGCCCAGCACATCACCATCACCTCTTCCTCCAACATGTCCAAGGAGGACATCGAGAAGGCCGTCAAGGAGGCCGAGCAGTATGCCGCCGAGGACGCCAAGATCAAGGAGAAGGTAGAGGTCCGCAACCAGGCCGACCAGATGGTCTATCAGGCGGAAAAGACCCTCGCCGAGGTGGGCGACAAGGTGCCCGAGAGCGAGAAGGCCCCCATCAAGGCCGGCGTGGATAAGCTGAAGGAGACCCTGAAGGGCGAGGATACCGACGCCATCAAGGCCGCCACCGAGGAGCTGACCCAGCTGTTCTACAAGATGAGCGAGAAGCTCTATCAGCAGCAGGCGCCCCAGGGTGACCCCAACATGGGCGGCCAGCAGCCCGGCGGCGATCCCAACGGCGGCCAGCAGTACTACGACGCCGACTACAAGGTCGTGGATGACGACGATCAGAACAAGTAAGTGATGTATCCCACAAGAGGGGCAGGGTGACCTGTCCCTTGTTGTGGCGTTTGGGAAAAGCGTGTCTCTTGCGCCAATACTGCGTTGCAGCGGCTTGACGTACACAAAGTACGCCTGCGCCGCAGCGCCTTGTCTTGGCGCAAGATCCATCGCTTTTCATCGTTGGAGCATCCGCCGCAGGGTGGCTCCGGCACAGGAAAACTGGCAATAGGAGACATATCACATGGCTCAGGAAAAACGAGATTATTACGAGGTCCTCGGCGTCAGCAAGGGCGCAAGCGAGGACGAGATCAAAAAAGCATATAAAAAGCTGGCCCGCAAGTACCACCCCGACATGAACCCCGGCGACAGAGAGGCCGAGGAGAAGTTCAAGGAGGTCAACGAGGCCAACGAGGTGCTGTCCGACCCCGACAAGAAGGCCCGGTACGACCAGTTCGGCTTCGCCGGCGTGGATCCCAGCTATGGCGCAGGCGCCGGCGGCCCCGGATGGGGCGACGGCGCGGCGGGCTTCGACTTCGGCGATCTGGGCGACATTTTCGGCAGCTTCTTCGGCGGCGGCTTCGGCGGCGCCCAGCGGCGCAACCCCAACGCCCCCCAGCGGGGCGAGAGCATCCGCGCCAGCGTCTCCGTCACCTTTACCGAGGCGGCCTTCGGCTGCGAGAAGGAGATCAGCGTAGAGCGCAGTGAGCAGTGCCCCACCTGCAAGGGCAATGGCTGCGCCCAGGGCACCACGCCGGAGGTGTGCTCCGTCTGCCACGGCAGCGGCACCGTCCAGACCCGGCGGCAGACGCCTATGGGCGTGTTCGCCTCCACCTCCCCCTGCACCAAGTGCGGCGGCACCGGCCGGATCATCCACCAGCCCTGCCCCGATTGTCACGGCCGGGGCCAGGTCCGCAAGCACCGCTCCATCAAGGTCAACATCCCCGCCGGCATCGACGACGGTCAGACCATCTCCCTGCGGGGCCAGGGTCACGCCGGCAAGAACGGCGGCCCCAGCGGCGACCTGCTGATCACCATCATGGTGCAGCCCCACGAGATCTTCCGCCGGGAGGGTACCTCCGTCTTCTGCGAGGCCCCCATCACCTATGCCCAGGCCGTCCTGGGCGGCACCCTGGAGATCCCCACCATCGACGGCAAGGTGAAGTACGACATCCCCGAGGGCACCCAGACCGGCAGCGTCTTCCGCCTGCGGGGCAAGGGCATCCCCGCCCTCAACGGCCGGGGCCGGGGCGACCAGTACGTCACCGTCAATATCGAGACCCCGAAAAATCTGAACAAGGAGCAAAAGGAAGCCCTGAAGAAGTTCAGCGACCTGCTGGGCGAGAGCAACTACGAAAAGCGCAAGAGCTTCTTTGGTAAGAAACGCTGATGTATCTGGCTGATTATCATGTACACTCCTCCTGTTCGCCGGACGGCCACCTGACCATGGCGGACATGGCGGCGGAGGGCATCCGCCGGGGCCTGGACGAGATCTGCTTCACCGATCATGTGGATACCATCCAGTGGGGCTCCACCCACCTGCGAACCGACTGTTACGACTGGGAAAAGACCCGGCGGCAGTACGAGCAGGCGGTGAATCAGTGGGGCGACCGCATTAAGCTGAAGCTGGGGGCCGAGCTGGGCGAGGCGTACCTGGGCTTCGACTGTGCCCAAAAGCAGATGGCCGGTGCGCCGCCGCTGGACTTCGTCATCGGCTCCGTCCACATGACCCGGGACGAAAACGGCTGGTTCGACCTCTTTTACATCGACGGCGACCGGGACGAGGATTACTACCACGCCGTCATCGACGCCTATCTGGAGGAGGAGCTGAAGCTGGCCCAATGGGGCCAATTCAGCGTGCTGGGCCACCTGACCCTGCCGGTGCGCTGCATCAACGAGATGCGGCACAAAAACATCTCCTTCCGCCCCCACATGGCCCAGATCCAGGAGATCCTCCGCACCATCATCCCCCGGGGTGTGGGCATCGAGTGCAACACCAACCGGGGCAATACCCCCCTGCCCGACGCCGATATCCTCAAGCTCTACCGCTCTCTGGGCGGCGAGATCATCACCCTGGGCTCCGACGCCCACGTGGCTCAGCACCTGGGCTGCGCCATCGAAGCCCGGCAGGAGCTGCTGCGCAGCTGCGGCTTCCGCTATTTCACCACCTTTGACCGTATGAAGCCCTCATTCCAGGCGCTTTGAGGGGAAACATAGACCACATACACCACAAGAGACAAAAAGAGGAGGAACATCACATGAAAATTGCCATCGGCTGTGACCACGGCGGCTACCTGCTGAAGCAGGACATTCTCATCTGGCTGGAGGAGCACGACTACGAGTTCGAGGATTTCGGCTGCTTCAACACCGAGAGCGTGGATTATCCCGTATATGCCGAAAAGGTGGCCCGTGCCGTAGCCAGCGGCGAATGTGACAGGGGCATCGTCATCTGCACCACCGGCATCGGCGTGTCCATGGCCGCCAACAAGGTACGGGGCATCCGCTGTGCCCTGTGCGGCGACAGCTACAGTGCCGAGATGACCCGCCGCCACAACAACGCCAACGTCCTGGCCATGGGCGCCGGCATCATCGGCCCCAACCTGGCCAAGAAGATCACCGAGGTGTTCCTGACCACGGAATTCGAGGGCGGACGCCACGCCCGCCGTGTGGGTCTGCTGGATGACATCCAGCCCTGACCATGACCAAGGGCTATCACAACTACCGCGGCCGGGGCCGCCGCCAGAAGCGGCTGCTGGCTGTGATCCTGATCCTGGTGATCCTGGCGGCGGTGGCCTTTCTGGTGATCCAGAACTACATCGTCTACGATGACCAGGGTCAGGCCCACGTGGAGTGGCCCTTCCGCAAGGAGGAGCCCCAGCCGGTGGAGCAGCCCCCCGCCGTGACCGGCGAGGACGTGACCATCGACTACATCGACAACGCCTACATGCCCCATCTGCAGCTGCTCCACGGCAGGATGCTGCCCGGCAGCGTTCTGCGCCAGAGCACCCAGGAGACCATGGACAGCTTCACCGAGGATGCCTTTGCCGTGGAGCTCAAGCGGGCCAACGGCTCCCTCCCCTATGTCACCGACGTGGCCATCCCCCAGGAGGTGGAGACGGAACAGGGCGTTACCACCGAGGATCTCCGCGCCCTGGCCGCCGCCGGCCGCTACGCCATCGCCCGCATGTCTGTGTTCTGCGACAGCTACTTCGTCCGGGCCTACTCCGACGCGGCCCTCCACTGGGAGGGCGGCGACTTCTGGTACGACGCCGCCGGTATGGCCTGGCTGGACCCCAGCCACCCCCAGACCCTGGTGTACATCACCCAGCTGTGCCAGGAGTATGCCGACCTGGGCTTTGACGAGATCCTGCTGGACTACTTCAGCTATCCCACCACCGGCGAGACCGGCTTCATCGGCGGCCTGGCCGACACGGACCGGGAAGAGGTGCTGACGGACTTTGTCAAGAGCCTGCGGGCCAACCTGCCCAAGGATATCAAACTCAGCATCCTGCTGCGCAGCGACCTGACGGAGGAGTCCGGCCTGTCGGCCCAGATGCTGGCCCAGCGGTTCGACCGGGTGTATGTCCAGCCCGGTGTGGACCTGGAGGCCCTGCGCCAGTCCCTTCCGGAGAAGTTCGATCAGGATACCCGCCTGGTCCCCCTCGTCACCGAGGCACCTGAGAGCGGCAGCTATCTCATCGCATAAGTAAAGACACCCCGCGAGGGGGTGTCTTTGCTTGTCGAAAAAAGGGCGATGCCCTTTTTTCGACAACAGGATTCGCTCCGACCCGCGCTTTTCCGCCCATGCATGGGCGGAAAAACACTCTCTCCGCGCAGAGTATTTTTTGCCACGCGCATGTCGCGGCAAAAAATGATCCGATCAGTTCGCCGCCATGGCGGGCGGCGAATTCTGCGAAGCCTTCCTGACAGACGGAAGACACCCCGCGAGGGGTGTCTTTTTCGTACCGATAAGGGCGGTTTATGTACCATTTCTGCACCCATAAACGGGGTTAATGTACCAATAAAAAGGCAATTTTGGGGTAAAATAAGGGGGATGTCCACCAGCCGTGGACAACCCCTGGGCATATTTCAGTAGTCCACCTTCATCAGACACAGGCCCTCCGGCGGGGCGGTGGGGCCTGCCTGCCTGCGGTCGCGGCTGTCCAGAATGGCCTGCATCTGCTCCGGCTCCCAGAAGCCCCGGCCCACCTCCAGCAGTGTGCCCACCAGGATCCTTACCATATTCTGTAAAAACCCGTTGCCGTGGAAGGTGAAGGTGATGCGGTCCTTCCGCTGCTGGATGTCGATGGTGTCCACCGTGCGGACGGTGGATTTTTTCATGCGGGGATTGCCGCAGAAGGCGGCAAAGTCGTGCTCTCCCGTCACATAGACAGCGGCGCGGCGCATCCGGTCTATATCGGGGACATAGGGCAGGATGGTGACGTATTTCCGGTCAAAGATGGGCTTGACCTCCCCCACAAACACGGTGTAGCGGTAGGTCTTGCCCAGGGCGTTGTAGCGGGCGTGGAACCGGGGGGCACAGGGCTTCACCTCCCGGACGGCGATGGCGTCGGGCAGGTAGCGGTTGCAGTAGTCCCGGATCTCCTCCGGGGATTCCTTTACGTCCAGCTGGGCGTTGGCCACCATGGCCCGGGCGTGGACGCCCGCGTCGGTGCGGCCGGCGCCGATGATCTCCACCGGCTTGCCCGCCAGGCGGGTCAGCACGGCCTCGATCTTGCCCTGGATGGTGTCCTTGTCCGGCTGGCGCTCCCAGCCGAAAAAGCGTGTGCCGTCATAGGCGATGGTAAATTTATAGTTCTGCATATTATTTCAGCTTCTTGACGAAGCAGCGGCGGCGCTTGTGCTGCTCGATGTCGAAATCCTTCCACTGGGACTGTACCTTCTCGTTGGTCTCCAGCATGGGGCCGGTCTCGGCCTCCTTGATGCCCAGCTTGTGGCAGCCCAGCATGGCGTGGTACAGGATCATGGCGTTGACGCCCCGCTTCTGATAGTCCGGCCGCACGGCGATCAGCAGCAGGTCGATGGTGTCGTTTTTGTGAAAGGCCTTCAGAAGGTCGATCCAGCCGGTGGGGAAGTACTTGCCACGGCTCTTTTTCAGCGCCTCGGCGATGGAAGGGGCGGCCACGCCCATGGCCACCATCTCCTCGTGCTCATCCATGATGAAGAAGGCCAGGTTGGGGTTGATGAGGGGGGCGAACTTGCCGCTGTAGCGCTTGATCTGCTTGTCGGTCAGCTCCACGGTGCCGTACAGGGGGGCGTAGCAGGTGTTGACCAGCTGGAAGAAGCGGGGGATCAGACCGATATAATCCAGGCGGGTCCTGGGGCGGAACACGTGGAGATTGCAGCGCTTTTCCACGAACTCCGACAGCTTGCGCCACCGCTCGATGATCTTTTCGTCGGTGGGGACCTGGATGAGATTCTCGATCCAGTCCACGTCCTTCACATAGCCCAGGCGGGTCAGGTGGTCGATGTAGTAGGGGTGGTTATAATAGGTGAAGAAGCAGCTGCGGCGGTCAAAGCCCTCCACCAGCATGCCCTCACGGTCCAGGTCGGTAAAGCCCAGGGGGCCGTGGACCTCGTCACAGCCCTTTTCCTTGGCCCAGCGCTCCACGGTGGCGAACAGGGCGTTGGCCACCTGCTGATCGTCGATGAAATCCACCTGGGTAAAGCGCATGCGGCGGGTGTTCCACTTCTCGTTGGCCCGGTGGCTGAGGATGGCGCCGATGCGGCCCACCATCTCGCCATTGCGCATGGCCAGCCAGCAGCGGGCCTCGCAGTACTCAAAGGCGGGGTTCTTCTTTTTGTCCCAGTCGCTCATATCATCGTCGAAGGTGGCGGGGACAAACTGGGGTACGTCTTTATACAGTATATTGGGATAGTTCACGAATTGGCGCAGCTGCCCTCTCGTGGTCACTTCAATAATTGAAACCATAACAGGTCCTCCTTGCAAACACGTTTCAGTGTATCGCAAAATCCGGCAAAAAGCAACATAAAAAGAGTGGAAACGGCGGGGCGGGTATGCTATACTTATGATTTGAAATACAACGATAGCGTCGGAGGTAGTCAGATGGAGCTTTTTTGGTACAATATCAAGGAGATGGACGCCGCGGTCTATGACGCCGCGCTGGCCATGATGGACGGCGAGCGCCGCAGCCGGGTGGGGGATCTCCCCAACGAGGACGACCGCAAGCGCAGCGCCGCCGGCGAGGTGCTGCTGCGCAATGCCGTGGCAGCGCGCCTGAACACCGCAGCGGAGAACGCGCCCCTGGGCTGGGACGAGAACGGCAAGCCCTATGTGGAGGGGAACCCCTTCTACGTCAGCGTCAGCCACAGCGGCCCCTATGTGGTGTGCGCCGTGGGCGAGAAGGTGCTGGGGGTGGACGTGGAGGTCATCCGGGGCGCGGAGGAGAAGTTCATGCGCCGGGCCTGCTCCGAGGCGGAGATGGCCTATATCCGCTACGGCGATGCCGGGTGCTTCCAGCGGTTCTGGGAGTGCTGGACCGCCAAGGAGGCCCTGTTCAAGCTGACGGGCAAGGGCCCGCTGCTGGCGCTGAGCCGTCTTGAACTGCCGGAGGGCGTGGCGCTGGATCACATCATGCAGAACGGCTGCGCCGTCACCGTGGCCATGAAGCTGTAAGCGAGGAGGATACGGTATGTATCGGATCGGTATCGACCTGGGCGGCACCAACATCGCCGTGGGCGTGGTGGACGACCGCCACAGTATCATTGCACAGGCCAGCGTTCCCACCGGGGCGTTCCGTCCGGCGGAGGAGATGGTGGCCGACATGTGCCGGGCCGTGGAGATGGCCCTGGAGAAGGCGGGGCTCATCGCCGCCGACTGCGCCAGCATCGGCATCGGCTCCCCCGGCACCTGCGACAGCGCCGCGGGGACGGTGGTGCGGGCCTATAACCTGGGCTGGTTCAACGTGCCGGTGTGCAGAATGCTCCACGAGCGGTTCGGCATCCCGGTGCATCTCAGCAACGACGCCAACTGCGCTGCCCTGGCGGAGACGGTGGCGGGCGCGGCGGTGGGCTGCCGGGATATGATCCTGATCACGCTGGGCACCGGCGTGGGCGGCGGCATCATCATCGACGGAAAGATCTACGCCGGTATGCGCTCCATGGGCGCAGAGCTGGGGCACACCCTGCTGGTGCTGGAGGGCGAGCACTGCACCTGCGGCCGGGACGGCTGCTGGGAGGCCTATGCCTCCGCCACCGCCCTGATCCGCCAGGCCAAGCGGGCCAGTGAGCAGCACCCGGAATCCGTCCTGCATGGGCGCCAGGAGCTGACGGCGCTGGACGTGTTCCAGGCCGCCGACGGCGGCGACGCCGCGGCCCAGGCGGTCATCGACCGGTGGTGCGTCTATGTGGCTGCAGGGTTGACGGACCTGGTCAACAGCCTGGCGCCGGAGATGATCCTTATCGGCGGCGGCATCAGCCGCCAGGGGGAGCGGATATTGGCTCCCATCCGGGCCTATGTGACGGAGCATTGCTTCGGCGGCCGGGAGGGCGCTGTGCCGGTCATCGCCGCGGCCAAGCTGGGCAACGAGGCGGGGATCATCGGCGCGGCGGCGCTGTAATACTAAAAATGACACAAGAAAAAGCCGGCGGGAGCCGGCTTTTTCCTGTGAAAATGGGAATTGCAATCCGGGCGGCGGCGTGATATGATGGCCTGGCAAATACCAGAGAAAGAAGGTGTCTCATTGCAGGCATTCTCGATCGCGTTTCAGGCCATTGTTCCGTTGTTTCTGATCATCGCCGTGGGCTATGCCGTCAAGCGGCTGGGTTGGATCGGCCCGGAGGACGTGCGGAAGTTCAATAAGGTGACGTTTTACACCTTTATGCCGGTGATGCTGTTTTATAATATCTATACCTCGGATTTCTCCCAGGCGGTGCGGCTGCCCTATGTACTGTTCGTGGTGGGGGCGGCGCTGGGGATGATCTTGCTGGCCTTTGTCATCACCATACTGGTGGAAAAGATGCCGGAGCGGCGGGGCGTGATGATCCAGGCGGCCTTCCGCAGCAATTTCGTGCTGCTGGGGCTGCCCATCGCCATGGAGCTGCTGCCGGAGGGGAACTTCGGCGTGACGGCGCTGATGATCGCCATTGTGGTGCCCATCTTCAACATGATGTCGGTGGTGGTGCTGGAGTACTTCCGGGGCGAGAAGCCGAAGATCGGCGAGGTGCTGCTGGCGGTGGCGAAGAATCCGCTGATCATCGGCTCCGCCGTGGGACTGCTGATGCAGGCGCTGCACATTACACTGCCGGCGGTGCTGGTGTCCTTTGCCGGGAAGATGAACAGCGCGGCCACGCCGCTGATTTTGCTGCTGCTGGGCGCGTCCTTCGAGGCGCGGGATATGGCGCGGTATAAGAAGGATCTGTTTGTGTGCGTGGGGCTGCGGCTGGTGGTGTTTCCGGGGATCATCCTGGCGCTGGCGGCGGCCATCGGGCTGCGGGGCATCGAGTTCGTGACGCTGCTGGCCATGACGGCGGCGCCCACGGCGGTGAACTCCTTCAACATGGCCCAGCAGCTGGGGGGCGACAGCCAGCTGGCGGGCAGCGAGGTGGTGGTATCCACCGCCGGGTCGTTCTTTACGCTGTTTGTGTGGATCTCCCTGTTCAAGCAGCTGGGTATGTTCTGAGAAAAAGGAGGAGATGACATGAAAAAGGCAGTGATCCATGAATCGGTTTTTGTGGCGCCTACCGCTACGGTGGTGGGCAATGTGACCATCGGCGCGGGGAGCAGCGTGTTCTTCGGGGCGGTGATCCGGTCGGAGCTGGATGAGATCGTCATCGGCGAGGGGACCAACATACAGGACAACTGCGTGGTACACATCGAGCGGGGCATGCCGGTGCATGTGGGCAGCGGCTGCACCATCGGACACAGCGCCATCGTGCACAGCTGCACGGTGGGGGACAACACGCTGGTGGGGATGGGGGCCATCATCCTGAACGGCGCGGTGGTGGGGAAGAACTGCATCATCGGCGCAGGGGCGCTGATCCCCCAGAACGCGGTGATCCCGGACGGGTCGCTGGTGATCGGTATGCCGGGCAAGGTGCGGCGGGCCGTGACGGAGGAGGAGATCGCCACCAACCGGGCCAGCGCGGAGATGTACCGGGAGGAAGCGGCGGAGTACAAGGAGATGTACGAGCGCAAATGAGAAAAAAGCCCGTGGGAGACCACGGGCTTTTCCGGTAAATGCGGAGCGGCCGGCCCGGGAAAACGGGCCGGCCACTCCATTTATGGGGAGAGGGGATTGGTAATATCACAGGCGCGCCGGAGGGGGCGCGCGGGAAACTGGAAGTATCTTCCAGCACTATCTGGGATTATACCACACGGACGCGCCGGGGGCAAGAGGATTTTGAGAAAAAGATAAAAAGTTCACAAGGATGTCATAAATGTGGGGGGAGGGGGGGCGGCGCCATTTTGCCTTCGGCGACCTACTTTTCCCAGCAGCTGGAAAAGTAGGCAAAAGAGCCGGAAGGAACCTCCGGTTCCTTCACCTCCCGGCGCGCTATACGTTGTACGAGTATGTTGGATTTTACCGCACGATCACGTGGGATTTTCTTTTTCGATTCGATAAAGGATCGTCTCAGCACCAGCGCCGCTGCCGCTGGATGGTGCGGAGAAAAAGTCGTTGCGTCTACCGTTGCACCGCATGAGCGGCAGCGGCGCAGAAAGCCTTGAATTCTCTCCCCCAGTTTCGCTGACGCTCGACAGCCCCCTCGCAGAGGGGGCCTTTTGCTGCATGGTGGGCGGGGAATCACTTGGGTTTTTGTCAAATTCTCCAAAAATTTCTACGGGTATTTGTGCAGTGCAACGAAATGCGCGGGAAACGGAAAAAACGGGTTGCAATTATTTCCTGGAGTGCTAAACTGTCTTAACAGAATACGTTGCGAAACCCATGGGTTTCGCTGTTTTTTCTCCCTTTCAGGGAGAGAAAAAACAAGAGAAGTGTCATTTTCATAAGGCATGACGGCTGCGGGGGCTGAGAGGCTGCCGGGGTCTTAATGCGTCTGACCTCCCCATAATGGGCAGACAGGGCTTTTTGTTGCTTTGCCCTGTCTGCCCGCGTCAGATTCCGATGGGAAGGGACAGGCTATACGCGGGCGGCGCCGGGATGCCGGACGGCGGTGCTTTGATCCACCGGTAAATATTTTTGAAATGGGGAGGACATCAAGAAATGTCAACCAAGAGAGCAACAAAACGCGCACTTTTGACCAGTATCCTGGCCATCTGCCTGTGCCTGGTGATGCTGGTGGGTTCCACGTTTGCGTGGTTTACGGACACCGCATCCACCGGCGTGAATCAGATTAAGTCTGGTACGCTGGATGTGCAGCTGCTGATGCAGAAAACCGATGGCAAGTGGGAGTCTGCCGAAAACAAGACCCTGAGCTGGGTGCAGGCTGTTACCACCGGTGAGAACGGTGAGGTCACAAAGAACCTCGTGGATGGCAAGAGCATTCTGTGGGAGCCGAATTGTACTTATAAACTGCAGCCCATCAAGATCGTCAACAACGGTAATCTGGCGCTGAAGTATACCATCACCATCACCGGCATCGTGGGTGATACCGGCCTGAATAAGGTCATCGAGTGGACCTATGGCGGCCTTGCTGTGGAGAACGGTGTTGCCACTGGTACGCTGCTGCCCAATACAGCGACCGATCCTATCACCATTTCCGGCCATATGCTGGAGACCGCCGGCAATGAGTATCAGAACAAGTCCATCGATGGTATCGCCATCACGGTCAATGCTACTCAGACACCTCATGAGTATGACAGCATCTCCAACGATTACGATAAGAACGCCGATATGACCCCCGACAATCTGGACCAGATGGTCAATGCCAATGTGACGATGACTGTTAATCCTGCGGAGGATACATGGTTTACGAATAATTCGGGCGAGGCAGGGTTGTACGCACCCGAAGGTTCTCTGCCCGCCGGCGATTATACGCTGACCATTTCCCCCAAGACTGACGGTAAAGTTCAGGTTGGCGCCAACGAAGCGTCCTATGCTTACGACATCAAACTGCTCGATAAGGATGGAAATACTGTCAACGCTGCCGATGGCACGACTTTCACGGTCGCACTGCGGGTCGGTGAAGGTTTGTCGAACGTGAAGGTTTTCCACGATGGCACGCAGATTGATAGCAGTTACTCTAGGGACATGGTGTCCTTTGAAACGACCCGCTTCTCCACCTTTGATGTGACCTTCGACGCTCCGGTGGCTGTTGTGGGCGGCAAGGCGTATCCCACGCTGTCCGCCGCGGTATACGGCGCAGAGAATGGTGCGACTATCACTGTTCTGAGAGATTTTGCATCCGACGGTGCAACGATGAACAAGGCAAACAAGAAGCTTACCATAAATCTGAATGGTCACACGATTACCTTTAATGATGGCGAGTTCTTCAAACTGTATATGGGTGAGCTGACACTTACCGGAACCGGTGTGATGCAGGAGAATACGCCCAATTATGCGCCTATCGTTGTGATGCATAAGGATAATGCTCCCGCTGTTGTGACCGTCGGCAAGGATGTGACCCTCAAGGGCTGGTCCGGCCTCATGGTCAATCCGAAAAACACTACTTCTGTCACCAACAGTTTTGCTCCGGTCATCAATGTCAATGGTACGCTGATCGGCCAGAATGATGCCAGCGGCAGCGTTGGCGCGGGCCTGTATGTGAACGGCAGCAATACCGGTGTAGATCCCGCAATTACTGTCAATATCAATGAAACGGCTGTCCTGACCGGTACCGGCCACGGCATCTATGGCGCTGGTTATGCCATCTACAACACCTGCGGCACCGTTACTGGCGGCCATACCGGCATTGAACTCCGTGCAGGTAAGCTGAATGTCACCGGCGGCACGATCACCGGCAATGGCATTCCCACGAGTGCGGAGAGCAACGGCAACGGTGCGACCACAGTCGGCGCCGGCATTGCTGTGGCGCAGCACACCACGAAGCTGCCTACGGAGCTGACTGTCACCGGCGGTGTGATCAACGGTTATACCGCATTGTATCAGAGCAATCCTCAGCGTAACGATGCAGATTCTGTTGCCAAGGTGAAGCTGAGCGTCTCCGGCGGTACATTCAACGCCATTAACGGCGGTACCAGCACTGTTTACAGCGAGAATTTCACCAGATTTATCACCGGCGGTACGTTCTCTCCTGCCGCTGAAACCAAGTATATGGCAAACTGACATCAAAAGGTATCTTTAGGCTGCTCCTTCGTCCTTGTGGCGGAAAGACAAGCTGAAAAATCACTCCCCACCGGGGAGTGATTTTTTTATGCGGCGGGGTGGGGGTACCCCGCCCTGCGGAATGGCGGGGAGGGGTGGGAATGGGTTGCGTTTTGGCGGGGGGTCCGATATAATAAATATGATACGATACATTCGCGATGACGGAGGTGAGGGACGTGGACAGGGATGAGGCGTTTTACGGGCGGTATCTGGACGGCGACGACGAGGGGTTGGAGGCGCTGATGGCGCGATACGGCGACGCGCTGACGCTGTACATCAACGGCTATGTGCACGACGTGCACGAGGCGGAGGAGCTGATGCTGGACGCCTTTGCCTATCTGTTCACGAAAAAGCCCCGGATCCGGGACGGGGGCTTCAAGGCCTATCTATACAAGGCGGCGCGGCACATGGCGCTGCGGCACAAGAGCCGGCGGCGGGCGGTGTTCGCGCTGGACGAGCTGGCGGAGGAGCCGGAGGAGCGGCTGCTGGTGGAGGAGCTGGTGGGCACGCGGGAGCGGGACCAGATCCTGCACCTGTGCATGCACGAGCTGAAGACGGAGTACCGGGAGGCGCTGTATCTGACGTATTTCGAGGAGATGAGCTACGCCCAGGCGGCGGAGGTCATGGGCAAGACGGTGAAGCAGGTGACAAATCTGGTGTACTGGGGAAAAGAGAGCCTGCGGAAGCTGCTGGAACGGGAGGGCATCACACATGCGGAGCGATAAGGAACGGGCGGCGGAGGTCAAGCGGCGGATCGCGGAACGGGAACGAGAGAGGAAGCGTCGGCGGGGACAGTTGGTCACTACCGGGGCCGCGGCGGCGTGTCTGGCGCTGATCGTGGGGCTGGCGTTCCTGCTGCCGGGGATGAGCGGACAGGAGAGCGGCGGCTATCAGGGCTTTGCCGGGGCGGCCAGCATGTTCCGCGACGGCGGCGCGGGGGGCTATATCGTGATGGGGCTGCTGGCGTTTCTGCTGGGAGTGTGCGTGACGATCCTGTGCTTCCGGCTGCGGCAGATGGAGCAGGAGGACCGGCGGGAGGAGGAGAACGAGGATGCGCATGAGCGTGGAGCTGATTGAGAATCTCCTGCAGCTGCTGGTGACATTTCTGGGGGTGTGCCTGGCGGGGGCGGCCTATCGGCGGCGGAGCGGGCAGGCGTATTTCCTGCTGCTGTGCTTCTATGGGTGCTTTGCGCTGGGGTCGCTGTACTGGACGCTGTATCTGCTGCTGTTTGAGACGACGCCGCAGGTGTTCTACGTGTCGGAGTTCGGCTGGGTGGCCAGCGTGGTCTTTCTGCGGATGCTGCAGGATACGCTGGCGTGCCGGGAGGAGCGGCAGTTCCGCTGCCGCGCCCCGTGGCTGGCGGTGCTGGTGGGCGGGCCGCTGCTGGTGCTGTACTGCATCTTCGGGGATATTCTCTCCAACCTGATCTGGTGCGGCATGATGATATGGCTCTCCTTCTGCGCCATTCGCGGGCTTGTCTATGCGAAAACGCAGACGGGCGCGGCGCGGAATATGCGCTGCTTCCACATCGGCGTGCTGTGCTTTGCGTTTGCGGAGTATCTGCTCTGGACAGTGGGCTGCTTCTGGCCGGATACCTCTCCGGCAAGCCCCACCTTCTGGTGCGATATGCTGCTGACCCTTGCCATTTTAGGGCTGCTGCCGGCCACGAGGAAGGCGGTGGAGGCATGACGCATATTGAGAATGTCTTCGTGTGTATGGCGTCGCCGCTGCTGGTGGCTGCGCTGTGTATGGGGCGGCGGCAGCTGCGGTTTTTCCTGTTCTGCTTTGCGGGGATGGGGGTGTGTCTGCTTTCGGCCTATATCAACACCTTCCTCGCGGCGGTATGTCAGGCGGATGCGTTTACCGCCACGGTGGAGATCGCGCCGGTGGTGGAGGAGGTGATGAAGCTGCTGCCGCTGGTGTTCTACCTGCTGGTGTTTGAGCCGGAGGGGGAGCGGATCAAGTGGGCGGCGGTGATCATCGCGCTGGCCTTTGCCACGTTTGAGAACGTCTGCTATCTGATCCAGAACGGGGCGGAACGGTTTTCGTTCATCTTCTTCCGGGGGTTCGGCACGGGGGCGATGCACGTGCTGTGCGGGATGATCGTGGGCGGCGGACTGGCCTACGCGTGGCAGCGGATGTGGCTGAAGATCGCCGGGACGTGCGGGCTGCTGGGAGCGGCTATCACGTTCCACGCCACGTATAACCTGCTGATCGCCTACGGCGGCGCGGCGCAGTATGTGGCCTACGCCCTGCCGGTGCTGCTGGTGGCGGCGGGAAAGCTGTCCGCTTTTCGCCTCGGGCAGAGGAAATAACCGAATAATCACTCCCTGAGAGCTGCTTTTTGGCGGCTCTCAAATTTTTTTGAAAAATTTTGCGTTTTGGGTGAGAGTTTTTTCGATTTTTTGTACCTATATAAGTGAAAGGGTTTTTATCACAGCTCCAGATAAACCGGAAAGGGGGTCAAACGATATGTACGATACCGCAAGACGGGTCGCACTCGTCAAGCAGCGGGTGCGGGAAAACACCCGCCGAAGACAGCGGTGCGGCATCTATGGACTGAGCGCCGCGTGTGTGCTGCTGTTCGCGGTGCTGATGCAGGCGGCGGGCACGGCCGTCGGACCGGGGCAGTCTGAGGCATGGGGCGCGTTCGGCGCGATGCTGCTGCGGGAGGACGCGGGCGGCTATGTGCTGGTGGGGGTCGTGTCCTTCGCCGCGGCGGTGGTGGTCACCGCGCTGTGCTTCCGGCTCAGAAATGGAGAAAACCAGAAAAAGGGCGGGACAGGCAAGCCTGACCCGCAAGAACAGGAGGGAAAAACGACATGAAGAAACGAATCCTCAGCATCCTGCTCCTATGCTGCATGGTGCTGACGCTGCTGCCGACAACAGTATCGGCAGCGGACGGGCCGATGAATACCATTCCGAAGTTCGACGTGAGCATTGACGTGTACAACCGGACATCGGACATCTCCATTAAGGACAGTCGGAGCTACTATATCTACTCGTCCGTTCCCGATAAGCTCAGGGACACATGGGCATGGGATAAGAAGATCTTCATCCAGGGAGACAAAGCCGCGCCGCACGTATTTATTGACGGCGTAAATATTAAGATGAGTCCCAGCTCCAAGGGGCCGGCCATCGAGCTGAACAAAAAGGCTTCGGCGTATCTCTATTTCATCGGCAGGGACAGCACCCTGCAAGGCGCCGACGGCCGCGCGGCGATCCAGAAAAACCGCAGCGAGGGGCAGCTGTATGTGCTGGCGCGCACCGGCACCACGGTGACCTGCAAGGGCGGCCACAGAGCGGCGGGCATCGGCGGGAGCTGGGCGATCCGCAATATCGGGGACTCTATGTTTAACACGGATATGTACGGCCACGGCGTCAATATGCACTTTGGCTCTCAGAGCAATCCCGACTACTGGGGCGGCACCATCAATGCCACCGGCGGCGAGTACGGCGCGGGCATAGGAGCCGGCAGCTGGGGACACTCTGGATACTCTGGAAACACCATCCATGGAGGCGCCGGAGAGCGGCTGTACTTCTACTCCGGCACGATAAACGCCAGAGGCGGCAGGCTTGCAGCCGGAATCGGCGGAGGCTTTCAGGGACGCGGCAGCCATATCTATATCTATGGCGGCAATATCGACGCGCAAGGCGGGGACGCCGGCGCGGGCATCGGCGGCGGCGTCTGGACGACGAAACAGGACATGGGCGGAATCAACGCGGCGAGCGATATCGTCATCTCCGGCGGACGGGTAAGCGCCCGCGGCCAATACAACGCCGCGGGCATCGGCGGAGGCCAGTATGTTCCCGCCCGGAACATCACCATCACCGGCGGTCATGTGTCGGCGACAGGACACTACGGCGCGGCGATCGGCGGCGGCCGCTGGTGCCACGGAATGGACATAACCCTTACCGACGCCACTCTGAATCTGTCGACCAATTACCGCAGCAACGGCTCGGACGCGGCGGCTGTCGGCTACGGCGACATTGTTTACAAACCGGAGCAGCTCGTGGCGGATCCGTCAATCGCGACGAATGACCGGATAAAGGTCGGCTCATACAAGGGAAAGCTGGTGCAGCTGAAGCTGGAGGCGCGCGCCCTCAGCCGCGATGACGAATATTCTTACTTCTGGAACCTTTATGAGACCCTGATCCCTGATGAGAATGGGCTCATCGACATGCAGCTGCTGACACTTCCGTATGTACAGAACTACGGCTGGGCGATCAATGTGCTGGAAATGACAGTGATCGACGACCCCTGCAATGGAAATCACGATTTCGGCTGGGTAAACCGGCAGTCATGCCACGTCTGGGCGTGCAGGAATAAGGATTGTCAGGCGCGCGACCCGGCGGCGGAGATGTCCAAACAAAACGGAAAGCACATCCCCGGAGACTGGGGCATTCAGGAGAAGCACTGTGCCGTGTGCGATCATTTGCTGGAAAAGGACACGGCGGCGCCGGTGCTGGAGGTTTTGAATGACGGCGAGAGCTACACCGTCGAGGATGTCATCGTTGGAAGACCGGGCGCGTACTCCTTCACCGTGAGCGATCCGGCGAAGAGCGGCGAAGCGTCCTCCGGCGTCAAGTCCGTGACCATCAACGGTGTGGAGCAGAAGGCCGACTCCACCTATTATTCTCTTCCCGCACCCGACGGCGGCAACAATGACGCGGGAGCGGAATATACCGTCGTTGCGACGGACAATGCGGGCAACGCCTCCACGGCAACCGTGAAGATCTACCGGCGGCATCGAGTGAGAGTCGTAAGCCCGGATGAGCAGACGACATACGCCGAGGCAGAGCTGGCGCACAACGAGTATCTGGTGCTCACGATGAAGATGCCGGATGGTGCGGCGGTAAGAATGACCGACAAGGCAGATCATTCGGAAATTCCATATGACAAAGAAATGGGACGCTTCACGGTAGGGCTGATCGACAGAAGCCGGACGCTCGTGCTGGAGTATAACACGGAGTATCCGAAGGCCGAGCTTATTCTGGGGCGGAGTCAGTACTTCTTTGGATACAACGCGGATACAGCCGAACCGCACTATCTTGCGGATGTAAGCAAGAAAACGGATAAGAACGTCTATTCGGTGGCTGTACAGATCAAAGCGGATGTAATACCCAGCCACTACTTCAGCTCACCGGTATGCTACACGCAGGAGGAGCTGGCGGAGCTGGACAAGCAAGGAAAAATCGCATGGGAGAAATATCAGCATCCGGAGCCGGAACCGGGCGTCTGGATCGTCTATATTCCCACAGCCACCATAGACATCGCGGAGTATGACGCAAACGGCAGCTGGTATGTCTATGCAAAAGCCGAAAACCTCAAGGGAACGACCTATGTCTCCACGCCGAAGCTGATCGCCGACGTCGAAAAGCCGAAGGCCATCAATCTTTCTACCGGCAAGGAACTGGAGACGGATGGGGAATACTGGGGCGACCTGCGGTTCAGGGTAGAGGACGCGCTGCCCGTCAAGGTGTGGCACGAGAGATACCCGGGCGGGAATATTGAACTCATAACGCCGGATGAGAATGGCGTTTATACGATTCCGGCAGATTATAATGCCAGCATCCATCACGATATTTCCATCGAAGATGCCTGCGGAAATAAGACCTACTACAAGTCGCTTGATGTTTTGTGGAACTATCTGCTCGATGTGGGCGAGGAGGGCCGTTATTGGGATGAGCCGACTGTGCTGCCGCGGCGTATTTCCAAAACGCAGAATCTGAAAGAGGAACTTTCCAAGATCAAGATCGGAGTCAAGTCGATTCATAGCGACGGGGGGTGGATACCTGTCAAGGTCGATTGGGAGATCCCGGAGACCTATGATCCGAATTCCCCGCGGGAGCAGACGTTCACGGTCAACGGAACGGTAATTCTGAAGGGCACCGGAGATGCTGATGCCTTGATACCTGATATTATCACCCGCCCGGGAGAGGAGTGGATGAAGAACATCTCGGTGCAGGTGACCGTGGAGGGCGACCCGCAGTATAAGGTGACGGTGCAGGAGAGCCAGAACGGCAGCGTTACGGTGGCGAATGCCGTGGAGACTGCAGACGACACGCCGGTGTTCTATAAGGATGATACGGTGATGCTCTCGGTGGTGCCGGAGGCGGGCTATCTGCTGAAGGAGCTGAAGGTCACCAAGGCGGGCGGCGGAAGCATTGATTGCGAGAGTGACGACGATGAGACGTATTCCTTTACCCAGCCGGGAGAGAACGTTACCGTTACGGCGACGTTTGAGAAGATGCAGGCGGCGGAGAAGCCGAAGATCTCTGTGACGGGTAAGTATGTCTATGACGGCTCGGAGCAGACCGCCGATGTGCAGGGCGTGGACGGGACGATGAACGTCACCGGCCACGTGGAGACGGATGCCGGGAATTACACGGTGACGGTCACGTCCAAGACCGGCGCGTGGGCGGACGGCAGCACCGACGTCGTGACGGCGGAATGGCACATCAAGAAGGCCGCGCAGGATGCCCCTGAGGGCCTGATGGGCGTTGCGACCTCCGGCCAGGAGGCCAGCGACGGCAGGATCATCGGCGTGGACGACACGATGGAGTACCGGGCCGAGGGTGTGAGTGCGTATACGGCGTGCAGTGAGGGTGAGAGTGAGATCACCGGGCTGGCTGCCGGGACGTACTATGTGCGCTACAGAGGCGATGACAACCACGAGGTTGGCGAGGACGCGAAGGTGACGGTGGCTGTGGGGCGGGTCGCGCCCACGATCACCACGGAGAGTCTGGCGGATGGCCGCGTGGGCGAGACGTACCGCGAGAAGCTGACTGCCACGGGTACCGGGCCCATCACGTGGAGCATCACCGGCACGCTGCCGGCGGGGCTGAGTCTGGATGCGGCGGCCGGCGTGATCAGCGGCCGGCCCACTGCGGAGGGAGAGAGCAGCTTCACCGTGACGGCCACCAACGAGGTGGGCGGCGTCAGCAAGACGCTGGGCATCACCATTGCGGAGGCGGCGCCGCTGGGGCCGGTGAGACCGACCATCGGCGTGACCGGCAGCTACCGCTATACCGGCGCGGTGCAGGAGGCTCAGGTGACCGGATATGACGCAGAGACGATGCGCATCACCGGCCATACCGGCACGGATGCCGGGGACTACACGGTGACGGTCACGTCCAGGAGCGGCCAGTGGGCCGACGGGAGCGTCGGCGCTGTGACGGCGGCGTGGCGCATCGAGAAGGCCGTGCAGGCTGCGCCTACGGGCCTGGAGGGTTTTGCGCCTACTGCCGAGGGAGTGAGCGACGGCAAGATCACCGGTGTGAGCAGCGCGATGGAGTACCGGGCGGCGACCGAGGCCAGCTATACGGCATGCGGTGAGAATGAGATCACCGGGCTGGCTGCGGGGAGCTACTTCGTGCGCTATGCAGGGGATGCGAACCACTTCGCCAGCTCCGACACGGAGGTCATTGTGGGCAGCGGTGCTTCGCTTGCGGAGTACACTGTTACCTTTGACAGCAACGGCGGCGGTGGAAGTATGAGTGCTGTGACCGTCAAGGCGGGCAGCAACTACGCGCTGCCGGAGTGCGGGTTTACCGCGCCTGAGCGTGGGACGTTCCAGGCGTGGAAGATCGGCGGTAAAGCGTACAAAGCGGGCGACAGCTACCGGGTGAAGGAGAGCATCGTAGTCAAGGCGGTGTGGCATGTGGTGGAGCCCACTACGTACCAGGTCACTGTCATCGACGACGGCAACGGAACGGGTGAGGCCACGCCTGGCACAGCGGCGGCCGGCACGGAGATCGTTCTGAGCGCCAAGGCCAAGGAGGGGTATCACTTCGAGGAGTGGCAGGTGGTCGCCGGTGGAATCAGTATCAGCAACGGCAAGTTCACCATGCCGGAGGGGAATGTCGAGGTCAAGGCGGTGTTCGAGGCGCACAGCTATGGAAATTGGCAAACCGATGGCAGCGAGCACTGGAAGCAGTGCAGCTGCGGTGCTGTGAGCGAGAAGGCCGCCCATGCGGACAGAGACAACGACCACAAGTGCGACGTCTGCGGTAAGACGCTGACGGAGCATACGGGGGGCGAGGCCACGTGTACGAAAAAGGCGGACTGCGAGATCTGCGGCGAGGAGTACGGCGACCTTGATCCCAACAACCACACCGGCAAGACCGGCGGCTGGCAGAAGGGCAATGGAAAGCACTGGAAGGTGTATGACTGCTGCCAGGCCCGTGCCGAGGAGGGGGAGCACAACAGCGTGAAAGACGCCGCGAAGGCGCCTACCTGCGATAAAAGCGGCCTGACCGAGGGCGCGCACTGCGGTACGTGCGGCGAGGTGCTTACGAAGCAGGAGACGGTGAAGGCACTGGGACACGACTGGGGCCCCTGGACGGTGACCACCAGCCCCACCACCACCGCAGAGGGCGTGGAGACGCGGACGTGCAGGAACGACGCATCCCACACCGAGACGCGGTCGATCCCGAAGCTGACGCCTGCGCCGCGGCCTGATCCCACACCGGGCAAGACCGACAGCAAGACCGACGGCAAGACGGATGGCAGCAAGGCGGACAGCGACAAGACGGTGCAGTCCGGCAGGACCGGCGACATGGGCATCGGACTCTATGCCGCCACGGCGCTGCTGAGCCTTACCGGTATGGCCTGGGTGAGCAAAAAACGTAAAAAGTGACCTTTCCATAACGGCGGCATTGTCTGCCGGCGGGAAAAAGAAAAAGAGACGCTGCGGCGTCTCTTTTTTTGCGATTTTTATGAATTTATTCCGCCACAGAGGCGCGCATGCGGATGCTGACGTTGACCAGAATGCTCTGGGAGGTGATGTTGGGAGAGGTCATCAGCAGGTGCAGGCGGTCCACGGCGGCGGTGGCCAGAGCCTGACGGTCCACATGGACGGTGGAGAGGGGCGGGGTAGTGAGGCTGCACTCCGGCACGTCATCAAAACCGATGACGGAGACATCCCCTGGCACGGAGTAGCCCAGCTGGGTCAGGGCGCTGACCAGGGAGAGGGCGGTGTAGTCATTCTCACAGAAAAAGGCGGTGGGGATATCGCTGCGGTCGGAGAGGGCGGCTTTCAGGCGCTGAACACCGTCGGAGGAATAGCTGTTGGTAGGGATGATGTCCTGGGGCGCAAGGGAGAGGTCGTGGGTCCGCAGGGCGGAGAGAAAGCCGCTGCGGCGTTCCTCCAGATTATAGACGTTGGGAGAGGAGGAGATGTAGCCAATGCGGGTGTGGCCGCGGCTGATGAGGTTTTCCACGGCCAGGTAGGCGCCGGAAAAGTTGTTGATGGACACGGAGTTGAGATTGTGGATGGTGCAGTTCCGGTCCAGCAGGACGAAGGGGACGGGCAGCTGCTGCAGCAGGGGCACCTCGCTGCTCTCCAGATAGGTGCCCAGGACGATGATGCCGCAGGAGGGCTGGATGGTTTCCAGATTCAGGATGCTCTGCAGAAAGTCGCTGTGGGGGACCATGGAGTAGATCATGGAATAATTCAGCTCGGAACAGCGGGTCTGGATGTAATTGATGATCTCGGCGAAGAAGGTGGTGCGGAAGTTGTGGATGCCGCTGGTGTTGGGTTTGGAGACCGCCACCAGGCGGATGATGCTGCTGGGAAAGGCGGCTGTCCGCTTGGGCAGGATGTAGCCGTTCTCCTCTGCGGCTTTGATGATGCGCTCGCGGGTGGTGCCGCTGACGCCGGCTTTTCCGTTCAGCGCCAACGACACGGTGGCCGGCGAGGTATTGGTCAATTTAGCAAGATCTTTGATCGTCATTGTGCCACTCCTAGATGTTGTCTTATAGGTATTTTAACAGATATAGGCAAAAAATGCAATAAACAAATTTAAAAAAGATGCAAAAGTTTAATAAAAACCATTGGTAAATTTGATGGGTGCGGTGCTTTGAACAGGTGGAGAAAGTGGGATTTTGCAAAAATTGTGATTATGAACAAATTTCTAATAAAAATTTATTGCAATTTAAAAAAATTACAGTGGGAAAACCGACGGTTTGGGCATTGAAAACTGCAAAAATGGATGATACAAAATTAGAAAAGCGTGAATTTGACAAAATATAAATCGGAAAGAACAAGGAAAGAATAGGGAATGGAGAAGTGTGCCAGTATTTGCTGTTGACAAAACGCTGCGCGAATGATAAACTTTCATCAAAATTATTAGATAAGACAACAATGATTTTGCTAAACATTTAATTAAAAAGGACGGAGTGATGTCATGAGCGGAAATTTTAGAGATGAACTCGGAAAGGCGTTTATCGCGGCAGGCGAGCAGTTTCCCGAGTTGGTCGTTGTGACTGCGGATGTGTCGAAATCCACCAGAAGCATCGAGTTTAAGAAGCGGTGGCCGGAGCGGTTCTATTCCGTGGGCATCGCGGAGGCTGATGCGGTGAGCATCGCGGCGGGCATTGCCTCCTTCGGACATCCGGTCATCTGGACGGCCTATGGTGTGTTTGCCACGGAGAAGCCCTTTGAGCAGATCCGGAACACCATCTGCTATCCCGAGATGAATGTGAAGATCATCGCCACCCACGGCGGTATCAGCGTGGGCGAGGACGGCGCTACCCACCAGGCCATCGAGGACATTGCCATCATGCGGGCGCTGCCCAATATGCGGGTGATCGTGGCGGCGGATCCCGGCGAGGTGAAGGCGGCGGTGTTCGAGGCCATCCGTACCCCCGGCCCGGTGTATGTGCGGCTGGGACGCAGTGTCGGGGGCTATGTGCATCCGGATCCCGACGCCGTGGAGCTGAAGCTGGGCCAGGCGGAGACGCTGCGGGACGGCACGGACGTGACACTGATCGGTGTCGGCGTCATGGTGGAGCAGAGTCTTATCGCGGCGGAAAAGCTGCAGGAGAAGGGCATCTCCGCTCGGGTCATCAATCTGCGGACGGTGAAGCCCATCGATGTGGATACGCTGGTAAAGGCGGCAAAGGAGACGGGCGCTATCGTAACGGCGGAGGATCACAACTGCTTTGGCGGTCTGTTCGGCGCTGTTTCCGAGGCGCTTGCGCTGACGGTCCCGGTGCCGGTGGAGCGGGTCGCTCTGGAGGATACCTTCGGAGAATCCGGAAACGGCGCGCTGCTGCTGGAAAAGTACGGTTTGACGGCAGACCGGATCGTGGAAAAGGCAGTAAACGTATTGGCGCGGAAGTGAGAGGGCGATGATATGCTGACAAATGAAAAACGTGAAGCGCTGCAGAGCATGGCGACGCAGCTGCGCAGAGATGTGATCGAGATGACCTATAAGGCGCAGAGCGGCCACCCCGGCGGCTCCTGCTCTCTGGCGGATATTATGGCGTACCTGTATTTCAACCGTATGCGGTATGACGTCAATAAGCCGAAGGCGCTGAAGAGGGATCGGCTGGTGCTGTCCAAGGGACACGCGGCCCCTATCTGGTACGCGGCGCTGGCAGAGGCGGGCTTCTTCCCCCGGGAGGAGATGCTGCATCTGAGAGAGATCGGCCATCTGCTGCAGGGACACCCCTGTGTGCACATCCCCGGTGTTGACGCGACCACAGGTTCGCTGGGCTTTGGGCTGTCCATCGCGGTGGGAATGGCCGCCGCGGCCAAGATGGATGGCCTGGACGTGAAGGTCCACGCCATCGTGGGCGACGGCGAGCAGGGCGAGGGCCAGATCTGGGAGGCGGCAATGGCCGCACCCAACCTGAAGCTGGACAACCTGACGGTGAGCCTGGACAGAAACAAGTATCAGAACGACGGCCGTACGGAGGACATCATGCCTCTGGAGCCGCTGGCGGACAAGTGGCGGGCCTTTAACTGGAATGTGGTGGAGATTGACGGCCACGACCTGGATCAGATCGACGCGGCCTTTGCGGCGGCGGACGCCTGCAAGGGACGGCCGACGCTGATCTACGCCAACACCATCAAGGGCAAGGGGTGCAGCTATATGCTGGATCAACCCCAGCTGCACTACACGCCTCCCACGAAGGAACAGTATGAGAGCGCGCTGGAGGAGCTGAAAGGGAGCAGATGGCTTTGAAGATCGTAGTGGGAAGCGAGCACGCCGGCGCGGAATACCGGGCGCAGCTGGTCCGGGACCTGCAGGACCGGGGCATGGACGTGACGGAGATCTGCGAGAATGAGATGCTGCAGGGCTATCCGGCGGTGGCGGAGGCCGCAGCACGGCTTGTCACGGCGGGCAAGGCGGAGTTGGGCATCCTGATCTGCGGGACCGGCATCGGCATGTGTATGGCGGCGGGAAAGGTGCCCGGCATCAGAGCTGCGCTGTGTACGGATTCGTACATGGGCAAGATGGCCAGACGGCACAACAACGCCAATATGCTG
Organism: uncultured Oscillospiraceae bacterium; assembly: GCA_934597585.1. Classification (GTDB taxonomy): domain Bacteria; phylum Bacillota; class Clostridia; order Oscillospirales; family Oscillospiraceae; genus Vescimonas. Next base: position 67,726 of record CAKTSA010000005.1, read on the forward strand.
GTTTTCGGATCCCGGGTGATCGGATACGCCAATATGATGGATATACTGGATACGTTCTTGACGGAGACCTATGAGGGCGGCCGCCATGACGCGAGGCTGGCAGCGCTGCGCGAGGTAGAGAGCAGGTATTCAAAACAGTAGAATGAGGTAACGATGTGGCTGAGCAATTATTGAAAATGCAGGGGATCGAAAAACGATTCTCGGGCGTATATGCGCTGCGGCACGTGGATTTTACCCTGAATCAAGGCGAGGTGCGCGGATTGATCGGCGAAAACGGAGCCGGGAAATCCACGCTGATGAAGGTGCTTGGCGGCGACTATCAGGCGGACGCCGGAAAGATCTATCTCAACGGGCAGGAGATCCATATCAAGGATGCGGAGACGGCGAATCAGTACGGGATATCCTTTATCCATCAGGAGCTGGCGCTGTTTCCGGAGCTGAATATCGCGACAAATATCTTTATCCAGCATCTGCCCTCCGCCCACGGCGTGGTGAAAAAACGCGAGATGCACGCCAAGGCCGGTGAGCTGCTGGCGGAGTTTGGATTGGCGCACTGTCATCCGGAGCAGACGGTGGGAACGCTGCAGATCGGCGAGCAGCAGCTGGTGGAGATCATGCGCTGCCTGGCGATGGACACAAAGATACTGGTGCTGGATGAGCCCACCTCGTCCCTGACCAGCCGGGAGGTCGATACGCTGTTCCGGCTGATCGGGAAGATGAAGGCCAAGGGCGTGTCCATCGTATTTATCTCTCACCGGCTGGACGAGCTGTTTGAGATCTGCGACAACATCACCGTGATGAGGGATGGCGCCGTGATCGACACGGTTTCTGCCAAGACCACCAGCCAGAAAGAATTGATCCACATGATGCTGGGGCGCGACCAGGGGGAGATGTATGAGGCCCACTGCAGAAGCTTCGGCGAGGAGCGGCTGCGGGTGGAGGGTTTGACCCACAAAAAGCGCTTCCGGGATATTTCCTTCAGCGTGCGATCCGGTGAGATCGTGGGGCTGTACGGCCTGCTGGGGTCCGGGCGCTCGGAGATCGTGCGGAGCATCTATGGACTGGAGCCCTTCGTCTCCGGCGATGTGTTCGTGGACGGGGAGAAGGTCCGGATCAAGGATCCGGCCCAGGCGGGCCGGCTGGGCATCGGCCTGGTGACGGAGGACCGGCGCATCGAGGGGCTGTGTTTGCAGCACTCGGTGCAGCGCAACCTGACCATCGCCTGCATCGACAGGCTGAAGCGGCTGCTGGGCTATCTGGACGTGAAGGCTGAGCGGAAAAAGGCGGAGGAGAATATCCGGCGGTTCAATATCGCCACGGACAAGCCCTCGAAGATCGTGCGTTATCTCTCCGGCGGCAATCAACAGAAGGTGGTCATCGCCAAGTGGCTGAATATCGAGCCGGATATTCTGATCCTGGACGAACCGACGCGGGGCGTGGACGTGGGCGCGAAAAAGGAGATCTATTCGATCCTCAGTGAGCTGGCGGAGCAGGGAATGGCCCTGCTGGTCATCTCCAGTGAGCTGAACGAGGTGATCAACCTGTGCGACCGGGTACTGGTGCTGCGCAAGGGCGAGCTGGTGGCCCAGCTGGAGGGTGAGGAGATCACCAAAGAGAGCCTGCTGGCGACATCGATGGGAGGAAATTAGCAGATGGGTAAATTGCTTACGATAGATACGGGCAAGGCGGCCAGAAAGCGGCTGCTGACGCTCCTTTTGCGAAACGGCGCGTATGTGCTGCTGATCCTGATGTGCCTGGTGATGGCGATCCTGGATAAGAACTTTCTGACGGTGTCCAACCTGATGAACGTGGCGCTGCAGTCCTCTATCATGGGTGTGCTGGCGCTGGGCATGACGTTTGTGATCTGTACGGGCAACATCGACATTTCGGTGGGCAATCTGATCGGATTGTGCAGTGTGTGCGGTGTGGCGCTGGTGCAGTTCTATCAGGCGCCGTGGTATGTGGCGATGCTGGTGATGATCCTGGTGGGCGCGCTGATCGGCGTGGTCAACGGTGCGCTGGTGGCCTATATGAACATCCCGTCGATGCTGGTGACGCTGTCCACCCAGTGTATCGCCTCGGGCATGGTGCTGTTTATCTCCAAGGGCAAATCGTGGACGAATCTGCCCTATGCGCTGGTGGCGGTGTCAAAGTCCAAGATCCTGGGGGTATCGGCGCTGCTGTGGGCGGTGCTGGTGCTGTACATCCTGTTTCACTACCTGCTGGGCTATACCGTCTTTGGCCGGAAGGTCCTGGCGGTGGGCGGCAGCATGGAGGCAGCCAGGGCTTCGGGCATCCGCGTGGAGCGGACGATCCTGCTGACCTATATCATCTCCGGCACGGTGGCCGGTATCGCGGGCATTTTGCAGACGGCCCGGCTGGGTGCGTTTTACGCCTCGATGGGCTCCGGCATGGAGATGAACGTGATCGCCGCCACGGTGATCGGCGGCACCAGCATGACCGGCGGACGGGGCAGCATCATCGGAACGCTGGCGGGCGTTTTGCTGCTGGGCGTGATCAACAATGCGCTGAACCTGCTGGGCGTGGACGCCAACATGCAGAATGTGGCCCGCGGCCTGATCATTATGATCGCCATCATCCTGGATGCCATCCGGATTCGGATCGATAAAGACAGTTAATAGCGGCACAGCCCGTTATTATAGATCAAGAAACAATATAGGAGGAAAACATGAAGAAAATCTTTGCAATGCTGCTGGCGCTGATCATGATGTTCAGCCTGGCTGCCTGCGGCTCTGCGGGCAACAACTCTGACGCGAACGCAAACACCGACGGCGACGAGGGCGACAAGATCGTGATCGGCGTGTCCCTGCACGACCTGACCTCTGACGGCTATGCCGCCAACCTGATCGGTATCAAGGACCTGGCTGCCTCCAAGGGCAACGTGGAGATCAAGGCTGTTTCCGCGGAGGGTTCCGCCGAAACCTAGATCAGCCAGATCGAGGACTTTATCACCTCCGGTGTGGACGGCATCATCCTACTGCCGGTGGACTCCTCTGCCCTGGCCGGTAAGGTGAAGGAAGCAGTGGACGCGGGCATCCCCGTGGTCTGCATGGACCGCAGCGTTGACGGCGACATTGCCACCTGCACCATCGAGTCCGACAACTATCAGCATGGCGTGGAATCCGCCGACCTGATGCTGGCCGCCGCCGAGGCGCAGGGCATGAAGGCTGAGGACCTGAAGGTCCTGGAGCTGCTGGGCGCACAGTCCACCTCTGCCGGTCTGGAGAGACACGAGGGCTTTGCCGGCCGCTGCGAGGAGCTGGGCATCACCATCGTCAGCGCGCTGCCCACCGAGTGGGACAACGAGGAGGCCTATAAGGCCGTGCTGGACGGCTTCCAGGCCAATCAGGACATCAACGCCATCTTCGAGGCTTCTGACATCGCCATGCACAGCGGCGTCAGCGCTGCGCTGGACCAGCTGGGCAAGTATGTCGCTGTCGGTGAGGACGGCCACATCATCATCACCTCTGTGGACGGCGGCCCCAACGGCATCGAGGCGGTCAAGGCCGGTTACATCGACGCTATGGCTGAGCAGGGCCTGCTGATCATGGGTTCTGAGGCGCTGGAGACCGTTCTGTCTGCCATCAACGGCGACGCTATTGCTGACACGCACATTCAGCTGAGCCCCGTGGCCGTGACCAAGGACAACGCCGACAGCGACGAGCTGTGGCCCAACAAGATCAAGTAATCGCGGGAAACTCTCTGCTTTCATGGATAGGGATAAGGGACAAATACATGGCGTATTTGTCCCTTATCCCGCAAAATAGCCAGACGAAAGGGCAAAGCATATGGCAAACGTTTATGTTTTGGGCAGCTTGAATATGGACACCACCTATTATGTGGATCGGCTGCCGGGCGAGGGGGAGACCATCACCTCTGTTTCCAGCCAGAGCGCTGCCGGGGGAAAAGGGCTGAACCAATCCGCCGCCGCAGCCTGGACAGGCGCCGCGACGGAGATCATCGGCGCTGTGGGAAAGGACGGCGGCCAGGCCATGATCGACGCGCTGCAGCGGCAGCATGTGGGTATGCGCTATTTGCAGCGCAGCGATCTGCCCACCGGCTCGGCGGTGATCCTGGTGGACCGGCAGGCGAAAAACCTGATCGTGGTAAATGGCGGCGCCAACCATGACGTGCAGCGGCAGGAGATCCCCTTTGCGCCGGGTGATTGGCTGATGGCCCAGCTGGAGACGCCGGTGGAGACCGTGGCGGACTATTTCCGGCAGGCCAGGGATCACGGCGCCAAAACGGTGCTGAACCTGTCCCCCTATCAGCAGGTGCCGGAGGCGCTGCTGGCGCTGGTGGACCTGTTGATCGTGAATGAGCACGAGGCCTCGGAGCTGCTGGGGTGCCGGATAGGGTGCCGGGCGGAGGCCTGCCGCGCGGCGGGCCTTCTGCGGGAGAAGGGCATCCGCAGCGCCGTTATTACGCTGGGCGGCGACGGCGCGGTGGTGATCGACGGCCAGCAGACGGAGGAGCTGGAGGGCATGCCGGTACAGGCGGTGGATACCCAGGGCGCCGGAGACGCCTTTGCCGGGGTGCTGGTGGGCCGCTGCTGCCTGGGGATGTCCCTGGCGGAGAGCGCCAGGACCGCCAATCAGGTGGCGGCACGGTGCGTGACGGTGGCCGGGTCCACCATCATCAGCCTGAATACGATCCGGGAAGGATAAAGGAGGCGAAGGCTTTGAAGAAAGAAGAGCTGATCAGACGATTGGAACTGGGCGGCGTCAAAAACCGCGTGGTGGCCATTTCGGAGAACTTTTCCCTGCTGGTGGCGGAAAGAGGCGGCCGGGTGCTGGGCATATTTGAGGACGGGAGACCGGACAACCTTCTGTGGACCGCGCCGCAGCTGCGGGAGGAAAAAACGGCGGCGGACTTTTTGAAGAGCACCGCCTGGAATTACGGCGGCGACCGGCTGTGGTTCGGACCGGAGATCCGCTATTCGGTCAGCGACCGGCAGCGCTTCTGGGAGACGCTGCATACACCGGAGGCCATCGACCCGGGACAGTATCGGATGTCCGACGACGGCTGCACGGCGGTGCAGGATGTGACCATCACCACGCAGGACGGCACAGCGGCGACGGCGGCTTTCCGGGTGTGGAAGACGGTTTCCGTGTGTCCGGATCCCCTGCGCTGCATGCCGAATGCCGCGGCGCTGCGCCGCGGCGTGGATTTCGGTGGGTTTACCCAGACTATCCGTGTGGAGGGCAGCGGCGCGGCGGTAGAGCCGTGGAGTCTGCTGCAGGTGATGCCCGGCGGAAAGATCTATATCCCCATGTATGCCCCTGAACGGGGAACGGACTACTATGAACCGGCGGCCCTCTTTGAAACGGTGCGGGAGCACTGCGCCGTGCTGGAGGCTACGGGCCGGGACCGGTATAAGGTGGGCTATCACGCGGCGGCGGTGACGGGACGGCTGGGCTATGCCTGCCGGTGGAACGGACGCTGCTGTCTGCTGGTGAGAAGCTTTCCCAATGACCCGGCGGGCCGCTATGAGGAGGAACCGCCCCTGCGGCCGGGGGTGCGGGGCTTCTCGGTACATATCTACAATGACGGGGGCCCGGTGGACGGGTTCTCGGAGATCGAATGCAGTCTTTCCGCGCTTTTCGGCGATGGGGGAAGAGCAGCCGGCGTGGACGCCATCAGTACGTGGCTCTATGCCGGAGAGGAAGCAAGTCTGAAAGAGATCGGCAGGACACTTCTCGGATGTGAAGTGGAGTTTTGATAGAAAAGAGGAAATACCAATGATCATTGCAATGGGCTGCGATCCCAACGCCCAGGCGTATAAAGAGGAAATGATGGCCTATGTCCGCTCGCTGGGTCACGAGGTGGTGGATTTCGGCAGCGACGACGTGATCTACGCCCATGTGGCCACCCGGGTGGGCGAGGCCGTAGCAGCCAAAAAATGCGACCGCGGCATTCTCTTCTGCGGGACCGGCATCGGCGTGATGCTGGCGGCCAACAAGGTAAAGGGTGCTTACGCGGCCAACGTGGACAACGTGTACGCTGCAAAGCGGGCATGTCTGAGCAACAACTGCAACATCATCACCATCGGCTGTCAGACGGTGGGGAATATGCTGGCCAAGGAGCTGATCAGCGCCTATCTGGACTGCGAATACGTCTATAATGAGCGCTCCGGCAAGAAGGTGGACGCCATCGTGGCATACGAGCAGAGCCACTGATGCGGCTTGACGGAAATGGCAGACGTCCGTTTTTTCGGTGGGGTTGCTTTTGGTAGCCAATGACAAAAACCGTCTCAAACCATAGGTTTGAGACGGTTTCAGTCTGTCAAAAAACTACCCAAACGCCCCTGTTTCTGCTATAATAGAAGAAACGGGGGTGTTTACATGGAAGGTTGGAGAAAAGACGCACGGCATGAGCCAATCATCGTAGATTTGGAGGCGCTGGTGCCAAAGGAGCATCTGCTGCGGAAAATAGAAAGGGTCATGGACTATGAGTGGCTGTATGAACGGCTGGACCCGTACTACTGCCATGA
>CAKTSA010000006.1 GCA_934597585.1 uncultured Oscillospiraceae bacterium
GGGTGTTCTGCGAGCAGCGTCAGGGCGTGATGATGCCCACCACCTTTGAACTGATCTCCGAGGGCCGCAAGCTGGCCGACGAGCTGGGCGTTGAGCTGTGCGGCATCCTGCTGGGCGACAACGTGGACGGCATCGCCGCTGAGCTGGGCGAGTACGGCGCGGATAAGGTTTATGTGTACAATTCTCCCCTGCTGAAGGACTTCACCACCGATGGTTATACCAAGGTGATCGTGGAGGCCGTGGAGGAGATCAAGCCCGAAGTGCTGCTGTTCGGCGCTTCCAACATCGGCCGTGACCTGGCGCCCCGCTGCGCAGCCCGTCTGCACACCGGTCTGTGCGCCGACTGCACCCACCTGGACATCGACATGCCCAACTACAAGAACTTCCTGAAGGAAGCTTCCACTCTGCCCGCCGAGCGTATCGAGAAGCTGGGCACCGTCATGATCAACCGCGAGCCCCATCCCGTGGACCGCGACCTGAAGATGACCCGTCCCGCTTTCGGCGGCCACCTGATGGCCTCCATCATCTGCCCCCGTTTCCGTCCCGCCATGGCCACTGTGCGCCCCGGCGTTATGAAGAAGCGCGAGTGCAAGAAGAACGTGGAGATCCTGCATCCCGCGTTCGCTCTGGAAGCTGCCGACATCCACACCGAGGTCACCGAGACCGTCAAGGCCGCCAAGAAGCTGGTTGACCTGATCGGCGCTGACTTCATCGTGTCCGTGGGCCGCGGTATCTCCAAGGACGTGGAGAAGGGCATCAAGCTGGCCGAGGAGCTGGCTGAGGTTCTGGGCGGCGTCGTGGGTTCCTCCCGTGCCTGCGTGGACGCCGGCTGGATCTCCGCTGACCATCAGGTCGGCCAGACCGGCAAGACCGTCCACCCCAAGGTCTATGTGGCCCTGGGCATCTCCGGCGCTATCCAGCACAAGGCTGGTATGCAGGATTCCGAGTGCATCATCGCCGTCAACAAGAACGAGACCGCTCCCATCTTCGAGGTTGCCGACTACGGCATCACCGGCGACCTGTTCAAGGTCGTCCCCGAGCTGATCGAGTCCATCAAGGCCGCCAAGGCTGCCAAGTAAGGTTTCGCTCAACAAGCATCAAAAAAGGCTGTCCGTCTCCCGGACAGCCTTTTTCATGCCCCCATAACCGCCCTTTATGTACCAAAAACGCCCCCATAAAGGTGGTTAATGTACCAATAAAACCACTTGATCTGGGGTCCATCTTGACGTTCCGTCCCTTTTCCGGTATAATAAAAGCAACGAAGAAGGAGGATACTCGATGGAATACTTTGCCATGATCGGCCTGCTGTTTGCGCCGGTGGTCTGTTTGCTTTGCACCGGATGGTTTTTCGTCCGCTGGAAGAATGAGCATGAAAACGAAGCCCTGGCCCAGAAGAGCCGCAAGATCTGCCGCGGCTTCCTGATCGCCACAGTGGTCTCCCTGGTGGTGTTTGGCGGTCTGCATTTGATGTTTCCCATTGCGCTGTAAAAACAGGGAAGTCCCCTTATCCTGTAAAAAAAGCCGCCGGTTGGCGGCTTTTTGCATGTCCGGTTGCCCCTGCGGGGGCAACTCTTTTTTTGCCTGTGACCATGGGTGTAGGATGAGATCACACAATGTGGGCGCAGGCCGTCCCGCACGGCAAAAAGGAGGACGTATGGGCGTATATGGCTACATCCGCGTGTCCAGCGTGGATCAGAACGAGGACCGGCAGCTGGTGGCGCTGCACGGCAAGGGCGTGGCGGACCGGCACATCTATCTGGACAAGCAGTCCGGCAAGGATTTTGACCGCCCCCAGTACAAGCGGTTGGTGAAAAAGCTGAAGCCGGGCGACCTGCTGTATGTGCTGAGCATCGACCGGCTGGGGCGGGACTATGGGGAAATTCAGCAGCAGTGGCGGCTGCTGACTCAGGAGAAGGGGGTGGACATCTGCGTGCTGGACATGCCGCTGCTGGACACCCGGCAGGGGAAGGACCTGATGGGCACATTCATCGCCGACCTGGTGTTGCAAATTTTGTCCTTCGTGGCCCAGTCGGAGCGGGAGAACATCCGCCGCCGCCAGGAGGAGGGCATTGCCGCCGCCAAGGCCCGGGGCGTCAAATTCGGCCGCCCGCCCCTGCCTCTGCCGGAGAATTTCTACGAGATCCACCGCGCCTGGCGGAACAAAGAGCTGACCCTCCAACAAGCCGCCTCCGCCTGCGGCATGCCAGTGGGCACCTTCTACGGCAAAGCGATGAAATTTGAAAAAGGGGGTTAAGGCGAAGTGGGGAAAATTTGGAAAGGTGTACCTTTTCAAATTGCAAAGGTACACCTTTCATAATACAAGTATACAGGAATTTGTTGATTTTTCAAGGAGAAAATGTGCGGTTTGATGTAGAAAAATCTTGTTTTGAATTGTACACAATACGAAATGGGGGATGAAGGCATGGTAGCAAAAGATTATTACGGAAAGTGCGGAACCTGCCGGTATTGCGAGTTGGGAACCGCTTATACGTGCTGCTATTCGACCAGTTTTCAATGCAGCAGAAACGGCTATAGCGTAAAGGCGGACGAAAAGGCTTGCAACAAATTTGAACCGGCGCTGGGCAGAACCAACGAAGATGTGGCGCGGTATGACAAGTAAAGGGGGGAGAAGAAAATGTTGTTATTTTTTATCATTCTTGCAGTGCTGGTGTGGTGGGTATTATCAAAAGTGATAAAAGCAAGCCGTCAGCGGCAGGAGGAAAACAAGCGGAGAGAACAGATCGAAAGGGCGAACGCCGAGGCGCTGGCGCGTAAAGCTGAGGAACAGCAGAGGGAGCAGAAAATAATCCAAGCCCCGCAGTTTCAGGAAAAGCTTGCCAGAATGATGGAAGCGTGGTGCCTTTTGCTGTATGTATGTAAGAAGGGAACACTGTGCAGAAAGAAAAATCCACATGAATTTGGGGGATTTGTCGACATTATATTTGCTGGGGAAATATGCAACGTAGATCGTGCACTGGTGAGCAAGTACTTTGGGCCCCAGGACAGTGCGGAAGAATATCAGCAAACGACAAAAGATTGTATGAAGTCAATATTCCGCAGTGATGCAGTCATTGAAAGAGCGAAAAAAGTTTTGGGGGACACATACTTTCTGGATAATCTCCGCCCGGCTGAAGGGGATGACGGTGTTTCTGCTTACGGGACATATATATTTGAACGTGAGATAGTGGCAGCCGCAGATGGTGAGTATGACATGCTTCTGAAAGAGTTTGACAAGCGCATCGGTGAATTTGCAGAGCAGTGGCAGCAGCAATACGGCGTGAGCCGTGCATAAGCGTGCGGGTCGTCGGGGACGCCGACCCCTACGAGAATAAAGAATGAGACTGCTCACGCAGTCTCATTTTTTATCGCAATCAGGAGACAATCAATCCGCAAACACCGGATACCCATCCTTCAGGCTCTCGTCATAGATGGCTCTCTCGCCGCCGATGAACTTGGGGCGGACACGGGCGGCCAACAGGATGGCCTGACCGATGTGGTTCTGCTGGAGACGGACGGGGACGGCTACCTTCTTCAGGTGCATGCCGATCAGCGTGCCGCCGATATCGATACCGGCGTCGGCCTTGATCTCCTCCAGCGCCACGGGATGGCGGAAATTCTGATAGGCGGCGGTGGCAAAGGAGCTGCCGGCCTTGGGCTGGGGCATTACGTTGACGATCTCGCCATTGGGAACGGCCTCGTGCTCCACGATCAGGGCGCGGTTCAGATGCTCACAGCACTGGGCGGCGATATAGACCCCCATGGGAGCGAACACGCTGTTGAGCCCCTCGAAGATGGCGTTGGCCACGTCCGGCGTGGACCAGCTGCCCACGTTGTGGCCCACCACCTCGCTGGTGGAGCAGCCCACCACCACGATCTGCCCCCGGTGGAGCCGGGCGGCCTCCGCCAGTTGGCGGGCGGCGTCGGCGGATTCTTCCTTCACCTGTGCCAACAGGTCCTTATTCTCTACGTCATGAACGGTTCCTGCCATAAAAAACACCTCATTTCAACGTATTGGAAAGCGCTTTGCGGACGCGCTGCCACATGCGGTGGCAGCGCGTCCGTAATGATTATAGCACAGTTAAATTTTTTCCGCAATACGGGTCTTTTGCATGACCTTCAGCAGCACGAAGCCGATGACCAGACCCATGGCGGCCTGCACCAGATTGCCGGGGATGCTGGCGGCGGCGCCGATGCCCTTGCCCAGCAGCAGACCGGCATAGCCGAAGTAGCCCACCACCATGATGATCTCGCCCACCACGCCGCTGACGATGGCGGCCACGTTGGTGCGGCCCATGGCGTTGAAGATGAGAGCGGCCACCAGGGCGTCAAGACCCTTGATGATAAAGGTGCCGGGGGCGTAGTAGCCATAGCCGGACAGCAGGTCGGTCAGCATGGAGCCGATACCGGCGGCAGCGCCACCATACCACGGGCCCAGCAGCCAGCCGGACAGCAGCACGAAGCAGTCGCCCAGGTTCACATAGCCGTTCATGGGGGAGGGGATCCGGATCACCATGGTGGCCACATAGGTCAAAGCGGCCATCAGAGCGCTGACCACCAGTTTACGAACTTTTTTATCAGACATTGTCATTGCCTCCTTGCATTTCTTGCTGGAGTGTATTATAGTATTCTTTGGTATTATTAAAATATCCAAAATGAGACAAAATGTGCATACCAGATGGAGGGCGCAGCCATGCTGACCTACACCTTTGAAAAACGCGGCGGCGTGAGCCTGTATGAGCAGCTTTACCGCCACATCAAGAGCGACATCCTGTCCGGCACCCTGGCGGCGGGGGAGAAGCTGCCCAGCAAGCGGGCGCTGGCGGCCCATCTGGAGGTCAGCGTCATCACGGTGAAAAACGCCTATGAGCAGCTGATCGCCGAGGGGTACATCTGCGGCGTGGAGAAGCGGGGCTACTACGTCATGCGCATCGACCAGCCCCTGACCGCCGCGCCCTCCGCCATGGCGGAGACCATCGACGAGCCGCCGGAGCGCCAGTGGTTCATGGATTTCGTCACCAACTCCACCGCCGCCGAGTATTTCCCCTTTGCCACCTGGACGAAGCTGCTGCGGCAGACCATTCTGGAGCAGGACACCCGCCTGCTGCGGCCCACGCCCTCCACCGGCGCCCTGGAGCTGCGGCAGGCCATCGCGGACTATCTGCACCAGTTCCGGGGCATGACGGTGTCGCCCCGGCAGATCATCGTGGGCGCCGGGACGGAGACGCTGTACACGCTGCTGATCCAGCTGCTGGGCCGGGAGAAGTGCTACGCCGTGGAGGATCCCGGTTACAGCAAGATCGGCAGCATCTACCGCAGCAATCAGGTGCAGCTGCGGCATGTGGCCCTGGACGAGAGCGGGCTGTCCTATGAGGCGCTGCGGCAGACCGACGCCGACGTGGTGCATATCTCCCCCAGCCACCACTATCCCACCGGTATTGTGATGCCCATCGCCCGCCGCCACGAGCTGCTGCGCTGGGCCGACGAGGGGGCGGGACGCTACATTCTGGAGGACGACTACGACAGCGAGTTCCGCTTCGTGGGACGGCCCATCCCCACACTGTTTTCCGACGACGAGCACCAGCACGTCATCTACCTGAACACCTTCTCCAAGACTATCGCGCCGTCCATCCGCATCAGCTACATGCTGCTGCCGCCGCGGCTTCTGGAGGACTACCGGCAGAAGCTGGGATTCTACTCCTGCACGGTGTCCAGCTTCGAGCAGTACACGCTGGCGGAGTTTCTGTCCCGGGGCCACTACGAGCAGCACCTGAACCGGATGCGCAAGCGCTATCACCAGAAGCGGGACGCGGTCATCGACTGCATCCTGTCCGGGCCGCTGGCGGGCCGGGCGGAGATCATGGAGCAGGACGCGGGGCTGCACTTTCTGGTGCGGCTGGATACCACGCTGCCGGACGAGACGCTGCGGCAGCGGGCGGCGGAGCGGGGCCTGCGGTTGGCGCTGCTGTCAGACTACTACCGCCGCAGCGAGGAGGCCCCCCATCACGTGCTGGTGGTGAACTATTCCGGCATCGAATTGGAAAAATTACCCCAGGCGCTGGCGCGTCTGGCGGAGATCATCAAGGAGTGATAGTATGTACGACGAACTGACCAAGCAGGACATTCAGAAAATGCAGGAGGAGATCGACTATCGGGTGCAGCAGCTGCGGCCCAAGCTCATCGAGGACGTGCAGACGGCACGGGCCTTCGGCGATCTCAGCGAGAATTTTGAGTATAAGTGCGCCAAGCAGGAGAAGAACCGCAACGACAGCCGCATCCGCTATTTGCAGCGGATGATCAAGACCGCCAGGGTCATCGGCGACAAGTCCACAGAGGACACGGCGGGGCTTTACGACACGGTGGAGATCCTGATGGAGAATACCGGCCGCAGCCGCACCATCCAGCTGGTGACCACCCTGCGGCAGGACGCCCTGAAGGGCTGGATCAGCAAGGAATCCCCCGTGGGCCGGGCCGTCATGGGCCACAAGGCGGGGGACCGGGTCTATGTGGAGATGGAGAACGGCCGGGGGTACTATCTGACCATCCAGTCCATCACCAAGGGCAGCGATGACGGCTCCATCCCCATCGGCAGCTTTTAAGGGGGGACGGCCATGACCTTGCAGCAATTGCGCTACGTCACCGCCGTGGCGGAGACCGGCACCATCAGCGGCGCGGCCAAAGCGCTGTTCATCTCCCAGCCCAGCCTGACCGCCGCCATCCAGGAGCTGGAAAGGGAGATGGGCATCACCATCTTCCTGCGCACCAATCGGGGCGTGGTGCTGAGCCGGGAGGGGGACGAGTTCCTGGGCTATGCCCGCCAGGTGCTGATGCAGGCGGAGCTGCTGGAGAATCGGTACAGCGTCCCGTCCAGCCACCGGCAGCAGTTCGCCGTGTCCGCCCAGCACTATAACTTTGCGGCCCGTGTATTTGCCCGTGTGGTGCGGGATATGGGCGGCGAGAAATACAGCATGACCTTCCGGGAGACCACCACCTATGAGGTGATCGAAGACGTAGGCCTGATGCGCAGCGAGGTGGGCGTGCTGCTGATGACGGAGCAGAACGGCGAGGTGCTGCGCCGGCTGTTCCGGGAATACGAGTTGACCTATACGGAGCTGGTACAGAAGGACGCCACCGTGTATGTGGACAAAAATCACCCGCTGGCGGGCCGGGGCGAGGTAACGGAGGAGGAGCTGGCGCCCTATCCCTGCGTGACCTTTGAGCAGGGGACGCATAACGCGGTGTTCTTCTCAGAGGATATCTCCATGCCAGCGGTAACACCCCGGCACATTCTGGTGCGTGACAGGGCCACCGCCAACGACCTGACCCGCGAGATCAACGCCTATCAGCCAGGCATCGGGCTGGATGACGAGGTGTCCCGTACCATCTATGCCTCGGCAATGCTGCTGCTGAAGCCCCGAAAAAAGGTCAGTATCGGTTATATCGTTCGGGCTCACATGTTGCTCAGCCCCATGGCGCAGGCGTATATTCAGGCCATGGAGGACTATGCGGAGAAGTACAGGCGATCACACGAGGCATAGCTTCAAACTATAACAAACTTAGTTTTCGCATATTTTACAAATGGCAAAAGCTGTAGTATCATCATACCTGTAAAGAGCAAAACACAAAACACAAAAATACAGAAAGATGAAAGGAGTTTTTGCTATGAAAAAGATGACTGCTGTGGTACTGGCCCTGCTCCTGACATTGGTGGTGCTGGGCACATTCGTGGCCATTTTGACGGGCTGGGTAAATCCGGTGATCAAGGTCACCAGTCTTCTGCTGGGCTATCTGATGTTCGCCGATCTGGCGGTCCTCTGCGATCTGATGGCCGGCGTTTATAAGGCATAAGAAAGCGGACTACTTATCCATTTATTTTCTCTCTCTCAACCTCTTCCAAAGCAAAGGCCACCCTATTGAAAGGGTGGCCTTTGCACATGTATTACAGCAATTCATCAAACCCCCGGATGCACCGGTGGCACACCGTCTGCATCTCGTCCCAGGACACATGGAAAAATTCATCGTACACGCCTACGACCTGCATCCCCGCCGCGCGGGCGCTGCGGCAGGCGGCGATGGAGTCGTCAAAGATGGTGCACTCCTCCGGCGTCACCCCCAGCAGCTCCGCCGTTCTGCGGTAGATGGCGGGCTCCTTCTTGTCCATGCCCAGCTCCTGGGCAAAGAAGATCTGCTCAAAATAGGGCTTCAGCCCCAGATGTCCCAGCGCCGCGTGGCAGTGGGCGGGAACGCTGGAGGTCAGCACCGCCATCCGCTCTCCGGCGGCTTTGCACTTCTCCAGATAGTCCGCCACGCCGGGCTTTACCGGCACGCTGGTGGTATACAGGTCGCCGGCCATCTCCATCCACTCGGCCATGATCTCGTCGGTGGATTCGCTGAGATGGCAGTACTCCTTGGTGAAGATGGCGGCCTTGGGGAACACGGTGTGGGCCACGCCCTCATAGTATTCCCGGGTGTAGGGCAGGCCCCGCTTGGCCAGAAACGCGGTGTCCACATCACGCCAGATGCCGTTGGAGTCGATGAGGGTGCCGTCCATGTCAAAAATCAGCATAGTTTTCTCCTTATAGGTCAGTGGTGTAAAAGCGCCACGGGAAGTCCACAGCCTCCTGTGCGTAGTCGATGCCGATGCGCTTGCCTGTGTGAATGGTGAAGGGGCGGGGCGAATGGTCGGGCAGCCCCACGTCGGACAGGGCGGTGCAGAGGAACAGCTCCTCTCTCGTGGTCAGGTCGATGCCGTTCTGGCGGCGGTCCAGTCCCATCGCCTGACAGCATTTGCCGGGGCCGTTGAGGAAGTTCTTCCGCTGATAGGCCGTCAGCTCGTCAGGGGCTTTGTCATACCGCAGGCGGCAGAGGGCTTCCAGGCCGTGCACCGGGGCGAGCCCCCGCAGCAGCACGGCGGAGGGCTCCCCCTCCGGCTCGGTGACGAAGTTCAGGCAGCAGTGCATGCCGTAGATGAGATAGATGTAGGCGTGGCCCGGCGGGCCGAACATGGTGGCGTTGCGAGCGGTCTTGTGGTAGCCGTAGGAGTGGGCGGCCTTGTCGATGGCGCCCACATAGGCCTCCGTCTCCGCGATGCGGCACACCAGCAGCTCCCCCTCATACCGCCGCACCAGATAGCAGCCCACAAGGCTGCGGGCGATATCCACCGTATTTCCTGTATAAAAATTCCGACAAAGTATTGCCATTTTCGTCCTCCGGTGGTATAGTGCTTTTGCTATTCTAACATTTTTGCTGAGAAAATACAAGAAAAAGGAAGTGCTGCCGTGATGCCTGTGTACAACTACAAAAAAGGCCTGACCGCCATGCTGGGGTGTTTCCTGATCTGGGGGTTCCAGCCGTTATACTGGTATCTGTGCGGCGGCATGGATACCTTCTTCCTGATGGCCAGCCGTATCGTCTGGGCGGCGGTGTGCTGCGTGATGATCCTGTGGATCCAGGGCAAGCTGCCCCAGCTGGCGGCGGCCTTCCGGGATAAGCAGGTGCTGAAGCGGGAGATCCCCGCGGCGGTGTTCCTGTTCGGCGACTGGATCGTCTACCTGTGGGCGGTGCAGAACGGCCGGGTGCTGGAGTGCTCCCTGGGCTACTACATCCAGCCCCTGGTGGTGTTTGCCTTCGGTGCGGTGATCTTCAAGGAGAAGATCTCCTGGCGGCACTTCGTCATCATTGCCATCGTGGTGGTGGGCATTGTGCTGAGTACCAGCGGCTTCGGCGGCGTGCCCTACGTGACCATCGCCCTGGCCACCATGTTCGCCATCTACGCCGCCATCAAGAAGAGCCTGACCATCGATTCCATCGTCAGCACCACCATGGAGATCATCATGATGGTGCCGGTGGCCGTCATATTCGTGCTGTGCTGCCGCATGGGCGACAACGGCATGGGCAGCCTGACGGTGGTGCGTCAGCTTCTGCTGATGGGCTCCGGTGTGGTGACGGCGGTCCCCATGCTGTTCTACGCCATCGGCGTGCGCCACCTGCCCCTGATGACCACCGGCATCTGCCAGTATCTCAGCCCCACCCTGGCCATCTTCTGCGGCATGATCATGGGCGAGAGCCTGACCAAGGAGAAGCTGGTCAGCTTCTGCTTCATCTGGGCCGGCGTGATCCTGTATACCCTCAACAGCATCTATGAGGAGAAAAAGCGCAGCAAAACGGCGGCGTAAGGAGGAGAACCATGCATATCACAGTCTATCTGGGCGCCAACGAGGGCAACGACCCGGCCCTGGGCCGGGCGGTGCGGGAACTGGGCCAATGGATCGGCGAAAACGGCCACACCCTGGTCTACGGCGGTTCGGAGAACGGCCTCATGGGTGAGATCGCCAAAAGCGTACTGGCCGCCGGCGGCCAGGCTATCGGCGTAGAGCCCCAGTTTTTCATCGACGCGGGCTATGAGTTCCACGGCCTGACGGAGCTGATCGTCACGAAGGACATGGCGGAGCGCAAGGGCAAGATGATCCAGCTGGGTGACGCCTTCATCGCCCTCCCCGGCGGCACCGGCACCCTGGAGGAGATCACAGAGGTCATGTCCAAGGTCTCCCTGAAGCACCTGGACGCCCTCTGCATCCTCTATAACCTCAACGGTTACTACGACCACCTGAAGGCCCTTCTGCACCACATGATCGAAAAAGACCTGTCCTCGCCGGAGCGGCAGGAGGGGATATACTTTGCGGAGAACCTTGACCAGATCAAGGCCATATTGGAGCGGAAGAACAAATGAATCGAAATCTGTCCCGGCGGCTTGCCATGTATACCGCCGGATTATTTGCCATGACGGTGGGCATCGCCCTGTCAGTAAAGTCACGGCTGGGGGTGTCGCCCATCAGCTCCATTCCCTATGCCATGACCTGCATCTGGGGCATCGAGATGGGTAAGGCCACCATCATCCTGCACTGTGCGCTGGTGCTGCTGCAGATCATTCTGCTGCGAAAGCATTTCAAGCCGGTGAAACTGCTGCAGGTGGTGGTGGGCATCGTATTTGGGTACTTCACCACCTTCTGTAACTGGTACGTGTCCTTCCTGCCGGACGCGGACAGCACGGTGCTGCGGGTCATATTGCTGCTGCTGAGCGTGGTGTGCATCGCCCTGGGCATCTTTCTGTACATGCCGCCGGACATCATGGCCCTGGCGGGCGAGGGGACCATCAAGGCCATCTCCGACGTCAGCGGCATGGCCTTCGCCAGGGTGAAGGTGCTGTTTGACTCGTCGCTGGTGGCCATATCCCTGGCGGCCTGCCTGCTGTGCATCGGCAGCTTCGGCAGCGTGGGCGTGGGAACGGTGATCGCCGCTGTCCTGGTGGGCACGGTGCTGGGCTATCTCACTAAGTGGTTTGCACCCCAGCGGGACAGATGGCTGTTCCGGGAGAATATTCAGGCATAAATAACCCGCCGCGGGCACAGCCCGCGGCGGGTTTCGTATAAAAGCCTCGCAGAGTTCGCCGCTCGGAAGCGGCGAAAAAATCAAATCATTTTTCTGACGACATGTGCGTCAGAAAAATACTTCTCGGTCGCCAGTGCACCCAACGGGTGCGCGCAGCCGACCGCGATCTTCTTTGGCAATGAAATCGAAGATTTCATGCCAGTAATCTTTAGCCCGGAGGCCACGTCATGTCGCGGCCGCTGAGCACGTGGAAGTGCAGGTGCTTCACGGTCTGGCCGGCCTGATCGCCGCAGTTGTTGACGATGCGGTAGCTGTCGCAGCCCAGCTCCTTGCAGATTTTGGCAATGACCTCAAAGCAGTGGGCCACCACGGCGCTGTTGTCCGCGGTGATGTCGTTGGCGCAGCAGATGTGGGCCTTGGGCACCACCAGGAAGTGGGTGGGTGCCTGGGGCTCGATGTCGTAGAAGGCGTAGCACAGCTCGTCCTCATAGACCTTGTTGCTGGGGATCTCGCCGTCGATGATGGCGCAGAACAGGCAATCGTTCTTCATAGGTTCGTCTCCTTTCACTATGTTTTTGATATTATGTTTTTCTGAGGAGGTTTGCTTTTTGCCTCCCTCTGACGAGGGAGGTGGTATGACCGAAGGTCATAACGGAGGGAGAGACAAAAACCACAAGAGGTACGATAGAACACCGGTCTCTCTCCCCCAGTCACCTTCGGTGACAGCCCCCTCGTCAGAGGGGGCCTTTATTGCGGTTTAGCGGGGGAAAACGTAATGGCAACGTTTCTCAGCCCAGCTTGGCGGCCACAAAGTCGTCCACAGTGGCCAGCGCGTCGTCCACCTTCAGCAGGTCGGTGCCGCCGCCCATGGCGCTGTCGGGCTTGCCGCCGCCCTTGCCGCCGCACACAGCGGACACGGACTTCACCAGCTCGCCGGCATTGAGGCCCCGGGCCACGGCCTCCTTGCCGCAGACCGCCAGGAAGCTGACCTTCTCACCGTTGATGCTGGCCAGCACCGCCACCACGCTGGGATCCTTGTCCCGCATGAAGTCGCCCATGGCACGCAGGGCGTTGGCGTCCAGATTCTGGCGGGTGCCGGTGATGATGTGCAGGCCGCCCACCGTCTTGGCGGAGGCCATCACCTGACGGGCCTCGCCCAGAGAGGCCTCGGCCTTGAACTTCTCCAGGGCCTGGCGCAGCTCCTTCATCTCGTTGGCCTGCTGCTCCATGCGCTCCAGGATGCCGCCGGGGGCGGTCTTGAAGAACTGGGCCGCCTTCAGCAGGGTGTTGCGGCCGTGGCGGGTCTCGTCAATGGAGGCGCGGCCGGTGGTGGCTTCGATACGGCGGACGCCGGAGGCCACGCTGCTCTCGCTCTTGATGCGGAACATGCCCACCTTGGCGGTGTTGTCCAGATGGGTGCCGCCGCACAGCTCCATGGAGAAATCGCCCATGGTGACCACGCGGACCGTCTGGCCGTACTTCTCACCGAAGGTGGCTACCGCGCCCCGGGCCTTGGCCTCGTCCAGCGGCAGCTCCTCGGTGGTGATGGTCAGGCCGTCCAGAATGGCGCCGTTCACCAGATCCTCCACCTCGTTCAGCTGCTGGGGCGTGATGCCCTCAAAGTGGGTGAAGTCGAAGCGCAGCCGGTCGGGCTCCACCAGAGAGCCGGCCTGATGGACGTGGTCGCCCAGCACCTTCACCAGCGCGGCATCCAGCAGGTGGGTGGCGCTGTGGGCGCGACGGATGGCAGCCCGGCGGACGGTATCGATGGAGGCGGCCACGGTGTCGCCCACCTTCAACGAGCCCTTCACCAGCTTGCCGTAGTGCATGAACTTGCCGCCCTTGTTCTTCTGGACGTTGTTGACGTGGAAGAGGAGGGCGCAGTTGCCGTCGGGATTCTCAATGCTGTCGCTGTCGGTGATGCGGCCGTGGTCAGCGGTCTGGCCGCCCATCTCGGCGTAGAAGGGGGTCTGATCCAGCACCACGATGGCCTCCATACCGGCCACGATCTCGTCCACCAGCTCACCCTCGGCCACGATGGCCAGCACATGGGCATCGTCGATGGCGTCGTAGTCATAGCCCACGAACTCGGTGGCGGGCATGTCCTTGCCGAACTCCACACCGGCCCAGCCCAGATCGCCCAGGGCCTTGCGGGCCTCGCGGGCACGCTCCTTCTGCTCGGTCATCAGGGCCTTGAAGGCCTCCTCGTCGATGGTCATGCCCTCCTCGGCGGCCATCTCCGCCGTCAGGTCGATGGGGAAGCCGAAGGTGTCGTACAGCTTGAAGGCGTCCTCGCCGGAGAACACGGTCTCGCCCTTGGCCTTGTGGGCGGACAGCATATCGCCGTAGATCTTCATGCCGCCGTCGATGGTGCGGGCGAAGTTCTCCTCCTCGGTGCGGATGACCTTGGTGATATAGGTCTGTTTCTCCCGCAGGTCGGGATACTGGCACTCGTTCTCGTGAATGACGGTGTCCACCACCTGATACAGGAACGGCTCATTGACGCCCAGCAGCTTGCCGTGACGGGCAGCCCGGCGCAGCAGGCGGCGCAGCACGTAGCCCCGGCCCTCGTTGCTGGGCAGGATGCCGTCGCAGATCATGAAGGTGGCGGAGCGGATGTGGTCGGTGATGACACGCAGGGACACGTCGCGCTTGTGGCTCTCGCCGTAGTGGGCGCCGGTCAGCTCGCTGACCTTGTTGGTGATGTTCATGACGGTATCCACATCAAACAGGCTGTCCACGTTCTGGCACACGCAGGCCAGGCGCTCCAGCCCCATGCCGGTGTCGATGTTCTTCTGCTTCAGCTCGGTATAGTTGTTGTGGCCGTCGTTGTCAAACTGGCTGAACACGTTGTTCCAGACCTCGATGTAGCGGTCGCAGTCGCAGCCCACGGTGCAGCCGGGCTTGCCGCAGCCGTACTCGGGGCCGCGGTCATAGTAGATCTCGGAGCAGGGGCCGCAGGGGCCGGAGCCGTGCTCCCAGAAGTTGTCCTCCTTGCCGAAGCGGAAGATCTTCTCGGCGGGGATGCCGATCTCGTCGTGCCAGATGTTCCACGCCTCGTCGTCGTCCAGATAGACGGAGGGGTACAGACGGTCAGGCTCCAGACCCACCCATTCGGGGCTGGTCAGGAACTCCCAGGACCAAGCGATGGCCTCATGCTTGAAGTAATCACCGAAGGAGAAGTTGCCCAGCATCTCGAAATAGGTGCCGTGGCGGGCGGTGTGACCCACGTTGTCGATGTCGCCGGTGCGGATGCACTTCTGGCAGGTGCACACGCGGTGGCAGGGGGGCTCCTCCTCGCCCTTGAACCAGGGCTTCATGGGGGTCATACCGGCGTTGATCAGCAGGATGGACTTGTCGTTCTGGGGCACCAGCGAAAAGCTGGGCAGGCGCAGATGGCCTTTCGTCTCGAAGAACTTCAGGAACATCTCCCGCAGCTCATTCAGACCGTGATAGGGATGGCTCATAGTATTTCGCTCCTTTTATGATAAATTTTATTGCATTTCTTTAGATCGTCATTGCGAGCCAGTCAGCAGACTGGCGTGGCAATCCGCTCCTTTTCGCGGCAAGTACCGCGAAAATCAGTCCTCGCGCCATACATCCGCCAGCGCCGCCAGCTCCGTCTCCAGATTCTGAAAGAACTGGGAGATGTGCAGTCCGTCGGCCAGCGCGTGGTTGACGAACAGCGACACCGGCAGGGTGGTGCGGCCACTCGCCGTAATGTACTTGCCCCAGCTGATGCGGGGGTTGCTGTCGTCGGGCTCCACCATGGGGTGCTCCAGCTGGGAGTAGTGGAGCCACGGTAGGCTGGACACGAAGAAAAAGCTGCGCGCGTCGCCGTCCTCGGTGAGGGTGCCCCGCTCCAGCACCTCCCGCTGCCGCTGCTGGCCCAGAGCGATGAAATCGTCATAGCTCAGGTCGCCCTCCACCGTGCAGTAGACGTATACGCCGTCGGGCTTCATGGCGGTGTAGGAGGGCGGGCACCAGTCGAACTCCGCCACCGTGCCGTCCTCCAGGATCCGGCGGCGCAGCTGGGGCACGGCGTTGGCGGCCCGGGTCACCGCGTAGAGAAAGCTGAGAAAGAAGGGCCGCTGGCCCTTACAGGCCATAAAGTCCGTAATGTCCATCTCCGCCGTGATCCCGGCAAAGGGATAGTCCATCTGCCGGAAATAGGCGAACTGCCCGCACCGGGGATCGGACGCCATGTCGATGATGTGATAACCCATCTCTCACCTCCAAAAAACAAAAACGCCCCGCCCCACATAGGGGCGAAGCGACGCTTCACGGTACCACCCTAATTTGACGGCCCTGCCGTCATCTCAGTCGTCCGGTAACGGGGACGAAGCGTGCGGCTCATCGCCGCAGGCTCGGAAGTGGCTGTCCCGTCTGCCGATCCCGAAGGGCTTGCACCTGACCCCTTCTCGCTCTGGGTGGCATGGCCGGACTCGTTTCCTCATGGCCGTATCGCAATGTTGCCCTTATTTTACCACATCTTTCGTCGTTGTCAACGGTATTTTTTGCGTTTTTTCGTCGTTTTCACCATTGCCCGCCGGGGAAAGTATGTTATACTGTTGAAGAGATTTGCGCAGGAGGAAACTTTATGCCTCTCTATAAACGGAAGAATATCGACTGGTACCGCCACCTGGCCTTTGCCTGCGTGGGCGGTTTCTTTGGGGCCTACGCCATTCTGTGCCGGGGCGGCGTCATGGGCAGCGCCCAGACCATGAACCTGCTGGAGCTGGTCATCGACGCGCTGTATGGCCGGGGCTTCAACGTGCTGGAGCACTTCGGCGCCTTTCTGGTCTACGTCGTCGGCACCATGCTGACGGTGCTGCTGCCCTTTAAGTGGGGCGTGGACATGCGGCGCCTGTCGCCTGTCGTCACCGCCGCCGCGGCGGTGGGGGAGTGCTTCATCCCGGCGGAAACAGAGGTGGTCGTCGCCCTGTATCCCATCTTCTTCGCCATGAGCGTCCAGTGGAGCAGCTTCCGGGGGGCCCAGGATTTCTACAGCTCCACCATTTTCTCCACCAACAACACCAAGCAGGCATCCCTAGCCTTTGCCGAGTACCTGTGCGGCAAGGACCGCAAGCAGCTGCGGCGGATGGGCTTCTTCCTGTCCACACTGCTGTGCTTCCACATCGGCGCGGCCATCGGTGTGGGAGCCTCCCACCTCTGGGGCATCCCGGGGGCGCTGTGCGCCCTGCCGCTGCTGCTCTGGGGCTATATCCTGGTGCTCCAGGAGGAGAAGGCCGAGACCATCCAGGCCATCGTGACCGAGAACGCGTAAGGAGGATATCACCATGAATCAAGCGCTGTTTTCCTATATCGCCGCCAGCCCCACCGCCTTTCAGGCGGCGGCCCACACGGCAAAGCTGCTGGAGCTGGAGGACTATCGCCCTCTGCGGGAGACAGAGGAGTGGATCCTGGAGCCCGGCGGCCGCTACTATGTGGTCCGCAACGGCTCGTCCCTCATCGCCTTCCGCCTGCCCAAGGGCCGGCCCGCCGGCTTTCTCATGACCGCCGCCCACAGCGACAGTCCTTCCTTCAAGATCAAGGAGAACGCTGAGCTCCCCGGTGACAACGGCACCCGCCTCAGCGTGGAGGGCTACGGCGGCATGCTGTGCGCCAGCTGGATGGATCGTCCCCTCAGCATCGCGGGCCGCGCCATGGTGCGGACAGAGCAGGGCGTCGCCGCCCGCCTGGTGGACCTGAAGGAGTCGGTGGCCCTGATCCCCAACGTGGCCATCCACATGAACCGGGACGCCAACAGCGGCACCAAGTATAACTTCGCCGTGGACATGCAGCCTCTCTACGGCGGCGAGGCGGGCGGCTTCCGCCGCCGCATCGCCCAGGCCGCCGGAGCAGGGGAGGAGGACCTGCTGACCCACGATCTGTTCCTCTATAACCCCCAGCCCGGCATCGAGTGGGGCGGCTATATCTCCGCGCCCCGGCTGGACGATCTGCAGTGCGCCTTCGCCTCCCTCCAGGGCTTCCTGACGGCGGAGGAGAGCCGCAGCGCCTGCGTCTACTGCCTCTTCGACAACGAGGAGGTGGGCAGCGAGACCAAGCAGGGCGCCGCCTCCACCTTTCTTCTGGAGACGCTGACGCGCATCTGTGACGCCCTGGGCCTGACCCTGCGCACCATGGCGGCGGGCAGCTTCCTGCTGTCCTGCGACAACGCCCACGCCGTCCATCCCAACCATCCGGAATACGCCGACAGGAACCACACCGTGCGGATGAACGGCGGCGTGGTGCTGAAATACAACGCCAGCCAGCGCTACACCACCGACGCCGTCTCGGCGGCCCTCTTCCAGACAGTGTGCGAAAGGGCCGATGTGCCCTTCCAGCGCTACGCCAACCGCCCCGACATGCCCGGCGGCTCCACCCTGGGCAGCATCGCCAACACCCAGGTGTCCCTGAACATGGCGGATATCGGCCTTGCCCAGCTGGCCATGCACTCCTGCTTCGAGACGGCAGGCGCCCGGGACACGGCCCACATGGTCCGTGCCCTGCGCACCTTCTTCGGCATGACCCTGGAGACCTCCGGCGACGGCGCGTATCAATTGAAATAACAGCGGAAAAGGAGACGGCGCTGCCGTCTCTTTTCCATTTTTACATGGCCGCCTGGTGATGTTTTCTTTACAAATGGGTAGAATGGTGGTATACTTCTCCTGTATGACCACCGCGAAGGAGAGAAAATGAATGGGAAAGCTGATCGTTTTTGAGGGGACCGACGGTTCCGGCAAGGCCACACAGACCGCGCTCCTGTGCCAGACGCTGACGGAGCGGGGCATCCCCTTCCGCCGCCTTTCCTTCCCCCGGTACAGCGAGGAATCCTCGGCCCTGATCCGCCTCTACCTGGGCGGCGCATTCGGCAGCCGTCCCGGCGACGTCAACGCCTTTGCCGCCTCTACCTTCTACGCGGTGGACCGCTACGCCTCCTACAAGCAGGACTGGGGCGCGTATTATGAACAGGGCGGCCTCCTGATCGCCGACCGCTATACCACCTCCAACGCCGTACACCAGACCTCCAAGCTGCCCGAAGCGGAGCGCAGACCCTTCCTGGACTGGCTGTTCCACTTCGAGTATGACCTGCTGGAGCTGCCCCGTCCCACCCGGGTGCTGTACCTGGACCTGCCCACCGAGCTGAGCGAGCAGATGATGCGCCAGCGGGAGCAGGCCACCCACACCACCGCCGATGTCCACGAGCAGGACGAGGAATACCTGCGCCGCTGCCGCGAGAATGCCGCCTTCGTGACGGAATACTGCGGCTGGACGAAGATCGACTGTGCCCGCGGCGGCGCCATCCGCAGCCGTGACGATATCCATGCCGAGGTGCTGGACAAGCTCCGCGACCTGCTGTGAGCCGCCGCCCTGACACGAGAAAGGAATATACGACTATGCCCAAGGATCAGAACAACAATTTCGAGACCGCCTATTATAACGCGGAGGAGGTCCGCCGCCAGAGCGCCGGCACCCCCAAGAAAAAGAAGAAAAAGAGCAAGCGTGCCAACCAGCGCATGGCCCTGTACCTGGCCTGCGTGGTGCTGGGCTCCTGCCTGCTGGCCGGCATCGGCTGGCTGCTGTTCAGCGACCTGTGCTCCCTGAACAGGGACTATGTGCAGGTCAAGATCACCGTAGAGGAAGGCGACAGCGTGGGCGACGTGGCCAAAAAGCTGAAGGACGCCGGCCTCATCAACTACCGGGGCTTCTTCAAGTTCTGCGGCATCTTCTTCCACGCCAGCAGGAACATCGACCCCGGCGAGTACGAGCTGAACAGCGACATGGACTACCGCAGCCTCATCCTGAACATGCACGACTACGAGGCCGATAAGGTCAACAAGGACGGCTGGATCGAGGTGGTCATTCCCGAGGGAAAGACCGTCAACGAGATCATCGACATCATGACCGAGGCCGGCATCTCCACCCGCGAGGAGCTGGAGGACGCCTGCGCCAATTTCGAGTTCCAGAGCTACAGCTTCCTCAAGGAGGACATGCTGGGCAAGGTGAACCGCATGGAGGGCTTCCTGTTCCCCACCACCCAGGCCTTTGACCCGGAAAAGACCGCCGTGTATGACATCGACACCATGCTGACCAACTTCGTCACCCAGTTCGACGACGACATGATGGCCGACATCAACGCCAGCGGCTACTCCCTCCACGACATCGTCACCATCGCCTCCATCATCGAAAAGGAGGGCATCGGCGACGAGACCGAGCGCAAGAACATCGCCTCCGTCCTCTACAACCGCCTCAACACCACCGACCGGGAGACCTACGGCTACCTGCAGCTGGATACCACCATCTACTACGCCCTGTCCCTGGAGGGCAAGGACAAGACCGCCTTTGACAAGGACATGGACAGCCCCTATAACACCTACAAGTATCCCGGTCTGCCCGCCGGCCCCATCTGCTGCCCGGGCATGGAGTCTATCAAGGCGGCCATCTATCCCAACGACACCGAGTATTTCTACTTCGCCGCCGGCAAGGACGGCGTCAACCACTTCTTCAAGACCTACAACGAGCATCTCGCCTTTATCAACAGCGACATGTACCAGCCTGACTGATGGAACGGAAAAAGCCTGAATTGCTGTCCCCTGCCGGGGACTGGGAAAAACTGCAAATGGCCGTGGCCTACGGCGCCGACGCGGTGTACCTGGCGGGTACCGCCTTTGGCATGCGCTCCTTCGCCGGCAATTTCACCGACGAGGAGCTGCCCCGGGCCGTACAATACGCCCACGACCACGGCGTGAAGGTCCACGTCACCGTCAACACCATGCCCCGCAGCGGCGAGGTGGAGCAGCTGCCCGCCCACCTGGAGCGGCTGGATGATGCCGGTGTGGACGCCCTGATCGTGGCGGACCTGGGTGCCTTTACCCTGGCGGGGAAGTATGCCCCCCACTGCCAGCGGCACATCTCCACCCAGCAGTCCATCGCCAACTACGCCTCTGCCTCCGCCTGGTACGACCTGGGCGCCACCCGTGTGGTGCTGGCCCGCGAGCTGAGCCTGGACGAGATCCGCACCATCCGGGCCAGGACCCCCAAGGAGCTGGAGATCGAGACCTTCTGCCACGGTGCCATGTGCGTCAGCTACTCCGGCCGCTGCCTTCTCAGCAACTATATGACCGGCCGGGACGCCAATCGCGGCCAGTGCGCCCAGCCCTGCCGCTACCAGTACGCCCTGATGGAGGAAAAGCGCCCCGGCGAGTATTTCCCCGTCTTCGAGGATGAGAAGGGCACCTATATCATGAACTCCCGGGACATGTGCATGATCGACCATCTGGACGATCTCATGGACGCCGGCGTGGACTGCCTGAAGATCGAGGGCCGGGCCAAATCCGGCTACTACGCCGCCATTGTCACCGGGGCCTATCGCCACGTGCTGGACGACATCGCGGCGGGCCGCCCCATCGATCCCGTCTGGCGGGACGAGGTGGAGCATGTCAGCCACCGCCACTACTCCACCGGCTTCTTCTACGGCCAGCCCGGGCAGTACTACGACAACGCCCGGTACATACGGGACTGGCAGATCTGCGCCGTGGTGACCACCTGTGACGCAAACGGCCTGGCCACACTGAGCCTGCGGAACAAGTTCGCCGCCGGCGATGAGCTGGAGGTGGTGGGCCCCGATACCCGCCCCTTTACCATCACCGCCCCGGTGATGAC
This sequence comes from uncultured Oscillospiraceae bacterium, assembly GCA_934597585.1. GTDB lineage: Bacteria > Bacillota > Clostridia > Oscillospirales > Oscillospiraceae > Vescimonas. The sequence continues at coordinate 21,052 of CAKTSA010000006.1, forward strand.
CGACTGTGACGGGCTTCCCCTCCACGAGCCGAAAACGCCCCAAATGGTCTTCACCATGCAGCTGCCCCAGCCCGTCCCACCCCTCAGCTTCCTCCGCCACGCCGTGGAGCTGAGCGCAAAAGCATAGAAAAAAGACGCCGATACGGCGTCTTTTTTTATGCAGTGAAGAGTGAAGAGATAAGAGTGAAGAGTTGTGGTATGCCGCCGTTGGCGGCATGATTTTAATTTTTCAGCTTCCGGGCCAGAGAGAGCAGGGAGGTGCGCTCGTTTTCCACCGCGCCGTCCATGACCGCGTCCAGCAGGGCTTGCAGCGTCTTGCCGATGGCCGGGCCTTGCAGGCCCAGGGCCATCATGTCCCGGCCGTTTACCGCCAGCTGCTTCAGGCTGAAGCAGGCGTCCTGCGCCAGCAGCTCCTCCATAATGGCCTCGCCCCGGTCGATCTCCTGCTGGCGGCCGCGATAGTCCGGGTGCTGGGCCAGGTTGTCCGCCCGCTTCACGGCGCACAGCTGCCGCAGTCCCTCCACGCCCAGCTGGTTCATGGCCCGGCGGATGGCCCTCTCCGTCAGGGGGATGGGCCGGTCGTGATACCGCACCAGCATACAAATACGCTGGGCAGTGGCTTTATCGAACCGCAGGCGGCGGCAGATGGCCTCCGCCATCTCCGCACTGGGCCGGTGGTGGCCGTGAAAGTGCCCCACGCCCGCCTCGTCCAGGGTGAAGCACTGGGGCTTGCCCAGGTCGTGCAGCAGCATGGCCCACCGCAGCACCGGCTCAGGCGGCGCGGCGGCCACCGCGTGGGCCGTGTGGCCCCACACGTCATAGCAGTGGTGGCGGTTGTGCTGGTCAAAGCCCACGCAGGGCAGTATCTCCGGCAGCACCGCCCCCAGCACCTGGGCGTCCTCCAGCAGGACCCGCAGCACGTCGCCGCCGCACAGCAGCTTCGTCAGCTCCTCCCGTACCCGCTCCGCCGCCACATACCGCAGGTCGCCGCACTTGGCCCGCAGGGCGCGGTGGGTGTCCGCCTCGATGGCAAAGCCCAGCGTGGCGGAAAACCGCAGCGTCCGCAGGATCCGCAGCGCATCCTCCCGGAAGCGCCGCTCCGGCTCGCCTACGCACCGCAGCACGCGCCGCCGGAGATCCTCCTGCCCGCCGCAGGGGTCATAGAGCTGTCCCTGCGCGTCCATGGCCATGGCGTTCACCGTCAGGTCCCGCCGGGCCAGATCCTCCTCCAGGCTGCGGGTAAAGGTCACGCCGGCGGGATGCCGGTGGTCGGGATACGCCCCGTCGGCGCGAAAGGTGGTGACCTCGCAGGAGAGTCCACCGCTGCGCACCGTCACGGTGCCGTGCTGCAGCCCCGTGGGGATGGCAAAGTGGTCGAACAGGGCCATGGTCTCCTCCGGCAGGGCGGAGGTGGCGGCGTCCCAGTCGTGGGGCGGCAGCCCCAGACACATGTCCCGCACGCAGCCGCCCACCACATACGCCTGGTGCCCGGCATCCTCCAGCCGCCGCAGAACGGCCCGTATCTCCTGTGGGATCATCCCTTCACGCCCCTTGCTGATTTTTTCACTGGTCATACTGGTACAGGATATACCCCCGCAGCGTGCCGGAGGTACTGCGGCACTCCACCCGGCTCACATGCCCCTCCCGGTCATAGGAGTAGGTGTACCGCTCCAGCAGCTCCTGGGGGAGCCGCTCCGTACTGTCGTACAGCGCCATGCCCGTGCGGCGTCCCGCCTCGTCGTAGGTATAGGCGCAGTAGGCCGTGGCGCTGCTGCTCCAGGGATAGGAGGTCATCTGGTTGCCCACCGCGTCATAGGCGTACTTCAGCTCTATGGCGTGGGGTTCGCCGTACAGCCGCTCCTGCACCATGTTGCCGTGGCTGTCGTAGGTCATGCTGCCCCGGGCCTCGCCGTCGGGCCCGTACCGCCGCCCCACGACCCCGCCGTCCTCGCCCTGCTCATAGACGAAGCGGAAGGTGCCCTCCCAGGTGGTCATCTCCGTATACCGCCCCAGCTGGTCGTGGACGAAGGTGGTGGTGTTCAGCAGCAGGTCCTCCCGGTTGTAGACGGCGATGGAGGCAGCCCCTGCGTTGAACGGGATGGTCTGCACCGTCTGCTCCGGCGCGTTGTGGGGCCGCTGATAGGTGTACGTCCACTGCCGCACGACGGTGCCGTCAGGCGCCGTCTCCTCAATGGCCGCCAGCCGCCCGTCCTCCTTGTAGCTGTATACCCGGGTATAGCTCTCGTCCGCCCCCGCAAAGGCGGCGTCCCCCTCGGTATAGGGCGTGCTGTCCATGGTGAACTCGTCCCCCTCAGTGAACACCAGATCAAAATCAGAGAACCCCAGCGGCCCGCTGCACACCTTCTCCAGCACCACCGGCGCCTCCTTGACATGGCCGATGGCAAAGCGCAGGCTGCCGCCGTCCTTCCGGTAGGTAAAGCCCGTCAGCTGCTCCTGCTGGTCATAGAGATAGCTGGAGGACGTCTCCTCCAGTGCGCCGCCGCTGCTTTTGCTCTCGTAGCAGTCCCGCTGCAGCATCACACCGGCGCTGTCATACAGCGTGTCCCAGACCTGCCGGATGGTATAGCCCCCGGCAAACCGGCTGCCGTCCGTCTGGATCAGCCGCCCCTCCTGGTCATAGCGGTAATCCGTCCGCTCCAGGCACTGGCCCGCCTCGTCCGTGACCTCCACCCGGGTCAGCCGCCCCTTCGTGTCATAGGTGTTCTCATAGTCCCTGCGGAAATTCAGCGTGCCCGTCCTGTCGTTGACGGCGCTGTAGGTCAGCAGATTGCCGTGGGCGTCGTTCCGGATGGTGTACGTATAGGCGGTCTCGTTCCCCGCGCCGTCCGTCTCCACCCGGCGGCAGCACAGCTCCCCCTCATACTCCCGATAGGTGACGCTGCCGTCGCGCTCCGTATACCGCTCGCTGACCCGCTGACCATCCCTGTCATAGGCGGTCTCCAGCCTGCTGACCATCCGCCCTGCCTCATCACAGGAGAGATACAGCGTCTCGTTGCCCTGCTCGTCATAGGCATATTCAAACGTCCGCTTGCCGTCGGCGTTGTACGCCTGCCGCCCGGTCAGCCGCCCCTCGGTATCATACATCTCCACCGCCGTCAGCTGCGACAGATCCTGCTGCTGCAGATAGGTGCTCCGCTTCACCGGGACCCCCTCGGGCCCATAGGTGTATTCGTAGGTATAGTACCCCTCCGGCAGCAGCCCGAACTGATAGGGAATCTCCGCCGTTTTGTTGCCGTACTCGTCATAGGTATAGCGCACGTCCGCCAGCACGGCCTCGTCCGCCGTCCGGGTGGTCACCACCCGCACCGGGACCAGCGGGGGAATAGCTGGCTCCTCCGTGTCCGCGGCAGGGTCGCCCTGCCCCAGATCGTCCGGATCGTCGCTCCCGCCGCAGCCGCACAGCCCTGCCGCCAGAACCAGCGCCAGGAGCAGCGCCAGCAGCGCTCTGCCTGTAAGCTTCATGTTGTTCCTCCTGTCTGCGTCCCCCTCAGACCCTGACGGAGACGACGCGCGAAAAAAATCGGGTTGCACTTTTCTTCTATGGGTATTATAATATATCAGATATAATTTTGTAAACAGCGCATTTCCTCGGCGTCATGCGGCTGAAATATAAGAACAGGGAGATCGATCCATATGATGCATCCCACAGAGAATATACGGCATTTCCTCCGCCCCGGCGTCCGCGTCCATATGGCGGGCATCGGCGGCGTATCCATGTGCGCCCTGGCCGAGGTGCTCAAGGGCATGGGCCTGAGCGTCCAGGGCTCCGATATGACCGACAGCGATACCGTGAAACACCTGCGCGGCGCAGGCATTCCCGTCACCATCGGCCACAGCGCCGAAAACCTGCAGAACTGCGACCTGGTGATCCGCACCGCCGCCATCCACGACAGCAATCCCGAGATCGCCGGTGCCATCGCCCGGGGCATCCCCGTCTACGAGCGGGCCCAGGGCTGGGGCGCCATCATGCAGGCGTACCGCAACGCCCTGTGCGTCTCCGGCACCCACGGCAAGACCACCACCACCTCCATGGCCACCCACATCTTCATGGCCGCCCAGAAGGACCCCACCGTCATGATCGGCGGCACCCTGCCCCTGCTGGGCAAGGGCTACCGGGTGGGCAAGGGCGACACCATCATTCTGGAGAGCTGCGAGTACTGCAACTCCTTCCTGAATTTCTTCCCCACCGTGGCGGTGATCCTCAACGTGGCGGCGGACCACCTGGACTTCTTCAAGGACCTGGGCGATATCGAGCATTCCTTCCGCCAGTTCGCCTGCCTGACGCCGGAGACCGGCTTCATCATCGCCAACGGCGATGACGAGGGCGCCCGGACCGCCCTGGCGGACCTGGACCGCCCGGTACACTGGTTCAGCGTCAAAGACCATTCCGCCAGCGTATACGCCGACAACGTCTCGTTCTTCGACGGCTTCCCCTGCTTCGACGTGGTGGCGGAGGGCAAACCCTATGCCCACGTGGCGCTGCACGTCCCCGGCAAACACAACATCTCTAACGCCCTGGCCGCGGCGGCCGCCGCCTATGTGCTGGGCGTGGACGGCAAGGCGGTGGAGGAGGGGCTGGCCTCCTTCGGTGGGGCCGAGCGCCGCTTCCAGTACAAGGGCGAGTATAACGGCGCAAAGGTCTACGACGATTACGCCCACCATCCCGACGAGCTCCACGCCCTGCTGGACATGGCCCGCAGCCTGCCCCACAAGCGCCTCATCTGCGCCTTCCAGCCCCACACCTACACCCGCACCAAGGCCCTGTTTGACGATTTCGTTCGCCAGCTGCGCACCGTGGACGTGGCGGTGCTGGCGGAGATCTACGCCGCCCGCGAGACCAACGAGGTGGGGATCTCCTCCCGGGACCTGTGCGCCAAGATCCCCGGCAGCATCTACTGCGCCACCCTGAAGGAGACGGCCCAGACCCTGCGCCACCTGGCCCAGCCCGGCGACATGATCCTCACCGTGGGTGCCGGCGACATCTACCGCGTGGGCGACATGCTGGTGGGAAAGGAGTAAGCCATGGAAGTATACAACGGCGCTCCGATTGAGAGCCGCAGCGAGGTGGAAAACCGGGTGTACGACTGCCTTGCCCGGCTGGAGATCCCCTTTACCCGCGTGGATCATGATGCGGCCTTCACCATGGAGGACTGCGCCGCCATCAGCGCGGCGCTGGACGTTCACATCTGCAAGAACCTGCTGCTGACGCCCCGGAACCGCAGCGCCTTCTATCTGCTGTGTATGCCAGGGGACAAGCCCTTCTCCACCAAGGATTTCTCCAAGCTCATCGGCTCCTCCCGTCTCAGTTTCGCCACCGAGGAGGATCTGGTCTCGCTGCTGGGCTGTCACGCCGGTTCCGCGTCCATTCTGGGCCTGATGAACGACACGGACCACCGTGTCACCCTGGCCATCGACCGCGCTGTGGCGGAGGACGAGTGGTTCGGCTGCCACCCCTGCAAGAATACATCCTCCCTTCGAATGAAGACCCGCGACGTTCTGGAAAAGTTCCTCCCCACCACGGGACATACGGCGGTTATTGTTGATTTGTGACATGCGATCCCCTCCGGTACGCCGGAGGGGATTTGTTGTCCATACGGTACGGTGTTTGTGCGTAGGGGAGGGGTTCTGCCCCTCCCTTTCGGTTTGTGGTGGAATTTTCCATTGAACGGCGGGCGGGGCAGAGCCCCGCCCCTACGCAGAGGTTATTGCATCAGGAAAAATTTCACCCGTCTGTTGACAAATGTAAACCGATATGCTACATTGTGATTACAGATGTAAACAACAGGAGGTGAGACCTATGGCGCATATGGGCTTGACCGAGGCCGAGTGGCAGGTGATGGAGTGCCTGTGGGCGTCCGCCCCCCGGACGGGCCGGGAGATCATCGACGCCCTTCACGCCGCCACCGGCTGGAGCCGCAGCACCACCCTGACGCTGCTGCGGCGGCTGGAGGACAAGGGCGCCGTCAGCGGCGAGAGCGCTGACGGCGTGAAGCAGTACCGCCCCCGGGTGGCCCGGGAGGACGCCGCCGTGCGGGAGACCGAGCACCTGCTGGAGCGGGTGTACCAGGGCAGCGTCAGCCTGATGGTCAGCTCGCTGGTGAAAAAGCAGACCCTGTCACAGGAGGAGATCGACAAGCTGTACGCGATCCTGCGGGAAATGGAGGAAGAGCATGATTGAATGGATGGCATCCTCGTGTATTCTCACAGCGGCGGTGATCGCCCTGCGGTATCTGCTGCGGGGCCGGATCAGTCTGCGGCTGCAGTATGCCCTCTGGCTGCTGGTGCTGGCGCGGCTGCTGCTCCCCGTCAGCTTCGGCAGCACAGACCTCAGCGTCATGTCGGTGGTGGAAAAGGCCCCGGCGGTCCAGGCGGTGGAGAGCGTCCGCCACGTGGACGCCGTCTGGCAGACCAGCAACGGCTTTGTCCAGGGCCACCCCATCGGCGGCGCGGCCAATAATACCGTCACCCTAGCGGAGCCCAGCGCCCCGGCGGGCCAGTTCCACCGCATGACCGGCGCACTCACGGCCCGCAAAGTGCTGCTGCCGCTGTGGTGGTGCGGCGCAGGCGCCACGCTGCTGGTGTTTCTGGCGGTGAATCTCCGCTTCTCCCGGCGGCTGCGGCGCAGCCGCCGCCCCCTGGCGGTGGAGGGCGTGGCCCTGCCGGTCTACGTGGCCCAGGAGCGGGCGGTGCCCTGCCTCTTCGGCCTGTTCCGCCCCGCCATCTACGTAACGGCGGAGACGGCGGCGGACCCGGACCTGCTGCGCCACACCGTGGCCCACGAGACCACCCATTTCCGCCAGGGCGACCACCTGTGGGCCCTGCTGCGGACGCTGTGCCTCGCCCTCCACTGGTGGGACCCCCTGGTGTGGTGGGCCGCAAAGCTCTCCCGCCAGGACGGCGAGCTGGCCTGTGACGAGGCCACCGTCCGCACCCTGGGCGAGGCGGAGCGGGCCGCCTATGGCCGCACCCTCATCCGCGTGGCCTGCGGCCGGGGCGTGAGCCCTCTGCTGACGGCCACCACCATGGACGGCGGCAAAACCAGTCTCCACGAGCGCATCGTCCTTCTGGCGAAAAAGCCCCGCACAGCGGCCCTTGCGGCCATCGCCCTGGCCCTGGCCACCGCGTTGTGCGTAGGCTGCACCTTCACCGGGGCCAAGAAGGATGACGCGGCGGACCAGCCGGATACCATTGCCGGCTACATGGCCGCCCTGACGGCAGATGACGTCACCGACTGGGACGTGCAGCAATACCCCAACATCACCCTGGGCCGCCTGGTAGCGGCCATGAACCGTGCCGCCGACAGCCAGATCACCCAGGAGGAGGCCGTAGCCGCCGGCGACAACGACGGCAAGCGCTACAGGGGCGTCTCCTTCCGAGACAGCGACGGCCTCAGCGTCACGCTGACCTGCAGCGACGCGGCGGCGGACATCGTCCACTTCTCCCTCATGAACAGCGCCGACCACGCCCGCTTCACCGACGGCGACAACGCCTTCTTCCGGGACGCGACTCTCTACGACCTGGTGCGCCACGCCCAGGCCGACGACGCCGCCATCGACTATGCCGCCTACGAGACCTTCCGTCTCCAGCTGGACGCGGCCATGCAGCGGATGCTGGACGGCCTGGCGGATGACCCCGGCGGGGTCTACGCCTATCAGCTGGTCAGCTTCTCCCTGACCTGGCAGTACGAGACCAGCGACGGCAACCGGGCGGAGCTCTATCAGTTCGACTACGCCCTCCTGGCCGAAAACCCGGACCAGGTCACAATGGCGGGCACCATGTACCTGGACGGCCAGCAGCGCCTGCGGGGCTTCTCCAACTGCGGCAATGTGGTGGCCCGGTATAAGGACGACACCCTGCTGGGCCTGGTGTTCATGGGCAGCGACAACTACTACGTGCCGCCCTTTGACGAGGACTGGGCCTGGGCCAGCGATATGCTGGCGGCCATGCAGCAGGCCAGCCGTTCCTCCCTGTGGACCGACTGGCCCGACAAGGCGGAGCTGACCACCCAGACCTTCACCTATCAGGACCTGACGGTCCAGGTGACCGACGTCTACATGATGCAGAAGGGCCAGGTGTGGGAGGATGCGGATCAGGTCTTTGAAAACGATATCTACATCGTCTCGCCCGGCGCCACCTTCACCGTCCTGGAGTCCGGCAGCGAGAACGACGTCGACGGCGTTCCCCACGCCAACTGGCTGTACTATGCGCCGGATGGCGCCGCCACCGAGCTGTGGCCCGGCGACACCGTTCCGATCATCAGCGATACCTCCATCGGCCATGAGAGCTTTCCCGTCCTGCGCTTTTACCTGTACGACGGCTGGCTCCAGGCCCCCTCCGCCGATCCCCTGGCGTCCGTCCGCACCGCCATCGAGGCGGAGTCCCAGCGCTCCTACGCCCGCAGCGTCCGGGTGGACGCCCTCTCCCTCAACGAAGCCGAGACCCAGCGGGTATCTCAGAGCTACCTGGGCAGCGACCTGGCCGTCGCCCGCGGCTGGTCCGACGACCTGCTGACCAACCACTTCCTGGTGGTGGACGCCGCTTATTACATCGAATACGACCACACCCGCACACCGCTGGAGGGCGGCAATGTCACCCAGCAGTTCTATCTGGCCCAGAATGACCAGGGCCGCTGGATCATCGTGGACAACGCTACGCGCATCGCCGACGGACAGGAGGAGAATACGGTATGGTAAAGAAGCTTTACGGCCTGCTCCTGGCCGCGGTGCTGCTGGCCCTGCTGGCAGCCTGCGGCGCGGATGCCGGGCAGCCCACGGGCGACATCGCCGCCGCCATGGCGGACGTGACGGCGGACCGCCTGGACTTTGTCACCCCGGAGGAATACACCAACCTGACCCTGGCGCAGCTGGCCCCGGCCATGAACGCCGCCGCCCTCTGCCAGATCACAGCGGAGGAAGCGCAGCAGGCGGGCGCCGGGAACGAGGATCCCCGCTGGTTCGTGGCGGTAAAGATCCGTGACGGCCACCACCTGCTGCTTTCCTGCAGCAGCGCCGCTGATATCGTCCAGGTGACCGATATCAGCGCGGCGGCATCGTCCTCCTACCCGATAGACCGGGAGATCGACGCCTGTTTCCGCCACCCGGACCTCTATCAGCTGGTGCGCCATGCCAAGGACGCCCCGGAGCTGGTGTACCAGACCATCAACATGGCGGACCACCTGCGGCGCATCGCTCCGGAGGACATCGGGGTCATCCCCGGCGGCTATCCCAAGGTGACGGCCCAACAGGTGGCCGACGCCCTCAACAGCGCGGCGGAGCACCAGATCACTCAGGAGCAGGCCATAGCCGAAGGCTACGCCGACACTTACCCCTTCTGGTGGATGGATCTGTCAGATACGCTGTACGCCCAGTGCGGCCTCACGGAAAATGTGGTCTATGTCCGCTATTATAACGGCGCTGAGCGCGGTGAGGGCTATTTTCAGGATGAGATCCTCTACGACCTGGTGCGCCACTGCCGGGACTATGACGAGGTCATCGACCAGGCGGCCTACGCCCGCTTCAAGACCCAGATCGACGCCGTCATGCAGCAGGAGCTGGACGCTTACGCCAACACCCCCGGGGAGTTTCACGCCTACCAGCTGATGAATTTCTCCCCCGTGTGGCAGTATGAGACGCCTGACGGCAACCGGGCGGAGTGGTATGACTTCGACTTTGCCCTGATCCCCGACCGGCCGGACAGGGACTTCTGGGCCGGCGGCATCTATATGGACAGCCAGCTGCGTGTCCGGGGCTTTTTCGTCTGCGGCAACGTGGTGGCCCGCTATCAGAACGATACCTTCCTGGGCCTGGTGTTCATGGCCAGCGACAATTCCTACGGCACCCAGCCCTTCGAGACCGACCCCGCCTGGGTAGAGGGCATGCTGTCCGCGGCAGGACTCCAATAACAAAAGAAGCGGCTATGCCGCTTCTTTTTCTGTGTGGAAATCCGTATCCTCCATCCGTAGGGGCGGCCCTTGCGGCCGCCCGAAGGGATAATTTCGCGCCTCCGGGCGCGAGGGCAGCCTTCGGCGACCCACTTTTCCCAGCAGCTGGAAAAGTGGGCAAAAAAGCCGGCAGGAACCAAGGTTCCTGCACCTCCTTGCGTGCTATGGCGTGTACAGAACTGATATTGCTTACCACACGTTCGCGTAAGATTTCCTTTTTCATTTCGGAAAAAGGAAATCCCCTGTAATCGTGCGGTATGCAATCACAATTTCGTACACACTATAGCGCGCCGGGAGGTGAAGGAACCGGAGGTTCCTTCCGGTGCTTTTGCCTACTTTTGTCACTGTAGACAAAAGTAGGTCGCGCCGGGACGCGAAACTCCCCCTTGTGGCCGCAGCCACAAAAGTACCTCGTCCCCGCAGGGACGAAATCCCCACCCCTCGCCCCGCAGCGCAGAATAAAAAAACCAGGGACCGACATACCTGTCGGTCCCTGCAGCTTCCATAAAAAACCATTATTTGTTCCGCCATGTGGACGGGCTCAGCAGCACCAGCAGCGGCATCAGCTCCAGACGGCCCATCAGCATGATCAGCGTCAGCACCAGCTTGCTGAACCAGGACAGGGGCGCAAAGTTGGCCATGGGGCCAAGAGCGCCCAGCGACGGGCCAACATTGCTGATACAGGTCAGCGACGCCACAAAGGATTCCGTGAAGCCCAGCACGTCCAGCGATACCACCAGCGTACCGGCCATCAGGATCAGCAGATAGGCCACCTGAAACATGTGGGCGGAGGTAACGGCCCGCTCGTCCACGCTCTGGCCATCTATGGTGATGACCGACACCCGGTTGGGGTGGATGATGTGATCCAGCTCACGCCGCAGGCTCTTGACCTGCAGCATCAGGCGGCTGATCTTCATGCCGCCGGCTGTGGAACCGGCGCAGCCGCCCACATACATCAGCAGCACCAGAATACACCGGCTGAAGGTGGGCCACAGGGTGAAGTCCTTGGTGGCGTAGCCGGTGGTGCTCATGATGGTGGTGGCCTGGAAGGCGGCGTCCTTGGTGGATTCATACCACCCCTGCCCAAGCTCCACGTGCAGGTCCACGCAAATGAGACTGATGGTCACCGCCAGGATCAGCAGATACCACCGCAGCTCCTCGCTGCGCAGAGCGTCCTTGATTCGACCCCGTACAACGGCGTACAGCAGCGAAAAGTTGATGCCTGCCAGAAACGTAAAGGCCACGATGACCCACGTGATGGCGTCGGACTGATACTCGGCAATGGAGGCGTTGCGGACGGAGAAGCCGCCGGTGGCGATGGTGGTAAAGGCGTGGTTCACTGCGTCAAACCAGGACATGCCCGCGATCCGCAGTGCCACAGCCTCCGCCGCCGTCAGCACCATATAGATGGTGTACAGGATTTTGGCGGTGCCGCCCACACGGGGCACCAGCTTGGACTTAATGGGGCCGGGGCTCTCCGCCTTCATCAGGTAGTAGGCGCCGTCGCCCAGATGGGGCGTCAGCGCCAGAAACAGCACCAGAACGCCCATGCCGCCCATCCACTGGGTCTCGCTGCGCCAGAACAGGATGCTGGGGGGCATGGTCTCCACCGAGTCCAGAATGGTGGCGCCTGTGGTGGTAAGGCCCGAGGCCGTCTCAAACAGCGCGTCCACAAAGGAGGGGATGGTGTCCGACAGCAGGTAGGGGAAGGCGCCCAGCAGCGTCATCGCCACCCAGGCCATGGCCACGGCGGCATAGCCGTCCCGCCCCTGCATCCGCATCCGGGTTACCGGCACCAGATACGCCAGCGACCCCAGAATGCCGCACAGCAGCGCCGAGGAGAGGAAGGCCTCCCAGCAGCCGTCGCCATACCCCAGGCTCACCAGCAGCGGCAGCACCATAAAGCCGCCGGCCACCCACAGGATATACCCCACTGTGCGGGTGATCAATCGTATATTCATGGAAAATATTACCTCTTTGTTGTGCAAAAACGGACAATTACCATTATTATATCCCTAGCGGTATCATACTGTCAAGCATTACGGATTCTTTCCCCCTTTGGTGCATAGAAATAGGGGAGAGAACCACTCAGAAAAGGAGCGATGCCGGATGTTTCAGCGTCTGCGCTGGCTGTGGGCCTTTCTGCTGGCCGGGGCCGCGGCGGTGATCCTGTGGGGGCTGGCCGCCAGATTTCCGGGACCGGTGACAGGAGTGCTGTCGGCGGTGAACGAAAGTCCGTGGGAGATGGGCAAATTGGCCTTTTGGCCCTATTTGTGCGCCGCGGTGCTGCTGTGGCGGACAGAAGCACCGGGGGAGGAGGCTGGCCGGGGCGGGCACTGCGCCGGGGCGCTGCTCTCTGCGGCGGTGATGGCGGCGCTGTGCAGGCTATTGTGGGGGATAGTGCCGGTTTATCTGCTGTTTTTGGCGTCGATAGGGTGTGGAATGATGCTGTATCGCACAGTACAGAAGGAAAAGTGGGGAAGTGGTATGGCTTGGTACCTGGCGGCGGTGCTGCTGGGGGTGGCCTATGTGCTGCTGACGGCCCGGCCCCTGACGGGCGGGCTCTTCCTGGACCCGCGGGACGCGGCGGCCATGGCAACAATCCCGTTTTGACGGTTCCATAACGGGCCTTTATGTACCAAATATGTACCAATAACCCCCGTTTATGTACCCAAAAAAACGCTCCCTTTCGGGAGCGTTTTTGATAGATCGAAAATTTTCCTCTTACACCACGGCGAAGAATTTCACCAGGAACAGCGCCGTGATGACATAGGTCAGGGCGGAAACGTCCTTGGCCTTGCCGGAGAACACCTTGATGACGGTGTAGGAGATCATGGCCAGACCGATGCCGTGGCCAATGGAGCCGGAGATGGGCATGGCCAGCAGCATGATGAACACGGGGACCACCTGATCCAGGTCGTCAAAGTCCACATTCTTCAGGCCCTGCAGCATCAGGATGCCCACGTAGATCAGGGCGGAGGAGGTGGCGGCGGCGGGGATGATGGCCGCCACAGGGGCGATGAACATGCAGGCCAGGAACATGAACGCGGAGGTCAGGGAGGTGAGGCCCGTGCGGCCGCCGGCCTCCACGCCGGAGGCGGACTCCACGAAGGTGGTGACGGTGGAGGTGCCGCAGCAGGCGCCGGCCACGGTGCCCACGGCGTCGGACAGCAGAGCTTCCTTCATCTTGGGCATGTTGCCGTTCTTGTCGGTCATACCGGCGCGGGAGGCGGTACCCACCAGGGTGCCGATGGTATCGAACATGTCGATCATGCAGAAGGTGATGATGAGGCTCAGGGCGGTGAACCAGCCGATGCGGAAGAAGTCGGTAAAGTCAAACTTGAACAGGGTGGTGCTGACCATATCCTGGAAGGGGGGCAGGAAGGACGCGCCCTGCAGGGAGGCGAAGGGATTGGTGTGCAGGAAGAGGAAGCAGCCCGCCCAGTAGATGACGGAGGCCACCAGCATACCCACCAGGACGGCGGCCTTGACGCCCTTCTTGGCCAGCAGGATGATGACGAACAGGCCGATGAACATGGTGATAACGGTCAGCACCATGGTGCTGTACTCGGCGCCCATGTGGCCCTTGATGACGCTGGGGGTCATGGCGCCGAAGAAGTCACGGAGAACATAGAAGGGGGAGGAGTAGCCGTTGCCCTCGGCATAGATGCCCACGTTGGAGCCCAGGCCGATGTTCATCAGCATCAGGCCGATGGCGGGGCCGATACCCAGCCGCACCCCCAGAGGGATGGCGTCCACGATCTTATCACGGATATTGAACACGCTCAGCAGCAGGAAGACAATGCCCTCCACCAGGATGATGCACAGCACCGCCTGGAAGGCGCTGGTGTAGTCGGTGTTCAGCATGGCGGCCACGTTGCCGGCGATGACGGCAAAGAAGCTGTTCAGACCCATGCCGGGGGCCATGACAAAGGGCTTGTTGGCCAGGAAGGCCATGCACACGGTGCCGATGGCGCTGGCGATGCAGGTGGCCAGGAAAACGCCGTTCCAGAGGGGGGTACCAACGGCGAAGTTGGTCAGCAGGTTGGGGTTCAGGGCGATGATGTACGCCATGGTCATGAAGGTGGTCAGACCGGCAAGGATCTCCGTCTTGACGGTGGTGCCGTTCTCCTTCAGGTGGAAGATGCGCTCCATGTGATAAGTCTCTCCTTTATACATTTTGTCGATACGTGGGTATCTTAACAGTGGATACCCCTATCTTAACGCACCTTTCGACGTTTTACAAGACTTTTTGTCAGGAGAGCTGATAAATTTTTTAGATAGCAGGGTTCAGCGGTACAGCGGCGGGCGGCGGAGGGTGGTGTAGGGCCGGGCGTTTCGTATCCGGGCGGAGGCGGCCATGTCCACGTCGGCGTACAGCAGGTCCTCGCCGCTGCCGGCCTGGGCGATGGTGCCGCCGTTGGCGTCGGTGACCAGGGAGCGTCCGGAGAAGACCATGTCACCCTCCGTGCCGGTGCGGTTGCACATGGCCACGGCTACGCTGTTCTGGAAGGCCTGGACCTTGATCTCCCAGTCAAACATTTCCATGGGCTCGCTCTCGGTGTTGGCGGTGGGGATCAGGATCAGGTCGGCCCCCATGAGGGCCTCGGTGCGGATGCTCTCGGGGTAGTGGCGGTCGAAGCACACCACGATGCCGATTTTGCCGTGGGGGGTGTCGAACACCAGAAAGCCGTCGTCGGAGGGGGTGTAGTAATCCTGCTCGTAGAACTGCTCCGCCTGGGCGATGTGCACCATCTTCTGGCGGCCCAGCAGCGCGCCGTCGCTGCCGATCAGCAGCGTAGCGTCAAAGGAGCCGGAGGGCTCCCGCAGGTAGAAATTGGGGGCGGCCATAATGTGGTTCTCCCGGCAGGCGTCCTGGAATTGGCGGATAATGGGGTGGTCGGCGGTCAGCAGCTTGTCGGACACGCTGCGGCCCGCATACTGGGGGAAGAAGCGGTGGAGCTGCAGCTCCGGATAGAGGATCAGATCCGCGCCGTGCAAGGCGGCCTGCCGCAGGGCGGACAGCTGGCGCTCCAGGTTTTCGTTTTCATGATCGCTCATGGCGATCTGGCAAAGGGCGAGCTTCATAGGGCGTTCCTCCTGAAAAGGTTTTCCCTATTGTACTACTGGGTAATGGAGGACGCAAGGATTTTTTGCCGGGAGACAGCAAAAAGCACGGACAGGGGATCGTCGATCCACTTCCGTGCCTTTTGGCGGTCGTATGCTTTGGGATTTTTGCTTTTGCGGGTCACGGGGTTCAGGGGGCCCCAGGTGTTCCGCAGCAGGGCGTTGCGTCTGCGCTTCTCCTTTTTGGAGAGCTTTTCGTAGGGGATGAATTTTTCCATATCGCGTCTCCTTTTCATTTGGTTGGAGAGCATGATAGCAAAAATGGTTCCATTTGTCAAATATCAGCCCTGCTGATAGCGGGCGATGATCTGATCGGCGACGGCCCGGCGGGTGACGCAGCGGTCCATGGCCTGCTTTTCGATGAAACGGTGGGCCTCCTGCTCGGACAGGCCTTCGTGGTCGATCAGCAGCCATTTGGCGCGATTCACCAGGCGGATCTCCGCCATTTTTTCCTCGATGGTGGCGGTTTTCTGCTCCATCTTCCGCAGGCGCTCCCGGGTGCCGCACAGCAGCTGGAGGGACTGCAGGATCAGCTGGGGGGTGGTGGGCTTCTGCAGCGTCAGGACGCCGTAGGGCGACAGGCGGGCGGAGATGTCGGGATAGTGCTCGGCATTCACCAGCAGCAGGACGCCGGCGGCGCTGGTGTCCGCCACGTGGAGGGCCAGGCGGGAGCCGAACTCGTCGGGCAGCGGCGCGCTGATGACCACGATGTCATAGGGCTGCTCCAGCAGACAGCGGCGGGCGCTGGCCACATCGGTGACGCAGCGGAGGGGGGCGTAGCGGTCCTCCGGCAGCAGCTGGCGGAGGGACGTATGAAATTTTTCGCGGGTGGACACCGCCAGTACACTGTAAGTGCGCTGGATAAGTTCCATGGTCGTCCCTCCTTTCGGTGGAAAGCGCTTACTTCGTGTAGTAGTCCAGTACGGCCTGGGGCAGTAGCCGCGCCAGGAAGGGGCTGCTCTCGGCGGCGGCCTTGGCCTGGGCCAGGGTGGCGGGCAGGGTCTGGAACTGGGATTTCACCTGCTCGGTGGCGCTGAAGAAGTTGATGTCCGCCGCAGGGGGCAGCGCTGTGCCGCTGCGGATGCCGTCCAGGCCGGCGTAGATGAGAAGGGCGAAGGCCAGGTAGGGGTTGCACAGGGGGTCGGGGGAGCGCAGCTCCGCCCGGCGGTACTCGCCCTGGGCGGCGGGGATGCGGATCAGCTGGGAGCGGTTCTCGCTGGACCAGGAGATGTAGCGGGGGGCCTTGCTGCCGCCGAAGCGGAGGTAGGAGGCGTCCACGGTGTTGAGGAACACCGTCAGCTCCCGGATGTGGGCCAGAATGCCGGCGATGATGGAGGGCATGACGTCGGCGCCGTCGGCACTTTTGGCGGAGATGTTGATGTGCATGCCATTGCCCGGCTGGCCGCTGAGGGGCTTGGGGGAGAAATCCGCCGCCAGGCCGTTGCGCACCGCCACGCTGTCCACCACCGTGCGGAAGGTGACGGCGTTGTCCGCCGCCGTCAGGGGCTCGGAGTAGCGGAAGTCGATCTCGTTCTGGCCGGGGCCCTGCTCGTGGTGGGAGCATTCGGGGCGGATGCCCATCTGCTCCAGGGTCAGGCAAATCTCACGGCGGACGTTCTCGCCCTTATCCTCGGGGGCGATGTCCATGTAGCCGGCGTGGTCGTAGGGGATCCTGGTGGGCTCGCCGGATTCGTCCCGGCGGAAGAGGTAGAACTCCATCTCGGTACCGAAGGCGAAGGTGACGCCCAGGGAGGCGGCGTCGGCGATGGCCTTTTTGAGAAGCTGGCGGGCATCGGCCTGGAAGGGGGTGCCGTCGGGGCGGGCGATGCCGCAGAACATGCGGGCCACGCGGCCCCGGTCCGGCCGCCAGGGCAGCAGGCTCAGGGTGGCGGTGTCCGGCTGGAGGAAGAGGTCGGAGTGAACCTCATCGCCGAAGCCGGGGATGGCGGAGGCGTCAAAGGCGATGCCGTAGGTGAGGGCGCGGTCAAGCTCGTCCGGCAGGATGGAGATGTTCTTCTGGCGGCCGGACAGGTCGCAGAAGGCCAGGCGGATGAACTTGATGTCCTCCTCCGCCACGTATTGCTTGATCTCGTCTTTGGAATAGTTCATAGGGCTATCCTGCCTTTCTTAGTTTGCTACGTACATTTGCTGATAGGGGTTCTTGCTGTCGGGGGTGATGACGGTGTAGGGGCTGCGGAGCAGCTGGTCCGGGTCGTGGCCGAACAGGCGGCAGTATTCCCGGACGTAGGGGGCGAACTCCGCCAGGTCCTCCTCAGTGGCGGGACGGGAGGTCACCTGGGGCGGGAAGGGGATGTGGGATACATCGCCCCGGAAGACCATTTTGCCGCCGTGCATGCCGGTGCAGGGGAAGAAGCCCACCACGGGGCGGCCGTCGGTGTGCAGGGCAAGGACCAGGATCAGGCCGCCGGCCTGGTACTCGCCCAGGAAGCTGCCGGCCCGGCCGCCGATGACCAGGACGGGCTTGTGGTCCTGATAGGCCTTCATGTGGATGCCGGCCCGGTAGCCGGCGTTGCCCTGGATATAGATCTCGCCGCCCCGCATGGCGTAGCCG
Source organism: uncultured Oscillospiraceae bacterium (assembly GCA_934597585.1). Classification (GTDB taxonomy): domain Bacteria; phylum Bacillota; class Clostridia; order Oscillospirales; family Oscillospiraceae; genus Vescimonas. Next base: position 38,712 of record CAKTSA010000006.1, read on the forward strand.
GCTGCGTCGCCGGCGCTGCCGTGGATGACGATGCGCCCGGCGCTCATGGTGTCACCCACCGCGTCCTGGGCATTGCCGTTGACGGTGAGCTGGGCGCCGTTGAGGTACGCGCCCAGGGCATTGCCGGGGACGCCGTCGATGACGATGTGCCTGTCGCTCATGCCGGCGGCGATGAAGCGCTGGCCCAGGCAGCCGCAGACCCGGCAGTCCGGGCCGGCGCTGCGTATGGTCTCGTTCAATTGGGAAAAGGATAGGGAATTGGCTTCAATGAAGTCCATATTGTACCACACCTCCTGCTTTTTTTCCATGTGCTTTTGCATTTTTCCTATAAAAAATCGTGATAGCAGCCATTTCATTCGCCGGCGTGGGCGATGCCCAGGATCGCCAGCTCCTTTTCCGTCAGGTGCACGCCCCGGAGCATGACCCGGTTGCCCCGCAGGGCCTCGATGGAGTTGATGCCCATGCCGCCCATCATCTCCTTGATCTCGTGCTTCCAGGCGGTGACCAGGTTTACCAGGCGGGCGGTGGCAGTGTCGGGGTCCAGGCGCTGCACCAGATCGGGGCACTGGGTGGCGATGCCCCAGCTGCAGCGGCCTGTCTGGCAGGAGCGGCACAGGTGGCAGCCCATGGCCAGCAGGGCTGCTGTGGCGATGTAGCAGGCGTCGGCGCCCAGGGCGATGGCCTTGACCACGTCCGCCGCCGAGCGGATGCTGCCGCCCACGATGAGGGAGACGCTGCTGCGGATGCCCTCATCCCGGAGGCGCTGGTCCACCGCCGCCAGGGCCAGCTCGATGGGGATGCCCACGTTGTCCCGGATGCGGGTGGGGGCGGCGCCGGTGCCGCCACGGAAGCCGTCAATGGCGATGATGTCTGCGCCGCTGCGGGCGATGCCGCTGGCGATGGCGGCGATGTTGTGGACCGCTGCCACCTTGACGATGACGGGCTTTTTGTACTGGGTGGCCTCCTTCAGGGAGTAGACCAGCTGGCGCAGGTCCTCGATGGAGTAGATGTCGTGATGGGGGGCGGGGGAGATGGCGTCGGCGCCCTGGGGGATCATGCGGGTGCGGGACACGTCGGGTGTGATCTTGGCGCCGGGCAGGTGGCCGCCGATGCCGGGCTTGGCCCCCTGGCCCATCTTGATTTCGATGGCGGCGCCGGTGTTCAGGTATTTCTCCTGGACGCCGAAGCGGCCGGAGGCCACCTGGACGATGGTGTTGTCGCCGTAGCAGTAGAAATCCTCGTGGAGGCCGCCCTCGCCGGTGTTGTAATAGATGCCCAGCTGCTGTGCCGCCTGCGCCAGACTTTTATGGGCGTTGTAGCTGATGGAGCCGTAGCTCATGGCGGAGAACAGGATGGGCACCGACAGCTCCAGCTGGGGCGGCAGGTCGGTGCACAGGGTGCCGTCGGCATTCCGGCGGATGGTATCGGGCTTTTTGCCCAGGAACACCCGGGTCTCCATGGGCTCCCGCAGGGGGTCGATGGGGGGATTGGTCACCTGGGAGGCGTTGATGAGGATGTTGTCCCAGTACACCGGCAGGGACTTAGGGCTGCCCATGGAGCTGAGGAGCACGCCGCCGGTGGCGGCCTGCTTGTAGACCTCCTGGATGGCGGCGCTGGGCCAGTTGGCATTCTGCCGCAGCTGGTTGGCGTTTTTCACGATCTTCAGGGCGTGGGTGGGACAGAGGGAGACGCAGCGCTGACAGTTGACGCACTGGCTCTCGTCGCTGCGCATGAGACCGTGCTCCGGGTCATAGGTGTGGACGCCGTTGGGGCATTGCTTTTCGCAGACGCGGCAGCGGGTGCAGCGGGTGTCGCTGCGGATCACGTCAAATTCCGGGATGATGTAGTCGATGGACATCAGAAGGCACCTTCTTTCACTTTCACAATGAACGGCTCGCCGCCCATGGGGGCGTAGAGCTGCTCCGCGGCGGGCTCCATGGTGCGGATGGCGGCCTCCTCGCTGGCGATGAATACCTTGTCGTCCTTCTCCGCCGTCACCATGGAGCGGAGTTTCAGCCGGTCGTTGAGGGCCATGAGGCCGCCGGTGAAGCCCAGAATGATGGAGAAGGGGCCGGTGATCAGCAGACTGGGGAACATGGTGCGCAGATACGTCAGCTGCCGGGCTGTGGCGGCGGCCTTGCCCCGGATGGTGGACCAGAAGGGGGCGGCGATGACCGAGGCGGTCTCCTCCAGCGTCAGGCCCTGGCGGCGCAGAAGGTAGTCGGCGATGTAGGTGATGACCTCAGTATCGGTCTGGAGGGTGCACTTATAGCCGAACATCTCGATGTAGCGGCGGTTGGCGTCGTAGGAGGAGATCTCGCCGTTGTGGACGATGGACCAGTCCAGCAGGGAGAAGGGGTGGGCGCCGCCCCACCAGCCGGGGGTATTGGTGGGGTAGCGGCCGTGGGCTGTCCAGCTGTAGGCCTCATACTCCTCCAGGCGGTAGAAGCGGCCCACGTCCTCGGGGTAGCCCACGGCCTTGAAGGTGCCCATGTTCTTGCCGCTGGAGAAGACGTAGGCCCCCTTCAGGCGGGTGTTGATGTCCATGACGGTGCGGGCCACGAACTCCTTTTCATCCAGCTGCAGCCGGGACAGGACGGAGGGCAGGGGGGAGACGAAGTACCGCCAGATCAGGGGCACGTCGGTGATCTCCGGAATGATGCGGATGGGGATGGTCTCGGCCTGGACGATCTCGAAGCCCTCCTTCAGGCGGGCCTCGCAGGCGCGGCGGGTGGTGTTGTCGTCAAAAAAGATATGGAATGCGTAGAGGTCACGGTACTCCGGATAGATGCCGTAGGCGGCGAAGCCACCGCCCAGGCCGTTGGAGCGGTCGTGCATGGGGACCATGCTGCGCATCACCGCCTCGCCGGTCATGCGCTTTCCCTCGCGGGAGATAACGGCCGAGATGGCGCACCCGGAGGGGATACGCACTTCACCTTCACGCTTCATAGCGGTCATCCTTTCTCTGGTAAAAAAATGCAAAGACGTTCATTCACACAGGACAGTTGTCCGGCGTGTATGAACGTCTTTGCTCATCTTGAGGGAGGATTATAGCACGGCGGCATCATAAAGTCAACCGACGAAACGGCAAAAGTTGTGGAAATCCACCATTGACAAATCTGTGCAGAGCGCATATAATGGCGCCCATCGAAGGCAAAGGCGTCTTGGAGAGTGTTCTCCGTGACGCCTTTTTCATTTTTTTAGCGTAAGGAGTGGATCGTAATGCGTACAGTTCCGGAGTATTTCGGCAGCCTGGTGTTTGATGACCGCGTGATGAAGGCGCGGCTGCCCTACGAGGTGTACACCTCGCTGAAGAAGACCATTGATGAGGGCGGAAGCCTGAACAACGAGGTGGCAAACGCCGTGGCGGACGCCATGAAGGATTGGGCCGTGGAGCACGGCGCCACCCACTTTACCCATTGGTTCCAGCCCCTGACCGGCATCACCGCCGAGAAGCATGACAGCTTTATCGCCCCGTCTCCCGACGGCGGCGTGATCATGGAGTTCTCCGGCAAGGAGCTGATCCAGGGCGAGCCGGACGCCTCCAGCTTCCCCACCGGCGGGCTGCGGGCCACGTTCGAGGCCCGGGGCTACACCGCGTGGGACCCCACGTCCTATGCCTTTATCAAGGACAAGGCACTGTGCATCCCCACGGCGTTCTGCTCCTACGGCGGCGAGGCGCTGGACAAGAAGACGCCGCTGCTGCGGTCCATGCAGGCGCTGAACAAGCAGGCGCTGCGGGTGCTGCACCTGTTCGGCAACGAGGACGTGAAGTGCGTGCGCACCTCCGTGGGCCCGGAGCAGGAGTACTTCCTGGTGGACCGGGAGATGTTTGACCAGCGGAAGGATCTGATTTTCTGCGGCAGGACGCTGTTCGGCGCAAAGCCCCCCAAGGGGCAGGAGATGGACGACCACTATTTCGGCGCCATCAAGCCCCGTGTGGCGGAATACATGGCCGATCTGAACGAGGAGCTGTGGAAGCTGGGGATCCTGGCCAAGACGGAGCACAACGAGGTGGCACCGGCCCAGCATGAGCTGGCTCCTATTTATACCACCACCAACGTGGCCACCGACCACAACCAGCTGACCATGGAGATCATGCAGAAGGTGGCGGCACGGCACGGGCTGGTGTGTCTGCTGCACGAGAAGCCCTTCGACGGCGTCAACGGCTCCGGCAAGCACAACAACTGGTCCATGGCCACCGATACCGGCGTGAATCTGCTGACCCCCGGCGAGACGCCCTATCAGAACGCCCAGTTCCTGCTGTTCCTGTGCGCCGTCATTCAGGCAGTGGACGACTATCAGGATCTGCTGCGGCTGTCGGTGGCTACGGCGGGCAACGACCACCGTCTGGGGGCCAACGAGGCGCCTCCCGCCGTGGTGTCCATTTTCCTGGGCGAGGAGCTGACGGCCATTCTGGACGCCATCGAGAAGGACGAGCCCTACAGCGGCACGGAGAAGCGTGTCATGAAGCTGGGTGTCCACGTGCTGCCCAAGTTCATCCGGGACACCACCGACCGGAACCGTACTTCTCCCTTTGCCTTTACCGGCAACAAGTTCGAGTTCCGGATGCTGGGCTCGGCCAACTCCATCGCCTGCACCAACATTATGCTGAACGCCGCTGTGGCGGAGTCTCTGAAGCAGTATGCCGACGTGCTGGAGAAGGCGGAGGACTTTGAATCCGCCCTCCACGACCTGATCCAGAAGACCATCAAGGCCCACAAGCGGATCATCTTCAACGGCAACGGCTATGACGATGCCTGGATCAAGGAGGCCACCGAGGAGCGGGGGCTGCTGAACCTGAAGACCACCCCCGATGCCCTGCCCCGCATTCTGGAGCAGAAGAACATCGACATGCTGACTTCGCTGAAGGTTATGTCTGAGGCGGAGATCCGTTCCCGCTGCGAGATCATGCTGGACAACTACCGCAAGACCGTCAACATCGAGGCCCAGACCATGGTGGACATGGCCCGCAAGGAGATCCTGCCTGCTGTGGAGGGCTACACTGCCGCGCTGGCGGAGAGCCTGGCGGCCAAGAAGGCGGCTGTGCCCACTCTCAGCGGAAAGTACGAGACGGGGCTGATCGAGAAGCTGTCGGGTCTGACCGACCAGATCGACGCCGCAGCGGCGGAGCTGGAGACGGCGCTGGAGAAGTACCACGCCATCGAGGATGTGACGGAGGCGGCCTGCGCCATCCGGGATACGGTCATCCCCAGGATGGACGCGCTGCGCGGGCCCTGCGATGCCGCGGAGGAGTGCACCGCTGCGGACTACTGGCCCTTCCCCACCTACGGCGAGCTGCTGTTCGGCGTGAAGTAAGCGCCAGCTATTTCTTACCCATACCTACCTTCCTATATGTGGCGGACGCCCCTGGGGACTTGTGTCCCGGGGGCGTTTGCCGCAATGGTGTGATTTTTCCTTATTTTGATTGAATCCGGGCGTGGGGTGCGGTATAATAAAGTGATTTCATATGGAGTATAGGGAGGTCATCCCATGGTATTACGAGAGTATCTGAATTCTATCCGCGGCAAGACCGTGGCGGTGGTGGGCATCGGCGTCAGCAATACGCCGCTGATCCGGCTGCTGCTGGGGGAGGGCATCGCCGTTACCGCCTGCGACAAGCGGACCCGGGAGCAGCTGGGCGAGCTGGCCGATGAGCTGGAGCAGGGCGGTGCACATTTGCAGCTTGGCCCGGACTATCTGGAGGGCTTAAATCAGGACATCATTTTCCGCACGCCGGGTCTGCGGCCGGATGTGCCCCAGCTGGCAAAGGTGGTGGCTGGCGGCAGCGTGCTGACCTCGGAGATGGAGGTGTTCTTTCAGGTGTGTCCCTGCCCCATCATCGCCGTGACCGGCAGCGACGGAAAGACCACGACGACTACCATCATCGCGGAGCTTCTGAAGAAGGCGGGCAACACCGTCCATGTGGGCGGCAACATCGGGCATCCGCTGCTGTGTGAGGCGGGGGAGATGCGGCCCGGCGACTACGCGGTGCTGGAGCTGTCCAGCTTCCAGCTGATGACCATGCAGAGCAGCCCCCACATTGCCGTGGTGACCAATCTGGCGCCCAACCATCTGGACGTTCACAAGGACATGGCGGAATACGTGGCCGCCAAGGAGAATATCTTCCGCCACCAGAGGGCGGGGGACAAGGCCATCTTCAATTTTGACAACGACATCACCCGGAGGCAGGGGGAGAGCGTCCCCGACCGGGCGGTGTATTTCAGCCGCCAGGGCGAACCGGAGAGAGGTGTGTTCCTGCGGGGCGAGGACATCGTCTGCCGCACCGACGATCTGGGCCGCGTTGTGATGACCACAAAAGACATCAAGCTGCCGGGTGTACACAATGTGGAGAACTACATGGCGGCCATTGCCGCTGTGGACGGTCTGGTCAGCGACGAGATCATCCGGGACTTTGCCCGGGAGTTCGGCGGCGTGGAGCACCGGATCGAGCTGGTGCGGACCTACAGGGGTGTGCGGTACTATAACGACTCCATTGCGTCCAGCCCCAGCCGCACCACGGCGGGACTGCGCTCCTTCCCGGAGAAGGTGATCCTCATCGCCGGCGGCTACGATAAGCACATCCCCTTTGACGCGTTGGGCGGCGAGATCGTGGAGCATGTGAAGCTGCTGGTGCTGTGCGGCGCTACAGCGGATAAGATCCGTGCCGCCGTGGAGAACGCCGAGGGCTATCAGCCCGGCTGCCCCGAGATCGTGGAGGTCACCCCCTTCCAGAAAGCGGTGGAGACTGCACGGGACAGGGCCGTGCCCGGCGATGTGGTGACGCTGTCCCCCGCCTGTGCGGCCTTTGACCAGTTCAAGAACTTTGCCGAGCGGGGCAAGACCTTCAAGGCCATCGTCAACGGCTGGGAGGAATAGGGATAAGCCGCCGCGGCATACCCTTCCCGTGAGGGGAGGTGCGTGCCGTGGGACGCTTGGGCTATCTGCGCCTGACCACCCGGCAGCGGGTGGGGATATGGCTGACGCTGCTGGCGCTGGTGCTGCTGGCGGCGGCGGTGTCGCTGCTGTGGCATCTGAAGCCGGTGATGACCAGTATGGCCACCGCAAGGGTGTCCAACATGGTGAACCGCATCGTGTCCGCCGCCGTCAACGAGGCGGTGGAAAACGGGCAGATCGACTACAACAACTTTGTCATCTTTGACAAGGATGAGACGGGGCACATCACCGCGCTGCGCAGCAATGTGGCGGAGGTGAACCGGATGCAGGGGCAGATCGCCGACGAGATACTGCAGCGGCTGTCAGAGCTGGCGGCCAGCGAGCTGGAGATCCCGCTGGGGACGCTGACAGGGTCGGCGCTGCTGGCGGGGCGTGGGCCCAGCCTCTTTGTACGGATGCAGGCGGTGGGCAGCGCCAGCGCCACGTTCCGGAACCAATTCACCTCCGCCGGCATCAACCAGACCCGGCACCAGATCTTTCTGGATGTGAATGTGTATATGAGCATCCTGCTGCCGGGGATGAAGACCTCCACCAGGGTGTCCAACGAGATCGCCGTGGCGGAGACGGTGATCGTGGGCGGCGTACCGGATACCTATACCTATTTCAGCACCATGCCTGATGAGATCGGGCAGTATGCCGAGGACTATATCATGAACAACGGATAAATGAGGATGGAGTATGGACTATCGTAAAGAAATGAAGCAGCTGCGGGAGACGCTGAACGCCAACGGGTATCTCTACTACGTGCTGGACGCGCCCACCATGTCGGACTATGAGTACGACCACCTGCTGCGGAGGCTGGAGGACCTGGAGAAGGAGCATCCCGAGGAGATCACCCCCGATTCCCCCACCCAGCGGGTGGGCGGCAAGCTGCTGAGCCAGTTTGAGGAGGTGCGGCATGAGGTGCCGCTGGAGAGCCTGCAGGATGTGTTCGACGGGGACGAGGTGCGGGAGTTTCTGGATAAGGTGGCCGACGAGCTGCCGGAGGCCGTGTACAGCGTGGAGCCCAAGGTGGACGGATTGTCTGTGGCGCTGGAGTACCGGGACGGCGTGTTCGTCCGGGGCGCCACCCGGGGCGATGGCCGTGTGGGGGAGGACGTGACGGAGAACCTACGCACCATTCGCTCTATCCCCATGACGCTGCCGGAGAAGCTGCCCCATCTCATCGTCCGGGGCGAGGTGTATATGGCCCGGAGCGTGTTCGAGGAGATCAACGCCCGGCGGGAGATCGAGGGAAAGCCGCTGCTGGCCAATCCCCGCAACGCCGCTGCGGGCTCTCTGCGGCAGCTGGATTCCAGGATCGCCGCCCAGCGGCGGCTGGACATTGCCGTTTTCAATCTGCAGCTGGCCGAGGGGCGGGCGTTTACCAGCCACAGCGAGACGCTGGACTATCTGGCTGGGCAGCACTTCAAGGTGATCCCCCACAAGGCGCTGGGGAAGGCGGAGGACATTCTGAACGAGATCACTCGTCTGGGGGATGAGCGGATGGCCTTTCCCTTTGATATCGACGGCGCGGTGGTGAAGCTGGACAGCCTGCCGGAGCGGGAGGTGCTGGGCAGCACCGCCAAGTGTCCCCGCTGGGCGGTGGCCTATAAGTATCCGCCGGAGCAGAAGCCGTCGGTTTTGAAGGACATCGTGGTGCAGGTGGGGCGCACCGGTGTGCTGACCCCCAAGGCGGTGCTGGAGCCGGTGCGTCTGGCGGGCACCACGGTCACCTATGCCTCGCTGCACAATCAGGACCTGATCACCAGCAAGGATATCCGCATCGGGGATACGGTCATCGTCCAGAAGGCGGGCGAGATCATCCCGGAGATCGTGGAGGTGGTGAAGGACAAGCGTCCGGCGGGCGCGGTGCCCTACTACCTGCCGGAGGTGTGCCCGGTGTGCGGCGCACCGGTGAGCCGGGATGAGGACGGTGTGGCCATCCGCTGCACCGGCGCGGAGTGTCCCGCCCAGCTGCTGCGGAACCTGACACATTTTGCCAGCCGCAACGCCATGGACATCGACGGCATGGGGCCGGCGGTGATCCAGCTGCTGGTGGACAGCGGCCTGGTGAAGACCGCCGCCGACCTGTACGGCCTGCAGGCGAAGGACATCGCCAAGCTGGACCGCATGGGGACGAAATCCGCCGCCAATGTAGTGGCGGCCATCGAAAAGAGCAAGGAGAACGACCTGTGGCGGCTCATCAGCGCGCTGGGCATCCGCCAGGTGGGGGACAAGGCCGCCAAGGTGCTGGCCGCCCGCTTCGGCAGCTTTGACGCGCTGGCGGCGGCCACGGAGGAGGAGCTGACCGCCATTGAGGATGTGGGGCCCGTCACGGCCCGGTATATCCGCCAGTGGCTGGAGAGCCCCCAGTCCCAGGATCTGCTGGAGCGGCTGCGTGAGGCGGGCGTCAACATGACCAGCCATCAGGAGAGGGTGGACGACCGGTTTGCCGGGCAGATCTTCGTGCTGACCGGCACGCTGGAGAAGTTCACCCGGGACGAGGCGGCGGCCATGATCGAGGAGCGGGGCGGAAAGGCCAGCAGCTCGGTATCCAAAAAGACCACCTATGTGGTGGCAGGGGAAAACGCCGGAAGCAAGCTGCGCAAGGCCCAGGAGCTGAACATCCCCGTGCTGACGGAGGACGAGTTCCTGGCGATGCTGCAGTGAATACAGATATCTGAAATTTGTACAGGAGGGCTTTCTTATGGCAGTGAATACCGATATGGCGCTGCGGCACCAGGTGATCTACAGCGTGTTTGTCCGCGGGCACACGAAGGAGGGGACCTTCCGGGCCCTGGAGGGTGATCTGGATCGCCTGAGAGGGCTGGGGGCGGATATCCTGTGGCTGATGCCCATCCATCCCATCGGCGTGGAGGGGCGGAAGGGCACGGTGGGCAGCCCCTACGCCATCCGGGACTACCGGGCGGTGAACCCGGACATGGGCACCGTGGACGACCTGCGGCACCTGGTGGACGCCATCCACGAGCGGGGGATGAAGTGCATCATCGACGTGGTGTACAACCACACCTCGCCGGATTCTGTGCTGGCGGAGACGCACCCGGAGTTCTTCCTGCGGGACCAGCAGGGAAAGCCTACCCGCCGGGTGGCGGACTGGTGGGACATCGTGGACCTGGATTACCGGAACCGGGAGCTGTGGCGCTATCAGATCGACACGCTGAAGCAGTGGGCGGCCATCGTGGATGGCTTCCGCTGCGATGTGGCCAGCGCGGTGCCCATGGCATTCTGGCGGCAGGCCAGGGAAGAGGTGGAGACCGTCCGTCCCGGCTGCATCTGGCTGGCGGAGAGCGTTCACGGCGCCCACGTGCTGGCCATGCGGAAGATGGGGGCCTACTGCGCCACGGATACCGAGGTGCAGGAGGTATTCGACCAGAGCTACGACTACGACGTGTGGCCGTGGTATGAGGGGGTGCTGACCGGGAAGATGAGCCTGCGGGAGTACGCGGGCATCCTGAACTATCAGGAGATGACCTATCCCGGCAGCTATGTGAAGGCGCGGTTTCTGGAGAACCACGACACGCCCCGGGCTGCCAGCTGGATGAAGGACGATGTGCAGCTGGACAACTGGCTGGCGTTCCTCTATTTCCAGCGGGGCACGGTGATGCTGTACAGCGGCATGGAGTACGCGCCGGAGGAGCGGGTGGATTTCTTTGAAAACCAGAGCAACTACGGCGACATGCGCCGGGATGTGCAGCTGCAGATGAAGAAGCTGAAGGCGGTCAAGGAGACGCTGCCCCTCACCGGCGGCTACTGGCTGGAGGAGGCGGACGGCCTGCTGCTGGGGCATTACGAAGGCCCGGAGGGCAAGGTGCTGGGCGTATTCGACCTGCTGGGCCGGGGCGCGGGCAGCGTGAAGGTGGACTTGCCCGATGGAGAATATCCTGATCGGCTGGGCGGCCATATCACGGTGCGTGGCGGACAGTTCGCCTTTGATGGCAGACCGGTGATCCTGTGATTTGACTTTTTTCACAAAAAAACCGGACGATCATGGGGAAAACGCAGAAATCCAGGAGATGAATTGACTTTCCCCTGAAACGTGTTACCATATAAATTGTATATCTGTGGGCTTTCGCTGTTTCTTCAGCGGAAACCACCGGAATAAAGAGGAGGAAAAAAGAGAAATGAGTAAGCTCATGAAGATCTGCGACGGTAACGAAGCGGCGGCATATGTGGCATATGCCTTCTCGGAAGTTGCTGCCATCTACCCCATCACCCCGTCCAGCCCCATGGCGGAGCATGCCGACGAGTGGTCGGCCAAGGGTAAGAAGAACATCTTCGGCCAGACCGTCCGTCTGGTGGAGATGCAGTCCGAGGCCGGCGCCTGCGGCGCCTGCCACGGCGCACTGGAGGCCGGCGCATTGGCCACCAGCTTCACCGCTTCCCAGGGTCTGATGCTGATGATCCCCACCATGCACCGTATCTCCGGCGAGCGTCTGCCCGGCGTGCTGCATGTGGCGTCCCGTACCGTGGGTACCCACGCGTTCTCCATCTTCGGCGATCACTCCGACGTGATGAACTGCCGCCAGACGGGCTTTGCCCTGCTTTCCAGCGGCAGCGTCCAGCAGGCCGCCGACCTGGCCGCCGTGGCCCACCTGAGCGCCATCAAGGCCCGCATCCCCTTCCTGCACTTCTTTGACGGCTTCCGCACCAGCCATGAGATCCAGAAGATCGACGTGCTGGATTACGACGAGTACGCCAAGCTGGTGGACTATGACGCCCTGGCCAAGTTCCGCACCAACGCGCTGAATCCCGAGGATCCCCGCATGCGCTCCCTGGTGGATAACCCCGACATTTACTTCCAGCTGCGCGAGTCCAACAATACCGACTATGCCCAGCTGCCCGACGTGGTGGAGGACTACATGGCCCAGATCAGCAAGCTGACCGGCCGCGAGTACCACCTGTTCAACTACTACGGTGCCCTGGATGCCGAGCGCGTCATCGTGGCCATGGGCTCCGTGTCCGGCTGCGCCCAGGAGGTCGTCAACTACCTGAACGCCAAGGGCGAGAAGGTGGGCTTCCTGCAGGTGCATCTGTTCCGTCCCTTCTCCGCCAAGCATCTGCTGGCGGCCATGCCCAAGACGGTGAAGAAGATCGCCGTTCTGGACCGCGTGAAGGAAGCCGGCTCCATTGGAGAGCCTCTGTACGAGGATATCTGCGCCGCTTACATCAACGACGCCAACCGTCCTCTGATCTACGCCGGCCGTTACGGCCTGTCCTCCAAGGACACCACCCCCGCCCAGATCAAGGCTGTGTTCGACAACCTGTCCAAGGACGAGCCCAAGAACCACTTCACCATCGGCATTGAGGACGATGTGACCCATCTGTCCCTGCCCATCGGCGCGCCGCTGCTGACCGAGCCGGAGGGCACCATCGCCTGCAAGTTCTGGGGCCTGGGCTCCGACGGTACCGTGGGCGCCAACAAGAACTCCATCAAGATCATCGGCGAGACCACCGATATGTACTGCCAGGCGTACTTTGAGTACGATACCAAGAAGTCCTTCGGTATCACCAAGAGCCACCTGCGCTTCGGCAAGCACCCCATCAGCTCCACCTACTACGTCTCCAACGCGGACTTCATCGCCTGCCACAACCAGACGTATCTGACCAAGTACGACATTATCTCCGAGCTGAAGCCCCACGGCAGCTTCCTGCTGAACTGCGAGTGGACGGAGAACGAGCTGGAGCAGCACATCCCCGGCGATATCCTGAAGTACATCGCCGAGAATGACATCAAGTTCTACATCATCGACGCCAACAAGGAGTCTCAGGCGCTGGGTCTGGGCAACCGCTCCAACATGGTGCTGCAGGCCGCCTTCTTCAAGCTGGCCAACGTCATCCCCGTTGAGGATGCCGTGGAGCACATGAAGGCCGCCGTCAAGAAGACCTACGGCCTGAAGGGCGAGAAGATCGTCAACATGAACATCGCCGCCGTGGACGCCGGTATCAACGCGCTGGTGGAGGTCAAGGTGAAGCCCGAGTGGAAGAACCTGTCCGGCGCCGCCATCAAGCCCGCCGCCGATGACCTGCCCTACGTCATCAAGAACATTCTGGTGCCCATCAACGCCCAGAAGGGCGATAACCTGCCTGTCTCCGCCTTCAAGGGGATGGAGGACGGCACCATGCCGCTGGGCACCTCCCGCTATGAGAAGCGCGGCATCGCCACCCATCTGCCTGTGTGGGACGCTACTGAGTGCCTGCAGTGCAACATGTGCTCTTTCGTCTGCCCCCACGCGGTCATTCGTCCCTTCCTGCTGGACGAGGCCGAAGCCGCCAACGCCCCTGAGGGCCTGGTGATGGTGGACGCCAAGGGTCCCCAGCTGGCCGGTATGAAGTACGCCATGGGCGTGTCCACCCTGGACTGCACCAGCTGCGGCAGCTGTGTCTCCTCCTGCCCCAAGAGCGGCAAGGCGCTGAAGATGGTGCCCACCCACGAGGTGTCTCTGGATCAGACCAACTGGGAGTACCTGTTCAACCTGCCCATCAAGGGCGACAAGGTGGATAAGTTCAGCCTGAAGGGCAGCCAGTTCAAGCAGCCCCTGGTGGAGTTCAACGGCGCCTGCGCCGGCTGCGGCGAGACCCCCTATATCAAGCTGCTGACCCAGCTGTTCGGCGACAAGATGTATCTGGCCAACGCCACCGGCTGCACCCAGGCTTGGGGCGCGGCAATGCCCTGCGTGCCCTACTGCAAGAACCAGGAGGGCAAGGGTGTGGCATGGTCCAACTCCCTGTTCGAGAACAACGCCGAGTTCTCCTATGGTATGTGCCTGGCGGTCAAGCAGCTGCGGGACTGCGTCACCGGCTATGTGAAGGAACTGGACGCCCTCACCAAGGACGAGGCTGTCAAGGCCGCTATCGCAAAGTATCTGGAGACCTATGACGATCTGGATGCTTCCACTCCTGCTACCGCCGCTCTGGTGGCCGTGCTGGAGAAGGGCAAGTTCTCCGCCGAGGAGCAGAAGATCGTGGACGAGATCCTGAAGCGCAAGAAGGACCTGTCCAAGAAGACCATGTGGATGTACGGCGGCGACGGCTGGGCCTACGATATCGGCTACGGCGGTCTGGATCACGTTTTCGCCATGGGCGAGGATGTGAACGTGCTGCTGGTGGACACCGAGGTGTACTCCAACACCGGCGGACAGTCCTCCAAGGCCACTCCCGTGGGCGCTGTGGCACAGTTCCAGGCCAGCGGTAAGAAGACCAAGAAGAAGGACCTGGGCATGCTGATGATGACCTACGACAACGTCTATGTGGCCCAGTGCTCCATGGGCGCCAACCCCAATCAGCTGATCAAAGCCATCAAGGAGGCCGAGGCCCACAAGGGCCCGTCCCTGGTGATCTGCTACGCGCCCTGCATCAACCACGGCATCAAGAAGGGCATGAACAATGTCCAGCAGGAGATGAAGGACGCGGTGGCTTCCGGTTACTGGAATCTGTATCGCTACGATCCCAGCACCAAGAAGTTCACGCTGGACTCCAAGGAGCCCACCATGCCGCTGTATGACTTCATGAAGGGCGAGGTGCGCTACGCCTCCTTGGAGCTGAGCTTCCCCGAGAACGCCAAGACCCTGTTTGCCGAGGCGGAAGAGGACGCCAAGACCAAGTACGAGTCCTACAAGCGCCGCAGCGAAAACTAAAGCATAAAAAATCTCCGGTCGAAAGACCGGAGATTTTTTTATGCAGTGAAAAGATAAAAGGGAAAAGTGAAGAGTTGAGGTATGCCGCCGCAGGCGGCATGATCGAATATGTTACGCTGCCTTTTTCTTCACCAGCAGACTGACCAGCAGTCCCAGGGCAAGGCCGATGACGATCGACAGTAGTACCATTTCCGCCGCCATGCCGAAGAAGGCGACGCCCAGAGCGCTGCGTTCCAGGGCGATGATGGCGATGTCCGCCAGAAGCTCGCACAGGGCCAGCAGCCCGCCCACCACAGCGATGGGCAGCCAGGGGCGCTTCTGGCTCCGGAAGATGACGGCCTGCAGCAGAAATGCCATCACCAACGCGGCGGGGATCAGAAGTGCCATGCCGAACTCCCAGAAGGAGAGCAGGGCGCGGATGGAGTGAAACAGCAGCATAGGATGGTCCTTTCCGGCATTATGCCTCGTTATCGGGTTTGGGTTTATCTGTGGTATGATCCTTGGAGGACGGCTCCGGGGGCGCGACCAGCTTTTGGTGGCAGTAGAACAGCGCATAGGCGATGAGCACCACGTTGATGACCAGAAACACCCAGAACACCGGTGAGCGGAAGTCCAGCCGGTTGCCCAGGATGGTGAAGCAGACGGTGCCGGGATAGATGGCCAGCCACGAGCTGATCAGGTAGGTCCAGAAGTTGGTGCGCGTCATGCCGAACAGCACACCCAGGATCTCCATGCTGAGCCCCAGCATGTGGATGGCGAAGCAGGAGGCAAAGCCCAGCTCCTGGGAGGCGGTGAAAAACCGCTTGATCTTGGGATGCCGCTCCAGCATGGCATTGAGGTCCGCGGGATCGGTTTTGCGGCCAACAGCATAGGACACAGACAGGCTGACGGCCAACCCAACGGCGTTGACGATCAGCGCCTCCGGCAGCGGAAAGACCAGCGACACCGCCACCACCAGCACGTTGTAGATGATGACCACCGAGATGCCCTTCAGGGCGAACAGCGCCAGAGCCATCAGCACCGCCAGGGCGGGCTTGTCGGCCACCAGCGTCATCAGCCGGTTCAGGTCCAGCACGCCGCACAGTATCAGCACGCCCAGTACCACGGCCAGGATGGCCATTACCAGTACCGGGGCGTAGCCCTTGAGTTTGCGTATTTTCATGGATGGGGGAACTCCTTGCCGCCTTATTGGGGCTTGTGCATCCGTTTTTTGATGGTGCGGCCGGTGGGGGTGGCGGCGAGGCCGCCCAGGGCGGTCTCGCGGAATTCCACCGGCATGCGGCGGCCCACCTCGCCCATGGCGTCGATGACCTCGTCCACGGGGATGCGGCTCTCGATGCCGGCCAGGGCCATGTCGGCCACGCTGACGGCGTTTACAGCGCCAATGACGTTGCGCTTGACGCAGGGGATCTCCACCAGACCGGCCACCGGGTCGCACACCAGGCCCAGCAGGTTTTTCAGAGCCATGGCCACCGCGTGGCCGATCTGCGCGCCGGTGCCGCCCCGCAGGGCCACCAGTGCGCCCGCCGCCATGGCGGAGGCGGTGCCGATCTCGGCCTGGCAGCCGCCGGAGGCGCCGGCGATGCAGGCGCGATAGGCGATGACCGCGCCGATGCCGCTGGCTACGTAGAGAGCCTCCAGAATCTGGTGTTGGCTCAGCTCCTCATATTTGCACAGGGGCAGCAGCACCGCGGGCAGGACGCCGCAGGCGCCTGCGGTGGGGGCTGCCACGATGCGGCGCATGCAGGCGTTGGACTCCGCCATGCTGAGAGCCTCGGTAATGACCTCGCTGACGTAGCCGCCGGACATGGCCTCGCCCCGGATGCAGTACTGGCGCATTTTCATGCCGTCGCCGCCCACCAGGCCGCTGACGGAGCGCTTCTGGCCGGTATAGCTGTCCGCCGCGTCCACCATGGCCTGCCAGGTGGTCAGCATCTTCGCCATGGACTGGTTGCGGGTCACCTGGCGGGTCTCCATATCGTCCTCTAATACGACCTCCCAGAAGGGCTTGCCCTTCTCCTGCATCAGGTCAAAGATTTCCTTCATCGAATCCAGAGCCATCTTCATCCTCCTCCCGGTCATAGTAGATAATGGACAGAATACCCGGCAGCTGGCCGATAAAGTTCACCTGCTCCGGCTTGATATGTTGGTCGATCTCGATGATCATCAGGGATTCGCCGCCCCGTTTGTGCCGCCACATGCTCATGTTGGCGATGTTGATGCGGAACTGGCTGAGAATGGTGGTCACCGCCGCCTCGGAGGAATAGTAGTCCAGGTTGCGGATCACCAGGGTGTTGTATTCGCCGGTGAAGCTGACCTTGATGCCGTCCAGCTTGTCCACCATGATGCGGCCGCCGCCCAGACTGGAGGCCTGCATCTCCAGGTGCTTGCCGCCCTCGCCCCAGGCCTCGATAACGGCGGTGTTGGGGTGGGCGTCACGGAGCTCCACCGTGTCGATGGTGAAGGTGAGGCCCTGCTTCTTCGCCTCGTCGAAGGCGGTAGGGATGCGAAGGTCGTCCGGCTTCATGCCCAGCAGTCCCGCCACCAGGGCACGGTCGGTGCCGTGGCCCAGGCCGGTATCGGCAAAGGAGCCATGCAGGTGGATGGCGGCCTTGACCGGCTTGCTGCCCAGCAGGGTGCGGGCCATGCTGCCGATCCGGGCCGCGCCGGCGGTATGAGAGCTGGAGGGGCCGACCATCACCGGCCCGAGAATATCGAAAATATCCATAGTGCGCGCCTCCTGTGGTTTTCTCTCTCCCGATTGTACCATAGTTATACGCAAAAGGGAAGTAAAGAAATCACGGGCGGGGTCACAGCTTTGCTGCTATCAGGTCAGCAGGTTGAACAGCATCACCACCGCGCCCAGCACCACCAGCACCACGCCGGTGGCGCGGTTCAGGGTCTTTGGTGTGGCCTTGTTGGCGAAGACGGCGGCGATCCGGGCCCAGACCAGGGTGAACACCACGCACAGGGCGAACACCGTCCAGTCCGGTGCACCGCCGATGGCGAAGTGGGAGATGGCGCCGGTCAGGGCGGTGAAGGTCATGATGAAGACACTGGTGCCCACGGCGGTCTTCAGCTCATAGCCCAGCACGGAGGTCAGGATCAGCAGCATCATCATGCCGCCGCCGGCGCCTACGAAGCCGCAGATGAAGCCGATGAGGATGCCGCAGACCACGGACTGGACGGCCCGCTTTCTGGCGGACACCGCCAGCATGGTCTCCTTGGTGGTCATGACGGGCCGGACGATGAACTTGACGCCCAGCAGGAAGGTCATGAACACGGAAAAGCCGCCCATGGTGGCGGGGGGCACCAGGCTGGCGACATAGCTGCCCACCACGGTGAAGGCCAGCACGCTGGCCATCATGATCAGGCCGTTGCGCACGTCAAGATTCTTGTTTCTGCCGTAGGTATAGGCGGAGACGGCGCTGGCCAGCACGTCGGAGGACAGGGCGATGCCCACCGCCATATAGGGATCCATGTCCAGGAACGTGATGAGCATGGGACTGATGACGGCGGCGGCGCTCATGCCGGCAAAGCCGGTGCCCAGCCCCGCGCCCATACCGGCGAAAAAGGTCACAAGGACAGTGAATAAGATTTGCATAGGGGTTATTCTCCTTTTAATAGTTCATCCAGATTGTCGTTCATCATGGTCAGCGTTTTCAGAAAAGCCGACTTGGTCGCAGGGTCGATGCCGCGGAACAGTCGCTCCAGAAACGCCTCCTGCAGCTGCCGCCCCTGGCGGATGGTGGGCTGGGCCTTCTCCGTGCAGCAGAGCCGGGTCTTGCGCCGGTCGCCCGCCACCGCCTGGCGGGTCAGATAACCGTCCCGCACCAGCTTGTCCACGTTCACCGACACCAGATTGGCCTTGATCTTCCGGATCTCCACAATGTCCGCCGCCGTGCTGTACGCCGGGTTGTTGGCCAGAAACAGCAGAATATCAAAGGCGGTCTGGGGCAGGTTCAGCTCCCGGCACAGGGGTTTGCACGCCCCGCCATAGGCCAGCGCCACCTTCCGGGAGAACTCCATGCTGAGGTTCATACTTATGTTCCTCCAAAATAATAATGTTCAAATTTGAAGTAATTGTAGCAGAAGAATCCTGCCCTGTCAAGAGGAACGCCAGGTGAAAAACAGTTGACATCTACCGTGGGATATAGTATACTGTCTGCAATATTGAACAGCGATGATGGGAAGCAGTAGGCGGTCAGCTGAGGCGAAGAGAGGGCGCGGTCGGTGTAAGCGCTCGTGAGGCCCCGCCAAAGTCGTCCCTGAGCTTTCGGCTGAACGCGAAGTAGGCCGCAACGGCTGCCCTCCGTTAGCGGGGCGCGGTGTGACAGCACCGCATGAGTGCGGGAAATATCCCGAATACAGGTGGTACCACGGACAATCGTTCGCCCTGTTTTGCTATGGCAAAACGGAGCGATTTTTTGTTGCCCTTTTTGCCGAAATACCGGAAAGGAGAATCCCCTATGCATAAGGAATTACCGAAAGTGTACGATCCCCGGGAGGTGGAGTCCAGCATCTACAAGATGTGGATGGACAACGACTGCTTCCACGCCGATCCCAACCCCGACAAGAAGCCCTTCTCCATCGTCATGCCGCCCCCCAACGTGACGGGGCAGCTGCACATGGGCCACGCCATGGACTGCACGCTGCAGGACATCCTGATCCGCTATAAGCGGATGCAGGGCTACGAGGCCCTGTGGCTGCCGGGCAGCGACCACGCCGGCATCGCCACCCAGATCAAGGTGGAGGAGGACCTGCGGAAGAGCGAGGGTCTGACCCGCCACGATCTGGGCCGGGAGAAGTTCCTGGAGCGGGTCTGGGCCTGGAAGGAGAAGTACGGCAGCCGCATCGTGGAGCAGCAGAAGAAGATGGGCGCCTCCTGCGACTGGAGCCGCGACCGCTTCACCATGGACGAGGGCTGCTCCCGCGCCGTCCGCGAGACCTTCTGCGAGCTGTATGAAAAGGGCCTGATCTACAAGGGCAGCCGCATCATCAACTGGTGCCCCCACTGCCTGACCGCCCTGTCCGACGCTGAGGTGGAGTACACCGAGAAGCCCGGCAACCTGTGGTACGTCCGCTATCCCTTGGCCGACGGCAGCGGCGATATCATCATCGCCACCACCCGTCCCGAGACCATGATGGGCGATACCGGCGTGGCTGTGAACCCGGAGGACGAGAAGTTCAAGCACCTGATCGGCAAGAAGTGCATCCTGCCCATCATGAACCGTGAGATCCCCATCGTGGGCGACGAGTACTGCGAGATCGGCTTCGGCACCGGCGCGGTGAAGATGACCCCCGCCCACGACCCCAACGACTTCGAGGTGGGCCTACGCCACAATCTGGAGGTCATCCGCTGCATCGCCGACGACGGCACCATCAACGAGAACGGCGGCCGCTATCAGGGCATGGATCGCTACGAATGCCGCAAGGCCATCGTGGCCGACCTGGAGGCCGAGGGCTATCTGGTTAAGACCGAGCCTTACAGCCACAACGTGGGCACCTGCTACCGCTGCCACAACGACGTGGAGCCGCTGATCAGCGCCCAGTGGTTCGTGAAGATGGCGCCCCTGGCCAAGGAGGCCATCCGCGTGGTGGAGGACGGCACCGTCAAGTTCGTGCCGGAGCGCTTCACCAAGACCTATATCAACTGGATGGAGAACGTCCATGACTGGTGCATCTCTCGTCAGCTGTGGTGGGGCCACCAGATCCCCGCGTGGTACTGCGACGAGTGCGGCCACATCAACGTCAGCCGTCAGGATCCCACCAAGTGCGAGAAGTGCGGCTGCACCCATCTGACCCGGGAGGAGGACGTGCTGGACACCTGGTTCAGTTCCGCTCTGTGGCCCTTCTCCACCCTGGGTTGGCCCGATCTGGACGCCCCCGACCTGAACTACTGGTATCCCACCTCCGTGCTGGTCACGGGCTATGACATCATCTTCTTCTGGGTGGCCCGTATGATCTTCTCCGGTATGGAGCAGATGAAGAAGGAGCCTTTCAAGACGGTGCTCATCCACGGCCTGGTGCGGGACGACAAGGGCCGCAAGATGTCCAAGTCCCTGGGCAACGGCATCGATCCACTGGAGATGGCGGAGAAGTACGGCGCCGACGCGCTGCGCTTCAACCTGATCACCGGCAACAGCCCCGGCAATGACATGCGCTTCTTTGTGGAGAAGTGCGAGGCTATGCGGAACTTTGCCAATAAAATCTGGAACGCCAGCCGCTTTGTCATGATGAATCTCACCATCGACAAGGTGCAGCTGCCGGAGAAGCTGGAGCTGGAGGACAAGTGGGTCCTCAGTAAGCTGAACACGCTGATCCGCGAGGTGACGGAGAACATGGACGCCTACGAGCTGGGCGTGGCCTCCGCCAAGATCTACGACTTCATCTGGGACACCTATTGCGACTGGTATATCGAGCTGACCAAGACCCGCCTGAACGGCGAGGATGCCCAGGCCAAGCTGGCCGCCGAGAACGTGCTGTGCTATGTGCTGCTGTGCATCCTGGAGCTGCTGCACCCCTTCATGCCCTTCCTGACGGAGGAGATCTGGCAGGCACTGCCCCACGAGGGCGACTTCCTGATCCGCGCCGCGTGGCCCACCTATCAGGAGAGCCTCCACTTCCCCCAGGCGGAGTCCGACATGGAGAATGTGAAGGACGCCATCACCGCTGTCCGCGCACGCCGCGCCGAGATGAACGTGCCGCCCTCCAAGAAGGCACAGCTGATCCTGGTAACCAAGCGGCCTGAGACCTATGAGATGGGCAAGCACTTCATCACCCGTATGGCCTACGCCAGCGAGGTGACGGTCACCGCTCAGGCTCCCGCTGATCTGAAGGGCATGGTCACTGTGGCCACCCACGACGCCAACATCTATCTGCCGCTGGCGGAGCTGGTGGACATCGACGCCGAGCTGGAGCGCATCGCTAAGGAGAAGGCCAAGGCAGAGGACAACCTGAAGCGCATCGAGGCCAAGCTGGCCAACGAGTCCTTCACCTCCCGTGCCCCGGAGAACGTGGTGAACGCCGAACGGGAAAAGGCGGAAAAGGCCCGCTCCCTCATCGCCAAGCTGGAGGAATCCGCCGCAGCCATGAAGCTGTAAGGCGGAAAACGGCCGCCGCGTGAAACTGGCAAAAAGCTATGATTTATCGGCGGCATCGGCGGATTTCGCGCAAAACTGCAAGTGAATTTTCGTATAATCACCGTAGAGAGTTTTCTCTGCGGTGATTATTTTTTTGGGCATAAGAAAACGGTATGCCGCTGGCATACCGATGTGGCCGGAGAAGGGATACAAATGAGCGTAAAGGAGCGTCGAACATGGAGATAACCGCCACTTGCCAGGACAGGGTCCTGGAGCTGTATCTGAAGGGGGAGCTGGATCATCACGGGGCGAAAGGACTGTTGACGAAGCTGGAGCGGGAGATCGAGGCCTCGCTGCCGTCGGAGCTGGTGCTGGATTTCAGCGGCATCACCTTTATGGACAGCGCCGGGATCGCCGTGGCGCTGCGGGGCTGGCAGCGCATGCGGGAGCTGGGCGGCCGCGTGACACTGCGGCGCGTGGCGCCCCAGCCGAAAAAGGTGCTGGAGGCCGCCGGTCTGGGACGAATGATGACCATCCAATAGAAACTGCCGGGGACGCCGCAGAGCGGCGGGGCAGAAACATACGATATGAGAGGAGCGTACATATGCAGCGCATTGAAAACTATGTAAACCTGGAATTCCTCAGCCGCAGCAGCAACGAGGGGTTTGCCCGGGTGGCGGCGGCGGGCTTCGCGGCGCAGCTGGACCCTACGCTGGACGAGCTGGGGGACATCAAGACCGCTGTCAGCGAGGCGGTCACCAACGCCATCGTCCACGGCTATCCGGATCAGCTGGGGAGGATCGTGGTGAAGCTGAAGCTGCTGGAGAACAACACGTTGGAGATCACTGTCCGGGACTGGGGCGCGGGGATCGAGAACATCCAGCAGGCCCGGCAGCCGATGTTCACCACCGGCGGTGAGGAACGCAGCGGTATGGGCTTTACCATCATGGAGAGCTTTATGGACAAGCTGGTGGTCAAGTCAGTGCCGGGGCGGGGGACCACCGTCACCATGCGGAAGCGGATCTCGCCCCGCATGAAGCGATGAGCGAGATGTTCGCGCTGCTGGAGCGGGCGCAGGGGGGAGACGACGAAGCCTGCCAGCAGGTATTGACGGAGAACAGCGGCCTGATCTGGTCCATCGTCAAGCGCTACTACGGCTGCGGTGTGGAGACGGACGACCTGTATCAGCTGGGGTGCATCGGCTTCATCAAGGCGGTGAAGGGATTTGATCTGAACTACGGCACGCAGTTTTCCACCTACGCGGTGCCGAAAATAGCCGGTGAGATCCGGCGTTTTCTGCGGGATGACGGCGCCATCAAGGTGGGGCGGACCATCCGGGAGAAGGGCCAGACCCTCTGGTCGGCCCGGGAGCGGCTGCGGCATCAGCTGGGCCGGGAGGCGAGAGTGTCAGAACTGTCGGAGGCCACGGGTATGTCGGTGGAGGAGATCGCCAGCATCGACCTGGCCACCGTGGCGCCGGAATCCCTGCAGCAGGAGACGGCGGAGGGGCTGACGCTGGAATCTACCCTGGGCACCGACGCGGAGGAGGAGCGGCTGGTGGAGAGCATCGCCCTGCGGGAGGCCATCGACACCCTGCCGGAAAAGGAGAGGATGACGATCCTGCTGCGGTTTTTCAAGGGGTTGACACAGGAGCAGACGGCCCGGATCGTGGGGGTGTCTCAGGTGCAGATATCCCGGCTGGAGCACCGGGGGCTGGAAAAGCTCCGGAAGCTGCTGGCGGATTGACGTCCTGCTGCCGGGATTCGTAGTCGTCGGGGAGGAACTCCGTCATGGTGCCGCGGTAGCGCTTGGGCATGAAGGTGTTCTGGCAGCGGGGGTTATAGCGCTCCTTGATGGCAATGGTCTCATAGAAGCGCTTCCACAGGCGGCGGAACTGGACCTCTTCGTCGCCGGGGAGGGCCAGCTGCAGACTGTCGACGGTGAGGAGCCGGGAGTGGCGGTCGGCGTAGACCAGCAGCTCCTTGTGGGTGCGGTCGTAGAGGAAGAAGGCCTCGTTGGCGTAGCGGTCACAGAAGTGGCGCCGCAGCAGGGGGAGGACCCGGTTCTTCGGCTCGATCTCCGCGCCGAGGACGCCGCTATAGTCCGAAAAACGCACGAAGCCGCGGAGCTTCTCCAGCTCGCCGCTCATGTGGCGCAGCGCTTTGGCCACGGGGTAGTACACCGGGTCGGCGGTGTTGCGGAGAAAGGCGGGGCCTTCGTCGTAGAGCTTTTTGATCAGGGCGTACAGCCGGGATTCCTTTTCCGGCAGGCAGGTGAGAAAGGCACGCCGCACCACATCCGCCGCCATTCTGGAGCGCTGCAGGAGGCTGTTGTATACCCGGTCGGCATGTGCCTTCTGCGTCACCACATAGCGGACTTCATACAGAGACCAGCATTCCTCATCGCCGGAAAAGGCGATGGGGAATTCTTTATGTACATAGCTTTCAAATACGCAGCAGAGAAAGCCTTCGAAGGTGCCGTCGTATTGAAAGACCACATCGCGCCATGCCATGATCGGTCACCCCACTGCGTCGAACAGGGACAGCTGCTGCATTTCGCCGGAGGGCAGCATGCCGCGTTCGACCATTTTCAGCTGCTGGGTGATGGTGGCGGGGGAGAACCGGAGGCCCGGCGCGGCCTGGCCGTCACACAGCAGGAAATACTGGGCCCGCTTGACCACCACGCCCAGCTTTTTCAGATCCTCAAATCGGAGGTGGGCGGTGCGGCGGGCGGAGACGATGCGGCGGGCGCTGGTGGGGCCGATGCCGGGCACCCGCAGCAGCGTTTCGTAGTCAGCCCGCATGATCTCCACGGGGAATTGCTCCAGATGGGCCACCGCCCAGCTGCACTTGGGGTCCAGCTGGGGGTCGAAGTCCGGGTGGGCCTCATCCAGCAGCTCGTTGGCCTGGAAGCCGTAGAACCGCAGCAGCCAGTCCGCCTGATAGAGACGGTGTTCCCGCAGCAGGGGCGGCTTGGTATCCAGGGCGGGAAGGAGACTGTTCTCCACCACGGGGACATAGGCGGAGTAGAAGACACGCTTGAGACGGTACTTCTGATAGAGGGCCTCTGTCAGGTGAAGGATGTGCCGGTCGGTATCCCGGGTGGCGCCCACGATCAGCTGAGTGCTCTGACCGGCGGGGGCGAAGGAGGGGGCATGCTTGTATTTCACCAGCTCCTGCTTGCTCTCGAAAACCTTGTCGCGGATCAGACCCATGGGGCGCAGGATGGCCTCGCGGGTTTTGTCCGGGGCCAGGGTCTGGAGGCCCTGCTGGGAGGGCAGCTCGATGTTGACGCTCATGCGGTCGGCCAGCAGGCCCAGCTGCTGCACCAGCTCCGGCGAGGTGCCGGGGATGGCCTTGGCGTGGATGTAGCCGTTGAAGCCGTACTCCTGCCGCAGGATGCGCAGGGCGCGGATCATCTGCTCGGTGGTGTAGTCGGCGCTGCGCAGCACGCCGGAGGAGAGGAAGAGCCCCTCGATATAGTTCCGCCGGTAGAAGCCGATGGTCAGCTCCGCCAGCTCGCGGGGGGTGAAGGCGGTGCGGCGGGTGTCGTTGGAGCGGCGGTTGACGCAGTATTTGCAGTCGTAGACGCAGCAGTTGGTCATCAGCACCTTCAGCAGCGTGACGCAGCGGCCATCGGCGGAAAAACTGTGGCAGCAGCCGGCGATGGAGGAGGTGGTGTTGCCGATCTTCCCCGGCTGGAACTTCCGCCTGACGCCGCTGGATGTACAGGCGGCGTCATACTTGGCGGCGTCGGAGAGGATGGTCAGCTTTTCCAGAAGGTCCATGGTTCAGGCCGCGGTGCGGCGGCGCCGGGGACGCTCCAGCCGGTCGACCAGGCGCATCACGCTGGCGGATGCGGAAAAAAGGCCCAGGATCACGATGCTGTAAGCAAAGGTCGTCATAACAGTTACCTCCGTTGGAATGTTTGTTCGAGATACATTATATATCGAACACCGGTTTCTGTCAATAGAAAATAGAACAAAAATGCGAAAAATTTGGGAAGATATTGACCTGAACAGGATTTTGTATTAAAATAGGAAACAATACCACAAGGGATAGGGGAAGGCATGATATGACAGAACTAGAACAAAGGTTTATTCAAGCGCGGCGGCAGGCCATCGCCGTGGACTATGGCCGCCTGAACGACATGCAGCGGCAGGGTGCGCTGGCCACGGAAGGGCCGCTTTTGCTGCTGGCCGGCGCAGGCAGCGGCAAGACCACGGTGCTGATCCACCGGGTGGCCAATTTGCTGCGCTATGGCCGGGGCAGCGACACGCAGGAGATCCCCATCCCCATCTCGGAGGACGAGGTGGCGTTTCTGGAGGAGTATGTGGCAGACCCTACGCCGGAGCAGCGGCCGCTGGTGCAGTATCTGTGCGCGGTGGAGCCTGCCCGCCCCTGGGAGGTGCTGGCCATCACCTTTACCAACAAGGCGGCCAACGAGCTGAAGGAGCGCCTGGAGCGCATGCTGGGGGAGGAGGCCCGAGACGTGTGGGCGTCCACCTTCCACTCCGCCTGTGTCCGCATCCTGCGGCGGGATATCGAGCGGGTGGGGTATTCCAGGGACTTTACCATCTATGATACGGACGACAGCAAGCGGGTCATCAAGGACTGCCTGAAGGAGCTGGAGCTGGATGAAAAGACCTTTCCGGTCCGGGAGATCCAGTCGGTCATTTCCCGGGCAAAGGATGAGATGATGCTGCCGGAGGATTTCCGCGCCTATTGGGAGAAGAACAACGATTGGCGGAAAACCAGGATCGCGAAAGTATATTCCCATTACATGAAAAAACTGCGGGACGCCAATGCGCTGGACTTTGACGACATCATTCTGCTGACGGTGCAGCTGCTGCAGGGGTGTCAGGATGTGCGGGAGTACTATCAGCGGAAGTTCCGCTATGTGCTGGTGGACGAGTATCAGGACACCAACCACCTGCAATATCTGCTGACCAGTCTGCTGGCGGGGGGATATCAGAACATCTGTGTGGTGGGCGACGACGACCAGAGCATCTACCGCTTCCGGGGCGCCAATATTGAGAATATCCTCAGCTTTGAAAAGCAGTACCGGGGGGCGCGGGTGATCCGGCTGGAGCAGAACTACCGCTCCACCCAGAACATTCTGGACGCCGCCAACGCCGTGATCCGCCACAATATGGGGCGCAAGGGCAAGACCCTGTGGACCCGCAACGGCGAAGGGGAGAAGGTGCTCATCAAGACCAACTTCAACGAGGGGGATGAGGCCAACTTCGTGGTGGGCCAGGTGCTGATGAACTACAACCGGGGGCTCAGCTGGAAGGATCACGCGGTGCTGTACCGCATGAACGCCCAGTCCAACGCGCTGGAATATGCCTTCAAGCGCAGCGGCGTGCCCTATAAGATCATCGGCGGCATGAAGTTCTTTGACCGGGCGGAGATCAAGGATATGCTGGCGTATCTATGCGTCATCAACAACCCCACCGACGATCTGCGGCTGCGGCGGATCGTCAATGTGCCCTCCCGGAAGATCGGTGCTGCCACGGTGGACAAGGCCCAGCTGCTGGCCACGGTCCATGGTGTGCCGCTGTATGAGATATTCCGGCGGGCATCCGACTATCCGGAATTGAAATCGGCTGCTGTAAAGCTGAAAGACTTTATAGATATGATAGAGGAAATGCGGGGCAAAGCGGGGGAGATGCCCCTGCCGGAGTTCTATGAATTCGTCTGCAATCGCAGCGGATACGTGACTATGCTGACGGAGAAGAACGACATGGAGAGCCGGGGACGGCTGGAGAACGTGCAGGAATTGACCTCCAGTATCCACGCCTTCCTGGACAACCAGCCGGACGATCCCAGCCTGGCGGGCTTTCTGGACGAGGTGGCGCTGTACACCGATCTGGACAGCACGGAGGAGGGCGACAATTGCGTGATGCTGATGACCATGCACAGTGCCAAGGGCCTGGAATTCCCGGAGGTATTCGTGGTGGGCATGGAGGACGGGCTGTTTCCCGGCAACCGCGCCATGGGCGACGAGGAGGAGATGGAGGAGGAGCGGCGGCTGTGCTATGTGGCCATGACCCGCGCCCGGGAGCATCTGACCATGACCCACGCCAAGCAGCGCATGCTGTTCGGCCGCACCACGCCGGCCATGCCCTCCCGCTTCCTGGAGGAGATCCCGGAGGAGAACAGCCAATGGGTGGGCAAGCCGGAGCCTAGGCAGGAGCGCCACTGGAGCGACGATTACAACGACGACACCGCCTACGGCGGCTTTGGCGGCGGCTATGCGGGCCGCAGCACCGTGGGCTACGCCGAGCGTCCTGCGGCGAAGAAGCCCGCCTACGTGGCGGCTGCGTCGGTGAAGAAGGAGAGCGCGCCGCTGCTGGATATCAAGGCGGGTGAGAGCGTGAAGCACGCCGCCTTCGGCCGCGGGTTGGTGCTGTCGGTGCGGCCTATGGGCGGCGACGCGCTGATCGAGGTGGCCTTCGATACCGTGGGTACCAAAAAGCTGATGCTGAAGACCGCTATGCGGCATCTGACCAAGGAATAAGACCGTGTAAACTCCAGGTTGCGGAATATTTTTCTCTGTGCAACCTGAAGTTGATGGACATTCCGGCGGCAATGGGATAGAATAAGGAAAAGAGAAAACACGTTTGACTGGCGAAAGGAGCTGCGCGATGGGATTTGGAATGGGATTCGATATGTTCAATGTGATGTTCTTTCTGATATTCGGCTTTGTGATCGTGATGTTCATCGTCACGGCGGTGAAGGGGATCAGCACGTGGAACAAGAACAACAATTCGCCCCGCCTGACGGTGGAGGCCACGGTGGTGTCCAAGCGGCAGAACACCGATGTACACCACCACGCCAACGGCGGAGACGCTACCGGCGCCCACGGTATGCATACCACCACCTCCACCACCTACTACGTGACCTTCCAGGTGGCCAGCGGCGACCGGATGGAGCTGCACGTCAGCGGTCGGGAATACGGCATGCTGGTGGAGGGCGATTTTGGCCAGCTGACCTTCCAGGGTACCCGCTATCTGGGCTTCGAACGCCGGGGCAGCAAGGCGGCCTATGACCAGACCGACGGCGGCGGCGACCGCCAGCGGGCCTCCTGGGATCCGGAGCGGTAAAGAACATGAAGGCAGAGGGCTGCTCCCGCAGGAGCAGCCCTCTGCCTTTTGAGAAAGGTGAAAAATAGCGTATTTGTCAGGACAGCAGTGCCCGGTCACTGGCGAATTCATCGCCGCTGGCTTTGGCGAACTGGGCCAGCAGGTCGGTGACGGTGAGGCGCTTCTTCTCCTCGCCGGAAATGTCCAGGATCACCCGGCCCTCGTGGAGCATGATGAGGCGGCTGCCGTATTGAATGGCATCCCGCATGTTGTGGGTGATCATCAGGGTGGTCAGCGTTTCCTGGGTGACGATCCGGTCTGTCAGGTCCATGACCTTGGCGGCGGTCTTGGGATCCAGGGCGGCGGTGTGCTCGTCCAACAGCAGCAGCTTGGGGCTTTTCAGCGTGGCCATCAGCGTCAGAGCCTGGCGCTGGCCGCCGGACAGGGTGCTGACCTCGGAGGAGAGGCGCTTTTCCAGGCCCAGACCCAGGTCGCTGAGCAGGGCACGGTATTTCTCCCGCTCCTCCCTGGAGATGCCCCAGCGGAGGCTGCGCTTCTGGCCGCGCCGTGCCGCCAGCGCCAGATTCTCCTCAATGTGCATGGAGGGGGCGGTGCCCATCATGGGGTCCTGGAACACGCGGCCGATGTAGGCGGCCCGCTTGTACTCCGGCAGGTCGGTCACGTCTATGCCGTCCAGATACACCTCGCCGGAATCCAGCTGCAGCGTGCCGGCGGTGGCGTTGAGCATGGTGGACTTTCCCGCGCCGTTACCGCCGATGACGGTGACGAATTCGCCGCTTTGCAGCGTCAGGCTCAGGCCATTCAGGGCGGTCTTGGCGTTGACGGTGCCGGGGTTGAAGGTCTTATGCAGGTCTTTCAGTTCAAGCATGTTGCTCCACTCCTTCCTTGGCGGCGCGCTGGGGCTTGCGGCGGGTCTTCTTCAGGTTCAGATAGGACAGTGTCAGGAACAGGGCCACGATCAGCGCGGTGATCAGCTTCAGGTCGTTGGTGTTCAGGCCGATCTGCAGGACGATCTGCAGCACGATGTAGTAGACGATAGCGCCCACGGAGACGGCCAGCAGTTTGGCGCCGATGTTGTGGAACACCTTGCCGAACATGACCTCGCCAATGATAACGGCGGCCAGGCCGATGACGATGGCGCCGCGGCCCATGTTGATGTCACTGGAGCCCTGATACTGGGCCAGCAGTGCGCCGGACAGGGCCACCAGGCCGTTGGAGAGCATCAGGCCCAGCACGATGTTGGCGTTGGTGTTGATGCCCTGGGCCCGGGCCATGTGGGGGTTGGCGCCGGTGGCCCGGACGGAGTTTCCCTTTTCCGTGCCGAAGAACCAGTACAGCGCGGCCACGATCACGACGGTCAGCACGATCAGCAGCGGCAGCGGGTTATTCAGCGACAGCTCACGGACGTACCGCTGGCTCAGCAGCAGGTGGTACTTGTCCACGCTGACGGCCTGGTTGGCCTTGCCGCCCATGATCCGCAGGTTGATGGAGTACAGCGCCAGCTGGGTCAGGATACCGGCCAGGATGGCGGGGATGCCGCACCGGGTGTGGAAGAGGCCGGTGATGAGACCGGCCAGCATGCCGGATACCAGTGCGCACAGCATGGCAAGCCACGGGTTCACGCCCGCCCGGATCAGCATGACGCACACGGCGCCGCCGGTGGCCAGGGAGCCGTCCACTGTCAGGTCGGCCACGTCCAGGATGCGGAAGGTGATATAGACGCCGATGGCCATAATGCCCCAGGCCAGACCCTGGGCGACCGCGCCGGGCAGCGCGTTCATCAGCGAGGAAAGGAAACTCATAGGTCATGCTCCTTTGTCAACAGAGTGGGGGAGGACGCGGCGCGGGCCGCATCCTCCCGTGGGAAGGCGGGAATCAGTCCTCAATGGCGGTGTAGCCGTCCAGCGGGGTGATGCCCAGGGCTTCACAGATGGTGGGATTGTACTTGGGGGTCGCAGTGGTGTATTCGATGGGCATGGAAGAGATGTCCGCCTCGCCGGTCAGGATCCTGGCGGCCATCTGGCCGGTGGTCTTGCCCAGGTCGTAGTAGCTGATGGACAGGGTCGCCACGCCGCAGCCGGAGCAGATGCCCTCTTCACCGCAGATGGCGGGCACACCGGCGGGGATCAGCACGTTGGCGATGGCCTCGGTGTTGGCGGCGGCGGTGTTATCGGTGGGGATGTAGACCACGTCGGCGTAGTCGCAGGCGGCCTGGGTGACGGAGGCGACGTCGTTGGTGTCGGTGAAGGCGTATTCCGCGGTCTCGATACCGGCGTCAGCCAGGTACTTGGCCACCTCTTCGATCTGGTAGCGGGAGTTGGCCTCGGCGGAGCAGAACAGCAGAGCGACCTTCTTGGCCTGGGGGAACCACTCGGTGATCATGGCGGCTTGCTTCTCCAGGTCGGCCAGGTCGGAGGTGCCGGAGATGTTGCCGCCCACGGTGCCGGTGAAGTCATCCATGTCCAGGGCCACGCCGTAAGCGGTGACGGAGGTGCCCAGGATGGGGGTGTCGCTGGTGGCGGAGGCTGCAGCGGTCAGGGCGGGCGTGGCGTTGGCCATGATCAGGTCCACGCCGTCAGACACGAAGCCGTTGACGATGGTGGAGCAGTTGACGGAATCGCCGGAGGCGTTCTTCTCCACGATCTTCACCTGGCCGGGCAGGGCTTCGTTCAGCGCGTCGATAAAGCCCTGGGTGGCGGCGTCCAGCGCGTCGTGCTGGACCAGCTGGCAGATGCCGACGGTGTAGGTGGCGGCATCGCTGCCGGCATTGTCTTCGCCGGGCTCCTGGGTGTCGCTGCCCTGGCTGCCGCAGCCGGTCAGACACAGGCTCAGCACCAGCGCAAGGGCGAGAATGAGAGATGTGATACGTTTCGTTTTCATGGTGTGATCCTCCTGAAAAAAGTGTTTTTGGTTAAAAAAAGACCCGCTGCAGGGACTTGTGGTCCATACAGCGGGTTTGATTTAACGCAATGGTCCTGAGGGGACGCTCAGAGCGTTGGGCAAACAGAATTCCGGTTACGGGCATCACAAATCGCTATTACTTTTTCGGTAAAAAAGTAATAGGTAATAACTACTGAACAAGTGCCCAATTTTTGTTCTGAGCGAGAATCTCCAGAAGATATGCGAGCATTCTCAAAAGGG